>NZ_CALPCZ010000010.1 GCF_943193135.1 Odoribacter lunatus
TTCCGGGGTATTCACAATAATGACATTTTGAAATTGTCGAAACAGCAGACGGAGCGTTTTATCTGCCAGTCGGCGGGTGATTTGTTTCCGGAGTACTATGTTCTTCGGGTGAATGAGTTTGACCAGAAGGCAGTGACGCCTCTGGATGAATGGATAGTGTTCCTGAAGACGGGTGAAATCGGTACGGACACGCAGGCGCCTGGATTGGCGGAAGCGCGTGAGCGTTTGCAATTTTCTTCTTTGGACAAGCGAGACCGCGCCGCCTATCTCCGCAACATCGAAGACTTGCGCGTACAGCGTAGTGTGATGGACACCGCCCGCATCGAAGGCTTGGAAGAGGGGCGTAAGGAAGGACGTATGGAGGGCCGTATGGAAGGCAGGATAGAAGGTCGTGAGGAAGGTAGAATAGAAGGCCGTGAAGAGGGTAGAATAGAAGGTCGAGCAGAAGGTAGAATAGAAGGCCGTGAAGAGGGACGGGCAGAGGGTAAAGCTGAAAGTAGAGCGGAGATTGTCCGGAACATGAAGTCGCTCGGAATTGCAATAGAAACCATTGCCCAGGCTACGGGGCTTTCAGTTGAAGAGATTGAGCGGCTATAATCTTGTCAGGTTAAAATAATCTTACAGATACTTCACTTATTCATATCTTTGCCGCATGAATATTAAGGAAAATATAGAACGGATTTCAGCCGGGCTGCCTGAGGGTGTGCGGTTGATTGCGGTGTCGAAGACAAAGCCGGCGGAAGCTATCGAAGAGGCGTATGCCTGGGGACAGCGGGCGTTCGGGGAGAACCGTCCGCAGGAAATGGCGTCTAAGTACCGCCTCCTGCCGAAAGACATCGAATGGCACATGATAGGGCAGTTGCAGGAAAAGAACGTCAAGTACATTGCTCCGTTCGTCCGTCTGATACATTCTGTAGACAGTTTGAAGTTATTGGTGAAAATCGAGCGTGAGGCCGCCAAATGTGCCCGCACGATAGACTGTCTGCTGGAATTTCATATCGCGGAGGAAACAACGAAGTCTGGTCTGACGTATGAACAAGCGGTCGCCATCATGGAAAGCGAAGAGTATAAAATGTTGGAGAACGTTCGGATTACCGGAGTGATGGGTATCGCGACTTATACGGAAAACACGGAGCAGGTGAGACGGGAATTCAGAGAGTTGAAGCAAATCTTTCTCCGTCTGAAAGAGCACTATTTTTCCGGTAAGCCGGAGTTTAGAGAGATTTCCATGGGTATGTCGGGCGACTACCGGATAGCTGTCGAGGAGGGATGCACAATGGTGAGAATCGGCAGCTCCATATTCGGTCAGCGGGAATACCAACATTAAACAGGAAAGATATGGCAGACTTAAAGACGAATTTTGCGGGTTTGACCCTGAAAAGTCCGGTTATCGCCGGAAGCTGTGGTTTAACGGCAGATATAGAAAAGTTGCGGGAGATGGAGAAGAACGGAGCGGGGGCGGTTATCCTGAAATCCGTTTTCGAGGAACAAATCCGGATGGATGTACAGAAAATGACCGGAAACAGTGATTCTTCCGAAGAGGGGGATTATCTCCGGAATTATGTTCGGGCGAATACATTGCAGCAATACATCGCTTTGGTGAAGGATGCCAAAAAAAATATAAACATTCCGGTTATTGCCAGTATCAATTGCATTGCCGACGGAGAGTGGGTAAGCTTTGCGAAGGAGCTGGAACAGGCGGGCGCCGATGCACTGGAATTGAACGTATTTGCGTTGCCGCTGGATGAATTTAAAGAAAGTGTGGAGACGGAGAATGTTTATTACTCCATCGTAAAGCACCTGCGGTCGCAGGTAAAATTGCCGCTCATCGTGAAAATCAGTCACTATTTTACGAATCTGCCGACTTTTGTCGCCAAACTCAAAGCGTTTGGGGTGGATGCCGTGACGTTGTTCAACCGGTTTTACGAACCGGATATAGACATTGAACAGCTTGCCATTGGCGTGGCGCCCGTATTCAGCCGTCCGGAAGACTTGCGGACGACGCTGCGCTGGACGGGTATTCTGGCGGGAAAAAATCCGCAATTGCAGATTTCCGCATCTACAGGCGTGCACAGCGGCGAGGCCGTCGTGAAAATGTTGCTGGCCGGGGCTGCCACCGTGCAGGTATGTTCCGTCCTGTATGAAAAGGGGATAGAGACCGTTCAGGCCCTGAACCGTTTCGTGGCTTCGTGGATGGACAGGCATGCCTTCCGCAGCATCGGGCAGTTCCGCGGAAAACTCTCATACGGCGGCATGGAGAATGCGGCCCGTTATGAAAGAGCTCAGTTTATGAAATATTTTAGTGATAGAAAATAAAGACAAGATTTATGAAAACGTGGTGTGTATTATTTATCGTTTGTCTGTTTGCGTGTACGATGTCGTATGACGGTGTGCCGAAACAGTACGGCCGTTTGTTGGATACCGCTTTTGAGAAAGCGGGAGACCATGCAGGGGAATTGAAAAAGGCACTGGAAAACTGTCCCGTTGAACAAAAAGAGGGAATGGCTTATCTGATAGCCTATATGCCGGAACGGGACCTGCAAACCCTGACCGCCGATTTCCTGCTCGAGAATGTGAAATATGCCTATCTGGCGAGAGAAAAGTTTGCCTGGGCGAAGGAGTTGCCGGACAGCATTTTCTTCAATGAGGTATTGCCTTACGTATCTATGAATGAAACTCGTGACAACTGGCGGGCGGATTTCTACAACCGTTTTTCGCGGTATGTGCGGAATTGCCGGACATTGGAGGAAGCGATTGACTCCGTAAACCGGAATATTCGGGACGAGGTCATGGTGGACTACAATACCAAACGCGAAAAACCGGATCAAAGCCCCTACGAGTCCATGCGCCAGCACATGGCTTCGTGTAGCGGATTGTCTATCTTGCTGGTGGATGCCTTCCGTGCGGTGGGTATTCCGGCGAGGGTGGCGGGTACGCCGAACTGGCATGACAACCGGGGCAATCACAACTGGTGCGAGGTGTGGATAGACGGAGAATGGTATTTCACCGAATACTATCCCAACCGACTGAATGAATCGTGGTTCTTTGCCGATGCGGGAAAAGCGGACAAAAACGACCGGCAGCATGCCATCTTTGCCACTTCCTTTGCTCCTGCAGAAGATTGTTTCCCGCTGGTGTGGGATTCGACCATTTGCTATGTGCATGCGCGGAACGTAACGGACCGTTATGTACAGTTGTACCGGGCGTATGAGTCTTCATTACTGGATGACGGGAAGCATGTGAGCGTGAAGGTAAGCATGTTTGAAACGCCGGCGTGTACGCTCAATTCCGATGACAGGGTGGCTGCCAACGTGGATGTTTTTTGCGGGGCGGACCAGATGGGGGGCGGACGTACGGTCGGAGCGCACCAAGACATGAACGACATGCTGGAATTTCTGCTCGAAAAGAACAAGACCTATACATTTAAATACTCCGATCTTGCAGGCAACGACAAAGCCGTGGATGTGAAAATAGGCGAGAAGCCGATGGTGGTCAAATTATATATGAAAGAGTGAGATAGTACTCCTATGTTACAAGCTGTAAAAAACTGGATACTCCCGATTGCAATGCTGACGGGAGCATTGTTCCATACTTATATCGGGGTGTTGGGCTTTCTGACACCGACCTTGATTTTTTGCATGTTGTTTCTGACATTCTGCAAGATTTCTCCCCGTCACATGAAGTTTTCCCGCTTGCATATCTGGCTCTTGCTGATACAACTTTGCGGGAGTCTCTTGGTGTATGCTTTGGTTGCACCTTTTAGTGCCGAATTGGCGCAGGGGGTATTGATTTGTGTGTTGGCACCGACGGCGACGGCTGCTGCGGTGATTACGGGAATGCTGGGAGGGAATGTAGCCTTTTTGGCTAGTTTTGTATTTTTGAGTAATGTGTTGGTAGCGGTGGCGGCTCCCGTTATCTTTTCCTTTTTGGGAACAAACAGCGCATTGCCTTTCTGGGAATCATTCGGCTACATCTGCCGGCAGGTGGTGCCGCTTCTGATACTGCCTTTGTTGGGGGCTTGGCTGGTGCAGTGGCTTTTGCCCCGTTTCCACCGGTGGTTGCTTTCCGTTCAGATACTGTCATTCTATATGTGGTCGCTGGCGCTGACGGTTGTCACGGGACGTACCGTTACATTCCTGTTGGAACAACCCGATCCGCATTATGAGAACGAAGTCATGCTGGCTGTACTGGCACTGGGCGTATGCGTCATGCAGTTCTACTTCGGCCGCCGCCTGGGAAACCGTTATGATAACACGATTGCCGGCGGACAGGGACTGGGGCAGAAAAACACCATTCTCGCCATCTGGATGGCACAGATTTATTTGTGTCCAACTGCTTCCGTAGGGCCTGCAGCGTATGTTTTGTGGCAGAATTTGATTAACAGCTGGCAGTTGTGGAAGAAAAATTGCACAAAAAAATAAAAAGTGTGCAATAATCTTTTGCTTTCAAATAAAATCGTCTATTTTTGTTTCGCGTTCAAACCAAAATAGCGATGAAAATTCAAAAAATCAGTGATATTTATGAGGTATTGAAAAATGATACCCGTAAAAAGCGTGTAGCAGTGGCTTATGCCAACGACTGTCATTCCATAGAAGCCGTCTACAAAGCGGTAAAAATGGAATTGGTGGAAGCCGTGCTGATCGGTGACCGCGATGAAATTGCCAGAGTGTGTCAGGCGGCAGGATATGATATGTCGGTTTTTGAAATAGAACATGAGACCTCCGATGTCGGGGCGGCGGAAAAAACGGTGGCGATGGCGAGGGAAGGTGCCGTGGATATCATTATGAAGGGATTGGTGAGCACCGATAAATACATGCGGGCTATTCTGAACAAGGAGAAAGGCCTGGTCGCTTCCAACGCCATCTTGTCGCACGTGACGCTCATGGAATGTCCGAATTATCATAAATTACTGGTGTTGAGTGATGTGGCTGTAATACCTCAGCCAGATCTGACGCAGAAGACGGCCATGATCAGATATGTGACTTCTGTGGCCCAGAAGTTGGGTGTGGAATGTCCCAAAGTGGCTTTGATAGCTCCGACGGAACAGGTGCTGCCGAAATTGCAGTCTACCGTGGATGCGGCCATCTTATCCAAAATGGCGGAAAGGAATCAGATCTGCGCTTCCCACATCGTTGATGGACCGATGGCGTTGGATGTGGCTATAGATAAAGAAGCAGCAGAAATCAAGAAAGTAAAATCGGTAGTGGCCGGAGATGCAGATTGTTTGGTATTTCCCAATTTGGAAGCGGGAAATGTCTTTTATAAAACGAATACCAAAATTTGTAAATCCAAACAGGGAGCCATCATGGTAGGAGCGAAAGTTCCCAGTGTCTTGTCTTCGAGGGGGGATAGTGTAGAAACTAAATTGAATTCAATTGTTTTAGCGGCTTTGTTGGCCTAAAAGGAAAAGAATAGAAAAAATGTAAAGGGGATTGTCACTGACAATCCCCTCGTTTTTTAGTTTAATGTTCCGTTTTCCGCTTTTTTAATCATAGTCTCATTGGCTGTAATGTAAACCTCAACACGGCGGTTCTTGGCTCTTCCTTCGGCAGTTGTGTTATCTGCAATAGGGAAATCATAAGCTAAACCTTCAGTAATGAGGCGGGAACGGCTTATACCGTTTCCTACCAAGAAATTGGCTACGGCCTCTGCTCTTTCTTTGGAAAGTTTTTCGTTTACAGCCCGGCTACCGGTATTATCGGTATGACCGTAAATCGTAACGTCCGTATCCGGAGAATTTTTAAGTGAATTGGCAAACTGGGTCAAAGCTGTTTTGGCAGCAGAGCCTAATTCGCTTTTATTGGTAGCAAATAAAATACCATTATCGAAGGTCACTTTGATAGCCTGGAGATTATTAACATCCGTAACGCTCTCTACTTGGGCATTCTGTATTTTCTCTAATTCTTTCTTTTGCTTGTCCATTCTCCGTCCGATCAAGGCGCCTGTCCCGGCACCTACGGCTCCGCCTACAGCCGCACCGATGGCAGCGCCTTTTCCTTTACCGGCAAGAGCTCCGATACCAGCACCCAATGCCGCACCACTTCCTGCACCGATGGCAGCACCTTTACCCGTGTAACTCATACTGGAGCATCCCGGAAAAAGTAATTCCAAAACAAGGATACTTCCTCCTAAAAATAAACTAATAATAAACTTTCTTGTTCTCATTGTTCTTGTTTTTGATTGTTAGAATTGCCGCAAAATTAAGAACTATTAGAAAAAGTAAATTAAATTTCATGTGATTTTTATAATTTTGTATGCTCTTGCCTTGAATAACAGAATAATAAAAATATAGAATATGGCAGTATATTTTGTTAGCGGGATTGATACGGATGCCGGTAAATCCATAGTAACGGGGGTGATTGCCGCAACTTTGCGGAACAAGGGGAAAAAGGTGATTACCCAAAAATTTATTCAGACCGGTTGCCGGGAAGTATCGGAAGATATTGAAAAGCATCGGGAAATCATGGGGATTCCCTTACAGGAGGTAGACCTCGACAGGACCACTTGTCCCTATATCATGACCTATCCGGCTTCGCCTCACTTGGCAGCGGAAATGGACGGTGTTACGGTAGACAAGGAAGTTATACACCGGGCAACGGAAAAATTAAGTCGCCTTTATGACATAGTATTGCTGGAAGGAGCAGGGGGATTGTATGTACCCGTAAACCGGCAATATTTGACAATTGACTATATTCGGGAGTACGGTTATCCTTTGATTCTTGTCACTTCTTCCAAACTAGGAAGTATCAATCACACTTTAATGAGTCTTGAATTGTGTCGCTTAAAGGGTATCAAAGTCAGTCATGTTGTGTACAATGACTTCCCGAATGATAGTGAATTTATCAAAGCCGATTCTATACAGGTGATAAGGGATTATTTGAAAACATATTTTCCGGATTGCTCTTTACTGGAATTGCCTGTCATTCTCGGGAAAAACTATCCGCAATTGGACATAGAGCTGTGATAAGCGGGAATGAAAAGCGTGATGCGTAAAATTGAACTTTTGGCTCCCGCCCGGGATATTGCGATAGGCAAAGCTGCCATAGATAACGGTGCGGATGCCGTGTATATCGGGGGACCGGCTTTCGGCGCCCGGAAATCTGCCGGAAATTCTTTGGATGATATTGCCGCATTGGTGGAATATGCTCATCGCTTCTATTGCCGGGTATTCGTGACACTCAATACCATACTCTTTGATTCGGAATTGGCAGAGGTGGAACAGATGATTAAACAATTGTACCGTATCGGCGTGGATGCGTTGATAATACAGGACCCCGGAATTCTGAAGCTCGACATACCGCCTATTTCCCTGCACGCCAGTACCCAGATGCACAACTACGATATGGAACGTATCCGCTTTTTGGACCGTCTCGGATTCCAACGGATTGTATTGGCGCGGGAACTTTCTTTAGAACAAATCAAAGCCATCCGGAAAGAAATAAAGGCGGAACTTGAAGTATTCATACACGGTGCATTGTGTGTAAGTATGAGCGGACAATGCTATCTGTCCCAATACATGTTTGGCCGTTCGGCAAACCGCGGAGAATGTGCGCAGCCTTGCCGGATGAAGTGGTCGCTAAAAGATAGCCGGGAGAATAGGTTGATAAGAGAGCGCTATTTATTATCGCTTAAAGATTTGAATCTGTCAGAATATATTCCCGATTTGATAGAATCTGGTATTGATTCTTTGAAAATAGAGGGGAGACTGAAAGATGAGAGTTATGTTGCCAATGTGACCAATCATTATCACCGTTTGATAGAAGCGGCATTGAAACAACAGTGTAATGTTGGTCGGGTAGGGACCGGAATGGTAAGTACGGCATTTGAGCCAGATCCAGAGCGGAGTTTCAATAGGGGTTGTTCTTCTTATTTCTTTACAGGCCGACCGAAATCCCTAGTGAACATGAATACGCCGAAATCTGTGGGTAAGCCGATAGGAAAAGTGTTGGAAGTGCGTGGCAATCGCTTGCTGTTGGACACGGTCGAAACACTTTCCAACGGAGATGGGTTATGTTATCTGCAAAACGGAGAGTTGAAAGGTATTCGGGTGAATATAGCGGAAGGAAACCGGATAACGGCTAACGAGCCGGTAAAGGTTGCAGTGGGGACAATGTTATACCGAAACTATGACAGACGCTTTATAACGGATATCGAGAAGCAAAAATCCATACGTAAAATTCGGATTACCATAGGGGTGGAAGAGAACTGCGGAAAATTGAAATTAACCGCTATTGACGAAGATAATACCAAAACGGAAGTGGAATCCGGAAACTGCTTTGAGAAAGCAAGCAATTCACAACAAAAAGAGCGTATTCTGCAACAGCTGAAAAAATGCGGAGATACTTGTTTTGTATGCAAACAGGTGCACTATTCAGGTGACACGCTGTTTATTCCTTCGGCGGAATTGAATACTTTGAAAAGAAAACTGCTCGATAATTTAATGGCAGAGAGGGAAAAAGTGAGGAAAATTATTCGCAGGGAACCCTTTGATGAAACGGTCGTTTACAAAACAAACATTGATTGGCATGGTAATGTCGTCAATCGGAAAGCGGAGGAATTTTATAAGGAACACGGAGCGCAGAATGTGGAAGAGGGATTTGAGAAAACAGGGGACGCCGGAGAGTGCGATGTAATGCGCACCCGTTATTGCATCCTGCATGAACTGGGGCGTTGTCGCAAGAAAAACACCAACAAAGACCTTGAATTCCCGCTTTACCTGTATAATGACAAACATTGTTTCCGGCTGGAGTTTGACTGTACGGCTTGTTGTATGAAAGTGATAGTAAAAAAGTAAATATGCCGAAATATCCTCGCTTTTTTGTATTCAATCCTGAGAATGAAATGGCGATAGCCGACGGAAATCCTTATTATATGCCGCCTGCCAATATCCGTAAAATGGCGGAAGATTTGGCATATCTGCCGGCATACTATGCGGATGAACAAGATGTAATCGGACTTAAAAAATTACCCGACACAGACTTTATTGCGGGCAGAAAAGCAATATTTCATCATACTCCCGCTTTGGTGGCAGAGGAAAATTGGAATAACTTGCGGGTAGACCGGTGTTGTCCGTGGGGATGGAGCCCCCGGATATTTTATTTATTGCGGGAATTAAATACCGGAGAATGGAAAGAAGAGTGGAAAGAACTGTATAGTCGGCGTACGGCGAAAAAATGTTTGCAGGAACTATGCCGACGGCTTTCTTGGGTGGAAGATGAAATACTGCCGGTGGAGTGCAGTGATTTAATCTCGGTAGAACGGATGGTAGAAAAAGGCGACTACTTGGCGAAAGCGCCTTGGTCATCTTCGGGAAAAGGCTTGTTGAGGATAAACAAAGAAACCCTGACACCCAAAACAAAAGAATGGTTGAGCGGTGTGCTGAAAAAGCAGGGCTATCTGATGATAGAAAAAGAGCAGGAGCGTTTGGTCGATTTTGCTATGGAATTTCATACCGTTGCAGACACGGTCGAATTTATTGGTTATTCTGCCTTTATAACGGGAGAAAAAGGAGAATACACAGGTAATTGCGTCGGAAGTCAGGAAGCCTTGAAAGCTCGGATTACCGCTTGGATCGAACCGGAAAAGCTGGAGACACTCCGGAACGAATTGATTCGTATATTATCAAACGAAATCGCTCCGCAATACAGTGGTTATTTGGGAGTAGACATGATGATTTACCGCAATCGGGCAGGGGAGGTAAAAGTACAGCCTTGTCTGGAAATCAATTTGCGCTACACCATGGGAATAGTAGCTCTTTTTTTAAGTCAGAGGTGGCTTGCTCAGGGAACGGAAGGGACATTCTCTATAAAACGTTATCAGGCGGACGGAGAAGCTCTTTACGCACATCGGCAGGCGGAAATACAACATCCCTTAATCTTATCCGGAAACCGTCTGCAACAGGGATATGTCACATTGACTCCGGTATACTCGGATACACGCTTTATTGCCTGTTTGAATCTAAAATCTGCTCAATTGCCGGAATCAGATTTTGGTTCTTCTGAATAAGAATCGCTTTGATACCTGCGGCTTCCGCGGCCTCTACGTCCCGTTTCCCGTCACCGATCATCCACGCTTGATTTTTGTCGATACCGAATTCCTCAATCGCTTGATTAATCATATAGGGAGAAGGCTTGCGGCAAATACAACTCTCAACACTCTCGTGGTGCGGGCAGTAGTAAATCTTATCTATGCTGACACCGTGGTTCGCTAAAATGCTGCACATATAATCATGCACCCGCTTCACATCTTCATGCGTATAAATCCCTTTGGCAATACCCCCTTGGTTCGTGACCACAAAAAGCAGGAAACCGGCCTTCTGAAGCCTTTTTAAACCCTCGATAACACCGGGGTTGAATACGAAATCCTCCGGCTTATAAATATAATAATGCCCTTCGTCGCTATTCAGCGTCCCGTCTCGGTCTAAAAAAACAGCTTTTCGTGTATGGACAGTCATAATCGCCAATACTATTTTAGTGCATAATCTTAAAAACAAGCTCTTTCAACAATTCTCCTTCCGGAATATTGGCATTTCCGACCCCTTTGGACTTCATGTCATACTCCCGGAGCAGAGAAATAATCGTGGCGCACTTCATCGCATTGTAACTTTTGGCACCCTCTAAATAATCCTTCATAAAGAAAGCGTTAATACCCAGCAATCGGGCAATCTCCTGCGTATTGGGCGTGGATTTCTTCTGATAATGGTACGTCAGCAAATTCAAAAAATACTTGAATAGCGTTGCAATAGTCAATACCATCGGATTACTCTTGGGATTAGCCTCGAAATAATTGATAATCCGGTTGGCCTTTAAAAAATCCTTTTGGATAATAGCCGCTTGCAGCTCAAACGTATTGAAATCCTTGCTGATACCGGTATGTTCCTCCACCAACTGCTCTTTAATCTCTCCGCCGGCGGGAATCAACAGGGAAAGTTTGTCAATCTCATTGGCAATCCGGCTTAAATTGGTACCCAGACTCTCCGCAAGAATACCGGCCGCTTTCGGCGTAATCGAATACGACTTAGACTTGCAATAGCTGATAATCCAGTCGGGAATCTTATTATCGTAAAGTTTATTGGATTCAAAATAAACGCAATTCGGGGAACTGCTCAATTTTTTAAAAACATTCTTGCGTTTATCCGCTTTCTTGTTCTTATAAGCCAAAAGTAAAACCGTCGTAGGCTGGAAATGGTCTATATAGGGAAGAAGGTTATCGAAATCCTTGATATTTTGGGCTTCTTTCACTACCACCACCTGATACTGCGACATCATCGGAAAACGTCGGGCAGTGTCTGTTACAGTCGTCATGCTGATATCATTGCCGTACAGAACGGTCTGATTAAACGCCTTCTCTTCCTCCGGAAGCACCTCGCGCTCTATTAAATCCGTAATCCGGTCTATAAAAAAAGGCTCTTCACCGTTTAGAAAATAAATAGCCTTGAACTTCTTAGCCTTAATATCCTTTACAATTTCTTCAAATGTCATATACAGCCGTCTTTGGTGCAAAAATACTCTTTTTTATTTCTCTGTTGCCTTTTTCCTTCTTTCTTCCGATAGAATTTTTTGTACCACTTTCTCAATCTCTGCATCCTTCCCTTGCGGATCATAATCCGCCTTTAAATTATTTCCGAAAAGCAAAGCCAGCGACTGCCAGAAATAAGCGTTAAATCCGCCCCGGTACTCCTTGATATGGCTAAAAGCCGTATTCTCTGTCTCTCGGTGAATTAACTTAATAAGAATACGTCCTTGCGTAAAACTCAGCTTCATCAAAGGCTTTTTAAAAGTCTGCATCAGGCTCCGGTACTCCTCTTTAATCACATGCTTGCGTTCTTTTTTATCCGAAATAGTAGCCAGCTTGCTTTCTATTTTATTGATAGTTTGGGCGGCAATGCGGGCATACGGGTACACCTTCCTCACATTGTATTCCAATCGGCTCAGGTAACTGTGTTTCCGGTTCTTTGCTATTACTTGAACCTCATTCAGAAAATAATGCGGCAACGTATCTTCTTCCGTCTTCTCCTCTTGCCCGTAAGAAGACAAAACAGCAACAATCCCTAAAAGCAAAGTAAAAATGGCTTTCCGCATACGTAAAAAATAAGCCCTTTGAAATCAACTTCACAAATATAAGATTAAAATGCAATGAATTTATCGTCCGAAGTCGATAACCTCATATTTCTTTATTCGGTGAAAAGTCGTTATCTTTGTCTCTTGCTAAAACAAATATTTGAAAATACAATAGCAGGCCGTTCTATCGCTGTCCCGAAAGGGAGAGAGGAAAGTCCGGGCAACACAGGGAATCGTGCTTCCTAACGGGAAGATGTCCGTGAGGGTATAGTAGCGTAACAGAAAATAACCGTTTCGGAAAACATCGGGAGACTATTTTCCGGAATAAGGGTGAAAAGGTGGGGTAAGAGCCCACCGGTATGTCGGGTGACCGATGTAGCCGTACGCCTTACGAGTTGCAAGACCATGTATACCGACGCTTGAAGCTGTCCCGGCTGAGTCGGGGGGTAGGTTGCTGGAGCCGTTGAGTGATCTGCGGCGTAGATAAATGATAGAAACCGTAAAAGGTACAGAACCCGGCTTACAGGTCTGCTATTTTTATTAATAAGACAGAAATGAAATCAATAAGAGAAGTATTCAGGATAGGTTATGGACCCTCTTCCAGTCATACGATGGGCCCAAGCCGGGCGGCGGAATATTTTAAAGCCAAACACCCCCGGGCATCCAAATACAGAATCAGTCTCTACGGTAGTCTTGCACTGACCGGCCGGGGACACGGTACAGACGCCGTCATTCATAAAGTAATAGGCCGTCCCGAAGACACGGAAATAATATGGCAGGACCATATCACGCTGCCGCGTCATCCGAATGGAATGCTCTTTGAGGCACTGCAAGGCGACGAAATCATTGACAAATGGGAAGTATACAGCATCGGAGGTGGAGCCCTTTGGGACGAACAGGGTACCTTTGACTCCGAAGAAATCTATCCTGTAACCACCATGGGGGAAATATTGGCATGGTGCAAACGGGAAGGATGCACATTGGTCGATTACGTCGCGGCGCATGAAAAAGAAGATATCTTCGATTATCTGGCGGAAGTATGGGAACAAATGCAACAAACAATCCGGAACGGACTGGAAAACGAAGGCGTATTGCCAGGTACGCTGAAACTGTCAAGAAAAGCAAGCTCATATAACATAAAGGCTCAGCAATCTGCCGGTTCTGCCCGCCCTATGGGAATGCTCTTTGCCGCAGCATTGGCAACTTCCGAAGAAAACGCGGGAGGCGGGAAAGTGGTAACGGCACCCACCTGCGGCGCCTCCGGAGTAGTACCTGCTGTCATGTATTTTCTGAAACACGACCAAAATATGACAGATCACCGGATAATACGGGGATTGGCAACGGCGGGACTCATCGGAAACATCGTAAAAAGCAACGGTTCTATATCGGGTGCGGAAGTGGGCTGCCAGGGCGAATTAGGCACGGCATGCGCCATGGCTGCCGGAGCCGCTACGCAAATACTGGGAGGGACACCCCGCCAGATAGAATATGCAGCCGAAATGGGATTCGAGCATAACCTCGGACTGACATGCGACCCCGTTTGCGGATACGTGCAAATCCCTTGTATAGAACGAAACGCATTCGTTGCACAAAAAGCGAGGGAAAGCGCCATATATGCCCTCTTCTCTGACGGACGCCACATGGTCTCCTTTGACGACGTAGTAAAAACTATGATGGAAACAGGAAAAGACATGCAGGCAAAATACAGGGAAACGAGCTTGGGGGGATTGGCAAGTGTATGTATGAAAACCATAGCCGAACGGCAGAAAAAAGAATAGGCGAAATACTTGAAACTAAAATAAATCGGGTACGTTATTAACATAGTCAACCTATAAAACATGAATCGGGTAAAGCTGAAAGTCTTAGGATTATCATACACAACATCCCCGCATGGAGCCTACGCTTTAATTTTAGCGGACGAAGAAGAGACATTCCGGATACCGGTAATCATAGGAATTTCGGAAGCGCAATCCATTGCCATGCAACTGGAAAAACTTCCTACTCCGCGTCCCTTGACCCACGACTTGATAAAAGCATTGACCGATAAACTGGAAATCACATTACAGGAAGTTGTTATATATCGTTTGGATGCCGGTATATACTACTCGGAACTCGTATTTGAAACACAGAATGGCATCGTCAGGGTCGATTCCCGGACATCGGATGCCGTCGCACTTTCATTGCGTTACGGCTGTGACCTTTACACAACCTCCGAAATCGTCGGGAGAGCCGGAATACCGGTGAAACGGGACGAACCCGTGAATAGTAAAGTACGGACTGAAAAAGAAAGAGGAGTAGACAGCTATACCATACAGGAATTGCAAAAACTATTGGATGAAGCTATTCTCAACGAAGACTACGAAAAAGCCTCTAAATACAGAGACATGTTGAAAAACCAAGAGAAATAATCTATTTATGTGCTATAAATAACAGAAACTTATGAACATGATTAAATTTGATTACAGTCAAATCTGTAACTTTGTAAAAAAAGAGGAGATTAGTGCGTTATATCCTCAAGCAGCGGAAGCATTGAAAAGTTTGCAGAACGGAACCTCCAAAGGAAACGACTTTCTGGGATGGTTTGACCTGCCTGCCGCTATCACCGAAGCGGAATTGAATGACATACAAAAAACGGCTGACGACCTGCGGGCAAAAACACAGGTATTAGTCGTTATCGGCATCGGAGGCTCCTACCTCGGAGCGCGTGCCGTAATCGAAGCCTTGGCGGGAAGTTTCGACAACTTCGGAAACGTCGGAATGAAAGTCATATTTGCCGGGCATAACATCGGAGAAGACTACTACCATGAACTCATGGCCTATCTGAAAGACAAAGAATTCGGAATATGTGTCATCTCCAAATCGGGAACCACCACCGAACCTGCTATCGCTTTCCGTCTGATGAAAGAAATGTTGGAAGCTAAAGTAGGCAAAGTCGAAGCAGGCAAGCGGATAGTTGCCATCACCGATGCGAAAAAAGGAGCATTGCGCACACTGGCTGATCAGGAGGGCTACAAAACATTCGTTATTCCCGACAACGTCGGAGGACGTTTCTCCGTACTCACTCCCGTCGGATTACTGCCAATAGCCGTAGCGGGCTTTGATATCAAAGCATTGGTGAAAGGTGCCGTGGAAATGCGTAAAAACTGCTTGGAAAACGTACAGAACATGGCCATAGAATATGCGGCGGCACGTACGGCACTCTATCGCAAAGGATACGCCATAGAACTGTTGGCCAACTTTAATCCCAAACTGCATTTCATCACCGAATGGTGGAAACAACTATACGGAGAAAGCGAAGGAAAAGAAAACAAAGGAATTTTCCCGGCAGGGGTAGACTTCACCACAGACCTGCATTCCATGGGACAATACATACAGCAAGGGCCCCGCATGATGATGGAAACC
Source organism: Odoribacter lunatus (assembly GCF_943193135.1). Lineage (GTDB taxonomy): Bacteria > Bacteroidota > Bacteroidia > Bacteroidales > Marinifilaceae > Culturomica > Culturomica lunata. Next base: position 15,462 of record NZ_CALPCZ010000010.1, read on the forward strand.
GTCATCAGCGTTGAAAAGACAACCCACAAGGTAGAAATACCCTTTGATGAGGCAAATTTGGATAAACTTAACTTCTTAGCCGGTAAACGGGTAGACTATGTAAACAAAATGGCGGAACTCGGAACTCGAATTGCTCATGTTGACGGAGGAGTGCCCAACATGTTGATACAAATACCCGAACTCACGGCGGAATACATCGGACAGCTATTCTATTTCTTTGAATTGGCTTGCGGAATTTCCGGTTGCATGCTCGAAGTAAACCCGTTTGACCAACCCGGAGTGGAAGCCTATAAAAATAACATGTTCGCCTTATTGGATAAACCCGGATACGAGGAAGCATCCAAAGCCATAAAAGCACGGATTTAATGAAAACAATCGCAATATTGTGCGGAGGAGGGCCGGCGCCGGGAATAAATACCGTCGTGGCAACCGTAGCCAAAGTATTCTTGAAAGCGGGGTACCGGGTCTTGGGCATTCATGAAGGATACAAAGGACTGCTCAAGGAGAATCCCGAAATAGAAGAACTGACATTTGACAAAGCGGACTGGATATTCACTCAGGGTGGCTCATTATTGAAAATGAGCCGTTTCAAACCGAAAGACGAAGACTTCAACGTGCGTCTTTTTGTTCAGTACGGTATAGAACTATTGGTAACCATCGGCGGAGACGACACCGCCTCCACGGCAAACCGGCTCACCAAATTTTTAGCCGGACATGAAATACAAGTACGGAACATACACGTCCCCAAAACCATAGACAACGACCTTCCTCTTCCGGAGGGAGTACCTACATTTGGATTTATGTCTGCTAAAGAAATGGGAATCCGTATCGGGAAAATCGTCAAAACAGAGGCGGCAACCACCCAAAACTGGTACCTCCTCATGTCAATGGGACGGGAAGCCGGCCACCTGGCATTTGAAATCGGAAAAGGAATACAGGCATCAACCGTAATCATCCCCGAAATGTTTCAGAAGACACAGATTACCGTAGATAAAATCGTGCGTCTGATAATTTCCGCCATGGTCAAACGGCGCATAATGGGGCAAAAATCCGGTGTAGCCGTCGTAAGCGAAGGCATTTTTCATTTCCTGAAAGATGAAGACATAGCGGCCTCCGGAATCGTATTTGAATACGACGCCCACGGACATCCCGAACTGAGCGATGTAGGCAAAGCTCATATACTGAATAAAATCCTCCGGAATCACTTGCGACAATTGGGATTGGATATCATCAGCCGTCCTGTCGAAGTAGGCTACTCATTGCGCTGTGTTGAACCCTGCGCCTATGATTTGACCTATTGTACCACATTGGGAATAGGCGTAAAAAAACTCTTCGATGCCGGATGCTCGGGTTGTATGGTAGCCGTTGACATCAACCGGAACATCATCCCCGTATACCTTTCGGACATAGAAGACGAACACGGAAAAATACGCACCCGTTTGGTAAACATGCAACGGGAAGAAATTCGTACCACCTTCACCGACATGGTATATTGCCTGACCCCGGAAGACAGGGAAGCGGCAAGAGCCTATCTGCCTTCACCGGAAGAATACGAGTGGGAAACCATATTGGAAAAATAAGAAAAAACATCATTTTTAATACACAGACATGGTATTGCAAAATTTACAACCGGAAGCATTGTGGCACTACTTTGAAGAAATATGCCGGATTCCGCGCCCTTCAAAGCGGGAAGGGAAAATAGCCGCTTACTTATTGGAATTTGCTGAAAAACAAGGACTGGAAGCCAGACAGGACGAAGCCGGCAATGTACTGATTAAAAAAAAGGCAGTCAAGGGAATGGAACAATTGCCGGTAATCGTATTGCAATCCCACATGGATATGGTATGCGAAAAAAATGCCGGAACTGAACACGACTTCGACCGTGATTCCATACAACCTTACATAGACGGAGAATGGGTAAAAGCAAAAGGTACCACACTCGGAGCCGACAACGGTATCGGTATGGCGGCCCAGCTGGCCATCTTGGCATCCAGGGACATCCGGCACGGGGCAATAGAGTGCCTTTTCACTGTAGATGAAGAAACCGGATTGACAGGTGCCTTCGCATTAAAATCCGGATTCTTTGACGGACGCATCCTGCTCAATCTTGACTCTGAAGACGAAGGTGAAATCTTCATCGGATGTGCAGGAGGAATTGACACCGTCATCAACTTGCCCGTAGAACTCACTCAACCTGACGGAGAAACGTTCGCCCTCAAAATAACAGTCAAAGGCCTGCAAGGCGGACATTCCGGTGATGACATCAACAAGGGGAGGGGAAACGCCATTAAAATACTCAATCGCTTCCTTTGGGAAACAAACGTCAAATACGGAATCCGCATCGCCGACATCGACGGCGGAAACTTGCGCAATGCTATAGCGCGTGAAGCCTATGCTGTCATAACCGTGCCGGAAAAACACAAAGAACACATCCGGGCAGACTTCAACATCTACCTTTCGGAAATGGAAGAAGTCTGGAAAATAACGGAACCCGGATTGAAAATGGAATTGGAATCCGCAGACATGCCGACACAGCAATTTTCAGCGGATTCTACGGCAAAACTCTTGAACTCACTTTATGCCTGTCCGCATGGTGTATTTTCCATGAGTTACCGCATGCCCGGAATGGTTGAAACATCAACAAACCTTGCATCCGTTAAACTAAAAGACCGTAACACGGTTTGCATCACCACCTCGCAGCGTAGTGACATCGCATCCGAGAAAATGAACATCGCCCAAATGATAGCGGCTGTATTCAAATCCGTACAGGCAGAAGTCACACACGGAGAAGGCTATCCGGGTTGGACACCCAACCCAGAATCTGCTATATTGAAAATCGCAGTGGATTCATACAAAAAACTATTTGGGAAAGAACCCCTCGTACGTTCCATCCATGCCGGACTTGAATGCGGTTTATTTTTGGAAAAATATCCCGGAATGGACATGATATCTTTCGGTCCCACAATGAGAGGCGCGCATTCTCCCGATGAGAAAGTAAACATCGCTACCGTGGAAATGTGGTGGCGTCATCTGGTAGATATTTTAGGAAAAGTATAAGTATTGCAATGTCAAAATTAGCAAAATACGACCGTTTATATGCACAGTTGGAAAACTACGTGCGTTCGACGCCGGATATCTGGGCACGTTTGGCGACGATAGAAGCCGTTTTACACCATAAAATGCCGGCATTCTTTTGGACTGGAGTCTACGTCTTGGTAGAAGGGGAATTGATAGTCCGTTCCTACCAGGGACCTGTTGCTTGCCAAAAACTGAAATCGCATACGGGCGTGTGTTGGGCGGCTATCGATACGGGAAAAACGGTTATTGTCGGCAACGTAGAGGAATTTCCGGGACATATCGCCTGTAATTCGGCATCAAAAAGTGAAATAGTCATTCCTTTGCGTGACCGGGAAGGAAATATCTTCGGTTGCCTCGATATTGACAGCGATAGTTATAATACTTTTGACGAAGAAGACGAAAAAGGGTTGGTTAAAATACTATCACTTCTTTATATTTAGTGTTAAAAAATAAGGGTTAGTTTTGAATTTCCGTCATACATTACTATTTTAGTCCCCTCAAACGGTATAATAAATTTTACTTAAATAAAAACATAAAAACTATGAAGAAAATCGTATTATTTATCTTAGTTGGTTTAATGACAGGAATACTTTTTGCACAGGAGCCGGGTGCTGCTGAAAAGAATGCAGCCAATGACGCTCTAAGAAAAAAAGACTATGTCACAGCTTTTACTAATTTGGAAAAATACCTTCAGATAAACGAGTATAAAGACAAAGCAGCTATCTACAATGCAGCTTTTGCCGCAAACAAATCAAAGAACTATACGGCAGCGGAGAAATACTTCGACATGTCCATCAAAAACAACTACAAACTGGGAAGTTCCTACTTAGGCAAAGCACAGGCAGAAGAAGAACTTAAAAAGGAAAGCGCTATGCTCTCCACGCTTGAGGAAGGATTGAAAGCAGTTCCGGGAAACGCTAAATTGGAAAACAAATACGGAACCTATTTCATGAAAAAAGGGCAGGAAGCACAGAAAGCCAATAAACTGGAAGAAGCTGTAGAAAACTATACCAAAGTTTCGGCTTTGACAACCAAAGCACAAAAAGTACAGGCACTCACGGCATTGTCACAGCTCTATTACAACGACGGCGCTGGAATCCTGCAAAAAGCAGCTTCATTTGCCAACAGCGACAAAGAAAAATATGCTGCTGAAGAAAAGAAAGCCCAGGCAGCCTTTAAAAAAGCAGAAGAATACGTAGGGCAATTGCAAGCAACGGATGCTGAAAATCCGATTGCAAAAGAATTGGCAAAACAGATAAAATCCGTTCTGAAATAACAAGCAGAAAAAATATACGAAAAAGAAAACCGCTTCTCATGGGGAAGCGGTTTTTTTATGTCCTTTCCGAAACCTCCTTGTTTTATCCATAAGCTAATGTTTGCTGTGGATTTCATGGAAATATCTTATAGAGGACAACTCTTCTTTACTGATTCAATACCTCTATTTCAATTCTATAAAGTGCTTATAAAGTGCTTATAAAGTGCTTATAAAGTGCTTTGAGAAGCACTTTATAAGGATTTTATTTGGATTTTTATAAGTTTTTATACTATCTTTGTAGAATTGATATAGAATTATTATATAGTAGAAATATATAGGCAACCTGCTAGAAAAGGTCTGTCGATCTTAAACCAAAATCAAAACAATGAAGATAGATTCACCAACTGACGGATTTGTTGCTTATCATCGTTATGGAAAAACATACTATCGTCGTCGTCCGGATAAATATCGTGACGCCTGTACTCCCGTTCAGCAATTACAGCGTGGACGTATGCCTGCGGTCGTTGCCTTTTATCAGAATCTGAAGGATTCCTTTATTGCCCGGATTTGGCGGGCGGCAGCACTGCAAAACGGATGTTCCGGTTACAACCTGTTTGTAAAATACAACATAAATGCTTTTGAACAGAATGGAGAAGTCGCCGATTACAGCAAACTTACTCTTTCCGAAGGGACGCTTCCGTTGCCAGAACACATCCGTATAGAGAAAACAGGGGAGAGAGAGGTGACCGTTCGTTGGGATGACCTGCTTCCCGTTTCTATATCCCGGAAGTCAGACCGTCTGTTTGCGGCAGTCATATACAGCAGCAATCCGTTTGAGGTGCATCTGTTGGCTACGGAAGATACCTGTCGGGGTGATTTGTGCACAACATTAATGTTGGATAACTCTCCGGAAGACACCGTACATTTGTACTTATTCTTCGGGAGCGAAAAGCCGGAGAGTTACTCCGCCCAGCAATATTTTTCCATTCACTAAAAACTAAAAAGTCATGGCTATATTTAAAAGTTCCTTGTTTCATCGGCTGCGGAACGGCCTCGGTAATGTAGTGGCCTATTACTATTGCGGTAAAGGTGTGCTTCGTAGCAAACCGCTGCATGTCCGTAACCCCAAAACCACGGCACAACAACAGGCACGTTTGCGTTTTAAGGCGGCAGGCCACTTGTCCGCTTATTTTCGGGAAGTTGCCCTTTTGGGATTTCCCGCACCGTATGCCGTCCAGTCCCACAACGCTTTTATAGGGGCCAACATTCAGATGTTCGACCTGGATGAAAACTTACAGGTACATCCGGATTTCCGGCGTCTTGTCTGTGCGCAGGGCAAGTTGGAAAAACCCGTTATTACTGTGAAAGTTGATGACCATCAGTTCACGGCGGAAATATCCGAACAGAACCTGTCCGCATATTGTTCCCGTAACGATGATATTTATGCCGTTCTGTGGGATTGTAAGTACCCGGCGGCATGTATTGTACCGATAGGGAAGAGACAGGGGCATCAGAGCAAGACATTCTCTTATCCCGACAAATTCAAAGAGGAACACATGTTCGTCTATGTCTTTGCTGTCAGTGCTAACGGCAAACAGACCTCCGACTCCCTCTTGCTCTTCGCGGAAGGGAAAAATGTCATGTTAAACTAACCGACGATATGATGTCATCACAAATCCTCTTGCTTTTACTGAACATGGGGTGGTGATGCTCGCGCGTATTATGCAGTGATATTGCTGTACTAGCTACGATTCCCCCTTTTTAAGGGGGATTTTTCGTTTATTCCGGAGATTTTACGTAAGTTTGTGACGTTGTGGCAGAGAGACCTGCCGTGATTGAAATATTATTTAAAGCGTTTAGCTTTATCCTTGAAGAAAAAACGACCAATTTTTAAACAGACAGGATAAACGATGCAAGCGCTCGTATGCCGTATATATCGTATAAATATATAAGGTCATGCGTGGGTGTATAGTTTATTGTCTGTTGGGTTACTTGGTCGTACCTTTCTTCAGATAAACTAAAGTTCCCACGCTTTCTTTTTGTTATAAACCCACCTTTCCGGGAGCTTTCAAGGTGATAAGTATTTCTTGATATGAAAAAATTAATCAAGTGTGCCGGAAGGCGGTGTCTTCGGATGTCGTTTCTGCTTCTTTCCGTTGTGACTTTTTCCGGTTTGTTTTCTCCGCCCGTGTTCGGTAATAATATCCGGGTGGACGGTAAAACGCGTGTTATCGGCTTTTCAGGCGATACGGCGGTTATTGAGGTGTATCTCCGTTGGGACAATTCGTGGCGGGATGATTTCAACTGGGATGCCGCGTGGGTGTTCTTCAAGTACAAAAAGCGGGGATTGGCCAACCCGTGGCAGCACGCGTATCTCTCGTCTTCGGGACATGTATTGAGTGCTTCGGCTGGTAATGAAGGCGGCGGTTATTCTTTCATGGTCGGTGCCAATGGCGGAAAAGTGAACGGTCTGTACGTGATGCGTAACTCCATTTCAGAGGGGAATGTGAGCATGAGGCTGCAAGCAAAATGGCCATTGGCTGGTACAGGCTTAACAAAAAGCGATTTCGGAGAAGCGCTGAATGAAATTTACGTCGCCGTTCATGCTATTGAAATGGTGTATATCCCATACGGTGCATATTATTTGGGCGATGCGTATTCCAACAAGAGCTTTGCAGTGGGCGGCACGGAGGCCGTGGTGATAGATACCGAAGCAGCAATGACCCTTTCCGCCAAAGACGGTATGGCGAACGTGTCACTATCGGCTTCTTATCCGAAAGGCTATGTGGGCTTTTATATCATGAAATACGAGACGAGCCAGGAGCAGTATGTGGAGTTTTTGAACTCTTTGACCTTAGAGCAACAGCAGGCGCGTGTGATGAACAATGATTTTGCCCATATGAAACGCGGGGATTATGTATTTGGCGACCCTCACACACCGAGTTGTCGTAACGGTATCGTGTTTATCGAGCAGCGGCAGCCGAATACGCCCGTAGTGTTCGGAAATAATCTGAATCCCAATAATGACCTTTTCAGTACGGACGACGGTCAGACCCTGGCCTGTAATTACATGAGCGTGGAAGATATGATTGCTTATTGCAGTTGGAGCGGTCTGCGTCCGATGAGTGAACTGGAGTATGAAAAGGCTTGCCGGCGGTTTTATCCGCAAGTACCCGACAAGGGAGAATACGCCTGGAATACGAACAACGGCATTAACCGTCTCTCTTCCCTTAGCGATTTGAATTTCCGGGGTGATGAGCGGGAGCAGGCAAACAACATATCCAAGAATGTAAACAGTGGTACAAGCAACAGTATCAACGGTCCTGTCCGTTGCGGAATGTTCGGAACTTCTGCTACAAATCAAAGTCAATCGGGTGCGACGTATTGGGCGGTGATGGAAATGAGCGGGAATCTGAAGGAATTGTGCGCCAATGTGAACTATACTAACCTTGACGGCGGTAGTTGCGGAGCAGGCGTGTACAATGCGAATCTTTGGGACAAGACAGCGACAAGGTATGGTGTCCGGGGCGGAGGCTTTAATAGTGCGGATGATTTGTTACGGACTTCGGACCGGACGGAAGCGATGAATTACTTCACAGCCATCACTCAGCGGGACAGCACGGTCGGTTTTCGGGGCGTTTACAATCTTTCGGGTATCAAAATAGACGGCGGGGAGATAAAGATGTCCCAAGACACGGCCTGTTGGGGAGAAACGGATGTATTGAACATCACGGAGGCATCCTGTCCGGATTTTCCGGATGTACGGTTTCAATATAATTGGTATGTAAAGAAACCGGGAGAGGCGAAATTCGACATAATCCCCAACGCCGGCGGTGCGACATTGAAATATGAACATTTTGAGAATAAAACTACTGCTCCTGTCGTGTACACGTTTAAGCGTACGGGTATTTGCGCTATGGGAGTAGCGGAGAGTAATGAAGTGATGGTAACAGTCTTGCCGGAACCATTTGTTGCTTCGTCTTATACGTTTAACCCTTGTCCGGTAGCGATACCACACAGGTGGAACGGATTGAATTATACCTGGCGTATGGCGGGAGTACCGGGAGTGAGTTTTGTGGACGATAACAAGCAGGTATATGTAAACGGCATCGCGACGAACGGAAACTATACGCTGGAAGTGCAATGGGAACAGTGTCCGGATGTTTTCTCCGTGGCAGTTGAAGCGAAAAATATATTTGCCCCGACGGGAGCGACAATCTTTGCTTATACGGGAGCGATGCAGTGCGTAGTGTTGCCTGCCGGAAAATATCAGATAGAGTGTTGGGGAGCACAGGGAGGCAGCTATGGAGGAACCGGTGGAAAAGGAGGTTATACTACGGGAGAAATCAATTTGACGGCACAAAATATATTGTATATTTATGTCGGTCAGCAAGGGTATGCCAATACCTCAAATTATACCTTTAATGGAGGAGGGATACCAAGTAATCAATATAATGCTCGTGGTGGTGGCGGAGCCTCGGATGTTCGTTTGGTTGGAGCAGACTGGGATAATTTTAATAGTTTGAAGTCTCGGTTGATGGTTGCTGCAGGGGGCGGTGGAAGCGACTATTATCAAAGTAGAGGAAGTAATGGAGGAGCCGGAGGAGGTTTGGCGGGGAACAATGGTGGGTATTATAGGTCAGGAGGTTCTTATCCATATGCAGCTGCGACTGGAGGAACTCAGACGGCAGGAGGTATCAGTTTTTACGGTGGAAACGGAAGTTTTGGTTTAGGTGGATGTCAAGCTCTTAATCATGGCGGAGGTGGAGGAAGCGGGTATTATGGTGGTGCCAACGGTGGGCATAATTCCAGTGTAGTTGGTGCAGGAGCGGGTGGTTCTTCCTTTATTTCCGGACATACCGGATGTAATGCGATTGATGCAGCCTCAACGGCTACGAATATCATTCACACCGGATTACCATATCATTATTCCGGACTGTTTTTTACCAATACTTCAACGACTGCGGGAGCAAATAGCGGACACGGTCAGGTACGGATTACGCCATTAAACTAACAGTGAAAAAATAGGCCAATAGAACAGTGGAAAAAAAACATTTTTCCACTGTTCCATTTTTGTCAATTTTTTTACTCAAAAAATAAAGGATATGTTTTCTATTCAAAAAGAGTATGTTTTTGATGCAAAAAGAGCCTCTTTTTGTACTGAAAAGAGCCTCTTTTTTTCAAACGGAGTATCCATTTTCAATGAACGCCTGCAAAAAGAATAAATAAGTGTCTGATATTAAAAATATTAGAAATCAAATTTAGATACATTCGGCTAAATGACCAAACCCGTTATTTTTAAACCTATTGTTTTGCTACCGAAAACCTATCGTTTTTGCCTCAAAAACGATAGGTTTTTAACATGAAAACGATAGGTTTTTAAAAAAGGGGTATTTTTAAGCCGAAAAGATATACGATTTCATGATGAAAAATATAGGTCTGCTTTACCTCAAAAAACAGAAATAAAAAACTGTCCCTTAAAATGGGACAGTTTTTAACTTTTCTTTTACTTGAAATTCTAGTCGACTTTTATTTTATACTGTTTTTCGTATTCTTTTTTCAGCAAGTCTACCATTTGGTCTACGGCTAAGTTTTTGGCAATGATTTTTTTGTCTTTATCCAAGATGTACATGACAGGGGTGGAGAAGACATTGTATATTGTCCAGTAGTTGGATTGACGATTGGGGTCCCAACAGTTGATGAAGTCGAAGAGCTCTTTTTCCTCAATGAATTTTTTCCACTCGTCTTCCTTGGTATGGGTGTTTACTGCGAATACCTTTAAGCCGTGCGGGCCAAAACGTTCATATATTTCTTTTTTGGCTAACGGTACTTGTTTTTTGCAATGCCCGCAATTGGGTTCCCAAAATAGCAACAGGATGAAAGGGGCTTTTGTTTCATGAAGACTTACCCATTGACCGTCTACATTAGGCAGACGCAAGTCGATGGCTTTGTGGTTGAGCAGGTTGTACTGGCGTTTGTAGACTTCGTCCGTGATTTTTTTCATTTGGTCTTTGTCTAACCAATTGACGATGCCACCGATGTAGTAACGTTGGCCTAATTTCACGAAGGCTTCATCCATACCCATGATTTTGTTGTCGAAAGTGTAGACTAAACAATAGTTCATCAGATACCTGAACATGGCATTGCAGGGACGTGATTTTTCCAGTATCTCTACACAGGAGAGATAAAGGGAATCGGGATGAACAACAACCATGTTTTTGAAGTAGTCATCCAGCTTGTTTTTGAATATGGGCGTCCGTATTAAGGTACTGTCGGTGAAGTTTGTGTAATCCCAATAGTGTTTCTTGTTGTAATAGTATGCTCTTCTTTGAATTTCCAGGTTCCGGTCTTTGGTGTCTTCCGGTACGACTTTGGAAAAGTCCGGAATTTCAGGTGAAAGGGTAAAATTAACAAAGGTGGCGAGTGCCGTATGCGGATATTGTTTGACCAAGTCGGCGATATAGGCCCTTACTTCTTTGTCCGCTTGTTCAAAACGGGCAGTGTAGGCTTTTTTTGCGTCTTCTTTGTCTTTATTCGGGTCTTTTTCATATTCTTCCCGGATTTGTTTGCTTTTTTGATTCTGTGCCAACATAAAGAGTTGGAAGTTTTTGAAAGCCGTGTTTTCCGGAGAACCTTCAAATTGAATGGAATGGATGACGTCGAGTGTATCGGTAGTAATGGAGAATTTTTGTGTATCCCCTATAATGAGGTCAAAATAGTTGCTGTTGGAAAAAAGCAGAAGATACATGCCTCGCGCCAAACGTTTTTTGGGGTCGCTGAAATAGCCGACGCCATTGTTATCTAATTTGGCTGTATCTACGGCATATACTTTGCCTTCAAAATAGTTAGCCAAAATGATGTTTTTGCCGGGCATTTTTTCGACTTTAATTTTGATATTGTAGCCTTGTGCGTTGGCTTTGTCTGTCATACCCCAAAGCAAACAAAGCATGAAAGGGAAAATAAATCTTTTCATTTGTTGTTAGTTTCTGAAGTGCATGTTAATAACTTTTTCAGCTTTCTTTAGTCCTAATTTGGATGCTATCTGTAAATCTTTGAAGGCATCATCTTGACGGTTTAGTGCCATTTTGGCAATTGCCCGGTTATAGTAGGATTTAGCATTGGATGGGTCTACGTTGATAGCTTCGGTGTAGTCTTGAATGGCAGCTTTTAAGTCTCCTTTTATCTGCATGAGTACACCGTGATTGAAGTAGAGTGCCGTTTCTTTTAGTCCAAGTTCCAAAGCCCGGTTGTAATCATAAAGAGCTCCGTCGTAATCTTTCATGTTAAAGCGGGCAATGCCGCGGTAATGGTAAGCGGTTACGAAATCGGGGCGTAAATTGATGGTTTGCGAGTAGTCTTTGATAGCGTTGGAGTAAAGTCCGACGTTTTCGTAGACAATTCCCCGGTTAAAATAGGTTTGTGCCTGGTCGGGAAAGTTGGTCAGCAAGTAATTGAAGTCGCTTAACGCTTCTTTGTACCGTTGCGTGTTGGCGAGACAGATTGCCCGGTTATAGTAAGCCGGATACCATGTGTTGTTTTTTAGTAACGCGTTGTTGAATTCAATAATGGCGTGGTCATATAATCCTTGTTTCATGTATTCCAAGCCTTTTTGGTTGTTCCTTTTGATTTTGGCATCACAGGAGGCTAACAGAATTATCAGGAAGATGAACAGTCCGTATTTCATAGGATAAAATTTATTTTCATAACTCGGTCAAAATTAAAGAATCGAATTGAGATTCTAAAACTATCGGTATAGTTTTTTTATTAAATCGGGGCGTTTAATTCGCATGAGAAATGATTTAATCGGTTGGATATACTCTTTTTTGTACCAAAAGAAGAACATGTTCTGGATTTTTTTGTCCTTTTCATTTTTGGCAGAGAAGACCTTTTCAAGAGAATAGGGGTGGTAGCCGGTATAATATATGGTGGTCGCCAATGTCATGGGGGTCGGGGTGAAATCCTGTACCTGTTCGAGTCGGAAATCGAGTTGTTTGGTAGCGATAGCCAGTTCCGCCATGTCTTCGGGACGGCAGCCTGGATGCGAGGAAATGAAATAAGGGATGATTTGTTGTTTTAATCCGCTTTGACGGTTTATGGTGTCAAATTGTTGTTTGAGTCGGTGGAACAGACTGAAAGAGGGTTTCCGCATGAGTCGGAGAACGTGGTCTACGGAGTGTTCAGGGGCTACTTTGAAGTGTCCGGAGACGTGGTGTCTGATAACGGTTTGCAAATAGTCTGTGTTGGTTTGGTTGATTTTTTTATCGTGTGTGTCATGCAGGCAAAGGTCATAGCGGATGCCGGAGCCGATAAAGCAGTGTTTGACTTTCGGTATTTTTCGGGCTTCCCGGTAGATGTGCAGGAGCCGGGAGTGGTCTGTGTTTAGGTTTTTACAGATGGCCGGATAAGCGCACGAGGCTCTTTTGCATTGGCGGCAGATGTCCGGATTTTTTCCTGCCAGGGTATACATGTTGGCGGATGGTCCTCCCAAGTCTGTAATTGTGCCTTTGAAATCGGGCATTCGGGTGATTTTTTCTATTTCTTCAAGAATAGATTTTTCTGAACGGGAGGCAATGAATTTCCCCTGATGGGCGGAAATGGTACAGAAAGCACATCCGCCGAAACAACCGCGATGGAGGGTGACGGAATGCCGAATCATGTTGTATGCCGGAATCTCTTTGCCTTTGTAGCGAGGGTGAGGCAAACGGGTGAACGGGAGGGCGTAGACGGTGTCTATTTCTTTTGTCGTCATGGGGGGATAGGGCGGATTGACGATAAGCAGTTGTTCCTGTATGGGTTGGATTAGCAATGCCGCATACAGGCTGTTTGATTCTTCTTCAATGTGCCGGAAGTTTTGTGCATGCTTTTTGGGGTCGGCAAGACATGCTTCATGCGAGTGCAGGTGAATGACCTGCCATTTTTTATTTGTCGCGTAGGAGTCGTTTTTCCCCCTTATTATGCATGTCTGGGGTATGTTAGTCAGTTGATGGAATGGAATGCCTTGTTTTAAGTATTTGCATAATTCCGCCAATGGTTTTTCCCCCATGCCGTAGATGAGCATGTCCGCTCCGCTTTCATATAAAATGGAGGGTTTGAGTTTGTCCTGCCAATAGTCATAGTGGCTAAAGCGCCTGAGGGAGGCTTCTATGCCGCCGATGATGACCGGTGTTTCCGGGTATAGCTGTTTTAAAATCCGGGTGTATACCAATGTGGGCATGTCCGGGCGGGCGCCTGCTTTCCCGTTGGGGGTATAGGCATCGTTTGATCTTTTTCTCTTGGCTGCGGTATAATGGTTTACCATTGAGTCCATACATCCGGGACTGATGCCGAAGAAGAGGTGCGGACGGCCTAATTTTTTGAAGTCTCTTAAATCGTCTTGCCAGTTGGGTTGAGGAACAATAGCCACTCTTAAGCCAAGTGATTCCAACAGTCTGCCGATTACTGCCGCTCCGAAGGAGGGATGGTCTACGTAAGCGTCTCCGGAAAAGAGTATGACATCAAGCGAATCCCAGCCTCTTTCGCGCATTTCTTTTACGGATGTAGGTAGCCATGAATAATTGTCCGGCATGCGAGCGTCTTTTTCTTTTGATTTTCGTCCGCAAAGATACAATAAAGAAATGAAAAGATTTCTATATCTTTGGCAGGTTAAATTTTAGGAATAATGAGTAAAATTAACGTCATTAGTCTGGGATGTTCCAAGAATTTAGTCGATACCGAATTGTTGTTGAAGCAATTGACGAATGCGGGGTTTGAGACGGAGACGGATGTTGAGGATTCGGATGCGGAGGTGGTCGTAGTGAATACGTGCGGTTTTATCGGTGACGCGAAGGAAGAGTCGGTTAATACGATTTTGGAACAGGTGGAGAGGAAAAAGGCAGGAATGGTGAAGCGTATATTTGTGATGGGTTGTCTATCACAGCGTTACAGGAAGGAGCTTGAAGTAGAGATTCCGGAAGTGGATGCTTTTTTTGGAAAGTTTGACTGGAAAGGAATTTTGCAAGAGTTGGGAGGACAGTATGACGATACGATACGGAATCAGCGGCAATTAACGACGCCCCGGCATTATGCTTATTTGAAGATTGCAGAGGGCTGTAATCGTACTTGTTCATATTGTGCGATTCCGATCATGACCGGTAGGTATCGTTCGAGGGCAATGGAGGAGATTATAGAGGAGTGTCGGAATTTGGTGAACAAGGGGGTGAAGGAGTTGTTGGTGATGGCGCAGGATTTGACTTATTATGGGGTGGATTTATATGGTAAGAATAGATTGGCGGAGTTGGTAGGGCGTATTTCGGATGTTCCCGGAGTGGAGTGGATAAAGCTCCATTATGCTTATCCTGCGGGATTTCCGATGGAGGTGTTGAAGATTATGCGTGAGCGTAGTAATGTTTGCAAGTATCTGGATATAGCATTGCAACATTGCAGTGACCGTATGCTGGTATTGATGCGAAGGGGTGTGAATAGCTTACAAATCAAGGAGTTGATAAAGAGAATCAGACAGGAGGTTCCCGGTATTTTTCTTCGTACGACGTTGATGACGGGACATCCGGGGGAAACGGAAGAGGATTTCAAGGAGTTGTGCGATTTTGTGGAAGAGATGAAATTTGAACGGTTGGGGGTATTTCCGTATTCTCATGAAGAGGATACGTATTGTGATTTGAATTATAAAGATGATGTGCTGGAGGAAGTAAAGCGGCTAAGGGCGGAAAAAATCATGGAGTTGCAAGCGGGTGTGTCCGAAGAGATAAACAGTTTGTTGATTGGAAAAGTGGTTAGGGTTTTGATTGACCGTCGGGAAGATGATTGCTATGTGGGGCGTACGGAACATGATTCTCCGGAGGTTGATCCTGAAGTGCTGGTGGAATCGTCGGGAAATTTGCGGATAGGTGATTTTTATGAGGTAAGGATTATGGGGACGGATGGATATGATTTATATGGAAGTGTTGTTTAGAAGTTTGTTGATAATGTTAATCTTAAATATAAAAACTATGAAAAGAACACAATGGATGATTTTTATGCTGTTATTGGCAGTTGCAGGTTGTAAGAATACACCTAAAGAGAAAACGGGGGTAACTCTTGTTAATCATAAATGGGAGTTGAAAACAATGATGCAAGCGGATTCGGTTGTCAAAAGTCCGGAAAAGATGCCTACGTTATTTTTTACAGATTCTACGGCAGTTTACGGTTTTGCCGGATGTAACAATTTCTTCGGTGTTTATCATGTGGAAGAAGACGGGGGGATGATACTGACACCGGGAGGTGCGACAATGATGGCTTGTCCGGATTTGGTATTTGAAGATAGTTATCTTAAGTCCTTGAATCAGGTTGCACGGTACACAATACAGGGAGATGAATTGAAACTTACAGATACTGACGGTAAATTGACATTGATTTATGTTCCGGTGACGGAATAAGAGGTTGGAGGTAAGTAACGATATTTTGTAAATTTACAGTGATGATTAGATTAAATGCTTTTTTTGAGTTAAGGGAGGATGTCAGAACGGAAGAAGCCGTGTTGCTTGGCAAAGAATTGGTGGAAAAGTCCCGCATGGATGAAGGAAATGTTGCATATGATTTGTTTCAAAGTACAATGAATCCACGTGTCATGATGTTTTGTGAGACATGGACAGATGACGAGTGTTTGAAGAAGCATTCCAATGCGGAACATTTTACCCGTATTGTCCCGCAAATTGAATTATTGACAAGGAATGGCTTGAAATTGGAACGCTTTGATTTTTGATGGATACCGTTGTTCTTTTTTGCTTTATTTAATGTATTTTTTTCGAGAAAAAATGATTATATTTGCGTGTTTGGTGAGATAAATGAATGTGCAATTTAGATAATGATAAATATATGAGCGAAGAAAATGTGAAAATAAATCAGGAAGAGTATTCCGCCGATAGTATTCAGGTGCTTGAAGGTTTGGAAGCAGTGAGGAAAAGACCTTCAATGTATATTGGTGATGTCAATACCGACGGGTTGCATCATTTGGTATATGAGGTGGTCGATAATTCTATTGACGAGGCTTTGGCCGGTTTTTGTGACCATATTCAAGTTTTTATCAATGAAGATAATTCTATCACTGTTCGGGATAACGGTCGTGGAATTCCTACCGGGCGTCATGCGAAGGAGAATAAGTCTGCTTTGGAAGTGGTGCTGACTGTTTTGCATGCGGGCGGTAAATTTAATAAGGATTCTTATAAGGTATCGGGAGGTCTGCACGGTGTGGGGGTTTCTTGTGTGAATGCACTTTCAACAAAGTTAATTGCGGAGGTGTATCAGAAGGGAAAAGTTTTCCGGCAGGAATATAGTAAGGGTGTTCCGTTGGGCGAAGTGGAAGTTGTAGGGGATACAGACAGGACAGGAACTACGATTACATTTAAACCTGATGATACGATTTTTTATGTGACGGAATACAAGTATGATACGCTGGCAACTCGTTTGCGTGAGTTATCTTATTTGAATAAGGGTATCCGTTTGTCTTTGACGGATAAGCGTACGCTTGATCCGGAAACACAGGAGCCCCGGCATGAGGTTTTTTATTCAGAGTTCGGGTTGCGTGAATTTGTGGAGTATATTGATAATAGCCGAGAGAAGCTGATAGAAAATACGATTGATATTAATACGGAGAAAAACGGTATACCGATTGAAGTTGCGTTGCATTACAACACTTCTTTTACGGAGAATGTGTTTTCGTATGTGAATAATATTAATACGAAAGAGGGGGGTACCCATTTAGCCGGTTTCCGGAGAGGTTTGACCCAGACGTTGAAGAATTACGCGGAGACAGCCGGTATGTTATCAAAGTTGAAGTTTGATATAAACAGCGATGACTTCAGAGAGGGTTTGACGGCTGTTGTTTCTGTGAAGGTGCAGGAACCGCAGTTTGAGGGACAGACAAAGACGAAGTTAGGAAATACAGAGGTAGGTTCGGCAGTATCACAGGCGGTGAGTGTGGCATTGGCAAATTATCTGGAGGAACATCCGAAGGATGCAAAAGCTATTGTTGACAAGGTGATTTTGGCTGCTACCGCCAGACATGCGGCACGTAAGGCCCGGGATATGGTGCAGCGTAAGTCTGTACTTTCGGGTTCCGGTTTACCGGGAAAGTTAGCGGATTGTGCCGACAGTAACCCGGAAAACTGTGAAATATTCCTTGTCGAGGGAGATTCAGCAGGTGGTTCAGCCAAGCAGGGACGTAACCGGATGTTTCAGGCGATTTTACCTTTGCGGGGAAAGATTCTGAATGTGGAAAAGGCAATGCGTCACCGTGTTTACGAGAGTGATGAAATTGTTATGATATTTAAGGCATTGGGTATTACGCCGGGTACGGATAATGACAGTATGGATATAGATATAAGTAAAATCCGTTACCATAAAATCATCATTATGGCCGATGCCGATGTGGATGGTGCTCATATTGCGACATTGATTATGACGTTATTTTTCCGTCATATGAAGCAGGTGATAGAACAGGGGTATTTGTATATTGCCACGCCTCCGTTGTATTTGGTGAAGAAAGGGAAAGAGCACCGTTATTGCTGGAATGAGGAACAGCGCTTGCAATTAATACAGGAGTGGGGAGGAGGAAAGGAAAGTAGTCTTCATATTCAGCGGTACAAGGGTTTGGGAGAGATGAATCCCGAGCAGTTGTGGGAAACGACGATGGATCCGTCAGGGCGTACTTTGCGGCAGGTTTCCATTGAGAATGCTGCGGAGGCTGACAGGATTTTCTCTATGCTGATGGGAGACGATGTGCCACCGAGACGGGAATTTATCGAACAGAATGCTACATATGCGACAATTGATGCGTAAGTTATGAATGTTGCTGTATTTTGCGCTTCTTCAGAACGGGTGGAGCAAAAGTATTTCGAGGCAGCAAAGCAGTTGGGAGAAGGGATTGCTGCATGTTCATGGGATTTGGTGTATGGAGGGACGAATTGCGGTTTGATGCGTTGTGTTGCAGAGGCTGCGTTGCAGGGAGGAAGGGAAGTAAGAGGTGTTATTCCGAGGTGCATAGCAGAAAGAGGTGTGACAATGCCTGGTTTAACGGAATTGATTGTTACCGAAAGTATGAAGGAACGCAAGCAGCTGATGCGGGATATGGCAGATGCTTTTGTTGTGTTGCCCGGTGGTTGGGGAACCTTGGAAGAGGTGACGGAGGTGATTACGTTGAAGAAGTTGGGAGAGCATCGCAAACCTATCGTATTTGTTGATACAGACGGTTTCTATGAATTTTTATGGAAATTTACAGAATCGGCAATAAATAAAGGTTTTATATCCGATGTTTATCATGGCTTGTATGAAGTTGTAGATTCTGTGGATAAGGTGCTCAATTATATTCGCTGTTATAAAGCGAATATAATTGATTCAAAATATTAAGTCTGGATTTATTTTTCCATTAATCCTCTGCCGCTTTTATTGAGTTGCCCATTTTCCTTTAAGAGAAGTACTATTTTGTCCAAGATTCCATTTATAAAAGAACTGCTTTTCGGAGAACTGTAGGCTTTGGATATTTCAATAAATTCATCTAATGTTACTTTGACTGGAATGGAAGGGAAGTACATTAGTTCCGAAATGGCTGCGGCCATAATTAATTTATCTATGTCGGAAATGCGTTCAACTTCCCAATTAACAGTGTATTTATTGATAATCTCCATGTCCTTTTCATAATCCAAGATGGTTTTACGCAAAAGTGTTTTGGCAAATTCAGTGTCTTCTTCGCTATTGTAGATAGGATAGAAGATGTCACTATTCTCCGTTGTCGCAGCCTTGATTCCTTTTAATGTTTTATATACGATTCCGAATACCAATTCAAAATCATCATTCCAAAAGATGCTTTTGTCTTCAAGTGTTTGAAAGAAGAAATCATTTTGGGTAATGATGTCAACGAATATTTTTATAACCATTTTTTTGTGGTCGTCGAACGTCACACTCTCTTTGTGCATGTAGAGTTGATAGTATTGTGACGCCACTAATTCCTCGAATATTTTATTGACAACTTCCGGTGCATCATTCCACGAAAGCGGATGGTTTTGCAAGTAGTATTGATATTTTTTGTTTTTCTCTATAACAGGGAAAATAGGATTATCAATGAAACGTGTGTTAGGATGAAGATCTGCTTCAGAGGCGCAATGCCGGTTGCGCGCCATATCAATTTTTATGAATGCTTTCTGTCTGAGATTTATTAGCAGTAAAAATATTTGAAAATATAAGTCTGTACTTTTCTCAATACTTTTTACTAATTCGCGTTCGATTTCCGCTTGTGATACGTCGCTTTTTTTGATGTAAGAGTAAAGCAGTTGTAAAACTTTAATCCGAATTAATCTTCTGCTTGTCATTTCTGTGAAGAACTATAATTTTTAACGGTGCAAAAGTAGAAAAAAAATGAAAAAAATAGCAGGTCGCGAATATAGTTTTATTAAGAATTTTAGGTAAAACTTCAATGAGCATATTAGGAGAAAAGCGTATATTTGTAGACTTTAAACGTTTATATATGAAGAAGTGGATTTTCGTTTGTTGTATATGGTGCGGGATGTCGTGCGTCTGCGGGGCTCAGGAGTTGCGTTGTAATATTTCGGTTTCGACTCAGAAGATACAAGGGACGAATCGTGACATGTTTACGAATATGCAGCGGGATATGTATGAGTTTATGAATAACCGGCGTTGGTCTTCCAATGTTTTTTCTTATGATGAGAGAATTGAGGCGAGCCTGTTATTTACCTTGGAGGAACAAATCGGAGGAGATGAGTTTAAAGGTTCTTTGCAGGTGAGGGTTAGCCGCCCGGTTTATAATTCCTCGTACAATACTGTTTTATTGAATTTTAAAGATAATGATATTGATTTTAAGTACCGGGAGTTTGAGTCGCTGGAGTTTAATGAGTCCGGGCAAAATACCGAATTGGTTAATTTATTGGCGTATTATGCTTATATAATATTAGGGTTGGATTATGACAGTTTTTCTCTGGTTGGTGGCAATGAGTTTTTTAATAAGGCGGAAAATATTGTCGCACAATGCCAAAATGCCAGGGAAAGCGGTTGGAAGTCCTTTGAGGGCCGCAGGAATCGTTATTGGTTGATAAATAATTTGCAGGACAGGAGTTATGCTTCTGTACGGGAGTGTATTTACAGGTATCATCGGTTGGGATTGGATGTTATGGCTGATAATGTGAATGATGGGCGTCTGGAGTTATTAACGGCGTTGGAATTGTTGCAGAAGGCACACAGAAGCAAGCCTAATTCATATATTATGCAGGTGTTTTTTGATGCGAAGTCGGATGAGATAGTAAATATTTTCAAACCGGCTTTTGCCGATGAGCGGAAACGGGTGTACAATATCGTGTCGGAAGTAAATCCGGCGAATATGTCGAAATATTCGGTTCTCCTTGAAAATAAAACGAATTAAAGGGTATGATAGAGAATATAAGTGTACGTAATTATGCGTTGATAGATAAGACGGATATTGTCTTGGAAAAAGGATTTACCGTGATTACCGGAGAGACCGGTGCAGGTAAGTCAATTCTTTTGGGGGCAATCGGTCTGACATTGGGGCAAAGGGCGGATGTATCGGTTTTATTGGATAAAGATAAAAAGTGTGTGGTGGAAATTACATACAATGTAAAAGAGTATGCTTTGGAGGGGTGGTTCGAGCAGAATGAATTGGATTATACCGAGAGTGTAATTGTACGTAGAGAGATTGCTGCCGATGGAAAGTCTCGTGGTTTTATAAATGATACACCGGTTAATAACAAGTTGTTGAAGGAGTTCGGTAGTTTTCTGATAGATATTCATTCGCAGCATCAGTCTTTGTTGTTGGGACGTCCCGAATACCAAATTGATATGCTTGACGCTTTTTGCGGGAATAAGGAATATTTGGAAGTTTATCAAGAAAAATTCAATAGAAGGAAACAGTGTTTAACGGAATTGGCGTTTTTAAAAGAAGCTGCACTGACTGCCGATAAAGAGAAAGATTATTTGAGTTTTCAATTAGCCCAGTTGGATGAAGCCCAGTTGAAAAAAGGGGAACAGGAAGAGTTGGAAGAAGAGTTGTCGCTGCTTTCCCATGCTGAAACGATAAAATCTGTTTTGGGGCGTATGACTTATGATTTGAGGGATACGGAGCTGGCGGTGATAACGGTGTTGAAGAATAGTAAGAATAGTTTGGCAGCTTTAAAAGAGAATGTAAAGGATGTGCACAGTTATGAGAAGCGTCTGGAAAGTGTGATTATTGAATTGAAGGATTTGGCGGAGGAGGCAGAGCATAAAGCAGAGGATGTGGAGTATAATCCTCGGCGGATTGAGGCTATTCAAGAGCGATTGAATGTGATTTATGAGCTAACGCTAAAATACAAGGTGGAGGGTGTAGAAGAGTTGTTGCAAGTGCGGGAAGATATCGTTGGAAAGTTGGATGGTATACAGGGATATTCCGATAAGATAAAATTATTGGAAGAGGAGTTAAGCGGGTTGGAGAGAGAAATGAGCATGTTGGCAGATAAAATTCATGATTTAAGAGTTTGTTGCAGACAACAGCTTTGTGATTGTATGAAATCGATGTTGGTTGATTTGGGAGTTCGTCATGCCGAGTTTGTTGTTTCCATTGAGGATACAGGAGAATATACGTTTACCGGCAAGGATGACGTGAAGTTTTTGTTTGCAGCTAATAAAAATCAGCAACCCGGAGAGATTTCAAAGGTGGCTTCGGGAGGAGAAATTTCCCGTGTAATGTTGTCTTTGAAGTATATTTTATCCCGCACCAAACATTTACCGGTAATTATTCTGGATGAGATTGATACCGGATTATCCGGAGAGGTTGCTCACCGTATGGCACAGATGATGCGGGAAATGGCTTCCCGAATGCAGGTTGTAAGTATTTCCCATTTACCACAGATTGCCGCAGCCGGAGGATGTCATCTGAAAGTATATAAAGAGGATGATTTGCATCATACGATTTCGCGAATAAAGAAATTGGATGATGAAGAGCGGATTAAGGAAATTGCTGGTATGATTAGCGGAAGTGAGATTACGACTTCTGCTGTTGAAACTGCAAAGAATTTATTAGGATTGTAACAGGAGTTATCATTTATGGCGAAGAAGACAGAGTATAATAAAGTTGCCCGCAGGGATGTGTCATCAGAATACGGTAAGCTTCCTCCTCAGGCAGTAGATTTGGAAGAAGCTGTGTTGGGTGCGTTGATGTTGGAAAAAGATGCATTTGCGATTGTAGGTGATTTGCTAAAACCGGAGTGTTTTTACAAAGATGCGCATCAGCGGATTTTTAAAGCGATTCATCAATTGTTTATCAGTGATGATCCGGTTGATTTGCTGACTGTGAGTGAAAAGTTGAAATCTACCGGAGAACTTGAGCAAGTCGGAGGGTATTATTATCTGTCACAATTGACTTCGCGGGTGGCTTCCGCTGCTCATATAGAGTTTCATGCCAAGATTATCGTACAGAAATATATTCAGCGGCAATTGATAGGTGCCTGTACTGAGTTACAAGAAATGGCTTATGATGAAGCGACGGATGTGGCAGATTTAGTGGATAATGCCCAAAAATTGGTATTTGATATTGCCGATGGGAATATCCGTAAGGATACCATGGAGATTGCTCCGGTGATAGAGGAGGCTATTCGAGGAATTGAGGCTGCCGGAAAACGTCCGGATGGGATTAGTGGTATACCTTCAGGTTATACGGCGTTGGATGAAGTAACCTCGGGATGGCAAAAGTCAGATCTGGTCATTGTTGCAGCTCGTCCAGCCATGGGGAAAACGGCTTTTGTACTTTCTATGGCAAGGAATATGGCTGTAGATTTTCAACAGCCGATTGCTTTATTTTCTTTGGAAATGTCTTCTGTACAATTGGTTAATCGTTTGATTGCAAGTGAGACGGGATTGGGTTCGGAGAAAATTAAGAATGGACGTTTAACAGAAGACGAGTGGATACATCTGCATAGTAAAATCAAGTCTTTGATTAGTGCACCGATTTATGTAGATGATACGCCGGCGTTATCTATTTTTGAATTACGGGCGAAGTGTCGTCGTTTGAAACAGAAACATGATATAAAGGTCGTTATCATAGACTATTTGCAACTGATGACGGCAGGGGCCGATATGCGGGGAAACCGGGAGCAGGAGGTGAGTTTGATTTCCCGTCAATTGAAGATTATTGCAAAAGAATTGAATATACCTGTTATAGCATTGTCTCAGTTGAATCGTGGTGTGGAATTGAGGACTGGGGATGCCAAGAAACCGATGTTGTCGGATTTGCGTGAATCAGGTGCCATCGAGCAGGATGCCGATATGGTGTTGTTTATTCACCGTCCTGAAAAATACGGTATAATGACTGATGCACAAGGAATGAGTTTAAAGGGGATTGCCGATATTATTATTGCCAAGCATCGTAATGGTGCGGTTGGGGAAATACAATTGCGCTTTATCAGCGAATTGACTCGTTTTTGTGATTTAGAGAGTATATCACCTTTCCATTCCGATAGTTCTACCGGGGAATTGGTAACACAGACATTCAGTTCTAAGTTGAATGATGATCCGGTACCGGCGTTGGATTCTGGTTTTGATGAATCAACAAGGACATTTGATAGTAAAGTGAATTTGAGCAATGAAGCTCCATTTTAAGTTTAAAAGATAGGAGAAATGTTATGAAGCTTTGGTTTTGGTTGATATTGATGTTAGTATGGGAAGGAATGAAGGCGAATCATATTTTAATTCCAATGGATGAAATTCAGACAAATCATCTAAAGGCGTATGGTATAGCTTATCATTCCTTGAAAAACGGATATGAGATACAGTGGTTGATTAATTATCGAGGAGGGAGTTTTGTTTTGCCTTTTACTGCGGAAACGCGGACGGATTGTTTATTGAAAGGTGTCGCTTTTGAAACGATACCCGGAAGCCGTTTGAATAGTATATTGGCAGAAATTTCTTCACCGGAGGTAAATGCTGATGCAATAAAGCTTGAGAAGGCACCTAAGATTGCCGTTTATTCCCCCAAGGAGAAGAAGCCGTGGGATGATGCCGTAACATTGGCCTTGACTTATGCTGAAATCCCGTATGACGTGGTATATGACCGAGAAGTGTTAGATGGGAAATTGAAAGAGTATGATTGGCTACATTTGCACCATGAGGATTTTACTGGACAGTTAGGAAAATTTTATCGGAATTATAGGCATTTGGATTGGTATAAAGAAGAAGAAAAAGTAAATATGGAAACAGCCAAGTTATATGGTTATTCCAAAATTTCTGAATTAAAAAAGGCCGTAGTGCGTAAGATACATGATTATGTAGAGGCTGGCGGTTTTATGTTTGCCATGTGTTCGGCTACAGATACGTATGATATTGCTTTGGCTGCCATGAATGTTGATATTTGTTCTTCCGTATTTGATGGAGACCCCGCAGATCCGGAAGCTCAGGCAAAGCTGGATTTTTCCAAGACGTTTGCTTTTCAAAATTTCACACTTGAAATGAATCCGAATGTTTATGAATATTCGGATATTGATGTTACGGATAGCCGTAAAATTCCGGAACGGGAAGATTATTTTGTGTTGTTTGAATTTTCAGCCAAATGGGATCCTGTGCCGACGATGTTGTGCCAAAATCATGAGAATGTTATTAAAGGTTTTATGGGACAAACAACGGCTTTTAAAAAGGATTTGATTAAGTCGAGTGTGTTGATTATGGGAGAAAATAAGGCTGCCAATGAAGCACGGTATATTCATGGTGAGTGTGGTAAAGGCACATGGACATTTTATGGCGGACATGATCCGGAGGATTATCAGCATTTAGTGGGAGATCCTGTGACGGAATTGGATTTGCACAAGCAGTCCCCAGGGTATAGGTTGATTTTAAATAATGTATTGTTTCCGGCTGCCAAAAAGAAGCAGCATAAGACTTAAGTATGCGTTCGCGGATTTTATTTTTACTGAAATATTATTTATTTTGGATTCTCGTTTCTGTTTTTGCTAAAGTTATTTTTTTTATTTATCAAGGAAGGGACGGAGTTACTGTTTCGGAGTATATCCGGATTATTTATAAGGGATTGCCTATGGATGTGTCGTTGGGAGGATATATTTTATTACTTTCAACGGTCGTTATGGCATTTTCTCCTTATGTAAAGGATTGGATTATTCGGCGGATGTTTTCTTGCTTATCCGGAGGTTTGGTGTTGCTTTTCTGGTTGATAGCCACATCGGATTGGGAACTCTTCCAAAATTGGGGATACCATATTGATGCGACAGTATTGGGGTATATGCGAACCCCCAAGGAAGCATTGGCATCCATATCCAATGGGTTGATTGTCCTGTTAGTAGTTTTATGGTTGTTACTTGCTGTTTTTTCTTATGGCGTGTATGCAAAGTATATTGGAAAACAGCTTGTTTATACGACAGGTAAATATTGGTTGTCTTTGGTATTTCTGGCGATAGGAGGTGTGTTGATTATTCCTATACGGGGTGGTTTAAATGTTGCACCGATGAACAGCAGCTTTGTTTTTTTCCATAAAACAAATATGTATGTCAATCAATCAGCTATAAATCCGGTATGGAATTTCATGTATGAAGTAACGCATGCCAATCGCTTGAATGGAAATTATCAGTTCATGGATAATGCAGAGGCACATATGGCGGTGGATAAGCTTTACCATACAGGAGATACTATGTTACGATTATTGAAGACTCCGCGTCCGGATGTGGTGGTTCTTTTGTTGGAAAGTTTTACTGCAGATGCAATAGGTGTTTTAGGAGGCAATGAGGAGGCTACTCCGCAACTGAATCAATTGGCTAGGGAGGGGGTATTGTTTTCTAATATTTATGCGACAGGGAATCGTTCGGACCGGGGAATGGCAGGTGTAGTAAGTGCTTATCCAAGCTATCCCAATTATCCGTTATTGAAATATCCCACTAAAATGGAGCGTCACCCGCGTTTCCCAAAAGATATGGAGAAGGAGGGGTATCATACGTGTTTTTATTATGCCGGAGATGTGAATTTTGCCGGTTTCCGTGCGTTGGCAACTATGAGTTTTCAAGATATGGTGACGGAAAGTGATTTTTCTGGAGAGGCTAAGAAGACTACATTTAAATGGGGGATGCATGATGAATTTATGTTTGAACGCTTATTTAAAGATATGACCCAAGCTTCTCATCCTTTTATGTTTATGGCATTTAATATGAGCAGTCATGAACCTTTTGACGTGCCGATGGAAACAAAGATTGCGGGAGAGAGTAAGGATAAGCGTTTTTTGAATGCTATCTATTATTCTGACCGATGTATCGGTGAGTTTATCAGACAAGTTAAGGAAGCTGGAATGTGGGATAATTTATTGTTAGTATTGGTGGCAGATCACGGAACGATAGCAATAAAAAAGCATCTTTATTATGAACCGGAAACATTTCATATTCCGTTGATTTTTGCGGGGGGAGCTTTGAATGTGAGGGATACGGTTATATCGACAATTGGTTCTCAAACGGATGTGGTTGCTACACTTTTGGCTCAATTGGATATTTCTCATAGCCAGTATAGGTTCAGCAAAAATTTATTAGCAAAAGATGCGGTGCCTTTTGCTTATTACAGTACAGCGAATGCTGGTGCTGTTGTGACGGACAACGGTGTGACTGTCATGGATTTAAAGAGCCGAAAGATAATAATGGGAGATACATCGGGGAATAATGAATATTTATTGAAAGCTTATTTGCAAGTACTTGACGAGGATATTCAAAAATAAATGCTGCGGAATTCTCAGAAAAAACATATTTTTGCAAACAGTATAAAATGCAACGTAATCATGAATGATATTAGAGAATTAGTAAGTTACTTGAGTAAAGCGGAAAGAGGATATACAAAGACGTTAAATAAGACCTTTCTGCGTGCCGGTTATGATTTGAGTAGGGAACAGTATGAGTTGCTTCAAGTACTTTGGGAGGGGGATAATGTTAATCAGCAAACTATTTCCCAAAAGTTAGAGAAGAGTAAATATAATGTAACGAAGCTATTGAATACGCTTTGTAAACGGGGCTATGTGCAGCGAAAAATGGGGAAAGAAGACAGGAGGAATAATTTTGTCGTATTGACTGATAAAGGAGTTGAGGCACAAAAGATTTTGACACAGTTAGAGGAGCAGGTACATACCGATTTAACGTTTACTATCGCACCTCAAGAAGTGAAAGCCTGTGTATGGGTGTTACGCAAATTGACAGATATGATGCAATAACCAAGTTCTTAATAACTTGTAATATTTTTTAATCTATTTGTAATAGTGGGAAAAATTACGGATATTCGTCATCCGATATAAATAATTTAAATAACAAAGGAGTATGAAAATGTTGAAGTTTATAAAAATGATATTACTCACGGGAGCTTTAGGAGTTGCCATGAGCAGTTGTGTGGATTCTGATGATCCGGATTTTCAGGTTGTTGGAAATGCTTATGTGATTCAAAAAAATAATGAGTATGGAGGAAAAGAGTTTGCAACCTATGCCGCTGTAGTTGCTTCATATGGAACTGTTCAGGAGATTTCTCTTCGTCGAAATACTTATGATCTTGTATTCTTGTATAAGTTAGGGGAAGGTATTTATGAATCTCAAATGATTTGGGGACCTTTGTCAAATTGTAATGGAACTTATCTGATTTCTGCACAGGATGAAAAAGGAAATGTAGCTCAAAAGTCGTTTGAGTTGAAGATTGATAAAGGTTTAGGGGATTTGACTATTGTAGAGCCGTTAGAGTATAAAGGAGGAAAACTTACAGCAACATGGAAAAAAGTAGATGGTACTACTGCTTATGTTCTTGTCGGCTTTGGGGGAAAGGAGGGGTTTTATAGAATAAATTCGGGATATTATTCTTGGACAACAACAACTAATGTGGATGACAATAGTATTTCAGGGACTTTTTTACCTTTTGAAACAATATCTAATTTAACACAAGAAACAGAGTTACTTGTAGCTGTAGTTGCAGCTTATTCATCTACCGGAGGTAATTTGTTTTTAGAGGGAAATTATTATAAAATTGTAGCAGGCCAAGATGGTGTTACTCCTGTTTCTAATTTTGACTAATGAAGATTAGAAAAGATAGTAAATAAAAATAGCAACCTAAAAAGGTTGCTATTTTTTTGCACACTGGTTATCATTTACTTTACTAATTTCAGTGTATCGGTAGCAATAACTAATTCTTCATCGGTAGTAACAGTCATAAGCAGCGTTCTGGAATCCGGAGTGGAGATGATTTTATCTTCTCCACGTACTTGATTGGCTTTTGAGTCAAAGTCGACACCGAGGTAAGAAAGTTCCTCACATATTGCTTGGCGGACTTTTATGTTGTTTTCTCCGATTCCTCCTGTAAAGATGATTAAGTCAACACCGTTCAAGACAGCAGCATAAGCACCGATGTATTTTTTTACATTGTAAATAAATACCTCTAATGCCAATTCTGCTCTTTTATTACCTTCTTCAACGGCTGCTTCTAATTCCCGAAAGTCGGAAGATACACCGGAAATACCGAATACTCCGGATTCTTTATTTGTCAGTTTTACTGCTTCTGCAGGAGAAAGTTCTTTTTTATCACAAATATAAAGTAATGCACCTGAATCGATATCTCCACAACGGGTTCCCATAACCAAACCAGCTACCGGAGTAAATCCCATGGAGGTGTCAACAGATTTACCTCCGTTTATAGCAGTAATAGAGGCTCCATTGCCTAAATGACAGGTGATAATTTTCTTTTTTGTGATATCCCAACCTAAAATCCGACAGGCCTTTTCTGCAACGAATTTGTGAGAGGTTCCGTGGAATCCGTATTTGCGTATATGATATTTGGTATAATATTCATAGGGGATACCGTAAATAAAGGCTTTTTCCGGTAGTGTTTGATGAAATGAGGTATCAAAAACTGCCACTTGAGGAATTTGGGGAAGAAGACCTTCCATTGTTTCAATACCTTTTAAGTGAGCAGGATTGTGTAAAGGTGCTATTTCACAACAAGCCTGAATTTTTTTCTTAACATCATCAGTAATTAATACACTGTGAGAAAAATATTCTCCTCCATGTGCGATACGATGTCCAACGGCTTTGATTGCATTTAATGAATTGATTACTCCATGCTTTTCATCAACAAGAGCTTTTAATATCAAATTCATACCAATAGCATGGTCTGCAATAGGTTGTTCAATTGTTAATTTTTCTTTTCCTTCCGGCTTATGGGTGAAATTACCCATGGGTAGCCCTATTTTTTCAACAAGTCCTTTAGCCAGCAAAAGAGGGGTTTCAGACATGTCTAATAATTGGTATTTTATAGAGGAGCTACCGCAATTTAATACTAATATATTCATAATATCATTTTCTTTATTTGGTTAATCCAGCTGCTTGATTAACGGTAATGGCAACCATATTTACAATATCGCTTACAGAGCAGCCTCTGGATAAATCGTTAATCGGAGCAGCCATTCCTTGCAAGATAGGCCCTACGGCTTCAATTCCAGCGATACGTTGTACTAATTTATAGCCGATGTTGCCGACTTCCAATGTCGGGAATACAAGCACATTAGCTTTTCCTGCAACAGGACTTCCTGGTGCTTTCAGATTTCCAACGGAAGGAATAATTGCAGCATCTGCTTGTAATTCCCCGTCGATATTAACATCTGGAGCCATCTGTTGGGCTAATTTTGTTGCTTCAACAACTTTGTCTACCATTTCATTTTTTGCAGATCCTTTTGTTGAAAAACTTAGCATCGCAACGCGAGGTTCTATTTTTGCAATATTTTTAGCAGTACGAGCTGTAACAATAGCTATTTGAGCCAACTCTTCCGCTGTCGGATTCGGATGTACGGCACAATCGGCAAAAACGAGTAAGCCATTGTCACCAAAAGCAGGGTTGTTGGTCAGCATTAAAAATGCTCCCGATACAACAGAAATACCGGGTTCTGTTTTTACAATCTGAAAGGCTGGACGCAATACATCACCTGTTGCATTAATAGCTCCTGCCACTTCTCCATCGGCATCACCGTTTTTAATCATCAGAACGGCCAAGTATAAGGGATCAACGACTAATTTTAATGCCTGTTCTTTCGTCATACCCTTGTTTTTCCTTAATTCGACGAGTAAGTTGGCATAAGTTTCTTTTTTATCGTGTTCCTGAGGATTGATTAATGTTGCCTCGTTGATATGTTTTAATCCTAATTTTTCAGCAATGGCTAAAATTTCTGTCGGATTA
The DNA here is from genome assembly GCF_943193135.1 of Odoribacter lunatus. Classification (GTDB taxonomy): domain Bacteria; phylum Bacteroidota; class Bacteroidia; order Bacteroidales; family Marinifilaceae; genus Culturomica; species Culturomica lunata. The sequence continues at coordinate 46,003 of NZ_CALPCZ010000010.1, forward strand.
CCCAATAAGATTAATTGAGCCAAACCTTCCCGCAAAATTTCATCTGCAGCTTTTAAGGTTCGTTCTTCCGTCCCTTCTGCTAAAACGATTCTCTTTTTATACTTCCGGGCGTTTTCTTTAATTTTCTCTAATAATTCCATAAGATATTATTTAAAATTTATTTTTATAGTCTTCTAAAAGAAAGAGTTGCTCCGGCAGGAACAACTCTTTTACATCATGTGTATAAATGTTTTATTCTCCGTCTTTATAAATGGTAACGCAAGTATTGGCATTCCCAATATCCATACCGACTGCTAATTGTGGATTACGGAAAATTTTGATTTCACTTGCTTCCACATTATTGGGAATAGCAGCTTTATTGGCGCCCGATTTTATTTTTGAATTCAGGCAATATCCGTGAGAGGCACATTTTTCCGGTTCTGGGTATACTTCAACAGAAACAAATTCTCCGAATTCTTCTTTGAAGCATTCTATCATTTCAGGATAAAGGGCACCACCTCCTACGAGATACATTTTGGTGCACTTATTGAAATCATCATCTGTAAATGCTTTGCGAAGATTGGGAGCAATGATTTCGTTGTAGTACATTCTAAGCACTTTTTCCCGAATATCCAATATATTGTGTTTTACACGATTTACTGTAATATGTCCTTGTTGGAATGCCACATCAATCTGATGCTCTGTTTTTAAATTCAAATAGAAATTTTTAGCCAATTCGTTGGATAACAAATTTACTGCATGTCGTAAACCGTGTGTACTGATAGCAGAACGATTGATAATACCCGCGCGGGTACTAACAACCGCTTCACACGTACCGTATCCTAAACTGACAATAAAGAAATTATCTCTTTCTTGTAGTTCGCCTTCCCGAATGGCAATAGTACATCCTAAAATTTCGGGTATAATATCTACTTTGCCGACATTAACTTCGCGTTTAGCATTGGCAGGACCGCCAAACGTAGATGCATCGTAATTGATGATATGGCGACCTTGCAGTATTTCCATGCCTTTATCCCGATACAGCATATAAGTAGAGAATGGGAAACCTGTCGTCAGATAAATTTCTTCTTCTCCTTTCGGTTGTGTCAATAATAAAGCAGCATTAGCTAATAATTTGTATTCGTCATCAGTAGGAGCGGGATTGATATTTTTATGAGGAGAATACCCTTCTACCAACGCGAGATTACCAACGATATAATCCGTATCATCAACATTAAGCTTTATACCATCTAAGATATTTTCAGCTATATTACTCAGCTCCTGATTGGTAGCTTCGTATACACTAGGGAAATTGTAAGATTTCAGCATGTTATTATGTTTATAATTTTTATTCTAGAATCTTTGCATTCAGAAACGAAACAAATTTAGATAAAAAAATGAAAAATAACTGTGTTTTTTCTCAAAAATATAAAAAATCAAGAGATGGGGTAAAAAAACACTAAAAACGAGGATAATTTTCGACAGATATTAGTGATTGTTTTTTCAGATATGACAATTTAATTTCAATTTGTTTCTTTATCTTTGGCTGCTGAAACAATAGAGAACCGGAAAATCCGGTTTGAAAGTCTAACAATCAGTTTTAAATAAAACTTAAATTATGAAGTTATTAGAAGGAAAAACCGCTTTGATTACAGGTGCCTCAAGGGGTATCGGTAAAGCGGTTGCATTAGCTTTTGCTAATCAAGGCGCCAATGTTGCTTTTACAGATTTAAGATATGATGAAATTGCACAGGCGACGGAAAAAGAAATTGCGGCTTGTGGTGTAAAAGCTAAAATGTATGCTTCCAATGCGGCTGATTTTACTGCGACAGCAGCAACCGTTGAAGAGATAGCAAAAGATTTCGGAAGAATAGATATTTTGGTAAATAATGCTGGTATTACCAAAGATACGTTGTTGATGAGAATGACGGAGGAACAGTGGGATGCTGTGATAAATGTGAATTTGAAATCCGTATTTAATTTCACAAAGTCTGTTTCTGCAATTATGTTGAAACAGAAATCCGGTTCTATTATTAGTATGAGTTCTGTAGTCGGCGTGAGTGGAAATGCAGGACAAGCTAATTATTCCGCTTCAAAAGCAGGGATTATTGGTTTTACCAAAAGTGTTGCAAAAGAATTGGGCTCACGTAATATCCGTGCTAATGCTGTTGCTCCTGGTTTTATTATTACAGACATGACGGCGCAGTTGCCAGAAGAGGTAAGAAAAGAGTGGGCTGCTAAAATTCCGCTTCGCCGGGGTGGTACACCGGAAGATATTGCAGATGTATGTCTGTTCTTGGCTTCCGATTTGTCCCGGTATGTTACAGGACAGGTAATTCATGTTTGTGGAGGAATGAATATGTAATTATTTTTGAATTGCAGGGTTTGCCGTTTATTAAATAATGGTAACTCTGCAATTTGAAATTAAAAAAGAATCAGGTGATATTTGAATACTCTTTATGGTGGGTTATTCCCATACTTATATTATCGGTGGGAGTTGCAAGGTTAAAGTTTAAAAAAATCTCAAAATTGCCGGATATTCCTGTCGTCATTAATATTCTTATTTCTTTTCTACGTTTCTTAGTTGTTTTTATTCTGTTTTTTTTATTGCTGCAACCTGCGTTGCAATTAACGAAAACAATTAAGGAAAAACCATTGTTACTTGTTGCTCAAGATAATTCAATGTCTTTATTGAATACTAAGGACTCTTTGTATTTTCTCCATGAATACGAAGCGTCTTTAAAAAAACAATTGGCACCGTTGTATGATCGTTTTTCCGTGGAATGGCTAACCTTTGGTAAAAAGGCGGAAAAGAATGAACACTTTACGTTTTCGGAACATCATACAAATATTACGGGGTTGTTTGATTACATTGATAATCAATATCTGACTAGGAAACCGGAAGGCGTGTTGTTATTGAGTGACGGAAGATATAATCATGGTATGAATCCTCGTTACCAGGTAAATTCTTATCCTGTTTATACGGTGGTGTTAGGAGACACGACAGAGGTTCCGGATGTTTATATAAAGGAAGTTATATATGATAAATTTAATTTCCTTCATACCATTTTTCCAATAAAAGTAGAGATCGCCGCCTGGAAACAACGAGGGGAAAAATTGATTTGTTTATTGAAAGAAGATGACCGTATTATAGGAAAAAAAGAACTGACGGTTGATAGGGATGATTATATAACGGATGTCGTTTTTGATGTCGAAGCAAGAAAAAAGGGTGTGGTTCGTTATACGGTAGAATTGGAAACAAATTTTATAGAAAAAAGCAGAGAGAATAATCAAGCTACTGTATATGTGAATATATTGGATCATTCGGGAGATATTGCCATTTATTATACAGCACCGCATCCGGATATCGCAGCTATTACCTCTGCTGTTGAGGCGTCGGGGGTATATAAATGTACGCATCAGGAATTATCCAAACCATTGAAGGATTTGCAAGCCAACCTTTTTATATTGCATAATCCTCAACCGGAAAATCCCAATTATCGTAAAATTATACAAGAGGCGGAAAAACGCAATGTTGCAGTATGGTATATTTTGACAGGACGAAAAAATATTCTTGATTTCTCCCGTTATACCAACGAATATGGCGTCTCCTTCACAACGGGAATGAATGAATATGCTTTGCCTGCTTATAACCGTAATTTTTCTTATTTCGGATTTACAGAAGAAGAAGCTTGGGGTTTTATGAATTTTCCTCCTCTGATTGTACCTTTCGGACAAATTAAGACAAATGCGGGAAAGAATTTGTTTGTACAAAAAATAAAAAGTACGGTTACTGAAAACGGTATGATGAGTTTTTATAGTAACAACAAGGCCAAACAGGCTTATTTCTGGGGAGAGGGATTATGGAAATGGAGATTATTTTCATATAAGGAAAACGGGAATCATGATTTGTTTAATACGTTGATTCATAAAACGGTTAATTATTTGGTTTCACGCACAGGAAGTGACCGATTCATTCATGATATCAATGCTTTATATGACGAGACGGAGGACATCTCGGTAGATGTTGAACTATATAATGATAGCTATGAATTAGTGAATACTCCGGATGTTCGTTTAGTTTTAGAATTTGAGGGCAAGGAATACCAATATCTTTTAAATAGAAATGAGGATAAATATCGTATAAATTTAGGTAATCTCTCAGCGGGAGAATACCATTATAAATTGTCTACAGATTTTAAAGGGGAAAAATTTGAGAAGAAAGGGGTGTTTTATGTAAGGACTCAAAATCCGGAATTAAAAGATATGAGAGCTGATGCTCGTTTAATGCAGGAAATTGCAGATAATTCAGGGGGTAAAAGTTGTTTTTATGCAGACATTGATGAGCTTATCACTCAAATTTCAACCGATTCTCAATTTACTCCGATGTATAAAGCAGAAATAAGATATGTGAATTTGGGCGAATTGGAATGGGCCGGCATTATTTTACTTTTATTAGTATGTATAGAGTGGATGCTGTTAAAATATTATGTCGGTTAATTTTAAAATTGGCATTTTTTCTTGCCTTGTTGTGTTGTATCTCTTGCACAACCTATCGGACTATTGGCGTTGAAATTCTGGAACCGGCAATACATACTTTAGAAAAAGAACGAGTGCTGGGATTTTGGGATCGCAACATACGTCATGCTTCGGACACATCCTTCGTATTGAATCAGTATACCGGAATATCTGATGATGAATTGTCTTATAGCTTTTATACGGCACTGCAAACTGCTTTTTATGACAATCAAGAAGATTCCCTTCCTTTTATTTTAGGGAAAAACAGAGTATATCTATCGGTTGATACCTTACCATTGCCTGTTACTGAAAAAATTTTAAAAGAAATAGGACTTAATTTGGGCATGGATTATATCGTTGCATTGGAAAAAATCGGTTATATAGTAAATGCTGCTGAGCGTAAGGTGGAATGTGATTTGTTGGTACGCCTCTATGATTGCAATAAAGGATTGATGTTGGATTCCGTTTTTTATAAAAACGATATAATGGAGGGAATAAGTAATGAAGGAATAGATGTGGGGTATATTAATGAATTGATAATAGGAAACGGTATCGAATATGCCCATCGTTTAAGACCGTATTGGAAGTCCGTAAAGAGACGAATATATAATGGAGAAAAAGTACTAAAAATGGGGGATTTTTTCTTTTTGCAAAATGATTATGAGCAAGCAAGAAAATTGTGGGAAGCAGTGACACAAAGGTCTCCAAAGCAAGCTATACGCGGATATTTGAATTTGGCTTGGTTATATGAGGAAGAAGGAAATTTTTTGATGGCAAAACAAATGTTGCAAAAAGGATTAGAACTTGTACGTGAAACTGAAGTGAATAATGCTGATGTAAATTATTTGAGAGAGTATATGAACACAATAATAAAAAGGATAAAAGATTGTTCCATTCTGGAGAATCAATTGTGACCTTTTTTATTTCCGCCAAATTAATTATGTCTAAATTAAATGTTTATAAGGCATCGGCAGGTTCTGGAAAGACATTTGCCTTGACGATGCAGTATTTTAAAATTATTTTTTCCCTTCCTTCCGAATACAAACATATTCTTGCCGTTACTTTTACCAATAAGGCTACAGAAGAGATGAAATTCCGTATCATTAAGGAAGTGCATGAGATGGCAGAGGGACGTCCGAGTGCTTATGCTACGGAATTAAAAAAAGAATTTAAATTTACAGATGATGAACTTCGCAATCGTGCAACTTTATTGCGTACGCTATTATTGCATGATTATGGCAAGATTTCTGTTACTACGATTGATCGTTTTTTTCAACGCGTCGTAAAATCTTTTACTAAGGAATTAGGGGTATTTCCCGGATACAATGTGGAGTTGGATAATGATTATATTCTTTTAAAAGCGGTAGATAAAGTCATAGAGGAAGTAAAACAGAATGCTTCCTTAAAAGCGTGGTTGGGAGGGTTAATGGATACAAGTGTGGATGATGGAAAATCATGGAGTATAAAAGGTAAGATTATTGAATTGGGAGAGGAGTTATTTCGGGAGAATTATATGCTTTTTGATTCATTGGTTTTATCGAAATTTCAAGATAAAGAATTTTTAAAAAAATATGCTTTATCCTTACAAACGATAATTCAAGAGTACGAGACGGAATTAACAGCTATTAGTGATGAAGCCATTGGAATAATGGAAAAAGAGGGATTGGATTTAAGGGATTTTCGAGGAAATAAAACAGGTTGTGCAGCTCACTTTTATAAGCTTAGAAATCGAAAATATGATGAAATCACTCCTACGGCATTGAAGGCTGTGGATAATATGGATTCATGGATTGCCAAAGATAGCGATGCGTATGTAAAAGAAAAAATAGAATCCGTATATCCTCTTTTGAATGAAAAATTAAAAATGTGTGTGCGGATTTATGAGGAGAAATGCAGGTATTATCTTTCAGCTCGTCAGATATTGAATAATCTCTATCAGTTGGGGGTGATGAGCGACTTATATCAGGAAGTTAGAAATTATTGTGAAGAGAAAGGTGTTATGCTGTTGAGTGATACAACGCATATTTTAAATATTCTTATTGCCGGGAATGACACCTCATTTTTGTTTGAAAAAGTCGGAAATTATTATAAACATTTGATGATAGATGAGTTTCAGGATACTTCAGCTATGCAATGGAATAATTTTCGTCCTTTGGTTGTAAATAGTTTGTCGGAAGGAAATGAAGCACTTATTGTCGGGGATGTGAAACAAAGTATTTATCGCTGGAGAAATGGGGACTGGACTTTATTAGCAGACGGAATTGATACAGAGTTCCGGCAATTCGGTGCGAACAATGTTGTTTTGGAAAACAACTGGAGAAGTGCGTCGGAAATAGTATCCTTCAATAATGTGTTTTTTGAGCGGTCGGCAACTGTATTAAAGGAGTTATTTGATAATGCGGCAGGAAAAGATAATCGTTGGTCTGAAACAATAATGAAAGTCTATGCCGACATAAAACAAACCGTAAAATCTACGGAAAATGGATTTGTCAATGTCCATTTCGGTCTGCAACAAAAAGAGAAAGGAGCTGCCGAAAACATTATGGAGAATGCGGTGGCCGAGATTAATTCAATATTGGATAGAGGTGGGAAGAAGGGGGAAATAGTCATATTGGTAAGAAATGGGAAGGAGGGAGCTTTTGTTGCGGATTATCTCATGAATTATAATAAAACGAATAATCAACGTATTGATTTTATATCCAATGACTCCCTGTATGTTTTTTCATCTCCTTTTGTGAAATTCATCACGGCTATCTTACGTTATCTTATCGCTCCATATGATTTAGTAAACAAGGCAATTATTTTGTACTTGTATAATACATTCATTAAAAATGAGCAGAGACAAGATGTAGATGCAGTTTTTAATACTGTTGGAGAGGAAGAATTGTTTGTTCTGATGGACAGGAAATTTGCGATAAATACGGGGAAAGTATTGTCGTACTCTCTTTTTGAAACGGTGGAGGCAATTATTGATAATTTTGAATTAAAAGAAAAAAGGGAAGAGGTTCCTTATTTAATTGCATTTCAGGATATTATTTTTGAATATGAAGCGACAAATTCAAACAGCATCCATTTCTTCCTGGAATGGTGGGAAAAAGAGTTGCCTAAACGGGTATTGTCTACCTCTGAAAATGTAGATGCTGTCCGGATATTAACTATTCATAAATCCAAAGGTTTGGAATTTGAGTATGTCATTTTACCTTTCTGTAATTGGGAATTGGACAGTGTGCGGCCGGTACGTAGAATTTGGTGTAAGAACAGAGAAGAGAAATTCAAAGAATTGGATTATGTGCCGTTGAATTATTCTTCTCGTCTTGCGGATACAGTTTTTGATGAAGATTATTATGATGAGCATTTGAAATCCTATGTCGATAATCTTAATTTGCTTTATGTTGCTTTGACCCGAGCGAAAAAGGAGATATATATTCTTCCGTATATGCCTAAAATAAACAAAGACGGGACACCTTCTTTTTCCAATATGGGAGGACTTGTTTATAGAGTACTTCAGGTCTTGAAAAATGAGGGAACAATACTTGGTGAGACTGATGAGAATATGAATCTGTCTTATGGCAGAAAGGCGTATAATGCGTCTTTACCTGAAAAAGCAGACCCGATGACCTTAACCAATTATCCTGTTTTTAATCCAGAAGGGCGTATTTCCATAAAATATAAACATCAGGATTATGCTGGAGAAAACGATACGCTGTCTGCGATAGACGAAGGAAAGTTATTGCATGAAATTTTTAAGTCGATAGAGTACATAGAAGACATTGAACAAGCTGTATACAATGTGTATTTATCCGGCATGATTACCAAGCAGGAAAAAGGAATATATATCGAGAAAATAGGTAAATATTTATCAGATCCTATTACAGCAGAGTGGTTTGACCATAAATATAAAGTAATCAATGAACGGGATGTATTATTGCTTGGGAGCACGAAAATACGACCGGACAGAGTAATTGTTAAAAACAAACAGGCTGTTGTGATTGATTATAAGTTTGGAGCCGTTGAAGAAAATAAATATTTGAGGCAAGTGCGTTCATACTGTACCTCTTTAAAAGAAATGGGGTATAAAAATGTAAAAGGCTATATCTGGTATGTACAATTGGAAAAAATTACGGAAGTATAAATTAAGCATATACTTTGGGGGCAAGTTCGCCTTTCATAACCATTAAGCCATTTAAAGCTAAAGCACGCATTTCATCCTCTCCGGGATAAACTTTTACGGGAGCAATAAATTGGACGCGTTGAGTAATGGCTTGGGTAACTTTTTTACTGTTGGCAATTCCGCCGGTCAGTAAAATAGCATCTACTTGGCCTTCCAATACACATGCCATCGCACCGATTTCTTTAGCTACTTGATAACACATCGCTTCCCAAATCAATTGGTAGTGAGAATCGGAGAGAGCGTTTTTTTCAATCTCTATGACATCATTGCTATTCAGGTAACCGACTAGACCACCGGCTCCGCATAACATCTTTTTTACTTCATCTTGTGTTTTCGTACCACTAAAACAGAGCTTGACAAGAGCACCTACCGGCACCCCACCGGCTCTTTCGGGGGAAAATGGGCCGTCACCGTTCAATGCATTATTGGTATCTATTACTTTTCCATAATGGTGGGCACTGACTGATATACCTCCTCCTAAATGTGCTATGACAAGATTCAGTTCTTCATATTTTTTCCCGATAGCTTTGGCATAGGTTCTGGCAATACTTTTTTGATTGAGTGCATGAAAAATAGAAACCCTCGGGAAGGCAGGGTGTCCACTGATTCTGGCGATGGGATTTAATTCATCCACCACTACCGGATCTGCAATATAAGCTTTTACTTGAGAGCCTGCCTCCTTGGCAATTTCATGGGCTATAAGGCCGCCTAAATTGGAGGCATGTTCTCCCATGACTGGTGTTTGCATATCCTGTATCATGGCAGTATTTACTTCATACACACCGGATTCTATAGGCTTAATTAAACCACCTCGTCCGACGATGGCATGGATTGTTTCAAGAGCAATACCGGCTTCTTGCAGTTCTTTTTGTATCAATTCTTTACGAAATGTAAATTGAGAACTGATATTGGCAAATTTTCCGATTTCTTCTGCAGAGTGGCGTATGGTTTTTATGAAGACTTGATTTTCGTTTTCAAATAACGCTATTTTAGTTGAAGTTGAACCGGGATTAATTGCCAAAATACGGTAAATCATGAACACAGAAGTTTAATAAATGAATTTTTCTTTATGCAAAAATTGCAAATTGAAAGATAAAATCAAAGAAAAAGATTCATTTTTTAACTTAACGTTCTACTAAGTAATCTTGTTGGTTGAAAATTTGAAGTTCAAATAAATCTTTTTCCGGCCATTCCGTTACGGTAGCTAATGCGTTTTGTATGGTTTGCTCGATATAGGAAGGAAATTTAGAGCCTTTCCAGGAACTGGTATTGGTTACAAAAACCCAGGAATAGCCGTTGTGCTGTTTTTTCATCAAAGCGCTTGTGCCGGAAAGTGTTCCGGTACGGGACCAGTCACCTTTATAAGAAATGTGCATCCAGCCGATAGGCAGGGCATTTAAGGTAAATGTGGTCATTTGGGTAATGGTTTCCGGTTTTAAAATGTCTTCAATTTGAGGATGGCCGTCTATTACGGCTAAAAAACGAAGCAATTCTATCGGGGAAGCCACCCAAGCACCTGCACCCGAAAGAGCTTCGAGGTTATTACCTCCGTAATATTTGGGAACTAAGCGTTTACTTCCGTCACAGGCGGGTATCAGTTCTTCCGTAGCTGTTTCGTAATACCTTACTTCATGTTTATGTTTGTCTTCGTATAGGTTATTCCCCAAATGCATATCGAAACAACCAGCGGGATGTAATATATTCTTTTGAATGTATTCTTCATAAGTTTCTCCGGACACCTTTTCAATAACTTTAGATAAAATTCCATAACCTACATTGGAATAGGCGGTTGACGTTCCTGGTGTATAACGTAAGCGGCGGGATAATACGAAACGGATAATTGTATTAAGATCGGCAGGCGGGGTTACGTTCATTTTTTTAGCAATATCAACGGAACAAAACATCGGGTCGCCGTAATTGGTGGAAAAACCGGCCTGGTGGCGGAGTAAATGTTCTACGGTGATTGTCTTGATGCGCGAATCGCGGATTTGGTTATACATAGTATCGTTTAATATGCCGTCCGGCCCGAATACCAAATCATTCAAATGTAAATTTCCGTCTTCAATTAGTTTCATGATTCCGACAGCCGTAATTAATTTGGAAATAGAAGCAATACGGAAAATATGATGTGTCTCGGTAGGAATCTGCAACTCATCATCGGCGAATCCATATCCTTTGGCATACAATAATTTATCGTCTTTCATTAAAGCAAAAGAAGCACCCCGGATTTCCCATTTTTTCATAAAACGCTCAATGATGTGATCCATTTTTTGCGTTTCAGGCAATTCGGAAAAACTATTGCGAAATATTTCAGAAGCAGGGATTAGCTTGCGTGGCATGAGGGTGGAACTTTCAGCTTCAGACAGGGAAGAGGCTTGGATATCCTCTGAAAAATACAACTTCCACGGCTTGGTAAAAACGATGACAACTATAACGGTAAGTAAAATGACATATTTTATTCCGGTAGTTTTACTCATTGCAAATCGTATTATATCAACGAATTATATTTGCAATATTAAAAAAAGATGTTTGAAAATAAAACTATTTTTATATAAAAGTTCTTAATCTATTCTTTCCAAAAGAGTAAAATACAATTGCATAAGTCGGCGTAATAAAGGATGTGAGGTTTTATAAGAAATGGAATTTATTTGCCGGATGGGAAGGATTAAAGGAGAAGTTCCCGTAATGAAAGCGGCTTCATAGTCGGATAGGGTGTCAAGTTTGATTTTTTTCTCAACAATTTCGATTTTTTCCGTTTTACAGATGTCAAAAACCCTTTTACGGCTTGTACCCGGAAGAACATCTGTATAGGGCGCTGTATAAAGCGTATTTTGCTGTATGAAGAAGATGTTGGAACGGGAGCCTTCGGTTACGCATCCGTCGTTGTCAACTAAAATCACTTCATAAACATTGTTTTCTTTGATTAGGCGGTCGCTTGTTGCACGCAATTCCGGATTGAGGTATTTGACTTCCGGATTAACTCTTACAGCCTCGTGGGTAATGGTGTTTACGCCCTGTTGATAGGCTTCCCGGGAGGGGTATGAATGAGGGATAACATAGAGGTACTCATTCGTTTGATTATTCAGGAAATGAAGAACATACTTGATATTGCCTTCCTCCAGATGTTCCAAACGGATAAGGCGATTTAGCTTATCCGGGAGATGAAGATTTTGTATGTCAATATGAATATTTGATTTTTTCAATGAATTATCCAATCGTAATAGATTGTCTTTTAGAAAAATGGGAGTTCCTCTGAAAACTCGGATAACCTCGTATATACTCAAACCGTTTTCTAGAATATTTTCTGAAAAGCTGGTCGAATCCGTTGCAATATTATTTATCAGCATGCTGTTTTAATTTAGGGGCAAAATTACGAAATAGACATTAGATATATTCGTACTTTTCATTTATTTGAGTTATTTTTGGCTCACTTATGGAAAAACAGGCGCAAATAGAAAGAATCGAGACCTTTTTATCTTCGGTTATTTTGGAGGAATTGGATAAATTGCAGAAAGCTTCTCTTTCTTACATGAATTTTGTGATTATGGGACAGATTATCGAGGTGTTGGGTGGTTTCCTGGATCAGAAACCAATGAAAGCAAAAGGCCAGTCTTCCCGGAGGTTTGCGCAGGCTGTCCGCTATTTGTTTGGGGGACGATACCGGTTATTGAATGAAAACAATCTTTTATACGATAAATTACGCAATCAGATGACGCATGCGTTCATCCCCGGAGGGGATTTGATATTGATTGGAACGGAAAAAGAAGAAGGGTATACTCATTTGGAATTTCGGGATAAAAGACTGGTTTTAGTGGCGACGACGTTTCATGAAGATATACGGCAGGCGTGCCACCGATTGCTTCTCTTGTTAAGAGAGGGAAAGATAAAACCTAAAAATATTGCATTTGAACATGACAGATAAAAGAATCGTTTTGATTGGGGCGGGAAATGTTGCGCACAATCTGGCACCGGCATTGTTACTTGCGGGGTTGAATCTTTGTCAGATATACAGTCGCAGTATAGAATCGGCGCGGGAATTGGGAAAGAAGACAGGAATCAGTTATACGTCGGATTTATTTGCTGTTTACCCCGATTGCGACATTTATTTCTTTTGTGTCAATGACGATTCGTTATTATCTATGATAAAGAGCGTTAGATTTAAAAAAGATGCCCTTCTCATACATACTTCCGGTAGTCAGCCTATGAGCATTTTTCAGAATCATGCTCAAAATTATGGCGTTTTGTATCCTCTGCAAACCTTTTCCAAGAAGAGAGAATTGAATTTCAGAGAGATTCCGTTGTGCCTCGAATATTCCAATGAATACAGCCATGGCATTCTTGCGAAACTTGCCGGCTGTTTATCGGACAGAGTGGAGGAAATGTCCTCTGAAAAACGTAAGAAGCTCCACTTGGCGGGAGTGATTGCCAATAATTTTGTAAATTATTTGTATGGAGCGGCAGGTAAGATACTGGAAGAAGAGGGATTGGATTTTGCCTTGCTCCGGCCGCTGATATTTGAGACTGCACACAAAGTAATGCTTATGTCGCCCGAAGAAGCCCAGACAGGACCTGCCCGGCGTAATGACGACAGTATACTCGGTATGCACAAAGCCTTGTTGAAAAACAACAAGAAACTGTATACATTGTATTCATTATTAAGTGATTCTATAAAAGAAGCGCAAGTAAAGAATGAAGTTAAAACAACATCGGAAGAGCAACAAATGAGCTTAAATTTATGGTAGCTTGATTTTTATGGATAAAAATATAAAATATGGCTTTTTTTAAAGATGAATTAAAGAATATCCGGGCATTCATATTTGATGTGGACGGAGTACTTTCACGACATGAAATGAGTTTGTCTCCGGAAGGAGAATTGATAAGAACGTCTTGTGCCAAAGACGGCTATGCCATCATGTACAGCATACGGAAAGGATATATCATTGCAATCATTTCGGGCGGTGGGGCGCCTGGATTGAGGGAGCGGTTGGCAAAATTAGGGATTAAGGATATTTATTTGAAGATAGCGAATAAATTGGAGGCATTGGATGAAATCATGCAGAAATATGCCCTTAAAGCTGATGAAATCATGTATATGGGAGATGATATACCGGACTACAATATTATGACCCGTATCGGTTTACCGGTATGTCCTGCGGATGCTTGTGAGGAGATTAAAGCCATATCACGTTATATTTCCGACATCAACGGGGGCATGGGATGTGTCAGGGATGTCATTTCGCAGGTATTGAAAGCAAAAGGTGATTGGATGGATACCGGTTGTTTTGTAAAAAGTATGTGATTCTTGTAAAAGCATGGCGTATAAGTTGATTTTGGCATCGGCATCCCCGCGTCGTCAGCAATTAATGCGGGAGGCCGGTTTCACGTTTGAAGTAAGAATAAAAGAAGTACCGGAGATATATCCGGATGATTTGCCTGTAAACCAAGTACCGGAGTATCTGGCGCGTCTGAAAGCCTCCGCATTTCAGCATGAACTGCAACCGGATGAGTTATTGATAACGGCGGACACCATTGTTTCCATACACAACAAAGCTGTCGGTAAACCTGGCAACAGGCAGGCGGCAATAGAGATGCTTCGTGAGTTATCCGGTAACAGGCACACGGTAGTATCGGGATTGTGTTTGACCACTTCTCATATTCAAAAAACTACCTCCGTCTGTACCGATGTATTTTTCAGGGAATTGACGGAAGAAGAAATTATCTACTACGTAGACAAATACCGGCCTTTGGACAAAGCAGGCGCTTACGGGATACAGGAATGGATTGGCTATGTCGGCATAGAACGTATTGACGGTTCTTTTTACAATGTCATGGGCTTGCCGATACAGACACTTTACCGGCAATTACAGGAATTTGGTGTGGATTTGTGCAAATAATAATAAATAAACAGAATATGAAAAAATTACTATCCATTGTATGTATGCTGGCATTGTTCAGCGGATATTGTATAGCGGACGAAGGAATGTGGATTCCGATGCTGCTGAAAAAGTACAACATTGAGGACATGCAGAAAAAAGGGTTTAAACTGACGGCGGAAGACATCTATGACATCAACCGGGCTTCGCTGAAAGATGCTGTTGTCGGGCTGGGAAGGGAAGGAAGCCCCTTTCATCACTTCTGTACCGGAGAATTCATCAGTTCCGAAGGGTTGTTGGTAACCAATCATCATTGCTCGTTCAACATGATTCAGAACCACTCTTCTTTGGAACATAACTATTTGCGGGATGGTTTTTGGGCAAAGAACAGGAGTGAGGAACTGGCCAATCCGGGGATTACGGTCTCCGTTTTAGTGCGTATGGAAGATGTGACGGAGCAGATAACCTCCCAATTGAGCGATGATATGACAGCAAAAGAAAGAAACGCCAAAATCAAAGAAATAGCCCAAAAATTGGAACAACAGGCTGCGGAGGGGACTAACTTAAAGGCAAACATCAAATCTTATTTTAACGGCAATCAGTTTTTTATGTCGGTATTCCGCATCTTCAAAGACGTGCGTTTGGTGGGGGCTCCGGCTTCGGCTATCGGCAAATTCGGCGGAGATACGGACAATTGGATGTGGCCGCGGCATACCGGAGACTTTTCCGTGTTGAGGGTATATGCTGACGAAAACAACCAACCGGCGGGATATTCGGAGAAAAACCGTCCTTACCGGCCGGATGCCTTCTTTAAAATTTCTGCCAAAGGAATAAAAGAGGGTGATTTCACTATGATTTTCGGTTATCCGGGAACAACCAACGAATATTTGCCGTCTTATGCCATAAAACAATTGATAGACATCGAAAATCCCCATAAAATAGCCATTCGGACGGCAATATTGGACAAAATGAATGAAGCCATGAACCGAAGCGAACTGTTGCGGATAAAATATGCGGCCAAAGCTGCCAATGTCGCCAACGCATGGAAAAAATGGCAAGGGGAACTCAAAGGACTGAAACGTTTCAATACCGTCGGGAATAAGGAAAAAACAGAGGCGGAATTTGCCGTCTGGGCGAAAGGACGCGGGAAATACGATGGCATCATGGAACGGTATGCCTCCTTGTATGACCGCCGGAAAGACTTGATATTGGCATCTGTTTATGCCGGCGAAGCGGGCTTGCGTGGCGCGGAAATTATCGGTTTGGCAAGAAATGTCTATGAAAAAGTAAACGCCGCGGTAAAATCGGGGGATAAGAAAAAATACGAAGCACGGCTTCAGGCTGAAATAGCGGCGTTTTTTAAAGACTACGATGCGGAAACAGACCGGCGTATCCTGGCAGAGATGCTGAATTTATACAACACCAACTTATCGGACAACTGGATTCCCGAAGAGGTGAAAAAAGCACGTAACAGTGCGGGATATGACACATACGCACGGAACATCTTTAATAAATCGGCACTGACCACTCCGGAAGGAATAAAAAACATTACGGGAAAGTGGGACAGCAAAGCTTTGCTGAAATTGGAAAAAGACCCCATTTGCCGCCTCGCGCTTTCCATTCGGGATTTCAACACCCGGCAGATACTGCCGGAACTGGTAAAAATCGAAACAGCCTTGAGAAATGAGCACCAGATTTGGCTGGCGGGTTTGATGGAAATGCAGCCCGAAAAAGTATTCTATGCGGATGCCAATTCCACCTTGCGGGTTGCTTACGGCCAAGTAAGCGGATATACCCCCGTCGATGCCGTGAAATATACTCATTATACCACCTTAACCGGCATCATGGAAAAAGACCGGCCGGATATATATGATTACAACATTCCGCAAGCATTACGGGATATATATGCAAGCAAGGATTTCGGGCCTTATACGCAAGACGGTGACGTACCCGTCTGCTTTATAGCAACGAACCACACCACCGGCGGAAACTCCGGCAGTCCGGTACTGAATGCGGAAGGGCATCTGATTGGAATAAACTTTGACCGGGCATGGGACGGTGTCATGTCTGATATGCAATATGACCCTGCCATTTGTCGGAACGTAGCCGTTGATATCCGGTATGTGCTGTTTGTTATCGACAAAGTAGCAGGAGCGGGGCACCTGTTGGAAGAAATGGAAATTGTCCGGTAATAAGAAGAAAAATAAAAAATGCCGCTATGCTTATAGCGGCATTTTTAAGAAAATATCATTTCTTCGCTGCCTTCAAGCGTTCTTCAACCACTTTCCAATTAACGATTTTCCAGAAATTCTCTACATATTTCGCGCGAAGATTTTGCACATCAAGATAATAAGCATGTTCCCAGACGTCAATATTCAACAAGGGAACTTTCCCTGCTTTCAACGGATTTTCCGCATTGTGCGTCTGAATAATTTCCGGTTTGTGATTCTCTGCATTCAACGTCAGCCAGGCATATCCGGAGCCAAACAACGTAATGGCCGCCTGTGAAAATTTCGCCTTAAACTCCTCAAAACTGCCAAACTCTTTTTCAAGCACAAGCAAGGTTTCCTTACCGGGTTTGTCTTCATTTTGGCGGGAAGGTTGAAAAGCCTCAAACTGGAAATAATGGTTGTATACCTGCGAAGCATTGTTGAACAATCCCCCTTCAGCCTTAAGCATGATTTCCTCTATCGTTTGGTTCTCAAACTCCGTACCGGCCTTTTGCTTATTGGTATTTTCAATGTAAGTAGCCAAATGTTTTCCATAATGGAACTGTACGGTCTGTTCGCTGATATACGGAGCCAACGCGTCTTGCGTATAAGGAAGCGGTTGCAGACGGAACAACTTGTCATCTCCTCGTGCGTTAATCGTATTAGAAGACAACAAAACACAGGGAATTTGATTTTTAAATGTTGTATTCATAACATGATGCGTTTTAAATTAGGAATCATTTTATAGGAATTAACGAACGGGAGAAAAAAAAGTTTTAGTTTCAAATCTTAAACGTAACCGAAGCGCCGAAGCGGGCAGGGGCTCCCGATTGTCCCATATTGAAATAGGCAGGCAGTTTTTCCCCGACGGGATTATTGAGCATATAGCTGAAAAACGCCTTATCCAGGATATTCTTTCCCCACACATGCAGAGACACATACTTGCCGGAAAGGGCAAAATCCATATTCCACAGGAAATAAGGCGACTGTTTCAACAAATTATCCTCGTCAAAATATTGCGTTCCCATACCCGTTACCGACGTGGAAGCCCTGAACGTAGTGAAATTAGCCCATTGCATCGGGCGCTGGTAAACAAGTCCGGCATTCCCCGTAAACTCCGGAGCCATGACAATCCGGTTGCCTTCGTGGGCCTTATTGTCATTGCGGTAATACTTTGAATGCGTATAACCGGCGCTGAAGAAATAGGAGAGATGGGGAAAGATTTTGCCCTGTACATCTGCTTCACCGCCAAAACTACGGGCATCTCCCGCATTCTTTATACTGGGACCCATCATGCCCATCACAAAAATCTGCTGGTCTTGCCAGTCGATATAATAGGCGGCGGCATTCAGACTGAACTTACGGCTCGGACTGAAATACTTCAACCCGATTTCATAATTCCATAACTTCTCTTTCCCGTATCCCAGATCGGCAGTCTGCGACCTCATATCATTGGCAATGATATTGTAACCGCCGGCTTTGTACCCCTTGGAAATATTCAGGTATAAAGACAGCTTGTCATTCCAAGCCTGTAAGATAGAGAACTTGGGCAGCCAGGCCCCGAACTTTTTATTTTCCTCCGAATCGTGGTAGGACATAAAGCGGGGGGAACGGTCAATCAGCATACTGTCCCGGTAGGTTAAATCCGCCTTCTCGTAATCATACCGCAATCCGGCGGTCACCGATACGCCCGGCCATATATCCTTTACGGTAATCTGTCCGTAACCTGCCGCCCCGTAGGTCAGCGTGCTATTATAATACTTCATCTCCGACAAAGGCATCGGAAGCAGATAAGCCTTGTCTTTGCCGAAAGTGGCAAGGTAGTCGTTTTTCAGATTCTTGTAAAACCCGAAAGCCCCCAAAGTCCATTCCACATGCTTTCCCTTGACCGATTGGAGATTGAGTTCCTGCGTCACAAGATTCTGTTGTGACTTCTTATTATTGTCGAACACATCCAGATAGGTAAAATCCGCATCCAGCAGCTGCTTGTCCTTGCTCCAGGAGTAAGAAGTAACCCAGTTAAACGCCAAACGCCGTCCCTTCTGCGCAAAATTGATATACGAAGAAAACAAATCGCGCTTATAGGAAGAAGGCGTATTGTAATTCACGACATACCGGTCTGCCCGCAGCGAATCTACCGCATGGTAGGCATAACCGCCGTCAAAAGAATGGTTGAAATTGGCGCCGAAATTGATTTTCCAGCTCTTGTCGGAATATACATTCCCCTGATACCGGACATTATACGAATCGGACGGATTGGATTTGCGGTATCCGTCGTATTGATTCTTGAAATAGCCCTCCGACTTATTGTAGGCAAAGGAAAACTTATTGTGCAGTCGTCCGACCGGCGCATTCAAAAGCACCTGGTAGCTCTGTGAACCGTAACTGGCATACCCCAGCTTCGCCTGGGCGGAAAAATCCCGCGCCGGAGCCTTTGTCCGTACATTCACCAGGCCGTTGATACTGTTCCTGCCGTACAGCGTAGTCTGGGGACCCCGCAGGACTTCAATCTGGTGAATGTCATACAAATCAAAAATAAACGCATTCTTGTCAAAAACAGGCACCCCGTCCACATACAGACCCACCGGGGGAGTGCCCGATACCGTTCCGACTCCCCGCACATACAACGGGGTTGAAAGTTTCAATCCGCCTTCCTGCATGTAAAAATTGGGAACAAGCGCGGAAAGATTCCGTAAATCCGGATTATTCTCACCGGAAATCGCCTCCGGCGTGATAACCGTTAAAGCTGCCGGAATATATTGGGGTTTTAATTCCCTTTTCTCTGCCATGACAACCACCTCTTCCAGCAAAGCCGTATGCTGTGCATAAATAAAAGAACCGGCAAATAATAAAATGCCGCTGAAAATAAAACGCATAAAACTGATTTTAAAGATAAAAAATAATGTTGCCCAAAACTTCAATATCAGCAACAGGGCGGGGCACGCAGGATATGGTTTCTTGTTATACAAACAGATGGAATATAAGATGAGTAGTTTGTATTCCATCGTAAGGGCACGGTTGCCGTCCGAACCGGACATCTCTGTTTCACCGTTTTCTTCGTGGAGGCAGGCACCTTATAAAAGCAGGTATCTTCGGAATAACCGGCCGACGAATATTCATAAGAAACCACCGTCGGGAATGCAGATTGAATTTCCGAACCACCCTTGATGCCGCGGCAATAATACCAGATAATTAAAAACGCCGGAACCAACAGGTAAATAAAAATATGTGCCGATACACCCACGAAAAACATACGGCAAAACTACAATTTTTTTTGCATTTCATTGAAAAAAGAAGTTAATTCGCATCTGCTTTTAAGCGTGTAATAGTTATAAACTTGTAATGATGTAATTATGAAAAAATTTATTTGTACTGTATGTGGTTACGTTCATGAAGGGGAAGAAGCACCGGCAATCTGTCCGCAGTGTAAAGTCACCCGTGACAAATTCAAAGAAGTAACAGAGACAACCGGCGCATTGACATTTGTCGATGAACACGTAATCGGTGTAGCCAAAGGCGTTGACAACGAAGTATTGGAAGGCCTGAAAGCCCACTTCAACGGAGAATGTACGGAAGTCGGCATGTACCTGGCCATGAGCCGTCAGGCAGACCGGGAAGGGTATCCGGAAGTAGCCGAAGCATTCAAGCGCTACGCTTGGGAAGAAGCCGAACACGCTGCCAAATTCGCAGAACTGTTGGGAGAGTGTGTTTGGAACACCGAGACCAACCTGAAAAAGAGAATGGAAGCCGAAGCCGGAGCTTGTGAAGACAAAAAACGGATAGCAACCCTGGCTAAAAAATTGAACCTCGACGCCATCCATGACACCGTTCATGAAATGGCCAAAGACGAAGCCCGCCACGGCAAAGGCTTTGAAGGACTATACAACCGTTACTTCAAAAAATAACAACTTCGGTTCACACAAAAGAAAAGCGGTCTGTTCAGACCGCTTTTTTTGATAATCTAAATATCAGGAATACTCCAATCGATGTTTATATTGTTTAATTTGAGATAATTGGGCAATGTAATAACTTTTATATCAAAGAATTCACAAATTGTAGGTAACTTCTTGAATAATTTTCCGTCATTTTGATTTTTCTTTTCTTCAGTTAATACATATAATTCCTCAACCAATAAGCTATTTTTATTACGTTCATTTAATGCATAAATGATAATTTTAGCATCTCCGGTTTCTAAAAATTCCTGTTTAGCCTGAATATATTGTATTTCTGTCATTTTTTTCTTCTCAAGCATTACCGCCAAATTATTGTCCAATTGATTACTAAATCGCTGGGGCGCGGGTGGAACAAGTGATGAAGTATTAATTATCAATTTTTTATCTGAATTAAGAAAAGGAAGATTTTTAAATACAAGACCTTGGGCTATATAGGAACATTCTTTATGTATGCTATCCAATAAAAGGAGTTTACGACTATTGAAATTCTTTTCCAAAAAACCGCTTAGTTGATTATCATTGTCAAAAGGGGAGTAGTACCTTGACAATGCCACTAATGAACAAGTATCAGCTACTACTACCATACGATATATTTATTCAGATTAGAAGGATTGATTTTTAATTTCTCACAGAACGTCACTTCATTAATTACGCCTTTATATAAGGCATATTGCATCGTTTCTATGAAAAGCGGAGACAAAATAGGTTTGGGGGTTCTTGCATTGTTTTTATTGTTCGTATTTTTCTCTTTTTCTGCTTTTATTCGGAGGGTATATTGTTCATCCAAATCATTTTTTATTAAAGCATAATTTTTTTGTGAAAGTTTTTTATCAAATAATAGACGCGTGTAAATGGCAATCCGACTGATAAATGTTTGTTCGGAAAGTTCTTGAACTAATTCATAACAATAATCGTTTTTTTCATTTACGGATGAAATTGAATCTAATATTTGTGCTTGTTCCCCCATTATCAAATAAAACGCAAAATCATTGCACCAACGCTCAATATTTG
Organism: Odoribacter lunatus; assembly: GCF_943193135.1. GTDB lineage: Bacteria > Bacteroidota > Bacteroidia > Bacteroidales > Marinifilaceae > Culturomica > Culturomica lunata. The sequence continues at coordinate 67,718 of NZ_CALPCZ010000010.1, forward strand.
ATAATGAATGAGGATTCATATTTAAAACATCCAACTCTTCTATTTCTTCAATCCCCAATAGACAATGCCCCAATTCATGAGCAAGAGTAAAAATTTCACGTTTGTAAGATTTTTGGCGTTTCAGAACAATCATGTTAGGGCGTAAAAAGAAACCGTCAATATTTGATTTATTCTTTTTATTCCATGTTTCAACATATTCAAAAACGAAAATATTGCGTTCGGAACAAAGTTTTATCATTTCGACCAACAATTCCCTGCTTTTGGAAAACCTTCTATCAGGTATAAAAAGATGTCTGATTTTATTTGCAACGGCTTTCGGATTTTCGGTCGGAGAATAGGGCTTTATGTCAATTTCTAATTTTAAGTCGGTCAGCTTGGCATAGGCATCGAGCAAATCCTTTTGTGTCTCAAATTGCTGGACGATTTTAATAGTTTCGTTGTTGAGTTTTACTCCAAATTGGGATTTACGAAAGAACACACTGCTTTCCGGCTTTTTGGGAAGTTCGGTAAAATCTTGATAAAAAGACAAACCTTTTTCAAAAATTTTGTCAAGACGCTTCAATATAGCCAAATCCATGTATTTTTGAAATAAAACTTCTTTGGTTAGAAGCTTTTTCCTTCCTTCGTTCAGTAGAGATAACAACTCTTTTGGGGTCATCTTATATAATGCCAACAAGTAATCTACTCGTTTAGGATTAATTTCTACTTTTTGAAAAGTCATGGACATTTCTTTTTATATTAACACAGCAACCTATACAAAGTTAAAATATTTATTCGATATTTCAATTAATAGCGAGAGTTTTAATTTATATTTTCTCTATATTTGACTCGCTTATACGGGAAATGCCGTACAGGCAAACATATTTTATTTGAAGCGTTTGGTTTATCCTTATTCAAAAAACGACCAATTTTTTACAGAGAAGGATAATAGTTACAAGCGTTCATACTTGCCTTATATTGCTCTATTTGCAAATATACGGTTGAGTGTGGAGTAGCTGTTTATTTCTCTGTGGGTGCTTGGTCGTACCTTTGAATAGATAAACCGGTAGTCTCCACACTTCATTTATTGTATAAATATACCTTTCTGGAGACTTTTCAAGGTAACTAATGGTGTAAACAATTATGAAAAGATTTTTTTACCTGTTCGTGGTATTTTCCTGTATGTTCGCAGGATGCAGCAAAAGCAGCAGTCACTTGGATGACCCGGATAATCCCAACAATCCGGATAATCCGGATTCACCGACAAGCGTAACGCTGGATATTGAAACGAAGAAATACACAATTCCCCAGGAGGGACAAAAACTTGGCGTAAAGTTAGAGACGGATATGGAGTACAATGTGATGATACCGGACAGCGCCACGTCATGGGTTCGTCTGATTGAGACACGAGCCGTGAGAACAGACAGCCTGATTTTTCAGATTTCGGCCAATACCGGCACACAAGACCGTTCCGCACAGATTGTCATTAAAGACAAAAAAAGCGAGTTATCCGACACCCTTCATTTTATGCAATATGGAAAAGGGATAACTTATGTCGGGGATGTAGTGCTTGAGACAGAACAGGATTTGATTGACTTCTTTGAAGCGGGATACACCAAAGTGCAAGGAAGTGTTACGATTCAAAGGAATATAACCACATTACAACACCTTGGGAATAGACTTACGGAAATAACCGATACATTGGTTGTAAATAATAATTATTTAGAAAGCTTAGAGGGACTGTCCGGTTTGAAAAGGATTGGAGGCTTGCAGGTTTATTTGTATAATATGAAATCCTTTGAGGGTTTGGAGAATTTAGAGACTATCGGAGGAAATTTTTCGTTGTCGTCGCAGACGTTGGAATCTTTTGAGGGTTTGGAGAAGCTGGAAAATATTGGAGGAGATTTTACATTGACTTCTTATTATTCTTTTGATGCTTTGAAATATTTTAAAGGCTTGGAAAATTTAAAAAGTATCGGAGGAGACTTTAAACTATCTGGTTTTTCTTCTTCTTATTCTTCTTCTTTTGATGCGTTGGAATCTTTTGAGGGATTGGAAAATCTGGAAACTATTGGGGGAGATTTTACATTGACGGTTTCTGTCAGCGACGAGTATGGTGGAAATATATCTTCTTTTAAATCCTTGTCTTCCTTTAAAGGTTTGGGCAATTTAAAAAATATTGGGGGAGACTTTAAACTATCTGCTTATTACAAAGATTGGCATGGTGATATTCATGAGGGGTGTAAATCTTTTGATGTGTTGGAATCTTTTGAGGGTTTGGAAAATCTGGAGACTATCGGTGGAAATTTTACATTGGCTTTTTTTCTTAAAGCGTTTGAATCTTTTAAAGGTTTGGAAAGTTTAAAAAGTATCGGTGGGAATTTTACATTGATTTCTTCTTATTATTCTTTAGATTCTTATGATTCTAATGCATTGACTTCCTTTAAGGGCTTGGGTAGTTTAAAAAGTATCGGTGGAGATTTTTCATTGTATAGTAAGACTTATTTTAATGCATTGGAATCTTTTGAGGGCTTGGAGAAGCTGGAGAATATCGGTGGGAATTTTACATTGACTTCTTCTTCTTCTTCTTATTCTTCTTCTTCTTCTTTTGATGCTTTGAAATCTTTTAAAGGCTTGGGTAGTTTAAAAAGTATCGGCGGAGACTTTAAACTATCTGGTTCTTCTTCTTATTATTATTATTCTTTTGATGCGTTGGAATCTTTTGAGGGATTGGAAAATCTGGAAAATATTGGAGGAGATATTACATTGACTTCTTCTTTTGATGCTTTGAAATCTTTTAAAGGCTTGGGCAGTTTAAAAAGTATCGGCGGAAATTTTACCTTGTCTTCTTTGCTTAAAGCGTTGGAATCTTTTGCGGGATTAGAAAATTTGAAAAGTATCGGTGGAGATTTTACGATGGATAAGTATATCAATTTAAAAGGCTTGGGAAGTTTGGAAAGTATCGGTGGGGATTTTTTGTTGTCGTTGCCGAGTAGTAGTCTTGGCACTTTATCCTCTTTTTCTTTTGAGAGTTTGGAAAGTTTGAAACGTATCGATGGAGATTTTAAGGTGTCTCTTGCTTTTTACGTATTATCCTCTTTTAAAGGTTTGGAGAAGCTGGAAAGTATTGGAGGAGATTTTACATTGACTTCTTCTTCTTTTGATTTAAAATCTTTTAAAGGCTTGGGAAGTTTGAGAAAAATCGGTGGAGATTTTAAGCTTGCTTCTTCTTCTTCTTCTTCTTCTTCTTTTAATGCGTTGGAATCTTTTGAGGGTTTGGAGAAGCTGGAAAATATTGGAGGAGATTTTACATTGACTTCTTATTATTCTTCTTCTTATTATTATTCTTTTGATGCTTTGAAATCTTTTAAAGGCTTGGGAAGTTTGAGAAGTATCGGTGGAAACTTTAAACTATCTGGTTCTTCTTCTTCTTCTTTTTCTTCTTTTAATGCGTTGGAATCTTTTGAAGGCTTGGAGTCCTTGGAAACTATTGGGGGTGATTTTACGTTGACGGTTTCTGTCATCGATAATTCTTCTTCTAATCCTAATAATGAATCTTCTTTTAAATCTTTGTCTTCTTTTAAAGGTTTGTGCAATTTAAAAAATATTGGGGGAGACTTTAAACTATCTACTTATTATTATGATTACAAGTATGGTCGTATTTGGTATAAATCTTTTGATGCATTGGAATCTTTTGAGGGCTTGGAGAATCTGCAATCGGTTCAGAATATTTTGATTTCTTATCGAAAAAATTTGGGACTTCGTGATTATTGCCCGCTTAAAAACGCCATACGGAATATGACAGGGACTTTTACAGCAGACGGAAATGGGTATAATCCGACAGCGGAAGATATACTAACTATATGTTATTGATAAAATGTGTAATAATTTAAAAATGAACAGAATGAACAGTAATTTTAATCAACAGCTGTCGAATTGGCTACAGGAAGTGGCGGATGAATGCAACCGCATGGGCGAGAGGATGAATTTGGATTTTTACGCGTTCCAGTCTGATGTGTATTTCCGTCCGGAGGCGATGTTTATCGGGGCGAATCCGGGAGGAGAGGGGAAATATGGCGTGCGAAGCGCTGAAAGTCTTAAATATGACCGGAATATGTTCTTGGATAATAGTTGGAGAAGCCACAGCCTGTGTGATTTGTTTTCGGGAGATATTTTGCATCCCGTGTTTGAAAAAGCCGTTATAACCAATGTGTGTTACTTCAATACTGCCGATTTTAAGAGTTTATTGCAATTGGATAGCAAGCGGGAAGCATTGAAGTTTTGTGTGGAGAAAACTGTGGAACTGATTCGGGATATCGTGCAGCCTAAGCGCATTATATTGCTGGGGATAGATGATAAAAAAGGGCCTGTCGGAGCGTTGCGAAAATATTTAGAGATGCCACTGAAAAAACTATTGGTAACTAAGGAAGAAGGTCGAAATCTGGACTTAATACGATATACTACGATGTTCGATATACCGGTTTACATCATTCATCATCCTTCCAGAAACCAAAAATTCAATAGCGGAGAAAATCTGGCATTGAAGAAAGCCAAATTTGAAGAGATATTTAAAGGATAAAGGGAGGTAATAAAAAGGGGGTATTTCCGGGGTAACCGGGGATCATCCCTATCCCTTGCCTATCCCAACCCTATTCTATGCCTATCTGCGGATAGGGATGGGATAGCCGAAGGGTAGCGGATGGGATAGGAGTGACCCGGAGTTTCCTCCCGGTTACCTCAAAATTGGTCAAGCACATTTACCACCAGAGCATCCCAGTGCCTGTCGCATACCTTTTGCCGGAGGTGTTCGGGTTGGTGGACTCGCATGGAGTAGCCCCGCGAGAAGAGTTCCAGAAGCAGGTCTTCGGTGATTTTGAGTGTTAAACGGAACATCATCCGCCCTTTATTGGTAAAATCGGGGATTCTTACCTGGGAATGGTGTATGGGCAGGCTTTCCACGTACTTGCCATCGTTTTCGTCGAAAGAAATGATAACTTCTTCCGTCGGCAGTTCTTCTTTGACGAGGATGCCGAAAGAGTCCTGAAATTGTGCATGAATGTCTATCTTTCGGGGCATAAATTTTTCGGGCAGTACCTGCAACCGGATAATGCGGTCAAGGCCGAAAGTTTTAATTGTTTCTTCCTCCTTCGGTATGCCCAATAGATACCAACGGCCATGACATTCTTTTAAAGCATACGGATAAATATCGCGCTCTTTCGGGACAGTTTCTCCGTATTTCTGGTGATGTATGTGAACGAGGCGATTTCCCCGGATGGCTTTGAGCAGGGGATAGAGATGCTCCGTGCCCCGGTAGGGGCGGCGTTCCGGAAAGACGACGTGGTTCAGTCCCGTATCGGCGTTCAGGGCATTGAGTATGTCGAAGGATTCCAAAATGGTTTCAATGTTTTCCGGAGAGGAAACTTCATCTTCAGCTATGTGATACCCTTTGGAATGACTGTAATTTATTCCTATTCCCAAGTCGTTTCGGATGTTTCGGATGTCCCGCTTCAGAGTCCGGGGGGAGGAGGCGATTTGGGTGTCTCCGTGTGCCGTTAATTCGTTTTCTATCTTTTCCTGTAATTCTTTGAGTGTTACCCCGCCGCTGTCGCGGATTTTCCGGATGATTATCAGATAACGCTGGATTGCATTCAGACTTGCCATGTGATTTTTTGGCAAAAATATCATTTTTTTATCAGAGGGACAAGTTTTGGCACACCTGTCGTTTTTCTTTGCGGTATAAATTTTAATCTGTGTAATTATGATTGAAATGAAAAATACGTCGGTGTTCGGCAACTTTACGGGAGTTATAGATGATGTTATCGTCTATGTGTACCGGAACCGGCGGTGTATAAGAAGAAAGCCCGGGAAGGTAAAGCCGCCTTCTGCGCCGGGGCAAGTGGCACAACAGGAAAGGATGGCGTCTATCGCTATCTTTTACCAGGCATTGAAGGAGGTGGGCATTTATCCTTATTGGCAGAAAGCGGCGGAAGGCAGGGTGGCAAACGGTTACAATCTGCTGGTGCAGCAGAATTTGCCCGCATTCAACAGCAACGGAATGATTTGCGATTTTTCCAAAATCCGCCTGACGGACGGTTCACTGGCTTTGCCCGATGAATTGCGGCTGCGGGAAGCGGAGGAAGCGGACGGGTGGGTGCTGGCGTGGACAAATACGCCCTACCAAGTGAATGCCTGGGCGGACGACCGTTTGAAGCTGTTTGTGATGAAAGAGGACGGCGGGACGTTTGATGTCGAGCCGCTGGAGGCCGTTGAAGGAGTGCGGCAGGACGGGCAGGTAATGTTCCGTTTGCCCGAATACCTGCAAGGGTATCCCCATTTGTATGTTCTGTTTTGCTCGCATACAACGGGGGCGTGTTCAAAGAGCAAATATTTTAATTTACTTTTAAAAAGGAGGTAATAATGGCTATTTATCAAGCAACAGCCATCGCACGGCGGATTAAGAGGTCCGTCGGCGAACAAACATTCTGCCAGGTAAACGGACAGAATGTAGTGAAAATGAAAATCGAGGAAAATACCTCGAATACACCGGCACAACAACGTCAGCGGCGTATCTTTACTGAATTGTCCGATTGGGGGAATATATTCGGTGAGGCGGCGGCGCTGGGATTTCCCACCCGGCAGCGGCAATTGAGCGTGCAGAACGCTTTTATGCAGGCGAATGCCGAGGTGGTGTCGGTGAGCGAAGAGGGGGAGGTTACGGTGGATTACACCCAAATCGCCTGCTCTAAGGGACGCTTGGATGTTCCGAAAGTAACGGTGACCTGTACGGGC
>NZ_CALPCZ010000011.1 GCF_943193135.1 Odoribacter lunatus
GTCTTGATGGTCTCATACTCCACTCTGACCAAGGCTGGCAGTACCAGCACGCTGGCTATCGTAAACGATTGGAAGAGAGTCATATAATCCAAAGTATGTCACGAAAAGGAAATTGCCTTGACAACTCTATGATGGAGAACTTCTTTGGAATAATGAAATCTGAACTTCTGTATGCTGAGGAATTTGAGTCGCCGGAAGCCTTTATAAAGGCTTTAGATGAATATATTGATTATTACAACAATAAAAGAATTAAAGCCCGGTTAAAAGGAAAGAGCCCGGTACAATACCGAACTCTTTCTATTACTGGTTAATGTTTAACCCGTCCAACTTTTGGGGGGCACTTCAGCGGAGATAAAATCCTCTTTACTTTGACTATAAGTCGCCTCAACGTATGTCAACAAGCTGCAACCAAGTACGGACACAAAGACCTCCACCTGGCGGGGAGGTTCATTATACGGATAAATCCATAGTTTATCACCGCAATAATCGACGAACATCTTGTCGCCCGCCTTGTGTTCCATTCGCATTGAGGGATGGTTAATCTTGCGGTAACGCCGAATAGCTAAACGAAACTGGGTTAGACTGTAGCCGTCAGGATGGCTTGCCCGGTACTGCTCCCATTGACGGAAAGCTGTCATGCCCCTCTTGCTTAAAGCCTTGCAGATTTCAGGCATCAGACTATCCAACTCTTCCAAACGGGGATTGGACGTATCGAAACCTTCCCGCACACAGAACAGCTCATGAAGTTCCGAATCGCTCTTCTGTTGGAATATTTCATAGGACATTCCCAGGCTGTTCCAATTCTGGATATACTTTCTGACGGTGTTGCGGGAGGTGCGGGATAACGAAGCTATGGTCTTTAAACCGTGCTGTTCCTCGTACAAACGGATTATCGTTCTCAATTTGTTCATTTTAATGGGGTTATTGGACATGGTCTCCTGATTTAATTAGAAATTTGACACTAACTAAATCTTTTTATTCAAAACCCAGCGAACAAACAACTTTTTATGCTTCCACGAGGGGGGGGCAATTTGAAGCGTTTTTAGGTGGTCAACTTCGACCGTTTTTCTGTGGTCTGTTTGAACCGTTTTCCAAGGGGCACTTTCTTCCGTTTTTAAGGGGGCAAGTTTTCCGTTTTTTCCAGCTTGATTCCACAATTCGGCCGGAATGCTCCGCTTAATCATGATTTCCGCTTTCTGTTTATTTACCGTGAGGCGCATGCAGATGGGTGCCTCACCGTTTTTCAGCAGTTTCTGCCTCTTGATGTAGAACAAAACGCTGAATGTCGTACGTCTTTTTTCTTCTCCCATGTTTTCACTTTTTTTAATGGTACAAACTTAGCTCTGGATGCTCCGAAACTCGATACGCAAAACGTTGTAAAACAGAGAAAAAGGACGTAAATCGTTGGACTTTTTTTCGCCGGAGAAAGTCCAACGAATAAGCCTGTGGAAATTGCCCGATTGAGGGACTTTTTGCTTGGGTGAACAGTAAAAGAAAAAGTCCCAAGGTATTAAACCTCAGGACTTTTCTTGAATTTTCGTCTTTATTAAGCGGTGCGGACGGAAGTTGTTCCTAATCGTACCTAATATTTTAGACTACAATATTTTATCTTTTCAAAATTTCAACCTGTAACGAAATTGTAACGGAGTTTTGTCTCCTCATATCTCCCATTGACATCTCTATGTCTGCCATTTCTCGTTTACGAGGGTAAAAGTAGTTAATCCGCTTCAGAAAACCAAATAAAACGATGCTCCTTTAGAGTTTTGTACTCTGAAAAGTATTTTCTTATCAGCTCTTAGATTTGAAAAGATTTCCACCCACTTCTGTCAACTTGTATGTTTGTTTAGAACTTTTTGGTTTATCTGGATTTGTCATTGTAATGTATCCCAGTTGGATCAAAGGAGTAATAACTTTGCGTTTCAACTCATAAGTCGCTCTAAATCCGATAGCATCATTTAGGTTATTTGCAGATATAGTCTTACTTGCGAGAACACATAGTGTATCGATAGTGGCAGTAACCATTCTTACAATGTCTGCCGCTCCCTTTGACTTGTTCCACACTTGAACAAATATTTGTTCAAGTATATGTTCAAGTTCGCTCTTGTCTATTATAATGCTCTGATTAATAATATCTTTAACTTGTATGTATGTTTGTCCAAGTTCCTGTTCAAGTATCTTATCTTCCCCATTCGTAAATCCATTATGACAAGGTATGGTCATAAGGAAATAGGTCCTATCAGTATCTGTATCAATGACGGCAGGAGCAGAACCGTTCTGTTTCAGATGCTTTTGAATGGTAGGTATACCGGTGGCACGACCTTCGGATAAGTTTAACTCTTTCAAAAAATCACCCAATCTGCGATTACGATATTTTCTAGTCTTAAGTCTGCGTGCCTGCTTTATTGCTTCATCGCTAATTGAGCGATCCGGTCCTGCATGGCTGAGAATTTCAACTCTATTAGGCTCTATTGTGATTTCGACAGGTTCGTGTTCTTGATAATTACGATGATAGAACGCATTCACAACAGCCTCTTCAAATGCTTGATAGGGATAATTTATTATCTTGTCTGATTCAGCTTTCCCTGTTGGTTTGATTATCTTTTGTTGAATAACATTTGATTGCAAGTAGGATAGCGTTTCCTTGATGATAGATGGTATGGGACCAGTTATTTTTGGCTGTTCTATCATTAGGTCCGGATTTTCTTCACTACCTTCTGGGAATATTACAATCTCAGCTTGAGTAACAGGGAAAAACTTCTCGGGATGCTCGCAAAACATCATTGCGGCAACATTCTTAATCATTCTATCCTCACTTGGGCCAGTCAGGAGTTCCATCGCGTCAAGCGTGTCTAATAACCTTTTAGAATCAAACGACTCAGCCAGTTTACTCCCTATTTTCTTTAGGTGGTCATAAACAAGTACAGGTGATATGTCATCAATGGTTATATTCGCATTGCCTCGTTCATCGAACGGAGTATTATTGGCCATGTCAAACAGTTCTTGTAATATCTCGCCTTTCGCTTCAATGGTGGAAGATTTACTTCGTATATAATATTTAATGTTAGATACATGTTTGGCGACAACATTCTCTGTCACACTATATGGCCTATTGTTTCTTGCAGGTGCCCATATAGCGAGGATATGCTTGTCGTCAACTTCTGCGACTTCTACACGGGTAACATATGATGGTTTTATTTTTGCATCATAGCCAACCATCTCTTTTTGAATCTTATCTATTTCGTTTACAGATATTCCTTTTACAGGTCTTTTAGCAATGCCCTTTTCATCCTGTTCAACTCCCACTAATATATATCCACCTCCAATATTTTCAAAATCATTGGCAAAGGCACAGATAGTCCGATAAATATCTGAAGCATCCCACCCCCGTTTGAATTCGATTCTGTTGGACTCAACTTTTCTTTTGTTGAGCAGATCCTCAATATTTAATTGAAATGCCATAATTCTGAATAAACTGTTGATTTGCAAATATAGCAATTAATTACAATCTTTTTGTTTTTACTGCGTGTCCCTGTCCGGGAAGTTAACTTGAGCCGACTGGTGGGCTCCGTAACTTTCCGTCCTCCCACGAAATCATTGAAAAAGTCAGAATAACCCTCACGGGTTATTTCCGGCTTTTACAACAATTTCAACCTCCGCATTTTTACATACCAACCAACAACCAATTGTTGGTTGGTTACAACGTTGGGCCGGATATTGCAAGTATTCATACGTCATACATATATTGGACGGGATAGCTATCTGTTGGTACGTACCAACTTTAGTCCATTGCAACCAACCGTTCTTTGTTGGTGTGTATGGCAATAAAGGGGGGAAGGTTAGTTGTATCAATACCTTGAACAACTGGCAGTATCTGGCACGAGGTGGTAGCGGTTGGCACAGCTAAAAGGCGGATTCCGCATAGATTAAGTCACCTAATTTTGTCTCCAAGCGACAGAGCTGTCCAAGGAGTTCTTTGTTTCCGGTTGTCAGTCTGTTTTCAATCCGTTGCAAAGCGGATTTTTATTAGCATTTGCTAATAGCAAGGTATGTTTTCAGTTACTCAAACGGTTTTGAGTTACTCTGAAAACGCCTTGCTCTTTGCAGAGGGTAGGCTTCCTCTCCGGAGTCGGGAAATCTGATGAAAAATAGGAGTTTAAATTTTAGAAAAATGGTAGAAGTGTGTGACTTCTATATATTTAGATTGTATAGCTTCGATTGAGACGTTTGTATAAGAAACGAAATTTATCTATATTTGCCAAGTTCCGTGCGAATAAATTCGCATAGACAGACATATTTTTATATAAAAGCGTTTTTTGCTTTATCCCTACACTGAAATCTGGACAATTTCATACCAAAGGGAGAAGCGATACAGACGCTCATGCTTGCCGTATAGGAACCTTTCTATATCTGGTTTGGCGTGGGGTATCGTTTTGTTTTTGGTAAGGGAGTCCAGACCCTCAGTGTAGATAAAACGGAAAAATTCCCACGCTTTTTGCATTTTAACAAACTTGCCTTTTAGGGAATTAGAGGTGAAAAAAATCACATTTATGAAAACAGTAGTATTGTTGCTTGTAACTTTCGTGTTTTCCCAAATTTCTTTTGCGGAAAAGAACGAAGACAAAGGAAGCGATTATCGGCGGAGCTCCCTTTGTTTAATTATGCTTGACGAATCCAAGATGCCACACAGGGAAGTCATCAAGGAAGCCTTCCTGAGTTTGCCGATGCCAGACAAGTACAACGACCACAATACCTCCGTTCGGATGTTTTGCAAGGATACGATGCAGTTGACGACAGAAGACAATAAAGCTTTCAAGGAAGCGGAACGTGCTGGCGTGTTGGGCGAAAACCGAGCAAAACAAAAAAATTCGGGAGAAGACTCAGATAAGAATGCTGGAAAGAAGAAAGGTGGTTTCGGCAAAATGGTAGGCGGTTTGGGAAGATCTGCCGTAAGTGGTGCGACTGGCGGTTTAGTAAATGAGACTGCCAATTCCGAATATGCTGCTTCTGCCTATAAGTTTTTGCAACAACAAAATATGGCAAAACAACTCTTCAACCGGTGGTTTAGAACCCAAGACAGTAGTTTTTCCATGAATTTGGTGCAGGAGCGCGGTATGTATGATGCCTCTGCCATTGACATTGAGAATGCAAAAAGTTCCGCTCGTGGAATGGCTTTGCTTGCGGATGCCGGAGAAGAGTTGATTAATAATACTTTCGTGGTGGTGACCCGCTTCCACTATTTGAGCAAAGACGAACTCGTTGCCCAAATAGATGCGACAGCCCAAGCGGTAGCCAACCAATTGGGAAGTTATGCTGCTTTGGGAGCAAAAGCTGGAACTTTAGCTTTGAAAGCCTCTTTGGGTGCCGGTTATTACGTACAAAGCACCTCTTACCTGTTTCAGTTGAATTGGAACGACTCCATTGCGGGGATATTTTATAATCAATTGTGGGATAATCCGGAAGCCTACGAGCAATCCGACATTTTCAGCCTCAAATACATTGGATCAGAAAAAGCCTGGGCAAATGTGAAGGCAGGCATTTTTACCGATAAATCAGAAAGTGAACTGATTCGCATAGCTACCATTAATGCAACGGATGCAGCATTGGCCAAACTGGAAAAGAAATACGAAGTATTCAAAACGAAAACCCCTATGATTGTTTCCGGAGACGAGAAAGCCCCGGTCATCACGGCTAAAATCGGTATGAAGGAAGGCCTGGAAGCGGGAGACAAATTCGAGGTATTGGAGAAAATCTTTGACCCGGAAACTCAACGTACCAGCTACAAGAGGAAAGGCGTGGTAAAGGTATCGAAAGACCAAATTTGGGACAACCGTTTTATGGCGGGCGAAGAAAGGGCGCTTGAAGGCAAGACTCAGGATTTTGAAGAAACTCGATTCGAGGGGAAAGGCAACTATTACACTGGTATGTTATTGCGTCAGATTAAATAATCAACAAATGAAAACATTTTTATCACTTATACTGATATTACTCATTCCCGCATTCTGCTTTTCGCAAAAGCAGAAAATCAAGAAAGCCAATCAGGATACGGAAACTTGGCGTTATGAACTGGAAACCTTGGAAACGGGAGCTTCCGGAACCTGCCTGGTTAAAGTGTGGAGCTACTCCAAGAAACCGGTAGTGGCAGTTTCCCAGGCTCGCAAGAATGCCGTGCACGGTGCCATATTCAAAGGGCTTCCGTCTCAGGGCAGAATTCCCGGCAAACGACCTTTAGTGGCAAATGCTTCGATAGAAAACGAACATGCCGATTTCTTTCAGAAATTTTTTGCCGACGGGGGGGATTTCATGCGCTACGTAGTGCTTTCTAATCATGGAGCAATACAGGCGGGAGATGTAGTGAAAATAGGCAAAGAATACAAAGTGGGCATGAACGTGACGATTAATTACAACGATTTACGCAAAGCCTTGGAAGAAGCGGGAATTGTAAAAAAATTAGGTGCTGGATTTTAATCTAAAACGAAAGACATGAAGAAGACATTTATTTTATTGTTATTGATCTGTGTTGTGACTTCGGTTTTTTCTCAAGCTAAAAAACCAACCTTAATGATTGTACCAAGCGATGTGTGGTGTAACCAAAACGGTTACACCACACAGTACGATAATATGGGAACACCGATGACGGTGCCCGATTATAAAAAAGCTCTCCAGACCAACCCGGACCTGTTGTTGGCAATTAGCAAAATAGGAGAAATGATGCAGGAACGGGGTTTTCCGCTGAAAGATTTGGGTAGCAGTCTGAAAAACCTGGAAACAGAAGCCGCCGAAGAAAGCGTGACGGCAATGGACCAGGGAGGTATCGCAGAATCACCAGTGGATAAACTGCGAAAAGTGGCAAAAGCTGACATCTGGTTGCAATTGACGTGGAACGTAAACTCCATAGGCCCCAAAAAGTCTCTGACCTTTAATTTGCAGGGACTGGATGCCTATACCGACAAACAGATTGCAGCCTCCTCTGGCACGGGCAATCCCTCTTTTAGTGCGGAACTGGCTGTTCTTCTAGAAGAAGCAATCTTGTCGCATATCGACCAGTTTAATAACCAGTTGCAGACCTATTTTGACGACCTATTTGCCAACGGACGCGAAGTGTCGCTGGAATGCAAGCGTACGAATGACTCAGACGTGAATTTTGAATCGGAATTCGATGACAATGAACTCAGTTATATCATTGAAGATTGGGTAAGTGCCAATACCCAGGAAGGACGTTTTAACACCTCAGACGTTTCAGAAAACCGGGTAAGATTTGAGCAGGTTCGTATCCCGCTGTTTTTGGCAAATGGTCGTGCTTTGGATACCCGCACGTGGGCGCGCGGCTTGCAAAAAGAATTGCGAAGTAAATACAATATCAAAGCTAAAGTTTCCACTAAAGGACTGGGACAGGCCTATATCATCATTGAAGGCACGGTGCTCTAATCTTGAATGACTATGAAAAAGATTCTTTTGGTAATTTGGATATTTTGCAGTTTGCCGTGGAACGGCATCGGGCAAAAAGTGTTGTCCTCCAAAGATATGGTTGCTATTACGCCGGCGGTTACATCTGAATTGGCATTGCCCGAATACGCTCGGAAAGCCTTGTATCAGAAATTAATTCAGGTTGTTACGCAGAATGGCTTCGGAAGTACTTCCGGAGAATTGTTCCTGACCGCCAATGTAATTGTCACCGACAAGCAGGTAACTGCCACGGTTCCTGCACAATTCGTGATAAACCTTGAAGTGTCGTTTTATCTATTGAATTTGCAAGAAAAAGTCATTCTTGCAGAAATGGCGTTGCCGCTCAAAGGTATCGACAAGACCGAAAACAGGGCCATATCACAGGCTATCAATAATCTGAATCCCCGCAATCCGACAGTCCGCAACTTTATGAATCAGTGTCGCACCAAGGTAATAGATTACTATACCACTCGTATTCCGGCACTTTTAGCAAAAGCCCGTTCGTTGGCTGACCGGACAGATTATGCGGAAGCCTTGGCGGTTCTTGCTGCTGTGCCTGAAAGTGTGGACGAATATTCTGCCGTTGCCGACCTGATGGTCAGCATCTATGTTCAGGAAATAGATAAGAAAGCTGCGATAGCCATTCAGGAAGCTAATGCCCAATTGGCTGCCCAGGATTGCATTGCCGCCTTGAATGCCTTATTGACCGTCGATGCATCAAGTACCCATTTCGACAAAGCGACCAAGATGATAGCATCTATAAAACAACAATTGGATGCGAAAGCCAAGGCGGAGGCAGAAGCGGAACTGGCAAAATACGAAGCGGAATTGGCAGCTCGGCAGAAAGCGCACGATGATGAAGTCATGCTTGAGAAGATGAGGATAGAAGCCGCTAAAGAGGAAGCCGTTGCCCGCAGTCAATCCTCTGCGAACAGCGAAATGGTGGATAAACTTTTGGCGGCATGGTTTTTAGAACAATTCAAATAATTCATACACGAATATGATGAAACATTGGATGAAATTCTTAATCTTGTTCTTTATTCTTTCCATGCCTTGCATGGCAAAGATTAAAGTCACACAGAAAAGCGCCAAGAAACCGCCTGTATGGGTGAATACAACCCAGCCGGACTATATCATCACTTCTGCTATTGAAGGGGATATTGAAAGGGCGAAAAACGTCTGCATTGACCAGGTGCGCAAATACATCATTGATGCTGTGGCGCAGAACGTGAAGTCGACCAGTGAGAACGATATCACTCAAGAAACTGTCAACAATGAAATCACCCGTTTTCTGGACAAATACCATTATTCGTCCCAGACCCAGTCTGCTAACCTGCCCTATCTGACAGGCATATCCGCTTCCAAGGTCGAAGATAGCTATTGGGAGAAAAGAGAAGATTCCGATACAAAGGAAGTGTCATTCCTTTACTGCATCAAATACCCTTTCCCTCGATTGGAATTAAAAAAGCTGGTACATGAATTTACGAAGAAAGATGCTGAAATGAATAACAGGCTCGCTTCTTTGGAGAAAGCCTACCAGCATATTCATTCTGTCGAACAAATTGGAGAGGCGGTATCCGCTTTGACAGGACTTGCCGACTACTTTTTTGATGATATCCGCAAAAAAAGTGCCCAGCGATTGCAACAGAACTATCGAAAACTATATAAGCAAATTGGTATCCGTGAAATAGCCAATGAACTCGGAGATTACACCTTTGCGCTTGTGTTGAGAGGCAAGCCTATCACAGCTTCACCGCTTCCAGTTCTGAAATCGGAAACGCTGACCCAGTTAAGAGCCGAACAGCAAGACAGCATCTGGCGAGTGCGATACAACTATGAAACCTGCTCTGCTTCAGAAGAAAATTCGGGGATAATAGGCTTCCGGTTTGGTGGATATCCTTTAAATCATCGGTTTTATGTGGATGTAGAGCAAAAGAGCATCCATTTAGCTCCTATGAAAGAGGTCTACTTGACCGCTACCCGGCGGGATTCGCTGCTTTCCGGAATAACAGTGCGAATGAACTTGAATGTTGGAAAGGCACAGCAGCTGAAAATATATGCAATAACCTTGGATGTGCCTGGCTTAGACAAGCCATTGTTTATCGATAACCTAGGATTGAGCGTTACAGGCAGTGGCATGCAGACTTTACAGACCACTTTTGGAGGAACTGCTCTCTTGCTCAAAGCCCAGAACTATCGGAGCAACCTTTTGAAAGGACACCTTGAGGTATTGGACGAGAAGAACAATATACACCGAGTGGACTTCTCGCTTCCGTTTAAAGCTAATTGGTAAACAATAACTTTATAAAAATAAATAATATGAAAACAATGAATCGAGTATTAATCAGCGTAGTATTAGTAGTATTGGCATTTACGGCTTCTAATGCGCAGTCAAGTGCCAAGGCTTTGAAAAAAGACCTGAAAGCCAAAGTGGAAAAAGATTGCCGTAAAACCGCCAAGCAATTGGAAAAAGAGGGCTGGAAAGTGATGCCCGGCAAATTGCCTTTGGAACGGCAAATTCAGGACAGTCGCTATGCAGAACTGGATACGGACAACAATGGCGAAAAACTTTACCTAACCGCTACCCACAAATCTGTTGGCGGAAACTACTCGGCGGCCAAGAAGATTGCCGATGACCGTGCGGCATCAGAATTGGCGGAACACATCAGCAAAACAATTTCAGAAATGATAAAAGGGAAGTTGTCCAGCACGGACTACGGAGACGGTGACATCGAAACCATCGATGAATTCATTTCAGCCAATAAGAACCTAGTTTCCGTTTCTTTGGAAAGCGTATTCCCCGTTTTGGAAATCTACCGTGAAAAAGACAACAAGGTGGAAGTGCAGGTTATGGTTAAAACCAATGCAGCCAAAGCCTTGAAAGTAGCCAAAAAAGCTTACAAGGATAAACTTTACCAGCAGTCTGCCGAACTGGCAAAGGATTTGGACGAGTTGTTGCCCTATTGAATCAAGAAACATAAACGGAGAAATCGAAAATCCGAAAAAGAGTTGAATAATTTTAATTTACTAATATGAAAAAACTAATTTATCTGTTTGTTGCTGTGGTGTTTGCTACTCAGGCATTCGCTCAAAACTTTGATGCAATCAAGAAATCAAAAGAAAGAATGGAAAAACTATTTAGTTTGGAAGTTCCAAAACCCTGTGGTTTATCAAAAGTTGATGATTTAACCAATGAGTCAGAAAAAATTGTACAATCGTTAAAAACCAATTCATTACTTTTATATAAGTATTATTATAGTGTAGCCGGGAAAACAGAATTGGGAGAAGATTATACAGAGGGTATTATTCCGACTCCAGCCGAATTAACGACTCTTTCTCAAGCAATAAAAGAAGAACCTGCAGCAATAAAAAAAGTAAGTAGCTTACTTCCAGAGGCGACTAAAGAAATGAAAACAATAAAGAATCCTATGAAATTAAAGGCTGTTAATAAATCCTTGAAATATTCACAGGAAGTGATTACTTTGGCAACGGAGGAACACACTGCACAATTTGAGTTAATTATCGAATTAGTAGGGAAAGTAACGAAATAAGTTGAAGATAAAGCATGGTTGTTTATACAAACAACCATGCTTTTTATCATTATTTGAAAGTGAATATTAATATGAAAAGATTGCTTTATCTCTTGTTCTTGTTGTTAACCATAAGTTGTAGCAGAAATGATGATGTGAGTGATAGGGATACTTCTACAAATATTTGTTTGGAACTTTCTCAAACAGAATTAACCTTTGAGGCAGAGGGTGGAGTACAAAGTTTTTGGATTTCTGCATATACTGCCGATAAACATGAAAATGTAGAATGGACAATTGTGAATGAATGCACATGGTGTGGAACGGATATAACACTTGGTTATGGGGAACGGACGGTATCTGTTACTGTAAATGCTTACTCTGAAACAGAAGATCGAAATGCCAATCTACTCATTAAGGCAGGAGGAGAGACGAAAGTCGTGACGATTAATCAAAAACATGTCAATGCGATTATTTTGAGTAAAGATAAATTTGAAGTTCCTCAAGAAGGTGGTAATATAGAAGTTGAAGTAAAAAGCAATATAGACTACGAAGTAATTATACCTGTTCAATTTCAGAAATGGATAAAAGAAACTCCAAAGTCAAAAGCAATGACAACCCGAAACTTCAATTTTGAAGTTCTGGAAAACACGACATATGAAACACGGGAAGGATATGTTGTATTCCAAGGAAATACATTAAAGGATACTGTCCATATTCATCAACTGGCAGGAACAAATACCTTGATTTTGAGCCAATCTATTTATGATATATCATCAGAAGGGGCTACTATTGAAGTTGAATTAAAATCCAATATTGATTACAATATTATTATTCCCAAAGCTGCTTTGGAGTGGATTAGCAACATCCCCACAAGAACGGAACGGACAGATAAAATATGTTTGAAAATAGAAAAAAACACCACTTATGACGACCGTGCTGCTGAAATTATTATAGAAGACCGAAATTCCACTTTAAGCGAAGTTTTGCGCATAAACCAATATGCTGAAAATACGATTCTTTTATCTTGCAAAAGTTACAGAATACCAGCCAAAGGGAATCAAATCTCCGTGGAGGTAAAAAGCAATATGGAATATGATGTTCTTGTTGGAGAGGACGCATCTGCTTGGATTCAAGAGATTCCGCCATCCAGAGGTTTGTCAACGAATGTATTGACTCTCAATATTTCAGAAAATACAACTGCAAATACCCGCTCTGCTGAAATTCTGATAAAATCAAAAAGTAACGAATTGTCTGATACGCTTCGAGTAAGTCAATTAGCACAGGGTGAAATTGCAATATACGTTGGTGATATTATTTTTAGGACAGAACAGGATTTAATAGATTTCAGCAGTGCTGGATATACAAAAGTACAAGGAAATGTTTGGGTGCAAGGATTAGCCATACATTCATTAAAGAAGCTGGATAACCTGCTGACTGAAATTGACGGTTCGTTAAATCTTGGAGGTGGAGGTTTTGTTACATTAGATGGATTACGAAATTTAGAAAAAGTTTCTGGTGATTTAATTGTTGGGGCTTCATTCCTTAAATCTTTAGAAGGATTGGAAAAACTGAATCTCGTAGGAGGAGTGTTGGATATTGCAGTTAGTAATAGTGGCTTGGAATCTTTCGAAGGGTTAGAGAGTTTGCAAAGAGTTGGAAGTCTTAACATTTATATTACAGAAGCATACATTTCATTCTTGACATCTTTTAAAGGATTTTCTAAATTGCAACGTATAGAAGAAAACTTTGAATTGACTATTCAAGGGATGCCGACGACTACTGTTGGGGCGACTTATTATTTAGCATTAAAATCTTTTGAAGGATTGGAGAATCTTCAAACGATAGGTGGTAATTTTAAAATTACTGCAAATTATGTTTCATTGTCTTCGCTAACTTCCTTTAAAGGACTTGATGGCTTGAAAACTATTGGTGGCAGCTTTGAGTTAAATGTTTATTCTATCTCTACGTTCAATGTTTCTTCTCTAACTGGATTGGAGTCTTTTAAAGGTTTGGAAAATCTTGAAAGCATAGGTGGCAATTTTAAAATTACAGCTAGTGGTTCTTCGCTCAATTCTTTGGATTCTTTTAAAGGATTAAGTGGTTTGCAAAGTATTGGTGGTAATTTTGAATTAGCTTCTTTAGCGTCGAAAGGAGAGGTTGCTTTGGCTTCTTTAAAATCTTTCAAGGGGTTAGAGAATCTCCAAACTATAAGTGGCAATCTTAAAATCTCAGGTTATTCGCTTTTTTCTGATGAATCTTCTAATTTGACATCTTTCACTTCTTTTAGTGGTTTGGAAAATCTCGAAAATATTGGTGAAAAAAAATTAGAGATTAGTTATTTGGATGCCTTAAATAATATTGATGCTCTTCATAACATTAAAGCATTGAATGATATTTCAATAACAGGGTGTAGTAATTTATACGATTTTTGCGCACTTAAAAACGCGATACAAAATATGAATAGTGAGGGTAAATGTAAGATCACTTTTAACGGTTATAATCCTACAAAAGAGCAACTTTTAAACGGAGAATGCTCTAAACCGATAGAACAAGGATATGAAGAATAAAATCATTTGGATATGAAAAGATACACTTTAAACAAAAAAGAAATATTGTCTGTCATTCAGAAATCGGATGACAGTCTGTTAGGAAAAAAGGAGTTGGAAGCAAAAGAAATAGAATTGACGATACATACAGGGAACTATAATCGTCGGGTAAAATACAATGAAAAAGATTTTGATGTTCTTGTCGTTAGTCTTGACGATAATGGTCATACAAGATACTTTGCTATTCCTGCATCGGCATTACCCGACAATGATTCCATACATTTGATATATGCCCCTGTATCGAAAGAAGTTGGCTGGTCTCCCCGATCACTTCAAAATGTAGTTGAAATAACTTCCATAAAATGACTTAGTTAAGAAAAACTTCTTGGATTATCCTAAAGAATCGGGGACTTTCTATAACGGGAGTAATGATTTACAAATCATTACTCCTGTCTTTACTCTTTTATAAAGATTATTATACCGAAAGAAATAAGAATTTATACCGCATTCTCCAACGCCGTCTCCACCAACTTCATTTCCTCCTTCACCTTGGAATTTAGGATGCGGGCATAAATCTGGGTAGTGGTGATTTTTGTATGCCCCAGCATTTTGCTCACGCTTTCCATGCTCACGCCTTTGCTCAAAGTAATGGTCGTTGCGAAGGTGTGCCGGGCAAGGTGGTAGCTCAAGTTCTTCTGAATCCCGCACAGGTCGGCTATCTCTTTGAGGTAGGCATTTACTTTCTGGTTGCTTGAAATCGGGATGAGGGCATCGTCAGGGAGAACATATCCCTTGTATTTTTCAATGATGCTTTCCGGAATTTTCAACAAGGGCACCTCCACCAGCGTATCGGTTTTCTGCCGTCGTGTCCGTATCCATTTTTCCCCGTTGATTGTGACGATGTTCGCTTTCTTTAAATGGCACACGTCCACGTATGCCAATCCGGTATAACAGGCAAAGATGAAGGCATCCCTTGCTTTCTCCAGTCGTGCAACCTTCAATTCCTTGTTCCAGATTGCATCCACTTCCGCCTGCGTCAGATAACCCCTGTCCACCTTTTGGCTTCCGATGACGAAATGCTCAAAAGGGTCGGTCTTTATCCAGTTGTTCCTCCTGGCAATCAGGATAACCGAATGAAAACGCTGCAGGAACTTGGCTCTTGTGTTCTTTCCGTAGTCGTGCGTTTGTATGAGATAATTCTCAAAGTCCACAACGAATATGTTCTTGATATCCCGAAGGGGAATGTCCGACAGGTTATATCTGCTTTTCATAAATTCCTTTAATCTCCGATAGGTAATATCGTATTTGTCGTAGGTAGCCTGTGCCATTCCTTTCCCGACGATATTCTTGAGATTGTCCAGGTGTCTTCCGAAGAGTTGCATCAACGTGTTTCCCTTGTCCGTGACACCGAGAAATGAATCCCGGACTTTCTCCGGTGTAGGTGCTTCTTCACAGGCGATTTCATGGAAATGATGCTGAAGGGTGTATTTGATGTTCTCCAACAGGGTATTGAACATCTTTACCTGCTTACCACTGCCATCCGCCCTCTGTTTCTTGGAATTCCAGCATTGTGGCTCAATGTCCAGTTTCGAGTTGAACTGCACCATTCTACCGTCGATAGTCACCCGAATCATAATGGGAGCCTTCTTGTCCCTGTTGAGATAGTTTCTTCTGATGTAGAAAAGAATCTTAAACGTACTGCTCATAATTTGTTCTTTTAATATCCTTTGGTAAACGAGGGGGCAAAGGAAGGATTAATATTCAAAATCGGGGCAGACATTTGAGAGACAAACGATGACAAATCAGAGACTTAATCAGAAAATCGTTACAATTTTCTCCTTTGATTTTTCTGTAACGAATCGGTAACGAAATTTTGTCTTTCAGTGGCTTTTTTGTGACCTTTGGGTGTCACCTCCGGAAAAGAAAAAAGCACGTAATTCTTTGAATATTACGTGCTTTGTCCGCTTTTGTCAACGTATTGTCTTGACTCTCAGCGGTGCGGACGGAACTTGAATACACTTCATAATCCTTTCGTCACCAATATTTTAATCAAACAAGATTTTTAAAGTCCAACGTTTAATCCGTGTGTAGATTTCGCTGTTTTACTCGGCTTTGGAAATAAGTCTAAGAACACACTTCAAAGATACTTATTCCCTTTATAAGAAGCAAATATTGTCGGAAAATTAAATAAGATACATAAATACCAAAATAAAGCAGTATGAATGTAAACAAATTTGTTTGCATTTCGTATATTTGCAACGTATGACTATGAAACAGAGAATAGAAATATTGAAAGGTATTCATCCGGGTAAGATTATCGCTCGTGAGTTACAAAAACGCGGCATAAGTCAGCGTACTTTTGCTACATCCATCGGTGAGCATAGTCAGACGCTTAATGCCGTAATAACGGGACGTCGCCATCTGACAACCGAAATGGCTGTAAAAATTGAGCAATCGTTGGGGTATGAGGAATGCTTTCTGTTGATATTGCAGGCTTATTATGAAACTGCCGAGTGTAAAAAGCGTCTTGCGGCACAGTTGATAATTGGCGTGCCGAATGTTCGCCGATCTCTGTTTTGGGATACGGACTTCGATACTATTGACTGGACATTGTATAAAGAAGCTGCCATACAACGTATTTGCGAATACGGAAACGATATGGAAAAAGCGGAGATTGCGCAATACTACCATATTCCGATGTCTGAACTTAACAGATACAGACCAAAGAATTCATACCGAATAAAGAAATAATATGACAACCAATAGCCTGCATTACGAGACTGTTTCACCGATGCTGAAGGATATCCTTTGCGAACTGATGGAGAATGAATTGTTTTCTCCGTTTCGATTGGTTGGAGGAACAAATTTAAGTTTGCGATATGGACATCGCAAGTCTGTCGATATAGATTTATTTACAGATGCAGAGTATGGCAGTCTTGATTTCGTGGTCTTTGAAAATTGGTTGAAGTTGCGGTTTCCCTATTACGATAGTCCAAACAAAACATCAATAGTAGGGTTTGGTCGCAGTTATTATATTGGAGCATCTGCTAATGATTGTATAAAATTGGACCTGATGTATACCGATCCGTTTTTAGAGACTATAGAGATGATTGACGGGATTCGCCTTGCGGATGTCAGGGATATTATCGCAATGAAAATGAATGTGGTGTTACGTGGTGGTCGCAAAAAGGATTTTTGGGATTTGCATTTGCTTCTTGACAAATATACATTGCCAGAGATGTTTGCCATTCATGCTGCGCGACATAAATGGGAACATGATGATGCCGAATTATTAAATCAGTGGACGAATTTCAATATGGCAGACAAAGATTTTGATCCGATATGTCTGCTCAGCAAGAATTGGGATGATATAAAACTTGATATCATAGATGCTGCAGAAGGGATCAACACCTAACAAAGTTGTTGAACAAATTTGCGCTGTTTTGCTGAATAAAATTGAGGGACTTTGCTGAATTAATTTGGGGTGTTTTGCAGAAACAATTGTACCGGCTCGAAAAAGTATATACGGAAAAAATTTTTAGTTAAACATTTTTCTAGAGTAGACAATCGCGATATTTTTGTCTGATTTCATTTTTCCAAAGTAGACTTATTTTATATTATTGTTGTGCTGCCAATGCTTCATTGTTTGACTTTATGATGGGTTTAATAATGGTTTGAATCCATGCGGGGGCAAGCAGGATGTCTTCACAGAATGTATGGCTGTCGTTTGCCTTTGTTATACATGCGGACAAAGCCGATTTCGTTTGTTCGGTGATATTTGCTTCACCCAATTCTTTCAAAGCTTGTACAATTAATGGGATTGTTTTTCCTTTATAGGCAAAATTTCTTGGTACAGCATGCTTAAACTTGGTGGCTCTTTTCCCGATTTTAATGGTTCGTGATGAACCGGTAGTGAGAAAGGAAACCACCATAGGCACCTGTGTTGATAATCCCAATATGTTAGCAGCAGTACTTCTTGTTGGCATAATTTCCACATGATTCCTTTCTGCAATTTCTTTGGCGATGGCTTCCATTGGGGGAGGCACCTCTCCGAATCGGGAATGCATGGGTTTTAAGTATACTCCATGAGAAAGATGTGGTACCAGTCCTTGCATACGAGCTTGTAGTAAAATCTTTCTTATCGTTTCCACAGAACCATATTCTGTAAAATCGCCAAGGAAGGAGATTGAGTGTTCAGAACTCTCCTGCAAATATTTAAATATGGCCTGTTTTATATTACGTCTCTGGTTTTTAATATATGTTAACACCGAATTATTTCAAAAATTCCGGTATTTAGGGTTTTCGTTGGTACAATCACCTGCAAAAACATATCAATAATTTTGCTAAATGTTGTGTATAAATAGAGTTTAATTCTCTAACATAATTTTATTTTGTGTTTCTGGGGCGTAATAATTTGTACTATCTTAAAAAAAGTAATTAGCAAACTAAGAGCAGTAATCTCTTTGCTGGAGATACATATAACTTTTTCTTTTTGTTTTCCAAGTGTAATATCGTACAATAAATACTAAATAATCTATTAATTAGCAAGTGGAATAGCATGAGTATAATCATAACTAACAGGATATGAACTATACGTTTTACTCAATTAAAGTTCCCCATTTACGATTTTGATTAAGATACCTTTCTTTTAAGTTAGATTTAAATTTACACCCATTTGTTTTTTCATCAATTAAGACAGAGTGAGGGACAAAATCATTCAAGGAAATAGTAAAATGTTCTTTGGCTGATATTATTCCATATTCAAAAGCCTTGTCAAAGAATGTTGCTATACTATTATTAATTTCCGATATACTGCTTTCTTCTTCAGAAAATGTTCTTGATATAAATGGAATATCGTTGGCAAGATCCAATAGTGTTGCATTTTCCAAGTCAGATAGAGTCGAGTTGTTGTGAAACGCAATTATAGAGCAGATTTTAATTAAACTTTTTGAGAATTTACTGTTGAAATTCAAATATTTATCTGAGAAAAATATTTTATCTTGATATGGAACAGGAAATTCTACTACTTTTGGGAAGTCATAAAATCTTTGTTTAAGAGCATTTCTCAGGCAACTTATAATGTTATCTAAGTTATAATTATAAATATCTGTGTTATTGGTCTTATTATCTGTTGCTGATTTTATGTGTAAAACTTCAGAAACCAAGGGGAAGTTTTTTAACACATTTACAGGGCAAATTTATACAAAAACATATACATTATATACAGTTTTATAGTGAATGATATTTTTCCCTTGTTTCTTCAGCCAATTTATTTTATTACTTTCGTATTGTTTGAACTTGTTGACATATTTCATTAGCTTCATAACCTTAGACGATAGAGAGAACGATAATCTGGATTTTGATAATGCCTTAATTTATTAGAATTGTATAATATTGCATGATGATTTTGACTCTCGAAAGTGTCAATTTTGGGGGTAAGTCATATTATAGGTGAGGGGTAGATTTTGTAGAAAGAAATGTAGGATATTGATGGTTATAATTATAAATCAGGAATAAGAAATGGAATATTTGAAAAATGATATGATTAATAGAATATCGTATAGTGGAGTGTATCAGTGTATAAAAATATAAGTGTAGATTATAATGCAGGTTTGTTTTTTGTATATAAATACACAAGATATTTAAGTTTTTTCCTGATGGTAAAGTTATATAGATCGGATAGAAGGACAAAAAATGATGATGATAATTATAATGAAATCTATAATTTACTTGAAGATGGTGATACAAAAATTGAGGTTCAAAATGTAGAATGAAATAAAAACTTAATTCGTTTTACAATAGGAAGGATTGACTGTATATGTGGTCCTTCAATTCTTTCAGAATTAATAAATCCTAAAAATAATTATACACAAATCATTGTGAATTATACTAATAATCAAAAAGAGGAAACTGATATATATGTACATATCATGTGATTTTGAAAGACTTTATCCAAATCAAATTAAATAAAATATATGGAAAATGATTTAGAAAAATTAAGCAAAAATCTAAAGAATAATATAATTTTATTAGTCTCACTTATTACGAATGAATTAGGTTATAATCCTTATAAAGAGCTTGATAAATTATTAACGATTATAAATCAAAAAAATTATAAACATTTTTTTTCAATACATAAAAAAATGAAAGAATTATCCATCCTTTTATATGATAGGCGTTTATATAATAATGAAATTGAGGATGTTTTAAAGAATATAGAGATTCTTTTAAAGAATTTTCCGGAAAAGATTTAATAGAAATACTCTATATTTTGCAGAAGAATAATTTTTTCAGAAGGTGAACGGTGGGTACAGCGTTATATGCTTGAATAGCCAATGGAATTTAATAGACGTATGTCGCTTTTGAGCGGCGGATTAATTAAACAATATCATGTCTAATTGAATGAGATGTATATTTTTTCTATGTCTTGGAATTCTATTCTCTTGTTGTGCTTTCCCGCAGGAAAATAGACAGAATTATAATTTTTTAATGTTGGCATGACCTTTCTTTCTGTATAATAATCCTTAAAAAAATAAAGACGGGAATAATGATTTGTGAATTATTACTCCCGTCCTGTCATTTAATTATCGGTCAGTGCGGCAAGAAAGTTTCCTATTCTTTGGGATAATCTAAGAAGGTCTTCTTGACAAATGCGAAAAGCAGAACCTTTGGGCGTGGATAAAGTGTAATCACTTTGGGGAGACAGAATATCATCCGTTATCCAAGTCCGTTTATTGATAAAAGGCGTGATTTCCTCTGAGTTGGTAAATGGTTCCCGAGGTGTGTAAGTTGTAATCCCGATTTCTTTCCGTTTCACTTTATTGGGTTTCCGGGTCGCTATTGTCCCTCTTTCCACAAATTGCTCCGACTGGAATAGAAATGACCGGAGTGTAAGATATAATCTTATAAGTTCTTCTCCTGATATTTCCGTAATTGAATCGTTACCGACAAACAGCGAGTAGTCAGTTTCAAATTTCCGGTCGAGAAAATCATAAAAGGTATCCTTATAAATGAGTATTTGTTTTTGTGAGAGCGAGTCAGATTCTCCCGATAAGGCAGCGTTGGGAATCTCTTTTTCTTTGGACAGGAACTCCTGTATAAAATGGTTTAATATTTCCAGTTCTTTCACGGAAATCCCATGGATATATTCCCGTCCGATTTGTATGGATTGTTTGTTCTCTTTCATAGTCTTTTAGTGATCTAATAGTTTTTTTCATTCAACAGTCTTATTGCTTTTTCATATACAGAGGTGTGAATATTCAAAAAATCAAGAAATATTCGTTGATAGGCGGGACTTTCTTTACTCCATTCCCTGTCGGCAATTTCTGGTAAATCTAAAATCATTTCCAGCTTTTCAATTTCTAACCATTGATTCAGTTGGGGATGGTTATAGTGTTTTATTTCTTCCATGAGAGATACCAGGTGGGCAAGTTTGCACTTATAACTACGGGAAGTTGCAACTTCTATTTCTTTGCTTTCTATATTACGGTTCTCCAGAATCGTAAATAATTCAGAACAAAATAATTGAGTCAGCCTGTGATAGATTTCTGCCTTTTCTTCTTTATCCTTAATGATAAAGCTATTTTCTGGTGAAGATTTATTTTTTTCATTGGATATAATTCGCTTCTTCTTTGGCGTCGGCTGATTAGTTTTCATTGTATTAGTTTTAAAAGTTTATACACGATAAATGAACTTATTTTATGATGTGCCATATCGCATATTTTAACATATCATGTCATATATGATATAAAACAAACCATATGCTCTCTTTTCCTTTGTTACTATCATATATGACAGTAAATCATGGATGAAAGGATATTGTTTTTAAAAATTGGGAAAAAGATTAAAGAAATCAGAGAATCCCAAAATATGACTCAAGAGGAACTCGCCGCTGATACCAATATAGAAAACATCGGCAGACTTGAAACCGGAAATACGAATCCAACCATACGAACCCTTTATAAAATCAGCAAAGCACTAAAAGTAAGATTAAAGGATTTGGTTGACGTGGACTGATATTTCATTGTTTAAAATATTAAAACATACAAAAGGCGTAAAATATTTCCTCTATTCCGTAACGTTGAGGGCATCGCCAAACGCCTTACTACCTACTAAATAGAATCCATAGTTCACGCCTATACAGGAGTGAAACTATTTTGTCTATCTCTCGGTAGTAAAATTTTGGCGATTTTTCAACGTGAGACTACAGACAAAAAGCTTTCACTTTTTATATTTTCCCCGTTCCTACTTTAGGAACGTTTTATATTATTATACGTAATAATTTCTGTTTCTTTGTTTGTGTCATTAGTTATTTGTGAGCAAATATATAAAATTTATTGATTAAAAAATAAGAGGAATCCCCTTGATTATACCCTTAAAAGAGTAGCTTCCTCAACAGAATACTCACATAATTACGGTAATAAACCCCATTTAAAATAAGTATTTACAAACTTGTTCGTACTTACAACCTCCATCCTCTTTTCTTCTTCCTCTTGCGCCTTTGTTCTTCTATCCACAGCGGTTCCGCATAGTCGGGAACGGAATTAGACGGAGGATTCAACAAACCACCTGAAATACCCATTTTATGCTCCTGCCGACTTTCAATACTTTCCGTGTTCCGGCTGCCACCATACACTTGTCTATAATTCCAATCCCTGTTTTCATAAGGTAGGCTCTGTTTCTCGGTGCTTTGATTTCCTGCAAATCTTTCCTGAAACATGTTGGCGGAAAATTCCTTTCCCAGCCTCGAACCGTTCAGCACCGTCCGTTTTTTGTGGTCAATGAACGTCACCCCGTAAATCCTTCCGTTCTCATTCTGTCGGAAAAATACTCCTATACCTTTTTCTTTCAACCGTCGTGTAAAATCCTCCCTGTCCGTAATTTGTGGCATCACCTGTTTCAATACAAGGTACAGCTTCTCCCGAATCCGTTCTTCTTTAATCGCCTGCGCCGATTCTTTGAATTTCTCCTCCAACGCCTCACATCCTACCGACTTCCCGAACAGGGAAGACTTGAAGGGCGTTCCTATCCGCTTCCCGTGGTCATCCGTAGCTACATAGAGCAAGCCGTGGTAAGGCTTGTCATAGATGCTTCCCTTTACTTCTTCCACCGTCACATTGAACAACTCCAACAAGGTGCGGAACTCCCCGAACGACTGAAACCGATAATTCTCAAACAGGTATTTCACAATGTTGCCGACCTGATGTTTCACGTCTCCCCGCGGATAGTCCAGTTTCTTCAATTCGGGCGTGTCCGTCCGTTCTTCCTTGCCTGCCACATGCAGTCCGTATTCCCGTTCCAGTTTTCTGCATATCTCCATGGAACGCCTGTTTTCAAAGTCGCTCTTTATCTTTCTTCCGCTTTCGTCTACCCGGACACTTACGATATGGAGGTGCTGGCGGTCTATATCGGCATGCTTGAAGACAATGTACGGCTGGTTGCCGTATCCCATTCCCTGCATGTATCTCTCCGCCATTTCAGACAGTTCCCTGTCCGTTACCCGGTCTTTCGGGGCGGGATTGAGGGAAATATGGATGACGGGTTTCTCCGTACGTCTGTTGGCAATGAGACAGGGGGCAAAGGAACGCATGCACAGACCCATATCGAACCGATTGTCGGGAGAAGCAAGCATGTTGTTCTGCAGGAGGACTTCCGCTTTTCCGTCATCCGTTTTCAATCCGTTGTATCTTAAAACCCCGTATATGGATTTACCGCCTGTAATCTTCGCAATCATACTTGAGAAGTTGCTGGATTTGTTGTTTCACTTCATGATTGGCTTTCACCAACTCGATGATTGCCTTTTCAAGGGGATACAGCAGCCGTCGGGCCTTTTTTTCATCCAGATGCTTGAAGAGGAATTTGATGACCTGGTCATAATTGTTGCCTATCGCCTTGACCTGTGCAGGAAAGGAACTAAGTTTGACGATAAAGTCATGGAGAGTTTTATCATATTGGATTATCTTCATAGGGGTATTCAGTACCTTGTCTGCGAGAAATTCCGAATGGGATTTCTTTTCGGAGCGTTCAAACAATGTGAGGAAATGAATGTTTTCTTCCTCAGTGAACCGGACTGCTACCCGGTGGATTTTCTTGTTTGCTTTGCGTGGGCGTCCGGCTTTTCTTTTCTCCGTGGAAGTCTTTTTTAACACGGTTGTCTGTTTTAAATCGGTCATGGTTTTGGCTCAATTTTTATTGTTATAAATAGGGGATACGACTTGGGAGTACCCCTTTCCCGAA
Organism: Odoribacter lunatus; assembly: GCF_943193135.1. Lineage (GTDB taxonomy): Bacteria > Bacteroidota > Bacteroidia > Bacteroidales > Marinifilaceae > Culturomica > Culturomica lunata. Next base: position 23,756 of record NZ_CALPCZ010000011.1, read on the forward strand.
CATGAAATGTGAGGGCGAGTTTCGAGGCACTCGAAAGATTTTGAGGCACTCAAAATACAACTCGCTATTAGCTGACGCTAATAACAATCCGTCGAAAGAGGGATTGTTTTTTCCAAAGCATGGCTTAACGGATATAGAGGGTATGGTTGGATAACTGTTTATACCCTGTATATCCGTCAAACCGTATACAGTTATAGTTTACGCCATTGTTCGAGGTCGTCCCGATAGATTTCCAGATGATGTGTTGCAAGATTCTCCAGCAGTCCCGATACGCTCATCCGCCTTGTTCCGAGGGTGCGGACAATCCTGTCCAGTTTGTCACGGACGCTTCCGCTGATGAACACGGGCTTGCGGTCCTCGATTCGGGGGACTTGCAGGAAGACGGTGCGGTATTCCTCCAGGGAAAGCCGTCGTTGCCTGCTGCTGATACGTTTGGTAGGTGATTCGATGATAGGCGAAACATCCCGTTCTGTTTTCTCGGAGGATATGGGCACTTCTGCCGGACGTTCTGCCTCTTCGGAATCTTCCATTTTTCGGTAATTCTCTGTCGGGAAATAGCTTTCCGGATGAAAGTCCCGATATTCGTCTTCGCTTCCTGCCGATGTTTTTCTTTTCTCTGTCATAATGAATCGTGTTTTAATGGTTTATAGGATTTATTAAATGGTCTCGGTATATACTTTCGACCCGTTATCGGGAGCAAAAGAAAGGAAGCCTCCGTCATCAGCCAAACGATTGGAGCCAATGCGTCAATTTTGTCGGCTATTGCTACAAGGGACAAGGATGCTACCGTGCATACCTCACCGATTTGCCTGACAGTAGTCTTTACAGACAGGGAGTACATCCGGTACAGTGATTACAGGAAAAATACTTATAATGGTAAATACAATTATCCGGTCAATTACTACATTATCGGCGCTAAATGCTGCCACTTGCCTTAATCTGTGCGATGCTATGGGTAAAACTGTTTTATTTCGCAAATGATATGAAACCAGTATTCACACTAAAACCACTAAAACGTATGAAAGTAATCACGATTGAAAAGAAAACATTTGATGAAATGAGTGAGAAATTTGAGCGGTTTGTAAACCGGGTGGAGGAAATTTGCCAGCGATGCGGAGACAAGGGCATGGGAGAATGGCTGGACAATCAGGACGTCTGCCGGATGCTCAATATCAGTCCCCGGACGTTGCAGACGCTTCGGGATAACGGCACGCTGGCGTACAGCCGGATTAACTACAAAATCTATTACAAGCCCCAGGACGTGAGACGCATTCTCCCGGTTGTGGAGGAAAGACGGAAAGAAGCAGGATTCAAGAACAGGACGATTTGAAATAAAGCACCACTGAATCCGGAAATGAAGTAAAATGAACAACAAATTAAAACTGAAATTAAACCTAAAAACAAATGCCTATGAACAACGAACTGATAACGGAAAAGAACGAAAGGGTCAGCCGCTTTATGGAAAGCCTCGAGAGGATACTGAAAGGAATGGAACGTCTTGCCGCCGGTTGCCGTCCTGTCTTGAACGGGGAACGCTATCTGACGGACAAGGAACTTTCCGCCCGGTTGAAAGTGAGCCGACGGACATTGCAGGACTACCGGAACGAGGGAAGAATCCCGTATATCCTTTTGGGCGGAAAGATTCTTTACCGAGAGAGCGACATTGAAAGGATGCTGGAGGAAGGGTATCGGGAAGCGTTCCAATGGAAAGATTAGGAAGATTGTCTGATTTTCTTGAGGGAGCGCAGTTCTCCGGCTGTCCACACCAAAAAAGAAAACAGCTTGCCGGATAACACCGTATCGGTGTCCCGTGCAGGCTGTTTTTCTGTTTTCTTTCCGTCGCTTGTTCCCGTTGCCGGATGCTTCTTGGGGCGTGCCGTTGACAGATGCAAGGTTTTCGGATGGAATACGCTCCGTAGGAGGAAGATTGTATCCGAAACGGTCTTGCCGCCCCGACCTTGCACTTCTCAAAAGCTGCACGCCTATCTTTGCAACCGGATTACGGGAACAAGCGACGGAAAGAATGGACGTGTCTGTTTAATTGTATATACCTCCTTTATCCCGACCTTTTCGGTTAAAGACTTCCCCGTGTACGATAAAGTACACCGAAGGTACTATACACTCTTTATTTCCAGAATATAACCGTTTCATCACATATTGCCGGAAGATATGACATCCCTTGCCCTGTATCCTGAACGAGACGGCTATCACCATTTCAAGGCTGTAAACATCGTAACTGATGCCATTGGGCAACCTGACATACTTCGCCGTATCGAACTCGTCCAGTTCCTTGTTCTTGTAAATGGACTTGACAGCCTTGCATACATCGCACTCGAACACGCCGAGCAGGTCGGCTATTTCCGGCAGGGTCATCCATACGGGGACGTCCGGCATCGTGACAGCCCCCGTTTCGCTGATTGTAATGATTCCTCGGTTCATCATACACATTCCTTTAAAAAGCTTTTTTCCACCTTTCCCATATCCCGCATAATGGACTGGTCCAGCACCTTGGCATAATGCTGTGTCATTTTGATGTTGGCATGCCCGAGAATCTTCGCCACGTTTTCCATGCTCACTTCATTGGCTAAGAACACGCTCGTCGCTGCCGTATAACGGGCTACGTGCGTCGTCAACCGCTTCTGGATTCCGCACAAGTCGGCAATCTCCTTCAGGTAGGCGTTCATCCTCTGGTTGCTCAATACCGGGAACAGCACGTTTTTCGTCACGCATTCGGGACAATCCGCATACTTGTCAATCAGCCTTTGGGCAGGGGTGAGGACAGGAATATTGCACATCTGCTTCGTCTTCTGTCTCGCCTTCCGAATCCACAAGGCTCCGTTGTTGTCCCTGATCAGATGCTCCCGGCTAAGCTGATAGACATCCGAGAACGCCATGCCGGAAAAACAGCAGAAGGCGAAGACATCCCGCACCTGTTCCAGTCGTTTAATGGCGAACTCCTTGTTCATCAGCACCTCCAATTCCTCCTTGGTGAGGAACTCGATGTTCACTTCATCCATTTTGAAATGGATGCCGTAAAACGGGTCTTTCGTCATCCATTCGTTTGCCAAGGCAATCCGGATGACTTTCTTTAAATTCTTCAGATGCTTCAGGGCGGAATTGTTCTGGCATCCCATGGCGGTTTTCAACCAGTATTCAAAATCCCGGATGAACTGTCCGTTCACTTCATTCAGGAACAAGTCCTCCCGATGATATTGTGAACGGATAAACGCCCTTAAATGCCGAATGGAAGTCTCGAACTTCTCCACGGTGGCCGGAGAGTATTCCTTTCCCATTAATCCCCTGCACTTCTCGTTATGCTCCGCATACACTTCCAGCAGGGAACGCTGCACCTTGTCCCGTCCGTAGAACCTGTCGCGGACGACGGTAGCGGATATTTCCTTGCCGTCCATTTCCAATTCCCGGTGAATCTGCAGTATCTTGGCACGCACTGCGCCGATATAATAATTGAGTTCCCTGGCAATCCGGTCTTTCCCTTTGGAACACTCCTTGGCTTGATTCCATAACTCGATCGGAATGCTCCGCTTAATCATAATTTCCGCTTTCTGCTTGTTTACTGTGAGGCGCATGCAGACGGGCGCCTCTCTGTTTTTCAGCAGTTTCTGCTTCTTGATGTAGAACAAAACGCTGAATGTCGAACGTCTTTTTTCTTCTCCCATGTTTTCACTTTTTTTAATGGTACAAACTTAGCTCTGGATGCTCCGAAACTCGACACGCAAAACGTTGTGAAACAGAGAAAAAGGATGTAAATCGTTGGACTTTTTTTCGCCGGAGAAAGTCCAACGAATAAGCCCGTGAGAATTGCCCGGTTTGGGGACTTTTTGCTTGGGTGGACGGAAAAAGAAAAAGTCCCAAAGCATTAAACTTCAGGACTTTTCTTAAATTTTCGTCTTTGACAAGCGGTGCGGACGGGACTCGAACCCGCGACCCCAGGCGTGACAGGCCTGTATTCTAACCAGCTGAACTACCGCACCAGATTTTAAAGAACAACTATCATTCAATAGCGGTGCAAATGTAGAACGATTTTTTTTAACTTGCAAACATCTACTTCAAAAAAATAGTAATATTTTTTTCAAATAAAAAATTAGAAAACGTTTGTAAAAAGTAGAAACGCTACAAGAACTTATTAAAATTTTTGCTTAACTCTGGAAAATTCTTGTAACCACCTTAGTTATTGAAAGTTTGAAAGAAAAACTAAGATAGAGGTAACGAATTGGCAACCGTGTCTGTTTCTGTACCTTGCTGTGAGTTGCTGTATCTGTCACTCGTCTTAATACAAAAATAGTAATAAAATCCGAGATACGTAAAATCAGGTCAAGAAATTTTCCGAAATATCTTACATTCTCTAATCCCTGTCTTATTTACTTTCTATTGTATACAATTAAACAGATAAGTCCGTTCTTTCCGTCGCTTGTTTCCGCTATCCGGTGCAAAGATAGGCGTGTAGCTTTTGAGAAATGCAAGGTCGGGCGGCAAGACCGTTTCGGATACAATCTTCCTCCTACGGAGCGTATTCTATCCGAAAACCTTGCATCTGTCAATGGCACGTCCCAGAAGGCATCCGGCAATGGGAACAAGCGACGGAAAGAAAACAGAAAAACAGCCTGCATGGAGCACCGATACGGTGTTATCCGGCAAGCTGTTTTCTTTTTAGGTGTTGATAATGCATCAGAGGGGGCAGCCGGAGAACTGCGCTCTCTCAAGAAAATCAGACGGCATCCCTTTAATGTCGTTCTTCCTGTAAAGAATTTTCTCATTCGACAGGATATTATCCGTGTGTTTACCGTCATAAGTGTCTATTCTGTAATCACTATACCAAGTATACTCCCTGTCTGTAATGACTATATTCAGGCAAATTGGGAAAGTATGCAGACGAATTGGTGTGTCTGGACTGTTGGAGAACTTCATAATGCGTCTTCTGGGAATGTATCAGGACGACCTCGAACAATGCATAAATTGTAGTCATTAAGACGATAGCAGGTATGGAATTATTTCGAGCAACTCAAAATGGAGAGGTTTTAAATTTTGGGGTAGCAAGTTTGTGTTTCGGGTGCACCGAAACCGCCCGCTACCCACTTCTAGAGTCATGGGAAGTGGCATCCCGTTGGTCTATTGGGTTGAAGCCATTTCTTATTTCTGTGCAGCTTCATTCAATCGATATTTCTGTCTTGGGTGGTTGGGGTGAGGATATAAACGCTCTATCACGTCCGCTTCCAATGCTGGGGCGATATAGCTCTTGCAGAAATATTTTAAATCTTTGATACCGCATAATTCTGCTATCTCTTTTATGGTCATATAAGAATTGCCCATTTTCTGTATTGGCGATTCTACTTGAGGGGTGCTTAGGGGGTACTTGGGGGGATTATTACCCCCTAAGTTATTGTCAAGTTATATTTTCCCCACTGGCGGTGACAAAGACTGTTTATAAGAACAAATCCAAACAAAATTATAATGAATAAAGTTATATGACATCTATCAAATTAAAATTCAGGACGCATACGAACGACAACAAGAAGGGTGTGCTGTATTTTCAGATTATTCACAATCGAATCGTCAAGCAGGTTAAGACCGACTATTGTATTTATGTCAGTGAATGGCAGAATGGAGGTATTGCAAGTAGCTCGCCCGAATCGGAGAGTCGCAACCATGCACTTAAAGTTATTCGAGACAAGATTGCGTGGGAACAGAGTAAGTTGGAACAGGTTGTGAAGTCTTTTGAATCGGTCGGTAAGCCATATACGGCCGAAGATATTATTCGTCGCTACAAAAAATCTGCATCTGATATAACTACCGTCTTTGAGTATATGCGCTACCAGTCGGAGCGGTTGAAAAAACTTGGCAAACTGCGCACGAGTGAAACCTATCGGCAAACGCTGAACAGTTTTATGCGGTTTCGTAGCGGAGTCGATTTATATTTCGATATGCTCGATGCCGATATGGTCGAACATTACGAGAGTTATATGCGAGCAAATAGTCTTAGCCGTAACACAACTTCTTTTTATATGCGGATTTTGCGGTGTATCTACAATCGGGCGGTAGAGGACGGTTTGACTGTGCAGACGGGCCCGTTCAAAAGAGTTTATACGGGCGTGGATAAAACAGCCAAACGAGCGATAACGCTTAAAGAGATAAAGCGTATCAAAGAGTTGATTTTAACCGATGCTCCCGATTTGGATTATGCGAGAGATATATTTCTGTTCTCCTTTTATATGCGTGGTATGTCGTTTATCGATATTGCCTATCTGCGAAAGAAGGATTTGTCGCATGGATATGTTACCTACATCCGCAAAAAGACGGGACAACAACTTGCTATTCGTTGGGAAAGGGCGATGCAGGAAATTGTTGACAAGTACCCGGAGAATCCGACTCAGTATCTGTTGCCGATTATAATCCGTCAAGACGGTACGGAACGACAGCAGTATCTCAATAAGATTTTGTTTGTCAATCGAAAGTTGAAGCAAATCGCACAACTTGCAAGAATCGCAATGCCATTGAGCATGTATGTCAGTCGCCACAGTTGGGCAAGCATTGCCAAGGCGAGAAACGTACCGTTAAGTGTTATCAGCGAGGGTATGGGACACGACAATGAAGAAACTACACGCATATATCTCGCTACCATACAGACCAATCAAATAGATGAAGCCAACAACAGGATTTTAAGAGAGTTGTAAGGGAATGTTTGTATGGGATGTATGCTAACTCTTTGATAGAGATAGTCTGACGGTGCGAAAATACATTTTTTTTCATATTCTGACAACTTTCAATGAATTTTTACTGCCAAGTCTTTTATCATTTTTGATTGTTTTGTTTGGATTTTACAAATAAAAACGCTCTTGTTTTCAATGACATAGCATCTTGGATTATCTCTATCAAAGAGATGGTCTGAAAGTAAAGAAAAAACGTAAAACACAAAAAGATGAAAAAGGTATCATTGTTTATCTTGTTGGTTGTGGGTGTGTCAATATTTGCACAAGCACAAGTTAGAGAAAAGGTCGCTGTTTATGTATCGGGCGAAGTCAGTAACAATTACAAGAAAATCATCAGTTCCAAGGCTGTTTCACGAATTTCGCGCAGTGAAAATTATGCGGCAGTGGAACGTACGGATGCTTTCCTTGATGTGCTTACCAAGGAACAGAACTATCAATTGTCTGGCGAAGTCCGTGATGACCAGATTGCAGAATTGGGACGTCGTTTGGGTGTTCGTTATGTAGCCGTTTTCGAGGTAACGGAATCCGATGATACCGGTTTCATTTCTGCACGCATGATTGATGTGGAAGGAGGTCTTATTATTAAATCAGCAGACGCAAGCAAAAAAATAAAATCTACGGATGATTGGATAGCTCTTGCCAATAATGTGGCATTCCGGCTTGTTTCTGCAAAATCAAAATAAACCTAAAACAAAATAAATCATGAAAAGATTTTCTTTAATTGTAGCCATGCTATGTTTGTTTGGCGTTGCTATGGCACAACAGGCCGTTAAACAGAAAGTGGCGGTATATGTAACAGGTGATGCTGAAAATGGATATAAAAAAGTTATCGGTTCGAAATTGGTAACGGGAATAACCCGTAGCGAGAACTATGCAGCCGTAGAACGTACCGCTGACTTCTTGGGTGAATTGACCAAAGAGCAAGATTACCAGATGTCGGGAGCAGTCAGCGACAATCAAATTGCACGATTGGGACAGCAGTTCGGAGTTCGTTATGTATTGGTTGCCGATGTTTCCGAGCTTTTCGAGTCAATGTTTATCTCTGCCCGTATGATTGACGTTCAAACGGCACAGATTGTAAACTCGGCAGAAACGAGTGGGAGCGTAAGTGGCATAGAAAGCCTTACCAAATTAGCAGAAAATATTATTTTAGAAATAATAACACCTACATTAATAATAGGAGGAACATCTACGTCCATAGAAGAGGCAGTTAAACAATTACCTAATATGTATAACTTTAGAGAACTTGTTGAATATGGCTACTACCGTATCTCGGTTCCGGAAGGGTATCATATAGCGACAAAAGATGAAATAGTAGATATTATTAAAAAATATCAAATAATTGGGAAAAAACTTTCATTTCCAATATATACAAATATTTCAAAATCATCTAACTTTAAAAACCAGAGATTTGTCGTTAACTATTATAATAGGTATGATAAATTTATAAAATCAGAAACAAAGTATAAAGTGTATCGGGAATATAAACTGACTTGTGTGTGTATTAAAAACGAGCAAGAAAGTATCATATTAAACTTGTCATGTATTGATGATAGTGAGCATGCGTATCATTATAGTAATAACAATAAACCTTTCCGTGCAGGATATTATAAACTAGTTACTGAAGGACTTACAGATCTACAGACTCCTATACCACAAATGAGTTCTGGATATATTTATGTTGTTAAAGATAAAAAATAACCAAACAAGATAGAATATGGCAAGACCTACGAAGCCGTTAGAGTAGGACTAAAATGGTTAATATATGTTCATACCCAAAGTTAATGATTATCGACAGATTCAAGGGAAGGTTGTCGATTATATGGAAGTACATATGGCGGTTTGTGGTGGCGGTTGCAGTTGTCCGTGCAAACAATCCACATCAATTAGCACACAAAAAATGTATGCAGGTAATTGTACATGTGGTTGCAATTGCAATGCGCCAATAATGAGAGAGACTTTTAATACACGGGCAACTATTCGATTGTGAAACGTTGTGTTGGATAAATCCGAAGCATATATTCGGATTTATCCTATGATTAATTAAGCGAATAGAATCCTGATTGATTTTATTGCTAACTGTAAACTTGATATGCAATACTCAAAATATGTCCATACCTTCCCTGTTGAGGACAATGTTGTGGCATTATATCATGCGCTATTGATTCGTACTGTATTCGTTACTAATCAAGAATCCCAACAAATAAATCTGTTTTTCGAGAAAGGCACAACGAATGACCATGTAACAGTTGAAATGATTAATTATCTATATACAAATTATTTTGTTGTTAATAACGATGAAGAGGATAGCGCGTTGTATTCAAAGTGTATGGATATGATTGCTGAACCGGCAATATCCAATGCCTACATAGTTGTAACCGAAAATTGTAATTTCAATTGCAAGTATTGCTTTATATCGAATGCCGTTCAAAATGTATATCCCGTAAAAGTGATGACAAAAGAGGTCGCTACGAACGCTGTGATGCTATTGCAACGAACTTACGAGAAACAACAGCATTCATACGATAAGACCATAACATTCTATGGGGGAGAGCCATTATTAAATTTCGATATCATAAAGTTTTTCATGGATGAGGTCAATAGAATAAAACAAGAACACTATTGGCCGGATGATGTTAAATATGCATTGATTACCAATGGTTCTTTATTGACAAAGGATATATTGCAATCCATTAAAGAGTATGGTATTGCATTGAGTATTTCTTATGATGTAGACAAGGAATCACATTCTCAGAGAATAGATAAGACAGGAAACGACAGCTATGATGTGGTCAAACAAAAAATCGCCTTGTGCAATGAGATGAATGTGCCGTTTAGTCTTTCTATTACGATTACGGATACTTTACTTAGACACAGGAATACAGTCCTGCCGGAAATTCTGAAGTTGTCTCCATTGACAATAGCGTTTAATCTTTTGATACCCAACAAGGAAACATTACAAAACGATAATTATTACGAGGAGGCAACGGACTTTATGTTGGAAACATTCGGTCAGTTACGAACGATTGGAATGTATGAAGACAGAATAATGCGAAAAGTACATTCCTTTAAAGAGAATAAAATGCACTTGTATGATTGTTGTGCCAGTGGTGGCAATCAATATGTTATAGCTCCGGACGGAACAATCGGTATTTGTCATGGATATTTGAATAACCGAAAATATTTTTCAGCCAAGGTTTCGGATTCAGAATTTGATTTTAGAGAACATCCTGATTATAAATATTGGAAGAAAAGAACCCCGCTTTTAATGCCTCAATGCCAGGATTGCGAATGTCTGAGTATTTGTGGAGGTGGTTGTCCGTATGCGGCAGATTATATGTATGGTTCAATATATGAGTTGGATACCCGTTTTTGTATTCATGCCAAAAAGGTATTGACTTGGTTAATTAAAGATTTGTATCACCATATAACTCGAAAAGAACAATGAAACCGATATCATGTTTTGTCGCAATGCCTTTCTCAAAGGATTTTGATGTAGTTTATAAAAAACACATTAAACCATTGATTGAAGAAGAATTTGAGGATATAGAGTGTATAAGGATGGACGAACAACCAAAGTTAGGCTATATTCTAAATAATATACAAAATGAAATAGATCGCTGTACATTTGTCATTGCTGATATATCGGTTGAAAATCCGAATGTTTTCTTTGAAATAGGATATGCCTATGGCCAGAACAAAATTATTATTTTTATCAAACATGGAGATTTAGACGATGTGCCCGTCGACATCAATAATCTTATCGTAATTGGTTATGACAGAGAAAAAGGATATGAGGGGCTTCAGGCTTCACTAAAAAAAACAATAGATGCTAATATAAGAAAGACAAAACAGCCTCAGCCTATAATTATGGGAGATTGCGATGATATATGTGGATATTGGGTTGGAGTGTATCAAATAAAGAGACAGAAATATAAAGCACAACTTTCTATTAACAAAGAAAGTACAGGAAATTCGGTTACCTATAATTGTGAGAGTGTCATATCCATTGATAATAAATATTTAATATTCCAAACATTGAAGTATAATGGAGTATTAAATCAAAAGTCCCTCTCTCCAGAAGAATGGAAGAATGGACAATGGATAGAGTTTGTTGGTACTTCTTGGACAAATCTTCCTAACAGCATATTATCAAATTATCTATTAAATGCTTATGCTATAAATAGAAAGGTGGAGGGAAATCGGTTGCATGTAAAGATTTGGGATAATGTAAACTATAAAAAGAAGGATGTATTTTTTAATAGAATAAATGCCCAATAGAGCCTATATACAGCGAATTGAGTTTCTTCTTTCTTGTAATTCGTTAACTAATAGTTAATAAATTACAATAATCGACACTGTTCCAAATATTGTATAAATGGAAACAGGATAAAAGGAGGTCATAAAAGAGAAACGTAGTCGGGAACTGACTTCAATCGAAAAACATATCATAGGCTCTGCCAATGGAAAATTGTCTGTTGTTTTTCGTGCTTGGGAAAGGAAAACATTATGGCATTGTCCACAGCGAGGTCGTAATGGATGATCTTTTTAACTCTTGAAAAAACATATTCTCGTAGGAAGAGCGTTTCGCTGATAAATTAAATTGTGACCATCAGGAGCGACCTCCTCCGGCTTTTCTGAGGAGCAAGTAGTCGGCGAATGTAATACGCCGACATAAACTTGCTACCTCCAAAATTTGAGGGGATACATTTCGAGCAACTCTCTTTTTCCCGTTGAAAATTCTTTTCTTCATACAATGATTTTACGATATGAAACCTGCTGAACTTTTCCCCATATTCAACAAAAGGATGATGCCTGTTTTCTCTTTTCGCCCGTGCATCATCCTCTTCAGTAGAAAGTTGTGCACTTGTTTTGTCCCATATGAATCGATGCGGAAAGCGAGCGCCACAAGCATAGACAGGGAAAAGACATCGCAGGACAAACCGTTGTCCAGCCGGATATATCGTTCCGCTTCGTATGCTTTCAATGCTCCGCTTTTGTAGACGGCTTCGATGCCTGCACGGATTGTCGGGACAATCACCCCGAACAGTTCCGCCAGTTCCGTTTCGTTCATCCATATTTCTGTCGTATGGTTCGATACGGTTACTTTTCCATTCTCGTCCATTGTTATTATGCTTCGTTTCATGGTATTGTCTGATTATATGGTTATATTTCCGAATGACGCATTCAGCTTGTTCCCGAACATCGTCAGGTCGTTGTCGAGTTTCTGTGTGGTTATTTTCGCATAAATTTGGGTGGTGACGATGTTCGTATGTCCCAGGACGCGGCTCACGCTCTCAATGGGTATGCCTTTACTGAGAGCCAGCGTTCCGAAAGTATGCCGGGCGCAGTGATACGAGATTTGTTTCTCTATGCCGCATGCCTTGACAACTCTTTTCAACTGCTTGCACATCACCCAATAATTGATTTCCCCGAACACGGACTTGTCATCGGAACGGTTTTTGTAACGCTCGATTATCTGTAAGGGGATGTCCAGCAACTTCACCTGAAACGGGACGTTCGTCTTATGGCGTTTGGAGATTATCCATTTCTCTCCGTTCACCTCTACGATATTGTCATTCGTCAGTTCCTTCACGTCTACGAAAGACAAAGCGGTAAAGCAGGCGAAGACGAACAGATCGCGCACCAGTGCAAGGGTTGGGGTGTCAAACTTATGCAACATGATTCTTTTGATTTCGTCTTCCGTCAAATACTCGCGCTCCTTCACGTTTGGGCTGATGTGGAAATGTGCAAATGGGTTGCAGGGTATCTGCCCGTTATAATGGGCTCGCATCACGACACCTTTCAACCACATGCATCTGAGCCAGACGGTTGCATTCTTCAGTCCCCTTTCGGTCATCAGGTAGGCGGCAAACTCCTTGATAAAGTCGGGAGTAAGTTCCAGCATAGACATATCAGCACGTTTATAGAACGTCTTGATAAAGGCCGCCACGTCGTTTCGCGCCAGAACCATTATCTTGTATGTGCCGATACTGCGGTCTTTGCCCGTTCGTTTCAAAAAGCTGGCGCAATCCTTGTCGAAAGCTCCGAGAAGCGTTTCATATTCGCTGCCTATTCCCTGATAGGCGTTACGCACCATTTCAGCCGTAACGTATGCTTCACGGTCAGAAATGCGTTGATAGTGCTTGATGATTTGCGCCTTGATATTGTCAAGAGCGTTGTTGATGTCTCGGGCTTCCATACTCTTGCCTTTGGCACGATTGCCCTTCACGTCCCAAAGAATTTTCGGGATGTCCCGTTTGCGGCTGAACTGCGCCACGGTCCCGTTGATTGTCACTCGTCCCATGATGGGGACAATGCCGTTTTTCTCCTTGCTGCCGTTCACATAGAACAGCACTTTGAATGTACTTCTTGCCATACTCGTCTTTTTTGATTGTAAAACTAACTATCAACGAGTTAGACCTTGTAAGCCAAACACAGCCATAAGGAGACAATGTCAGCGCCAAATGTTAAAAGTTCCTTTTTAGCAGGTAACGATTTGGAAACTTAAAAGCTTCATAAATCCGCGTACTTTTGCATTACCTTGTTTTTCCTATTGTCTTCGTTTGTCTTCATAAACACCTTATTAACAAGCAATTTGAAGACTTTTACCCCTTTTTGTTCGATATTTCCGGAGATTTTGCTTAACTTTGACCTATCTTTGAGAGAAGGATTAAGTTTTTATCCGTATAAAATTAATAATAATTGAAGAGAGGCGACGCGCCTCCGTTTACAAACTAAAATGATAAAATCATGAATGTACCTGCAGAATTAAAGTACACCAGTGAGCACGAATGGATTCGTGTTGAAGGTGATGAGGCCTTTGTTGGCATTACCGACTATGCTCAAAGTCAATTGGGAGATATTGTATTCGTAGAATGTGAAACAGTCGGTGATACGTTGGAGGCCGGTAATACATTCGGTACAATAGAAGCCGTAAAAACTGTTTCTGAACTGTATTTGCCTGTATCCGGAGAAGTGTTGGAGTTCAACGAGGCTTTGGAAGACGAACCGGAATTGGTAAACAAAGATCCTTATGGCAAGGGATGGATTGTAAAAATCTCTGTAGCTGACAAATCACAAATGGATAATTTGCTGGATGCAGAAGCATACAAAGCTATTATCTGATAACATGACCTTTTGAAACTGTATTGCGAGGAATCTATCCGCAATACAGTTTTTTTATAAAAACAAGAATCAAATGACATTAATAAAATCTATTTCCGGTATACGCGGGACTGTAGGTGGTCGCCCCGGTGACAACCTGACACCGCTTGATATTGTAAAATTTGTTTCGGCTTATGCTACATGGCTGAAAACAGGAGCCGGGAAAAAGAAAGCCCGAATTGTATTGGGCCGGGATGCCCGGATTTCGGGAGACATGTATGCTAAATTGGTTTCCGCCACTTTGTCCGGACTGGGGCATGATGTAATCAATATCGGTCTGGCAACCACTCCAACCACGGAAATCGCTGTTACTGCGGAAAAAGCAGACGGGGGTATCATTCTTACCGCCAGCCATAATCCGAAACAATGGAATGCTCTTAAACTGCTGAATAACCAAGGGGAATTCCTGTCGGCTGCTGACGGAGCACAGGTATTGGAATTGGCTGCCAAAGAAGATTTTGAATACGCAGAGGTGGATGAATTGGGTGAAATTACAGAGAAAGACTATACCCAGTATCATATCGACCAGGTATTGAACTTAAAATTGGTGAATCGGGAAGCTATCAGCAAAGCAAATCTGAAAGTAGTCGTGGATGCGGTAAACTCTATCGGAGGCGTTGTTATACCACGCTTATTAAGAGCTTTGGGCGTGAAAGAGGTCATCGAACTGAATTGCGAGCCGACAGGGAAATTCGCCCATAATCCGGAACCTATTCCGGAAAACCTGACGCAGATTGCAGAAAAGATGAAAGAGTGTCATGCCGACCTGGGTATTGTAGTAGACCCGGATGTAGACCGGCTGGCATTAATCAGCGAAACGGGAGAAATGTTCGGTGAAGAATATACTTTGGTTGCAGTGGCTGATTATGTTTTGAAGCACACACCGGGCAATACGGTATCCAATCTGTCTTCATCACGTGCTTTGAAAGACGTTACGCTCGCAGCAGGACAGGAATATAACGCTGCTGCTGTCGGAGAGGTTAATGTAGTGGCTAAAATGAAAGCTACGCATGCCGTGATAGGAGGAGAAGGAAACGGAGGCGTGATTTATCCGGAAAGCCACTATGGACGGGATGCTTTGGTCGGAGTCGGCTTGTTCCTTTCTCATTATGTTGCCAAGGGCAAGAAAATGACGGAATTGAAGAAGGATTATCCCCCCTATTTCATTTCAAAAAACAAAATTACCCTTTCACCGGAAATGAACGTAGACAAAATATTGGCAGGGTTAAAAGAAAAATATGCCAATGAAAAAGTAACGGACATCGACGGAGTAAAGATAGATTTTGAAAAAGGCTGGGTACATCTGCGCAAATCAAATACGGAACCGATTATCCGTATTTACTCCGAAGCAAAAGACGAGGCTGCCGCCAACGCTCTGGCAGAGGAAGTAATCCGAGTTGCCCAGGCTATCCGTTAAGGTAACATACACATCAATTAAAAAGCTATCGGAATATCTTCCGATAGCTTTTTACTTTTCTAAAGGGGAATCGTTCTTATTCCACGTAAAGCACCAATCCTTTGAGATACTCTCCTTCGGGATGATAGATATTAATCGGATGATCCGCCGGCTGCGTCAGCTGGTGAAGAATCCGTACTTTCCTGCCCGTGTTGGCTGCCGCTGTAAATACTGTCTGGCGAAACAAGTCTTTCGTCATGACCTGTGAACACGAAAATGTAAAAATAATACCTCCGGGCTTAATTACCTCTATCCCCTTGCGGTTAAGTTTTTTATACCCTTGTATGGCATTATTGAGCACATTCTGATGCTTGGCAAAAGCGGGCGGGTCCAAGATTATCAAGTCATATTTACCCTCGGAATGCTCAAGAAAATGAAAGGCTTCTTCGGCAAAAGCTTCGTGGCGCGTATCTCCCGGGAAGTTCAACTCCACATTTTCTTTTGTAAGCTCAATTGCCCGTGCCGATACATCCACCGAATGCACGGAGGCTGCCCCTCCCCTCATCGCGTAGAAAGAAAAACCACCGGTATAACAAAACATATTCAGCACGTTCTTTCCCTGCGCATATTTCTCCAACAGACTGCGGTTTTCGCGTTGGTCAATAAAGAACCCCGTCTTTTGTCCTTCCAGCCAATCCACATTGAATTTCAAACCGTTTTCAAGTGCGACAAAGTTCTCGGCTTTTCCGTATAAATACCCGTTATGAGGCTCTATCGCTGCTTTGTAAGGGAGTGTACCCTCCGATTTGTCATAAATGGCGGTCAGCTGCTTTCCCATCACGTCCAACAATGCCTTTGCGATGTTTTCCCGTTCCAGATACATGCCGACGGAATGAAACTGGACTACCGCTACTCCGGCGTAGTAGTCAATAACTAAGCCCGGCAAGTCATCCCCTTCCCCATGCACCAAACGGTATACATTATTCGTTGCGGAGGTTGTCAGTCCCAGGCTGCAACGCATTTTATAGGCTTGTTCTATCCGGTTTTTCCAAAAGCCGTAATTGATTTCAATATCTTCAAAACTTAATATACGGACCGCTATAGAACCGATTTGATAGTGTCCGGTGGCAAGATACCGGTTTTCAGAATTATAGACTTTCACAAGCTCTCCTTCTTGAATTTTCCCGTCCATTTTTGCAATGGCTCCGGAAAATATCCACGGATGATACCTGAAAACCGATTTATCTTTACCAGCTTTTAGAGTTATGCGATTCATGTATTTTATTCCGCAAGCAATTCTTTTGCTTTATCTAAGATAGTTGTATCGTCAATCTGTACTATTCCGCCTTCGGGCCCTTTTTCAAAATGGATGCCGACGGCTTTTCCCTGATTATAGTCATCTCCTCCGAAATAATTCCGGACTGTCTCAACATCAATGCCTAATTCGTCTGCAATTCTCTGCATGCTGCCTGAGGGTAATTCGTCTTTAATTTTCCTCAATTCGTTGAATGTCATCTTTGTTGTCATAGCTCAAAAGTTTTATGGTTAATCGCTGGACTAAATGTAGGGCTTTATTTTGAAATAAACAAATAAATCGTTTGCATAATTTTTTTTAATTTTTACGACCGTTTTCTTTTTCCTATCTTTGTCCCGTCCGGAAGCTGATGACGGGATTATCCGGTTTTGAATATACAGTGAATCATGGTTTTTAAAGATTTAAACATAAGCAAACAGATTCTGTCTGCATTGGAGGATGCGGGTTTCGAGAATCCGACACCGGTACAGGAGAAGGTTTTTCCGGTCATCCGTTCGGGAAAAGACATGGTGGGCATTGCCCAGACCGGTACGGGAAAGACGTTGGCGTATCTGATTCCCATTCTCATGAAGTTGCATTATGCACAGGGTAATTATCCCCGGGCGCTGGTTATCGTCCCGACCCGGGAGTTGGTGGTACAGGTCTGTGAAAGCGTAGAGCTCCTGACCGAGTATATGGATATCCGGTGCGTGGGCATTTTCGGAGGGACGAATATCCGTACGCAACAGGAGAGAGTGTATGAGGGGGTCGATTTGCTGGTCGCAACTCCGGGACGTTTTATGGATATTTACATGAATGGTATTATCCGCACCCGGGAGATTAAAACGGTGGTCATTGACGAGGCGGACAGGCTGATGGACTTAGGATTTATTCCGCAATTGCGGAGTATCCTGGAGGTGATACCGGAAAAGCATCAGACGTTGTTGTTTTCCGCTACTTTTTCGGCAACGGTATCCCGTTTGTCGGAGGAGTTTATGCTCGCCCCCGAACGTGTGGAGGTGGCACCCCAGGCTACGCCGGTGGATTCGGTAGTACAAGTCCGGTACGAAGTGCCCAATATCATGACCAAAATCAATCTGTTGAAATTGTTGCTGGCCGATAAAGAGGTTTTCCGGAAAGTCATGGTTTTTACGGAAACGAAGAAGAATGCCGACCGCATTGTTGATAAGCTGGCGGATTTCTGGAAAGACGAGTTAAGCGTCATTCATTCCAATAAGGCCCAGAATACGCGTCTGAATGCTCTGAAAGCGTTTAAAGAAGGAAAAGCGCGCATCATGGTGGCTTCCGATGTGGCGGCACGGGGTATTGATGTGCAGGATGTATCGCATGTGATTAATTTCGATATTCCTTCCCTGCCGGAAGAGTATGTGCATCGTATCGGACGTACTGCCCGCGCTGGCAAGGAGGGGACTGCCATTAGCTTTGTTTCCGAAAAAGAGGAGGAATATTTCAGCGCTATTGAACAATTGATTCAGCAGGAGATTGAAGTCATCGATTTGCCGAAGGGGCTGGAGATTTCCGATATTTTACTGGATGAAGAAAAAATACAGACCAACAATATTGTATACCAGCGGGGAGGTCCCAAAGGCGGAGGCGCTTTCCACGCCAAATCTCCCAAGAATAATAAGAAGAAAAGCAGGCGATAACCTGCTTTTTTTCATGCTATATCGCTTTTTACCGCTTGCAGTATCTGGTCTACCTTTATATCGGAAGCGATGTATTTTTCCAGGATTTTTTTAGCCAGATTACTTGCCGGCTCCGTTGGTACACAGTCGTTCGCGGACGTATTGATAAGGGTTGTTATGTTATTCTTGAAATTGGAAACAATCGTCCAGGCACTTTCGCTCAAATAGAGTTGCTGGGAAAGGTTGTATTCAAATTCTTTCCGGATTTCGCTTAACAACAGCTGATGATATTCCTGATTGGTATAACCGGTTGTCATGGTCCGGGGTATCAGGGAGTCGGGTTTCATCCTTTCGATAAAGAGAACGATTCTCTCGTAAGCCAATAGTTTCAGATTAAGGAGTGTCTGCGTAGCGGAAACTGCCGGTTGCCCCGACTTTGAAGTGCCGGAGTGCACATATTGTTTCACAACAATCTCCAATAAAGAAAGTATTTTCCGGAAAAGCGGATATAACAAAAGGACGAATACAATTAATGCGATAAGTAGAAAATCCGTGATAGTCATAGCTCTATTTTATTTACAAATATAATAATTAAAACCGAAAAAGCAGGTAAATCGGAACAATTATTAATACCTTTGCCTCCATGATTAAAAGATTATCCTTCAAATTATTTCCGTTACTATTCCTTATCGTTTCGATTACTGTCCACGCGCAAAGTACAACCGGTGTAAACATCAGTCAGGGGGGATACGGCATGGTTAAGACGAACATAAGTACATCCTATGACCACAGATGGAGGAGTATTGAAGATGGATTTGCGGCAAGAATTTCGTATGAACTATTCAGACAAAAATACGTTACGATTACCGCCAATGCCCGATACGCCTCATCTGAAACCCGCTTCAACTCTTCAGAGCTTTCAGAACCTTATAATCCTGACGCTATCAATTTCAACGGTACGCATATTATGGGACAAGTCGGCTTTACCTCTACATTCAGGTCCAGGTTATTTGGAAAACCTTTTATGGGTATGGCCATGTTCAACAGCGAATGGGGCGAAAATGGATTTGCTCGCGTTTCAGGCATTGCCATGGGGTTAATCATGCTACGGGCAAATCGAAATACCCAATTCGGCATCGGGCCGCTTGTCATGGTTAATTCTTGTTCTAAAATACCAGCCTTTCTTGTGTTCATGTACCGCCACCGTTTTAATGACAAATGGTTAATAAATTTATACGGAGGCATGTTTGGAGTAGAGTATACCCCCTCTCCCAATAACTTATTCTGTATAGGAGCCGATATTGATGTCAAGGCGTTTTATTTCAAACCCAAGCACAATGATTTGCCTTCTCATTGCAGATTTACCTCAACCTCTTTCCGTCCCATGATTAAGTATCGTCGAAAGTTGGCTCAAAATCTATTCTTTGACCTACAGGGAGGGGGTGCACTAAAAATGTCGTGCCGGGTAAATGGTGTCACGGGGTCAAAAGAATATTTTGACTGTCATCAAAAACCTACTGCATTTATACAAACAGGGGTTTCTTATTCTTTATAGCTTTTTTCCCCGGGGAATTCTTCCCTATTTCTTCGTCCTTGCTCCGAGGTTGCTCCGTCCCTACGCTATACCTACGCTATACTTGCGCAATACCTACGCTATGGTTCGATAGCGTAGGTATTGCATGGCTATTGCGGAACCATTGCGTAGGGGTAGTTCAAGTATAAACCACCACCAGCCCTACCTTCTGCATAATATCTTTATTGGAACTTGATAATCAACAAATCTTTCGTAGATTTGCAAAGTTGCCTCATTATTGATGGGGATATATTGATTTATTGATGAAAGTGTAGCTTTTATCCTACGTGGAAAGTCTGGTAAACTTTAAGAAATACGAGGATAGCAATCACGCTCATCACTTGTTTGTATATACTTATCCAAGTCATATACATTACAGGTGTGGGGATATTGTCTATTTGTATTTCGGGCATTACCAGACGCCTCTCACGAGATAGATGATATTGGAAAAAACGGTAAAACGGCCCCCTTAAAAACGGAGGAAAGTGCCCCTTGGAAAACGGTCGAAGTTGATCAGCTGAAAACGCTTCAAATTGCCCCCTCGTGGGAGCATAAAAAAATCTATGAAACAAACTAGCAATTTTTATAAAAAACAGATAAAATAAAAGTTTAACTCGGGCTTTAATCTTCTATTTTAGACCCCATTCCCGATGAACAACTTTACACTTTTTTGAAGGAGGAACTTTAGGTGGTCACTTCCCTCCGTTTTTAAGGGGTCAAGTTTTCCGTTTTTTCCAGTTTATAAAGGCTTTAGATGAATATATTGATTATTACAATAATAAAAGAATTAAAGCCCGGTTAAAAGGAAAGAGTCCGGTACAATACCGAACTCTTTCTATTACTGGTTAATGTTTAATCTGTCCAACTTTTGGGGGCACTTCACATAGCGAGACAATCCCTACTGTTTGACCTAAAAATAATGAGAATTTATTTATCCCAAATAAGTTTTTAACAATTTACTTCTTGACGAATGCCGCAAACGACGAATCGCTTTTTCTTTTATCTGACGTACACGCTCTCTTGTCAAACCGAACTTTTCTCCGATTTCTTCCAAGGTCATTTCCTGTGTATTGATTCCAAAAAACAATTTAATAATGTCACGCTCTCTTTCTGTCAAAGTAGACAATGCTCTTTCAACTTCCGTAGACAGCGATTCACTAATTAATGTTTTATCTGCAATAGGCGAATCATCATTCACCAATACATCCAGCAAGCTATTGTCTTCCCCTTCAACAAAAGGTGCATCCACCGAAATATGTCTTCCAGATACTCTCAATGTATCCGCTACTTTTTCTGCCGGCAAATCCAACGTATCCGCTAATTCTTCCGGAGAAGGACGCCGTTCGTTCTCTTGCTCAAAACGTGAAAAAGCCTTGTTGATTTTATTCAACGAACCTACCTGATTCAATGGCAAGCGCACGATACGCGACTGTTCCGCCAATGCTTGCAATATGGATTGACGAATCCACCAAACGGCATAAGAAATAAACTTGAATCCACGCGTTTCATCAAACTTTTCCGCTGCTTTAATCAAACCAAGATTTCCTTCGTTTATCAAATCCGGAAGACTCAAGCCTTGATTCTGATACTGTTTGGCAACAGAAACAACAAAGCGCAAATTAGCTCTCGTTAATTTCTCCAACGCACGCTGATCTCCTTTCCGGATTCGCTGCGCCAACTCTACTTCCTCTTCGACTGTAATTAAATCTTCCTTGCCGATTTCCTGCAAGTACTTATCAAGAGAAGCACTCTCCCTATTTGTAATTGATTTGGTTATCTTAAGCTGTCTCATATCTTATTCCCATACACCAAAAATCTTCTGCAAAAGTAAGATTTTTAATTCATATTTCCACACCTACTTCTTTACAGAATTTAATATTAACATTTTTTAATCCAACATTGAAAAGGCAAAATATTCCACTCTTCCCCTCGGGCTAACGGCTGTAACAAAGACACCTTCATCTCCCAGTGAATTAATAATTCGTTTTAAATCGGCCTCATCATTAATCACCTGGTCATTTATTTTTATGATAATATACCCTTTCTGCAATCCTGCCGATTTAAACTTGCCGCTATTTACCTCCTTAATCTTCACTCCTTTATTCAAGCGGTAACGGACACGGTCTTCTTTGGTCAATGGAGCAACTTTCACTCCCAGTATTCCAGATTCGTCTTTCGGTTCCACGGCTACTTCCCCATAAGAATTCTGCAACGTTACATCCATCTGTTTTTCATTACCGTTTCTTTTTACTTTCAAACGAATCACAGACCCCGGATGATATTTACCCAATTGTTCATAAAATTCCGGTGTGGTTTTTACTTCCACGCCGTTCACCCCCTGTATAATATCTCCTTCTTTCATTCCGGCCTTTTGAGCAGCCCCTCCGGCTATAACATCACCGACATAAATACCCGAATTTTCCTGTATACCCAATTCTTCTGCCAAAGCAGGAGTCAATTCTCCCATTCGGATTCCCAAAACGCCCCTTTGCACTTTTCCGTAATCTTTCAAATCATTAACCACTTTCCGAACGATATTGACAGGTATGGCAAAAGCATACCCGGAATAAGCACCCGTTGGAGATTGAATCAAAGTATTGATACCTATTAATTCTCCTTTGGCATTAACCAAAGCTCCACCACTGTTTCCCGGATTAATGGCCGCATCCGTCTGTAAAAAAGATTCCAGACTCATCTGACCACGATTCATTCCCAAATCACGCGCTTTCGCACTAATGATTCCCGCTGTTACAGTTGAAGTCAAATTATATGGATTTCCAACAGCCAAGACCCATTCCCCCAATGCCACTTCATCCGAATTGCCATACTCGATATACGGTAATTCTTCACTTTCTATTTTTAATAAAGCAAGGTCCGTATTTAAATCCTGGCCTATCAATTTCGCTTCATACTCTTTCTTATCGTTCGCCACAATCATTACTTTGTCCGCGTCTTTGATTACATGGTTGTTCGTTATGATATAACCATCTTCGGAAATAATCACCCCCGAACCGTAGCCCGTTGTCATAGGAACCTGCCTTCCCTGCATTGTTCCACCGAAAAAATAATTTAAAAAAGGATTAGCGACATGTTCCCGCCCCATTTGTATGGTCTTCACATGCACCACTCCCGGTACAGCCCTTTGGGCTGCATACCTCAAATCAATACGCCCTTCGTTGTTCCCATTTTCAGGCATATTCTGCGTATAAGCCACCTGCTTTATTCCCGGACCGACTAATTCATGCCGAACCATCGGTCGCAACTGTTCCGTTCCGGTAAATTTTCCCATAACCAGAAATGCACCGAAACCACCTATGATTCCAAATAATAAACTGATAATAGATCTCCTCATATTCATCTCTTGCATTATTTAATTAGTTTGTTCAGTTAATCTGACAGACTAAATTAGCAATTTCTTTGCCAAGAATATATTAAGAATATCTTAATTAGCAAAGCTTAACGTTACGCACAACTTATTAAATATTCAAGACATGACAGGCGGAGCAGATAGCCTTATTCTTCGCCAGTTTTCTCTTTAAAGACAGCAAGAACTTTTCCTTTCCGCAAGAAAGTGAGTTCTTTCCCTTTTATCTGAAAAGTAGTTGTATTTTCAAGCATCTTGAAAAAAAGACGTTCCATCTCGATATCCGGACAGGTCATACGCGTCACTCCCATTTGGTAAAATTTCAATTTACGCCCGTCCTGCTCATAACCTCCGAAAAAATTATTGCATCCCGCCATACCAGCCACCTTGTTTTCCGTTACATCAAATTGCATGGTCACCTTATTGTCAGGTATTTTCATTTCTACCTTTTGTCCCTCAATAGAATCCAAAACCCACGTTTTATCTCCTAAATTCACATTATCTTTTTGAGAGTGACACATCGCCATCAACCCAGCCATACAAATCCACAATATTATTTTCATAACCAATATGTTTATTTTTTATCAATACATGCCATTTCTTACAAAATACATGCCAAGATGACTGTTTTCCCTTCACTTTGTAGAAAACAATTTTCATTTATTAAAATCCTTTCTCCACAACCTGATAACCGACAAAACGATAAGCCCCTAAATTATAATCATACACATAACAACGAATGTTATACTCATTATGTGTTTGATAAAAATTTCCCTGCAACGTAACTAAATTGGGAATTGTATCTCCTTTGGGAACAACGGCATACATATAATCATAATAACCTTGTTTTACCTTTGCTTCTCCCACATAGGCCTTGTTTTGGGCATCATAAGTCATTCGCTGCTGCGGCAAAATCCGCCATCCCGCAAATTTTCCATAGATATATACTTCAGCCTCCGGTATTTCATGAGGATAATATATAGCAAAATGAGCGATTATATAATCCGCTTCCAATTCAGAATTATTGACATTTTCCGCCTGAATGACAAAATTCCCGTCACGATTAGGTAAAGGCGAATACATCGTATAGACAGACCCCGGCACCAATACGAAATTATACAAGCCATCCGGCCCTTTCAACACATCCTTTACATACTGGGTATAATACACCAAACTGGAACAATCAAAATTACGAAACGGCGCTAATCCATTAAAAACATTATTCACACCATTACCATATACCAGTTGATTCTGACGGACAAAATCCGGAGTAAAATTCCGACGACTATTGGGATCCTGATTCTGCGTAACATACACTTTCACATCCTTTATCGGATTGTAAACGGGCAAATTGTCATAGGACACCGTAAAATTCAACTGCTGGGAAGTATTCAGATATTGAGGAAGTGTTGATGTTGTCACCGACGCTTGTATCAATACCCGGTTTTCTACGACGGAAAATCGCTGGGAAATAACAACACTGTCGAGATTATCATCATTGTAAATTTGAAGAAGATAATTGCCCGATAGTTTCACACTAGCATCTTCGTTAGGAAACATCAAAGTGAAATGCGTATAAGATACCTGGGTATTGAAAGAATTATTGTAGTTATTCAACGGATTGCTGTAAAAACCGTTCAAATAGGAAAATGAACTCAAATTGGAAGGATTCCAGTCCGGATCACAATGGACAATTTGATAAGAATAGGAATTTATCTCGGAACTCAAATCGTCAAAAGCAAAAACCAATCTTTGATTGCCGCCCAACGCGATAACCGGCTCTGAAAAAGGGTTCCCCTCCGGATAGCATTGGATTGTTTTTATATAAGACGGTTGTGTCCATCCCTCTTGCAAACAACACAATAAAACTAAAATCAAAAAAAATCTCATTCTCCTTAAATTAAAATTCGATTAACGACAAAATTACGTAATAGGTTTGTATATTTGTGGTTTGTTTGGAAAATTTAAATTTGTATTTTATAATTCTAACTAATTTAATAAATATAGCATGTCCAAGGTAATTACATTGAAAAAAGGCCTTGATATCAAGCTGAACGGGGAAGCCGAAAAAACGGTGAATACCGGCGTAAACAGTATGTATTATGCCGTGAAGCCAACTGATTTTTTCACACTGACGCCCCGATTGGCAGTTAAGGCTGGCGACGTAGTAAAAGCGGGCGATGTTTTATTCACCGATAAAGCAAACCCTGAAATCAAATTTACGTCTCCCGTCAGCGGCACGGTGGAAGCCGTTAACCGCGGAGAACGCCGTAAATTGCTTGAAGTAGTCGTGAAAGCAGACGAGCAAATTGCTTATACAGATTTCGGCAAGGCAGACGTAAACCAGTTAAATCGGGAAGAAATCATTGCCAAGCTGCTTGACAGCGGCGTATGGCCGTTAATCATACAACGTCCTTACGGTATTTTGGCTAATCCCGCCATTCAGCCCCAAGCAGTTTTCGTTTCTGCATTCGATTCCTCTCCTTTGGCTCCCAATTACGAATTTGCGCTGAAAGATGAAGAAAAAAACCTGCAAACAGGTTTCGACTGCCTAAAAAAACTCTGTAATGCAGATGTTCATTTAGGTTTAAAAGCCGGTACGGGAGAAAATTCCGTATTCAGCCGTCTGAAAAATGTGGACATAACCTATTTCGCAGGTCCTCATCCGGCTGGTAACACAGGTATCCAGATTAATCACGTCCGTCCGATTAACAAGGGCGAACACATCTGGACCGTCAATATTCAGGATGTTGCCATCATCGGCCGCTTGTTCAACGAAGGACACTACGATGCACGCAAAATCATCGCCCTGACCGGTTCGGAAGTAACAGCACCCGCTTATTACTCAACCATTCTCGGTGCACAGGTATCCAGTCTGACGGAAGGGAAACTGAAAAACCAGACCCACCAGCGTATCATTTCCGGTAACGTACTAACGGGTACCAAAGTGAGCGAATCGGATTTCTTAGGTTATTTCGCCAACCAGATTACCGTCATACCCGAAGGCGACGAATACGAATTTTTGGGCTGGGCCACCCCCGGTTTCAACAAATTCTCCGCCAGCAAACTGTTTCCCTCTTTCCTTTGTCCGAACAGACACTACACGCTAAATGCCAACCTTCACGGCGAACGGCGTGCCTTTGTAGTAAGCGGACAATACGAAAAAGTACTACCAATGGATATTTTCCCGGTATATTTGCTCAAAGCCGTACTGGCCGAAGACATTGACAAGATGGAACAACTCGGTATTTATGAGGTGCTGCCGGAAGACATGGCGCTGTGCGAATTCGTTTGTACCTCCAAGACCCCGGTTCAGAAAATCCTGCGGGGCGGTCTGGAATTAATGATGAAAGAAACCAACTAATTGAGATGTAAGATGAATTTTTTAAGGAATTTTTTAGATAAGCAAAAACCCAAATTTGAAAAAGGAGGAAAACTGGAAAAATTACACTCCGTTTTCACCGGTTTTGAGTCTTTTCTTTTCGTGCCGAACCGCACGACCTGTTCCGGCTCACACATCCGTGACGCCGTGGATTTGAAAAGAACCATGATTGTAGTAGTCATGGCATTGATACCGGCACTTCTTTTCGGTATTTACAATGTAGGATTTCAGCATTTCAAAGCATTAGGCACACTAGCTGAAACCGGTTTTTGCCAACTGTTTTTCTACGGTCTGTGGAAAGTGCTGCCGATGATTGTCGTATCCTATGTAGTGGGATTGGGTATCGAATTCGCCGTTGCCCAAATCCGGGGACATGAAATCAATGAGGGATTCCTGGTATCCGGATTGTTGATCCCGATGATTATGCCGGTGGAAGCTCCCCTGTGGATGATTGCCGTTGCTACAGCTTTTGCCGTGATTATCGGAAAAGAAATTTTCGGAGGTACGGGAATGAACATCTGGAATCCGGCCTTATTGGCCCGGGCATTCTTTTTCTTCTCTTATCCGGCCAAAATTTCCGGTGATGCCGTATGGATTGCAGAAAAAGCAGACGGATTTTCAGGCGCTACGCCGTTGGCGGAAGCCGCTTTAGGCAACCCACTGCCCGATTTCGCCACCATGTTCTGGGGATTTATTCCCGGTTCCGTTGGTGAAACCTCCACATTCTGCATCCTTATCGGAGCTTTAATTCTACTGCTGACAAATGTGGCAAGCTGGAGAATTATGCTGTCTGTTTTTGCTGGCGGTCTGCTGATGGGCTGGTTACTGAACGCAACGCTACCAGAAACCAATGTATATGCCCACATCCCCGCCTGGGAACATTTAATCATGGGCGGTTTCGCTTTCGGTGCCGTATTTATGGCAACGGATCCGGTAACCTCCGCACAGACCAACAAAGGCAAATGGATATACGGCTTCCTGGTCGGCGTAATGGCCATCATTATCCGTACTTTGAACCCCGGTTATCCGGAAGGCATGATGCTCGCCATCCTGTTGATGAACACCTTTGCTCCGCTGATCGACTGGTTTGTGGTACAGGGAAACATCAAACGCAGATTAAAAAGAGCCAAACTCATTGCAGACTGAAAGTTGTAAACCGGGATTTACAATCTAAAATTCAAAAATTATGAATAGACAAGGAAATACTTATACGTTTGTGTATTCGATTGTACTGGTAGTCGTAGTGGCCGCACTGCTGTCCATTATCGCACTCAGCCTGCAACCTGCACAAAACGAAAACATAAAAAACGAAAAACGCCAGAATATCCTGCGTTCCGTCAATATATCATCGACGGCAGCCGAATCGGGAACGCTGTTTAACAAATATATCACCGAACAGTTCATCGTCAATTCCAAAGGTGAACGTATAGAAGGAAATGCTTTCAACGTCGATGTCGCCAAAGAAGCTAAAAAAGCATGTGACCAACGGCAGTTACCCGTATTCGTTGCCCAAACGGAAAACGGGACGAAATACATCCTGCCTTTATACGGAGCCGGGCTTTGGGGGCCGATCTGGGGCTACGTCTCACTGAATGATGACAAAAACACCGTCTACGGAACTGTTTTCGACCACCAGGGCGAAACTCCGGGATTGGGAGCAGAAATCACGAGTCCGCATTTCCAAACCCAATTCCAGGGCAAACTGATTTTCGATGACGACCAGCTGGTTTCCATACTTGTCAAAAAAGGCGGCAATGCCACCGGTTCTCACGAAGTAGATGCCATTTCGGGCGGAACCATCACCTCCCGTGGTGTGGAAGCCATGATTAAAAGTTATTTAACCTGTTACGAATCTTTCTTAAAACAAAAATAGTAATGAGCGAAAAAGAATCATTATTTTCAGCAAAGAACCGGCAGTTACTCCTGGGACCTTTGAGCAAGAATAACCCGGTAATCGTCCAGATTCTGGGTATTTGCTCCGCTTTGGCAGTAACAGCAAAATTAGAACCGGCCATCGTTATGGGAATTGCAGTAACGGCTGTAACCGCTTTTTCCAATGTCATACTCTCCCTGTTACGCAATACGATTCCGAACCGTGTCCGTATCATCGTTCAGTTGGTCGTAGTGGCAGCCCTGGTAATTATAGTAGACCAGCTTCTGAAAGCCTACGCTTATGAAATAAGCAAACAGCTGTCTGTTTTTGTAGGTCTGATTATCACCAACTGTATCATCATGGGACGCATCGAAGCCTTCGCCTTAGGAAACCGCCCCTGGCCCGCCCTGTTAGACGGAATCGGCAGCGGTCTGGGATACGGCCTGATACTTGTTGTCGTAGCTTTCTTTCGTGAATTGCTGGGCTCCGGCACGCTATTCGGCATACAGGTCATTCCGCAGGTATGCTACGACTGGGGCTACCGTAACAACGGACTGATGATCCTGGCCCCGATGGCACTGATACTCGTCGGTATCATTATTTGGGTACACCGTTCCAAAAACAAGGAATTAATTGAAAAATAAAGAAAAGAGAAGAAGATATGGAAAATTTATTAAACATATTTGTCCGTTCTATATTCATCGACAACATGATATTTGCATACTTCCTGGGTATGTGCTCCTATCTTGCCGTGTCGAAAACCGTTAAAACTTCTTTCGGTCTGGGTATAGCCGTGATTTTCGTACTGTTTATCACAGTACCTGTAAACTATCTGCTCGACAATTATGTACTCAAAGCCGGAGCCCTGACCTGGCTTCTCGGAGAAGAGGCTGCCAACATAGATTTGAGCTTTCTGAGTTTCATCATGTTCATCGCCATCATTGCTGCAATGGTGCAATTGGTAGAGATGATTGTCGAAAAATTCGCACCTGCGTTATACAACCAGTTGGGAATCTTCCTTCCCCTGATTGCCGTGAACTGCGCTATCATGGGAGCTTCCCTGTTCATGCAGCAAAGAGATTACGCCAACGTGGGAGAAGTAACGGCTTTCGGACTGGGTTCCGGAATCGGATGGATGCTGGCCATTGTCGGTATTGCCGCCATTCGGGAGAAACTGAAATATTCCAATATTCCGGCTCCTCTGAGAGGCATCGGCATCACTTTCATCGTAACGGGACTGATGGCCATTTCTTTCATGAGCTTTTTGGGTATCAATCTCTAAATGCAGATTCATTCGGTCTAAAATCTTAAAATTAAAAATAACATGATAGCATTAGCAATAAATACAACAATTGTTTCTGCCGGCATTGTAGTATTTCTTATTGTCACTCTGGTGCTCGTCGGAATACTTTTGTTTGCAAAAGCCAAACTGACCCCCAAAGGTGACGTACAAATCGACATCAATGACGGAGACAGAGTATTAACCACCCAACCGGGAGGTTCTCTACTGGCAGCTTTGGGAAATCAGAAAATCTTCCTCCCTTCTGCCTGCGGAGGAAAAGGTTCCTGCGGTATGTGTAAATGTCAGGTATTGTCCGGTGCAGGAAGCATTCTCCCGACGGAAACCGGCTTTTTCTCTTACAAACAGCAACACGACAACTGGCGTCTGGCTTGTCAGGTAAAAGTGAAAGAGAATATCAAAATGAAAATCCCGGAATCCATCCTGGGAATCAAGAAATGGGAATGTACCGTAGTGTCCAACCGCAACATCTCCACTTTCCTGAAAGAATTCGTGGTAAAATTACCGGAAGGAGAAAATCTGAAATTCAAATCAGGCGGATACATCCAGATTGATGTTCCGGCCATCGACGTTGATTTCAAAAATATTGAAGTCGATGAAAAATACAAAGCCGACTGGGAAAAAATGAAAATGTTCGACCTGAAGATGCACAATCCGGATGCTACCTACCGTGCCTACTCTATGGCCAACTCTCCGGCAGAAGGCAACATCATCATGCTGAACATCCGTATCGCTACACCTCCGTTCGACCGGGCAACAGGTTCGTTCATGCCGGTGAATCCGGGTGTCTGTTCGTCTTTTATTTTCTCTCGCAAACCGGGTGACAAAGTGACGATTTCCGGACCTTACGGAGAATTCTTCCTGCGTGAAACAAATAACGAAATGATGTTCATCGGCGGTGGTGCCGGTATGGCTCCGATGCGTTCACACATCTTCAACCTATTCCACACCATGCACACCGACCGGAAAGTCAGCTTCTGGTACGGCGCCCGCGCCCTTCAGGAAGCTCCTTACGTGGATGAATTCAACAAAATACAGGAAGAAAATCCAAACTTCCACTGGACACTAGCCTTAGACCGTCCCGACCCTGTCGCCGACGCTGCCGGTGTAGCCTATAAACCGGGATTCGTTCACCAGGTAATTTTTGAAAACTACCTGAAAAATCACGAAAATCCCGAAGATATTGAATACTACCTCTGCGGACCTCCTATGATGATTGCAGCAGTCACCAAAATGCTGTACGACCTGGGAGTTCCCGACGAAAACATCATGTACGACAACTTCGGTGGTTAAATATTCAAAAAACCTGTCTGCAAAGGCAGGTTTTTTTATTACTTTTGAAGCACATCAAAATTATACATTCATGAAATCTCTTTTATTTATCCTTTTATGTATTCCCTCATTATTATGGGCCCAAGATGAAGAAAAATACCTTAAAGGAGCCGTACCCGAAGTGAACGGAAAGGTTACCTTTACCAAAACCATTGAAGTCCCCGGACTTTCTCAAGAACAACTCTTTCATCTTGTTCAAAATTGGGCTCAACAATATTTTACGGAAAAAGATGAATTTCACAGCCGGATATTATACTCCGATGCTTCTACCGGCAAATTAGCAAGTTTAGGTGAAGAGTACCTCGTATTCACTGACAAAGCATTGTCTTTAGACAGGAGTAAGATCAGCTATCAAATGTTTTTCGATATTACAAATGGAAAATGCGAAGCCAAAATTACGGCAATCCGCTATTTGTATGAAGAACAAAACTCTTCAGCAGAATCCACCATTACAGATGAAGTTGCTTTATATAAAAATAAGAACAAACTTATCCGGCAACCGGGGAAATTCAGAATACATACAATTGATTTAGTCGATAGGCTGTTCTCCGATCTCCAAAAGGCTATCACCCCGCAAGCCCATATACCAGCCACCTCCACTATTAGCACACATCCGGCAAATTCCAATATACTAGCGACAATTCCAACGTCCTCTACGGCACCTTCTACTTTGCAAGGGTTTAAACAAATTTCTCCAGAACAAATTCCCGGCAATATTATTCGTCTACTCTCTCAGGACTGGATGCTGATCACCGCCGGTAATACAGAGGATTTTAATACGATGACCGCCAGTTGGGGCGGATTGGGACACCTTTACAATAAACCCGTCACATTCTGTTTCATCAATCCGACACGCTACACCTACCAATTTATGGAGAAAGAAGGGACTTATACCCTCTCTTTCTATACGGAAGCCTACCGCGATGCCCTAAAATACTGTGGTAGCCATTCAGGTAAAGATACAGATAAGATTAAAGAAAGCGGACTCTCCCCGATTATTACCCCCAACGGCACCCCGGCATTTTCGGAAGCATGGTTAATTATCGAATGCCGCAAACTAGTTTCACAGTCTTTCATCCCGGAAGCCCTTCATGACAAAATATTGCGCAACCAATGGACCGGAAAATCCATGCACAAAATGTATATCGGCGAAATACTCAACGTATGGGTAAAATAAAAAGAGTATGTTTTTGATGCAAAAAGAGACTCTTTTTGTACTAAAAAGAGACTCTTTTTTTTCAAACGGAGTATCCATTTTCAATTAACGCCTGTAACAAATCAATAAATATCTGATATTAAAGGTATTACCAGTTTTTCATATAATTAAATTCAGATACATCCGGCTTAATGACCAATCCCGTTTTTCTAAACCTATCGTTTTGCTACCGAAAACCTATCATTTTTACCTCAAAAACCTATCGTTTTTGATTCGGAACCGATTGGTCTGAATTTTCACACTTTTAAGAATACTATCAATTTTATCTTTTAGTGGAAAATAAATATGCCATAATCACAGGTGATTTATTTCTTCTTTAATTCTGGATTTCTTATTGAATTTGGTTTTTCCGGTATTAAAATTGTATTGCAAACTCGCCATGAATTGGTATCGGGTATCTCCATTCTACCAAAAGTCAATCATTTTATAACTGTATTTCAAGTATTGGATGGTCTATTTTACTCGGAAATCATATCACCCAATGACACTTTTTTTCGATTAGGTTTTAGTCGGTAAAGAAAAAACGTTTATTTTTGTAATTGAAAACGTTGTCTCTCAATGACATAAATTCCGATTTATAATGAAGAAATATGTTATAAATTGTAAGCATGAAGAAGAATATATATACTTACTAAAATAAATTTCAGATGCTAATATCTAATCTTATACTTAGGTATATCCTTCATTGCTTTGAGCATTATTGTTCTTGTTTTTCCTAATACGATTGCAGGCTACAATACTCTTACAAAGGAAGAAAAGGGGAAAATTAAGAAAAAAGAACTTGCTAGATTCTTATTTATAATTCTTTTTTCTGTAGGGATAATAATTATTATCGGAGCTTATATTTTTGTTTGGTTACAAGTGCCATATTTAAATTATATTCTTCATCCTATCTCGTATATCTTGATGATAATTATTCTTTTTAGTAATAGAAAAAGTTTTATCGACAAGACTAAACGTGTTTGAGAAGATATTTGCAATGGTGTTGTAAGGAATTGTTAATAATTGAGTTATGTGCAGACATTTTTAGGCAACGAGCAACATATCAGTGACTTATCTCAAAAATCGTTACTAAAATCATCATCCTGTTTTTAGTAATGGTTTAGTAACGAAATTTTGTCTTTTCGATGTCTTCGATGAGCAATAAAAATCCCGTAAAATCAATGTTTTACGGGATTTGTCCCCTTTCTGTCTTTTCGGGGATGCGGAGAGAACGAGATTCGAACTCGTGGTACCCTAATCGGATACGACAGTTTAGCAAACTGTTGGTTTCAGCCACTCACCCATCTCTCCAGTGTCTGAATTTCATTATATTTATACGGTCACAAAAGTAGTACTTTTAATGAAACCTGCAAAATTTTACCAGATTTTTTATTGTCTCCTCAAAGCCCCCCACTCATTGTTTACAATTATCAGAATCCTTGCACATTTTCTGAAGTAATTGTTTATGGAATTTATATTCTATTCTATCAAGACGAGCCACTTTCCGTGCAGGAATTACATTCAACAGTTTTTGATAATATTCCTTCTTTATATTCAATCTTTTCTGTTCATTCTCCAACATGGCCATTACCCGTTGTTTTTCCTGGTCTTCTGTTAGTTTTTCTGCCTTAGACGTTTCTCTGCACATTCCCCAAATTTTCGTTTCCTGCTCTTTTATTTTTTTGCCCATTTCATTATAAAGCGGCCAAAATACAATAGCTTCCTCCGGAGTCAATTCCAAGGCTTGAGTAAAATAAGCCACTTTTTGCGCCTCAAATTCTTTCCGTTTTTCTTCGCTCAGTTTTCCTTGTGCACAAAGCACCGTTGCCGTATATATCAATATACTCAATATCATCAAAACCTTTATTCTCATCTTTCTGCTATTTTAGAATAAATCCGCATACAACAATTCATAGTCATCAACTTCCGTCGAAAGATATTCCCATATTTCCTCTCCCGTCGGATTGAATCCTACATTAAATTCCAATTTTTCCTCATCATATTCCATCGTTGTTACCATCGTTTGTTCACCTTCTTTCATTAACATCTTACTGCTATCGGTAACATGAGGCAATATTCCCTGAACGACCAATAATGCCAATAAAAAAATCGCAACCAAACCGATATATGGTTTAACCAAGTTTACAACAGATACCTTAGAGCGTTGTTTTGAAACTATTACTCGTTTCTCTATACGTCCGGTTAATTCATCAAAATAATTTTCCGGAACAGAGAAAGGATTTTTCATTTTATATTTACTATCAAAATTCTCCATCATATCTTAATTATTTATCCGAACTTTATTAAAAAGAAGGATCCGCTATTTTCAGATACTCTTCTATTTTTTTTACCGCATTATGATATGTCGCCTTTAATGTACCAATTGCGACCTCCAACACTTCTGCAATATCTTCATACGACATATCGTCAAAATATTTCATATTAAAAATCAAACGCTGCCTTTCAGAAAGGTGTAAAATTGCCCGTTGTAATTCCTGTTGTATTGAATCCCCATTAAAATAAACATCACTTTCCAAAGTATTTTCCAACAGTGTTGTTATCTCTCCTGAATTTCCAAATACTTTTCTTTTTTTCTCGTTCAGAAAATTAATCGCTTCATTAGTCGCAATCCGATACATCCACGTAAATAATTTCGCTTCATATCGAAATTCCGACAATCCTTGCCAAATCTTCACAAAAACATTCTGTAATATATCGTCTGTATCTTCATGATTCAGCACTATTTTCCTTATATGCCAATAGAGACGCTCCTTATACCGATTAACCAACAGGCGAAAAGCTTTTTCTTTTTCACCTTTCAAATGAAACAATTCTATAATTTCCTTATCCTCCATAATCCGGACAATATATTACCTCTCTATTAATGAGACAATATTCTAAATCAAAAGTTTATTTGGTATGTATTTTTATTTCCAATAAGATAAGAGTAAAGAAAACGTACGTAGCCTCTTACAAAAAAAGTCGTAGATAATACTCCTCGGATAAACCGCAGAAAGTTTATTCCCCCTCTCTGTCTGCAAATAATATTTTTTCATATCATGAAAGGAACGATAAGCCCTGTATACAGCCCCGGCATTTGTAAACTCACCTTTCAAAAAGAAAATTATTCCGGCAACACTATCCAACATTCTTCTCATTCGCATAACCCGTTTATACTCTTTTTTCCCCAAGTTTTTATAAAGCATCAGCAAGTTATTACGATAATTCAAAAACAATTTTCCCGGATGATTCATTGGTAACGTTCCTCCACCCAAATGATAGACAACAGAAGCAGGAACGACTTTCAACGTATATCCAGCATTTTGCATACGCCAACACAAGTCAATTTCCTCCATGTGGGCAAAGAAGCGCACATCCAACCCTCCACATGCCAAATAAACTTCCCGCCGCACACACAAAGCTGCCCCGCTACACCAAAAAACAGCAACTTCATCCTCATATTGTCCCTTATCTTTCTCCACTTCTTTTAAAATTCGTCCCCGACAAAAGGGAAAGCCGTACTTATCTATGTATCCTCCACTCGCCCCCGCATACTCAAAATATTCCCGATGATTCCACGACTTTAATTTCGGTTGCACTGCCGCCACTTCCGGCTGCTCATCCAGAACCTTTACCAATGGCTGTAACCATCCATGTTCTACTTCAACATCGCTATTCAATAAAAGTACGTACTCTGCCTCTATCTGCTCAATAGCCCGATTATACCCTCCCGCAAAACCATAATTATCATCCAGGCAAAGCAATTCCACCTCCGGATATTCCTTTCTCATGAACTCTACCGAGTTATCCTCCGAATGATTATCAACCACAATCACCGTTCCTAACTCGGAAGGCGTATTACGCACTACGGAAGGCAAGAAACGCCGCAACAACGCCTCCCCATTCCAATTCAATATAATGACAGCAACTTTTCCCATTTTTCATCTTATTCCGGCCTCCGATGTTTCCATCTCCGATGAGACCACAGCCAATACTCCGGTTTTTCCCGAATCTGCCGTTCCAGAAAGCGGGTATGCAATTCCGTCAATTCTCCCGGAGCCAACTCTTTCGGATTAGCACACAAATCTACAAAATTCACTTCATAATATCCCCGACGTACTCGGCGTACTTGTAATGAGATAACCGGAATATTAAATTTCGTAGCTATTTTTTCCGTTCCCAATAACACGGGTGTATCCTGATTCAAAAATGTCATCCAAAAATTCAGATTATAGACATTAGGCGTCTGGTCTCCGATAAAAGCTGCCAAAAAAATATGTTTTTCTTTTATATCACGTACTATAACCCGCAGTACATCATTTCGGGGTATAGGTTGTGCGCCAAATCGTGAACGAATCCGAAACATCATCTTATCCAGTACTCTATTATGCAATGGCTTATACAAAGAATAAAAAGCAACATCCTTGTTTAATAACAGAGCATAAGAAGCCATCCATTCCCAATTTCCATAATGTCCCAACACTCCAATCACCGGACGTCCCTGATCATAATAATGCTGTAATATCTCCGTATTTTTAAATACACAACGTTTCCGCATCTCTTGTTCTGAAATATGCCAAGGCTTAAAAAACTCAACAAAAAAATCACTTAGATTATGGTAAAATTTCTTTTCAATTACTTTTCGTTCCTGCTTGCTTTTTTCCGGAAATGCCTTTTCCAGATTCTCTTCCACGACACTTCGTCTATATCGTATAATGTAATACAAAATATAATAAATGACATCTGCACACACATACAATACCCGAAAAGGTAAAAAACCAACCAACCATACCAATCCGTAAACCAAATAAGAAATCATAATTTATTTTTAAGCATTCAAAGATAACTGCTTTCACCCTAAATTCCATCAACCTCCGAATAATTTGTCATTTTCAGATATATTACTTAATTTCGTGAACTATTAAAGACCAATAAATTTAAGTCCTACATATCATGGAGCAAGAGAACACGTTACCGACAGGAGAAATCACTTCCATTCCTGAAGTATTAGACAGCGAAAACAATATCTCTCAACCGGAACAACCTACCCTTCCCGATATTGATTTTACCACCTTAAGTACAGAAGAAATTATCAATCAATTGCAAGAATTGCTGAACTCCTTTCCGACTCAACAACTCAAAGAAGTTGTCGATACTCTTCCTGAAATTTTTGAAAACCAATATAAAGAGGAAGTACAAAAGGCTCTGACAGACTTCTGCGAAGCCGGAAATGCGGAAGAAGATTTCCAATATGACAATCGCAACAAACAACGTTTTAACTCTCTCCTGAAAACATACCGGGATAAAAAAGCGGAAGAAATACAAAAAATTGAAGCGGAACGAGAAAATAATTTACGCATCAAACTACAACTTATAGAAGAATTAAAAGAATTGGTTCAAAAAGAGGAGACTCTCAATCAAACCTTTCAAGACTTCAAAAATATACAAGAACGGTGGCGTAACACAGGAATGGTTCCGCAAAACCGGATGAATGACCTATTAGAAACCTATCACCACCATGTAGAAAATTTCTACAACTACATAAAAATCAATAAAGAACTACGGGACTTAGATTTAAAACGCAATTTGGATGCTAAAACCTCTTTATGTGAAGAAGCCGAAAAACTCGCTGAAAGCAGTAATGTAAACGAAGCCTTCAAGCACCTGCAACTATTACATGCCCGTTGGAAAGAAACAGGCCCCATCCCTAAAGAGCAAAAAGATATATTGTGGGAACGGTTTAAAAATGCCACAACCAAAATCAATAATAGTTATCACACCTTTTTTGAAGATTTAAAAAAAGAACAAGAAAACAATTTAAAACTCAAAGAAGAATTGTGTGAAAAGGCAAAAGCTATTGCTACCGGAACTTACCAGACCGGCAAAGACTGGAGTAAAGCTGGTGAAAAACTCATTGCTTTACAGGAAGAATGGAAACATACCGGATTTGTGCCCATTAAAGAAAGAAAAAATATCTATAACAAATTTCGGTCACATTGCGATACATTCTTCAACCTCAAACGAGAATTCTACAAAACGCTGCAAATTGAACAAGAAAAAAACTTAAAAATTAAAACCGAACTATGCGAAAAAGTAGAAGCTCTGCAAAACAGTACCGATTGGAAAGTTACGACCGATAAAATTATTACTCTTCAAAAAGAGTGGAAAAAGACAGGAGCTGCCCCACAGAAATACTCGAATAAGATATGGCTTCGGTTCCGGAGTGCCTGTGATGTATTCTTCAACAATAAAGCCAATTTTTATAAAAACATCGACAGCGAGCAAGAGAAAAACCTAGAACTGAAAAAAGAACTATTAGAAAAAATCAAACAGTTCGTGCCATCTGATGACAACAACGCGACGTTGCAACAATTAAAAGAATTTCAAGCTCAATGGAGTGCCATAGGTTTTGTGCCGATAAAGAAAAAAGAAGCAATACAAGAAGAATTCCGGCAAATCATGGATGCCCATTTCGACAAATTAAACTTAGACGAATTCGATAAAAATCTGGAAAAATACAGGGCTAAAATACACACCTTAGACAGCGGAGAAAACAAAGAATTCAAAATCGTCAATGAACGAGAAAAACTCATGGGGAAAATTCGCCAATTGGAAACCGACATCAACACATGGGAAAACAACATCGGTTTCATTGCCAAATCTAACAAATCAGCAGGTTTAATTCGGGAACTAACCAATAAAATCGAAAAAACAAAACAAAAATTAGCCCTCCTCCACGAAAAATTAAAAGCCATAGATAGCTTAATCTAAAAAACGGAAGGGGTGACCCTTCCGTTTTTACATTAATTTCTTATCTTTGTGGCTTTGATGTTAATTCTATAAAATAAAAATCGTGGCTACCAAATACGTATTTGTCACCGGAGGGGTTGCCTCCTCACTTGGAAAAGGTATTATCGCTTCTTCATTAGCAAAATTGCTACAATCCAGAGGATACAAAGTTGCCAACCAAAAACTCGATCCCTATATCAATATTGACCCGGGAACACTGAATCCTTACGAACACGGAGAATGCTATGTCACTGACGACGGGGCGGAAACAGACCTCGATTTGGGACATTACGAACGATTCACCGGTTGTCCCACTTCTCAAGCAAACAACATCACAACCGGCCGTATCTATCAAAATGTCATAAACAAAGAGCGCCGAGGAGATTATTTAGGCAAAACTGTCCAAATCGTTCCTCATATCACGGACGAAATCAAACGAAACATCAAACTGCTAGGTGCTAAAAACAAATACGACGTAGTCATCACCGAAATCGGCGGCACGGTCGGAGACATTGAATCTCTTCCGTTCCTTGAAGCCGTTCGGCAATTGAGATGGGAATTAGGTGAAAAATCCGTCTTGATTCATTTGACCTTAGTTCCTTATTTATCCGCATCGGGAGAACTAAAAACCAAACCCACACAACACTCCGTAAAATCATTGCTGGAAATCGGTGTACAACCTGATATTCTGGTACTCCGCACCGAACACAAACTGACAACCGATTTAAAACGGAAAGTAGCTCTCTTCTGCAATGTGCAGCCTGAAGCCGTTGTTGAATCCATAGATGTACCAACCATCTACGAGGTTCCCATAAAAATGGAAGAAGAGAAACTAGACGAAATCGTATTGGAAAAACTGGGACTTCCGCTCAACAGCGAACCCGATTTGGAATCCTGGAAGAAATTTCTTTATAAACTAAAAAACTACCGGCAAGAGGTACAAATCGGTTTGGTGGGTAAATACGTCGAACTTCATGACGCTTACAAATCCATTGCCGAAGCCTTCATTCATGCCGGAGCCGTAAACGACTGTAAAGTAAACATACACTGGATTCACAGCGAAAGCCTTACCGAATCCAATGCAGAGGCAGTTCTAAAGAACCTCCACGGTATATTAGTAGCTCCCGGTTTCGGGCATCGCGGCATCGACGGCAAACTCACTGCCATCCATTACGCACGCACCAACAACATCCCGTTTTTAGGCATTTGCTTAGGTATGCAAATGGCGGTCATCGAATTCGCCCGCAACGTGCTGCATCTCGAAAATGCAAACTCCACGGAAATGGCATCCAAAACCCAATACCCCGTCATTGATCTCATGGACAATCAAAAAGACGTCACAGAAAAAGGGGGTACCATGCGATTAGGTGCATACAAATGCAACATAAAAGAAGGCTCCAAAGCCTATGAAGCATATAAACAGAAAATAGTAGAGGAAAGACACCGTCACCGCTACGAATTCAACAACGAATACAAAGAAACATTTGAAAAAGCAGGCATGATTACCACCGGGGTAAATCCGGACACCGGTCTAACGGAAATCGTCGAAATTCCTTCTCACAAATGGTTTGTCGGCACTCAATTTCATCCGGAATACAAGAGCACGGTCATCCATCCGCATCCGCTTTTCGTCTCATTTATCAAAGCCTGCATATCATAACTCAATCTTCAATTAAAAAAACATGGACAAAAATACAGTCATAGGTTTAGTACTTATCTTCTTAATCATGATAGGATTTTCCTATCTGAGCCAGCCTACCGAAGAGCAGAAAAGAGAAATACGCATGCGTGACTCCATCGCCCGGGTGGAAGCCCAAAGAATGCAATTAGCCGCAGAGCAGGAAAAAGCCGCATTCAATGCTTCTCAAGAGATAAATACTACCGTTTCCGACAATGTTTTTCAACAAGACAGTCTCTCTGAACAGGAAATTGTTCTGGAAAACAGCAAAATAAAACTACACATCAATACCCGTGGCGGACGTATTACCTACGTAGATTTGAAAGAATACCGCACTCACGACTCCTTGCCGCTTATATTATGGCAACCCCAAAAATCAACTTTCGGATTGAACTTCTACGCACAGAACAAACAAATCAACACAGAGAAGTTCCTTTTCACGCCCGAAAGCACAACACCGATTCTGAATACGGCAACGGGAGAACAGTCGCTTTCCATGAAACTCGTGTCGGAAGAAGGGAAATACATTGAATACTTATACACGCTGGCACCTGACAGCTACATGTTGAAATTCAGCATACGCACCCACAACATGAACGAAGTCATCGCCTCCAATTCCTCTTTCCTGACTCTATTCTGGGGCGTAGACATGCCTCAATTGGAAAAAAGCAAAGAGTTTGAAAACCGGTACACCGGCGTTTACTACGACTTCTTAAGCGACGATGTGGAAAGCCTGTCCACGAATGCCGATTCCAAAGAAATCCTATCCACCAAAGTAAAATGGATAGCGTTCAAACAACAATTTTTCTCTTCAATACTCATCGCCAAAGAATCTTTCAGCGATGTGACCGTCTCCTCTCAAATCAGTAAGGAGGCAAACTACCTTAAAAAAGCTTTCACCGAAATTCCGTTGCCCTACTCCGGTCAGCCTACCGAAGTCTACGACATGGAATTCTACTTCGGTCCGAACTCCTATCCGGTACTGAAAGAATATGGAGCCGATATTCAACTTCTCAAATTAGTCAATCTGGGCTGGAAATGGGTAGCCTGGTTCAACCGTTACATCGTCATTCCGTTATTCGGGTTCCTGGAAAGTCACGTCACGAACAACTACGGATTGATTATTTTACTGCTGACGTTGATTATCAAACTTTTCTTATTCCCGCTTACCTACAAATCCTATTTATCTCAGGCAAAAATGCGGGTATTGAAACCTCAAATCGACGAAATCAACAAAAAGTACCCGAAAGAGAAAGCCCTGGAACGGCAAAAAGCCACCATGGCATTATATAAACGTGCCGGCGTAAATCCGATGGGCGGATGTCTGCCGATGTTATTGCAAATGCCTATCCTGATTGCCTTATTCTGGTTCTTCCCCGGTGCTATCGAACTGCGCCAAAAGAGCTTCCTTTGGGCAACGGACTTGGCCTCTTATGACTCTATCGCGACTCTGCCGTTCTCTATTCCGTTCTACGGCAACCATGTCAGCCTGTTCTGCTTGCTGATGACGGCTACCAACATCATTTACATGATTATCAATAAGAAGAATCAGCCGCAAAACGACCAGATGAAAGGCATGCAAAGCATGATGTACCTCATGCCTATCATGTTCCTGTTCATCTTCAACAGCTACTCCTCCGGACTAAGCTACTACTACTTCATTGCGACCTTGATAACCATTCTTCAGACATGGATTATCCAGCGCTACATGAATGACGAGAAACTCTTGAAACAAATCGAATTGGCTAAAATGAAGCCGGTAAAAAAATCAAAATTCCAAGAACGCCTCGAACAAATGCAGCGCATGCAGGAACAGAAGATGAGAGAACAGCAAAGAAAAAACAAATAACCAACCGCATAAAAAGCCGCTTCCTTTTTGAAGCGGCTTTTTCTT
The DNA here is from genome assembly GCF_943193135.1 of Odoribacter lunatus. Taxonomy (GTDB): domain Bacteria; phylum Bacteroidota; class Bacteroidia; order Bacteroidales; family Marinifilaceae; genus Culturomica; species Culturomica lunata. The sequence goes on from NZ_CALPCZ010000011.1 coordinate 66,367, forward strand.
TGAAACATTTTGCTCCGACGGCCGTTCAATTCCACAGGTAAACTCAAAACAAAACACCATGGAAATAACAATGCACGGAACACGTTTACAATTAGCCGGGACTCCCATCCAGACAGGACAACAGGCACCCGACTTCACCACCGACAATGCCAACATGCAGCCGGTAAAACTCAGCGATTACAAAAACAAAATCATCGTCCTCTCCTCCTATCCCTCCATCGACACCTCCGTCTGCTCCGCACAAATGCACCGATTCAATCAGATGGCAAGCCAACTGGGAGAAGACATCGTCATACTCGCCATTTCCTGCGATTTACCTTTTGCCCTCCACCGCTACTGTGCCGCCGAAGGCATCGACCGGGTCATGGCCCTGTCCGATTACAGAAACCTTGAATTCGGTACCCGTTACGGCTTCCTTATTCCGGCGCTCCGGCTCCTTAGCAGAGGCATTGTCATCATTGGTAAGGACAACAAAATAAAATACACTGAATACATCCCGGAAATTTCCCACGAACCCGATTACGAAAAGGCGCTGGAAGTCATAAAAAAACTCACTGCCTGACACATCACATTCGGTTTTTCCTCCTATCTTTAGCCCGCTAATCAAAAAAATAAAGATATGAGGAAATACCTCCTGTACCTGCTGCTGTACCTCTCCTTTTCGTGTACAGCCGACAAACACAAAACCTATGACATGACCCGGTTCGGCATACTGCCCGACACCGACATCAACTGTTCCCCATTACTGGCACAGGCACTCTCTGCTATCCGGGAAGAAAATCCCGATACCCACGCCATCACCCTCCGCTTTGCTCCCGGACGCTACAATTTCCACGAAACCGGAGCCACAGAGCGCGAGTACTATATTTCCAACCACGACCAGCCAAACCCCAAGAAAGTAGGAATTGCCCTGGAGGATATGCACAATCTCACCCTCGACGGGCAAGGAGCGTCGTTCGTTTTCCATGGCCGGATGCTCCCGCTGGCATTGCTAAACTCCCGGAACTGTACCCTGAAAAACTTCAGCATCGACTTTGAACATCCCCACATCGCCCAAATACGGATTATCGCCAACTCCCCCGAGGCAGGAATTACCTTTGAGGTGGCGCCGTGGGTCAATTACCGCATAAACGACAACGGCCTCTTTGAAACCTACGGTGAAGGCTGGAGCTTCACGCAAAATACCGGAATCGCTTTTGAAGGAAAGACCAAACACGTGGTCTACCGAACCAGCGACCTCCTCTACAATACAAAAGGCGTAAAAGAAATCGCCCCGCGCCGTTTGCAGGCTCCCCTCTGGAAAGACAAACGCCTGCTTCCGGGCACCGTCATCGCCATGCGTTCCTGGGCGCGCCCCGCACCGGGACTCTTTTTATCCCACAACCTGAACACCCACCTGCAAAACATACAGGTACACTATGCGGAAGGAATGGGACTACTGGCACAACTGTGCGAAAACATCACTCTGGACGGATTCGGCGTATGCCTGAAAGGAGACGATGATCCCCGCTACTTCACCACCCAGGCCGACGCCACCCACTTCTCCGGATGCAAAGGAAAAATCATCTCCTGCAACGGACGCTACGAAGGCATGATGGACGACGCCATCAACATCCACGGCACGTATCTGAAAATCACGCAACGCCTCGACGATACAACCGTCATCGGACGCTACATGCACGGCCAATCCTACGGCTTTGAATGGGGCAGGCCCGGCGACACCGTGCAATTCATCCGTTCGGCAACCATGGATTTAACCGGTACCCCCAACCGTATCGCCTCCATCCACCCGCACGACCGGCCTCAAATCAGCGGCGCCAAAGAATTTGTCATCACGTTCGACCAACCCCTCGACCCGGCTATTACGGAAAAAGAAGGATTCGGCATCGAAAACCTCACATGGACGCCCGAAGTACTCTTCTGCAACAACCTCATCCGCAACAATCGGGCACGGGGCGCCCTCTTCAGCACCCCCCGGAAAACCGTCATCGAACACAACACATTCGACCACACCTCCGGCACGGCCATCCTATTGTGCGGAGACTGCAACGGCTGGTATGAAACCGGAGCCTGCCGGGAGGTCATCATCCGCCACAACACCTTCATCAATGCCCTCACCAACATGTTCCAATTCACCAACGCCATCATATCCATCTATCCGGAAATACCCGACCTACCGGGACAGCAAAGCTACTTCCACGGCGGAAACGGCCAAGGCGTCATCATAGAAAACAACCTTTTTGAAACCTTCGACCAGCCCATTGTCTATGCCAAATCACTGGACGGCCTGGTATTCAAAAATAACACCATCCGCCTCACCCAATCCTACTCGGCATTCCATTGGAACCGGCACCGTTTCCTGCTGGAACGGGTCACAAACATCGACATCCGCGACAACGACTTTGAAGGCGGCTTCAACTACGAAAATGATGTAATATGCAAATAATCTTCCCTACGGAATAAGAACTATACGAAAACCGCTGCAACTGCTGCTAACGTCCGGGGCATTGCTCACCCGCCCCGACACGCGGCAACGCCGTGCATAATCACACCAGCTACCGCCGCGCAACACCCGGTAAGTACCTATAGGTGCTCCCTTGGGATTTTCTGTTTCATGGGGATCATAATAATTATACCAATCCCGGCACCATTCCCACACATTGCCGGACATATCATACAAACCAAGAGCATTGGGCTGCTTCATCCCGACCGAATGAGCCGAAGAGCCGCTGTTATCCAGGTGCCATGCCACCAAATCTATATCCGACCCACCGCTATACTTCGTATGGGCACCCTTATTCGCCCCCCGGGCAGCATACTCCCACTGCGCTTCCGTAGGCAGGCAATAATTTCTGCCCGTTTCATGGCTCAATTTCGTACAAAACTCCTGCGCCTCTTCCCAGGAAACCGTCACCGGATAATTTCCCCCCTTCTTAAAATCCCTCGGATTACTTCCCATCACCTTCTTCCATTGCCCCTGTGTCACCTCAAAAACCCCGATATAATAACCATCCACGTTCACCCGGCGAATCGTCTCCTCGTCATCATAAATATCCGTACCCTGCTCAACAGTGCCCCCCATCAAAAAACTACCACCCTCCACATACACCATCTTCAACTGAATCCCGAAAGCCGTTTCGGTAAACACGGCTTTCCGTCTGCCCGTAGCAAAGCCGGACAAAAGCATCCATACAAACAATACAACTGTTATAAACTTGAAATTCATTTATTCCCTTAATACTTTTCAAAATATGACAAAAGTAGTTAAAATTTTCAATCCCGCTCCATCCATCCCCCTAAATTCAACACCCGTCATAAAACACCCATACTTCAAAGCAATCCGGCCATATACACAGGCAAACACAAGATATCCTTATCTTTTCGTATATCCTTGGTATATAGCAGATAGCGGCGCAACACCCTGGCAGAAAATTTTTCCTGGAACTTATCAAGCGATTTATGGGAATTGTAACCGGAGGACTTGACCTCTACGGGACACACCTTGTCTTTCCGGGACAACAAAAAATCAATCTCGTAACCACGCCCCGAATCCTCCTTAAACGTATGGTAAAAAAGTTCATTACCCGCGCTTTTCAGCATCTGGGCAATCGCATTCTCATACACATAGCCCAAATCAGTACTCAACTTATCCGAAAGGAGCTTGCGGTATATCTCATTTTCCGTATAATCCCGGTCCATAAAAACAAGTGTGACGAACAAGCCCGTATCGGTAAGAAACATTTTAAAGCAATCAGAATCGGCATGCAGGGGAAGTCCGACACTCGGATCATTGGCATGGTGAGCAAAATTCACCGTCATAGAATCCGCCATATCCATCAACAGCTCTCCAAGCCGTGAAGCCGTAGCATTCTCAATCACACTCCCCACCTTATAACGCATTGTATTACGGGAAAGCTCCGCCGGTATCGAGCTGAACAGCCGCGAAGCACGCCCCGAAGGATCAATCTTACGGAAATCATCCACATAGAGTTCAAGAATATTTCGTTTCACAGCATCGACCGCTGAAAAATCATTTGCCTCCAGATAAGCATTCACAGCCTGCGGCATTCCCCCCACAAGCATATACAAACGAAAATCGCGCATCATCTCGCGATTGACAGCATCTCCCAACGGTTTAAGATGCTCATACGAATATTTTATAAGCTCACAGGCGGGAGATTTACCGATAGCCCACAAAAACTCCTCGTAATCCATCGGATACATAGCGATACGCGTTTCCTCGCTCGGAATCACGATACCCTTCACATTTTTCTTGATAGAAAGAAGCGAGCCGGTTTCGATATAATCATAGCGCCGGTCTTTCACAAGATGTTTAATCGCTTGCCGGGCAGACGGGCAAAGTTGCACCTCATCAAAAACAATCACCGACCTGCGCTCATACAACGACACATTAAACAATGACTGAAGCCGCAAAAAAAAGTAATTCAAATCGGATATATGTGAAAACAACTCCCTCACGCCCTCATCCGCTATTGAAAAATCAATAATAATACAAGATTCATACTCCTGCCGTGCAAACTCTTCGGCCACGGTCGATTTTCCAATCCGCCGGGCTCCTTTTAACAGGAGCGCAGTCCGTCCGTCACTTTCCTTCTTCCACCGGAGCATCCGTTCATAAATCTTACGTTTGAATATCTTTTCTGCCATAGTAAAAACATGAGTTATCCTATGCAAAAATAGAGATTTGTCGGAAAATGCGAAATGTTTTTGGCTGTTTTTGTCGGAAAATGCGAAATGTTTTTGGCCATTTTTGTCGGAAAATGCGAAATGTTTTCGCGAAGGGAAATAAAAAATCCGGCAAATGCCGGATTTTTATCATGGTTTTTGTGCCGCGGCAGTTTGGGGGTCAAAGATAATCTTTAATCCCAATGCCTCTAACTTTGGGGTATATTCACGATTGACATCATGCGGGGTCACCCATTTCAATGTTCCACGACAGGTGCCTTTATTCTTGGCGGCATCCAAGACCTGTGTCAAGCCCTGATAATGCCACGCATATTAATTCCCTGCCAACCATAGGTGGAATCACCAAGGTTATCAACATTACTCGCTTGGAAAATGATTTTGCCAACCTGGACCGAGTCTGCGGATGCCTTGATTTGGTCAATATTGTTAAGTTGCTCATACCGATTAGGCCCAAATGTGTACACGGTGGTTTTGGTTTCCGGCTCCTGGTCGTCTTTGTCTTTGCTGCATCCCGCCACCAGTGCCAGGCACAGCAGCCAATAAAATAGTTATTTCATCGTCATTTTTATTTATAGTTTTTAATTAATACGGTTCAATCTCTCCTCCAAACATCATTACATCCCGCCCCAACTGCTCGAAATCTCTAACATATTCCGAATCAAGATACACCCACTTATAAATACCACTTCCCAAAGAGCAATCTTTTCCTACTTGTCCGCCATAATTAGGATGCCTGTGTCCCCAAATTCCGGGAGTCCCACTATAAAACCGGGCAAAGGCATGTAACTGTACCTCTGTTCTAAATCTAATTACAATTCTTGGCATAATGATTTTGTTTTTACTGTTACTATTAAATTCTCTTATTCATTTAGTAATCCGCCCGTAACTCTAAGGAAGGAGGACAACCCGGAAGCCGAGCCAGTCGTAGCGGTGGCTTGGATAGTAATATCCCCGATGCGACACCCGGCAGTCCCCCTCATAGATATAGGTGCCCCAACCACCACCGCGAAACACGCGGTCAGAGCCCGTTTCAGGACCCGTAGGATCGGTCTGTGCACTACTGTAAGAAGCATACCAATCGCTACACCATTCATGGACATTACCGGACATATCGTAAATACCCAATTCGTTCGGCAATTTCTGACCGACAGGACGAGTCGAAGAATTACTATTACCACTATACCAAGCCACCTCGTCAATTTCATCACTACCGCTGTATTTATACCCCTCACTCTTCCCACCGCCGCGGGCAGCATACTCCCATTGTGCCTCAGTTGGCAGAGTATATTTCTTCCCTGTCAGTTGGCTCAACTTCTCACAGAAAGCTACTGCTTCATTCCAACTCACGTAATACATCGGATAATCTGAACCAACACCACGAAGAGAATTATAGTTACTTGAATTTTTATCCCGCTGCTGCTCTATCGTCGTGCCCATCACCTTCTCCCACAATCCCTGCGTCACCTCGTACCTGCCGATATAATAATCCGAAAGAGTTACGGAATGAATAGGATACTCATTGCCAGAACAATGGTCTCCCTGCTCCTCCGTCGCTCCCATACTGAACGTACCGCCCTGCACATAAACCATCTCCAACTCTACCCCTGATACATTTTCCGTAAAATCTTTACCGATTTTTACTTCGTTTTCATCATCATTCTTGTCTTTGCTGCATCCCGCCACCAGTGCCAGGCACAGCATCCCATACAATAATTGTTTCATAGTCATTTTTATTTATAGTTTTAATTCATAGTCGTCTGTTCTCTACGAGCGTAGGAGGGTGTCTCCTAGGCTCATGTGGGGGAAGGTTCTACGTCCGTAGTGGCGTGTCCACTACGGACGTAGGGGACCCTCCCCTAATTTATTCCGCTGCTTCCGGCACGTTCAAAACTTTCTCAAAACGCGTGGTACGCGCCTGTTTCAGTACGCCGTTGCTCGATGAAAATTGTGTGGTCAATTCCAGATAGTAGTCGCCCGGTGTCAGTTTCGGTACACGGAATGATAACGACGACGGATTGTTTACCGTCAGACGGCGCATGTCCACAGCCACCGTTTTACTGCTGTCGTCCACCCGAACAAAGCGAATACCATTGTCTTCATCCTCACCTGCTATCTGTATATTACGCCCTTTCACCGTCACCACTTCGTCGGGAGTTATCAAACCGTTCAATTCACCCGTCCACGTATCCGTCACGCCCGAAATTTCCGGACCTGCGGAAGAGACGCCCAACACCTCTATTCCCACCTGTTTGATACCTTCTCGCAACGCTGCACTCAATTGGAAATTTACCCCCACTTTGTGTTTCTTTTCGTCAAATGTTTCATTCTTATCATACCACACACCCGACACACTCGGATAAGCATAGAACACGCCCGTACCTACACTGAATCCGGCAAGCAACTTGTTACGGATTATCCGGTCGCCACGATTCAGAATATCAATTAACGTTTCCAACTGAAATTCAGTGCCTTCCTCCTGCAATGCCTTCGCAATGTCCTCGACTGTCACCATGTTGCCCGCTTTCACCTTGAGTGTGAAGTCATTCGGGTCTTCCGTCAGCGGATTATCCAATAACCAACCTTG
>NZ_CALPCZ010000012.1 GCF_943193135.1 Odoribacter lunatus
GAGTGCGAAAGGTAGTGGAGGTAGCGGAGGCTGGAACGGTGGAGGTACCGGTGGTGCGGATGAAGGAGACGATTGTGCCGGAGGTGGTGGAGGAGGAACGGATATACGGTTTGGAGGCAAAGCTCTGTCTAATCGGGTTATGGTTGCCGGAGGCGGCGGGGGTGGCTCGGGAGGGGCAGGAAGAGGTGGTGACGGAGGAGGTACCAGCGGAGGATACGGCCAACGCTATTCGACTTCAACGGCAACTTCTCCGGGTACGCAAACTTCCGGCTATGCTTTGGGACAAGGTGGAAGCGGTACTTATGGTGGTAAATATCTTACAGGAACAGGTGGTGGTGGTGGCGGATATTATGGCGGATATGGAGCAGGAGCAGGTCCTAAAAATGTAAGTGTTTATAAGTATGGAGTTGGTGGCGGGGGTGGCTCCGGATATGTCAATACCGGTATTTTCAGTAATTCCTCCATGTCCAATGGGGTGAGAAGCGGAAACGGTCAAGTTAAGATTACACGGATGAACTAAAAGTAAAAAACAGGATAATAGAGCAGTGGAAAAAAATGGTTTTTCCACTGCTTTGTATTTACCGATTTTTTACTCAAAAAAAAACGATAGGTTTTTGGCATGAAAATGATAGGTTTTTTATACGAAAACGATAGGTTTTTAAAAAAGGCGTATTTATTGGCCGAAAAAAATTCAATAGATGTACTTAGTTTGATGTTGTCTTGATAGGTTTTGAATATTATAAAAAAAGAACTATATTTGCAATAGAGTAAAGGTATTTTTAGCAACAAGAAAAAGAGTGTAATATGGCACGACCAATACAAGATACTCCTATTATAAAAGGAGAAGACGCAAAAAGATTTTATGCCAATCTTCGTCGTGCCCTGATAGATAAACAATCTCCCGAGAAAGCAAAAGAAAGACTAAAGCACCAAGAGGAAATGGAAGATATGTATAATAAAATGGTAAAAGCAACCAATGGCGTTTTCTTCTGACCTTCTTCTCAAAGTTAATTCAGGTGAATTTCAATTTAAAAGACTTGCACCTGAAACCGAAATCAAACCATTTAAATGTAATAATCAAGATCTCACCGATTTTTTAATTAATGATTCAAAAGTATATCTTAAATATTTAAGATATACTACTTTTATTATCGAAAACAAAGATATTACAATCGCCTATTATAGTCTTGCCAATGACGTATTAAGACTTGACCCGAAAGTGGATATTGATTTGGATGATAAAATAAAAATCAGTATTGAAGACAAAGACTATTCATTTCAGGAATATATGTTTTCTCAAAATTCATTTCCATCTGTAAAAATCGGAAGATTAGCCGTACACGAAGATTTTAGAAATAATGGTTATGGAACTGATATTATTAAATTATTAGTCAGTAGTTTTAAAAACAAGAACAAGACCGGATGCCAGTTTATTACCGTAGATGCCATAAATTCTCACGAAACATTAAGATTCTATGAGAAAACGGATTTGAATATGTCACCATATATGATGTAAATCAAGAATCAAGGCAAATGTATAAAATATTAATATAACCTCTCATAAATACTATCTATAGGAAATATATTTTTATATTGTAAGTTTACGCTTTCAATGATAAGGTGTATAATGACATGGAAGCGCTCTATTTTTACGAAGGTCCTATCGGAAAATTCGGGTTACAGGAATCAAATGACGTTTTGACCCGTATATGGGTCGGAACGAATATTTCTTTAATTCCGGAAGATTATGAGTTGCGGGAAACGCCGTTATTACAAGAAGCATACCGACAGCTTGACGCTTATTTTAAACGGGAGTTACGGCGCTTCGACATTCCCTACCACACGGAGGGAACTCCTTTCCAGCAAAAGGTATGGCAGGCTTTGGCGGATATTCCTTACGGCACGACGATTACTTACGGGGAACTAGCGCGAAGAGTAGGTAATACGAAGGCTTGTCGCGCGGTAGGTCTGGCCAACGGCCGCAATCCACTTCCTATCCTCCTCCCCTGTCACCGGGTCATCGGCAGCAACGGGAAATTAACCGGTTACACCGGCGGCCTCCATATCAAAACCACCCTCCTGCAAATAGAAGGGTATGAGTTGCCGGTACAATCTTTTCGGATGATATAATATTTCTTACCTTTGTCTGTATTAAAGTGAATATTGCCATGAAATTAGTTGTTTTAACGGGAGCGGGTATGAGTGCGGAGAGCGGAATTAAGACTTTCCGCGATAGTGACGGACTTTGGGAGAATTACCGTATTGAAGATGTCTGCACTCCCGAAGCGCTGGAACGAAATCCGGAGCTGGTAAATCATTTTTATAATGAAAGACGCAAGCAGTTGTATGATGCACGCCCTAATGCCGGGCACGTGGGGTTGGCCGAGCTGGAACGCTATTTTGATGTGCAAATTGTTACCCAGAATGTTGATGATTTACACGAACGCGCAGGCAGCAAGAAGGTGTTGCACCTGCACGGGGAATTGAAGAAAGTGAGGAGCAGCAGGAATCCCGAAGCTATTTACGATTTGGAGGGGTGGGAACTGAAACCGGGTGCCCGTTGTGAGGACGGCTCGTTGTTGCGCCCCCATATTGTTTTTTTCGGGGAGTCCGTGCCGAATATCGAGCCGGCAACGGAACTGGTTCGTCAGGCAGACATTTTCGTGATTATAGGTACTTCGCTGGCTGTTTACCCTGCCGCCAGCCTGCTTCATTATGCCCCCGACGGCATTCCGGTTTTCGTTATTGACCCGAATATTCCGCAGGAAGCACGCCGACACGGTTTCCATTTAATCGAGAAAGGTGCTTCCGAAGGAGTCGCCGAATTGAAGAAACTGCTATTAAATCAATAATTTTACCCATGGGACGAGGGAAAAAACCGCTGTTAGAAAGTGTCGAGATAAAAAAGATTGCGGCAGAGGGCAAGTCTATTGCCTATATTGATGAAAAAATACTGTTCGTACCGAATACTGTTCCCGGCGATGTTGTCGATGTGCAAGTTACCCGGAAGAGGAAGAGTTTTTTAGAAGGTTTTGTGGTGAAAACACACCGGCTGTCGGAATTACGCGTAACTCCTTTCTGTCCCCATTTCGGGATATGCGGCGGATGCAAGTGGCAAAATCTGCCGTATGATATGCAGTTGAAGTTTAAGCAACAAGAGATTATCGATAATCTGGAGCGTATCGGAAAAGTGAAGCTGCAAAATGTCTACCCGATTATCGGCTCCGCCCGGACGACCCATTACCGGAATAAGTTAGAGTTTACTTTCAGCAATAAACGTTTCCTTACGAAAGAGGAAATCAGTGAGGGGGGCGATATTGAACGCTCACCTGCTTTGGGATTTCATGTTCCAGGGCTGTTTGACAAAGTCGTGGATATTCAGACCTGTTTCCTGCAAGCCGCCCCGTCAGATGAAATCCGGAATTTTATCAAAGAGTATGCTTTAAAAAATAAGCTGGCATTTTTCGATATCCGGAATCAGGAAGGTTTTTTAAGGACATTGATTATCCGTACTTCTTCAACGGGAGAGATTATGGTTGTCCTCGCTTTCTTCCATGAAGACCGCCAGGCGCGGGAGGCGTTGCTCGATGCTTTATACCGGCAATTCCCTCAAATTACGTCCCTACTGTATGTTATCAACGAGAAAGCGAATGATACGCTGACCGACCAGGAGATTATCTGTTATAAAGGGAAAGACCACATTTTTGAAGAGATGGAGGGGCTGAAGTTTAAAATCGGCCCCAAATCTTTTTACCAGACGAATTCGGAACAGGCTTACAATCTTTATTCCCGCACAAGAGAATTAGCCGGATTGACGGGTAAGGAGACTGTATACGATTTGTATACGGGAACGGGTACGATTGCCAATTTTGTGGCAAATAGGGCTGCTAAGGTTGTCGGTATCGAGTATGTTCCGGAAGCCATTGAAGATGCCAAGGTCAATTCTACCCTGAACGGTATTACGAATACGCTGTTTTATGCGGGGGATATGAAAGATGTGCTGAACGAGGAGTTTATTGCCCGTCACGGCCATCCCGACGTTATTATCACCGACCCTCCCCGCGCCGGCATGCACCCGGATGTGGTGGCTACTATTCTCAAAGCCGCCCCGGAGCGCATTGTGTATGTGAGCTGCAATTCCGCTACCCAAGCTCGAGATTTGCATCTGCTGGATGAGCAATATAAAGTTATGGCTGTTCAAACGGTAGATATGTTTCCACACACACACCATGTGGAAAATATTGTCCTGCTTCATAAAAGATAGCAGGACAACTGTTTTTATTTTTCAAGGTAAGCCCGAATCATCCACGCGGTTTTCTCTTTTCTTTCTATCATATCTTCGAGAAAATTCGTGGTTCCGGCATCGTCGGTTTCCTCTTCGTTTTCGAGCTGTTCAATGTCTTTCCGGATTTCCCGAATCAATGTGTCATTGTCTTCGCTCAATATGGCCAACATGTCTTTTGCCGATGGCAAGGGTTTAGAATCGCAATGCTCTTTTATCCGGTTGTGTTCCAGGTATCCCTGCAAGGAACCGATAGGACGTTCGTCCAGTGAACGGATACGCTCGGCAATGTCATCAATGTCCCGAATCAGTCCGTTATAAAGCTCTTCCATGAAAACATGGTAGGAATGGAAACTCACTCCTTTTACGTTCCAATGGTAATTCCATGTTTTTGTCAATAATACAAAATGGTCTGCCAACAGGTTGTTCAATACCGTTTTACTGGCTTTCACTCTTTTTTCTTCCAATCCGATATTTGTTGCCATAGTTTTTTGTTTAAAGGTTTAACTTTTTCCATGAAACATAAACGGATAGCGGATTTTTTTGTTGCAAAATAGCAGCTTATTTGTAAATCTCTTATTTTTGTTGGGAAAGAACAGGATAAAGAATTAAAAACTATGAACCCCGGTATGGATTACGTCGTATTAAGCCAAGAAACGGAAGAGAAAGTGAAGGAAATAAGCCGCCGTATCCACCGATTGCAAAACTGGGGCTCTATTGCCAGCCTCCGACATCTGGGAGTCAATGCGCACGGCCAAGTAGGCGCCGGTTATCTGTCGTTAAAAACGTTGGCCGCCGATTATACTCCCGACGAAAGTTTAGCGGAGGCTTTGTGGATGACCCGGAAACGGGAGGAACAGATGATGGCTTGTTTTTTGTTCCCCCAATCAATAAATAAAGAAAAAATTACCCAATTGATGTCGTCCTGTATCAGTACGGAAATTGCCGAATACGTAGGCTCTCTTTGTGTGTCGGAACACCATGAGCTGAAAAATATCTTAAAAACATGGTCGGAATCTTCCGTTCCGTTTTTACAAATAGCGGCTTTATGCGCGGGAGCACGCCACCTGGTCGTGCATAAAACCGACGCTCTGATTTCGACAGATTTGTTTCAGGAAATGACCCATAAAGCGTATCAAGACAAATATGTCCGTCTGGTCGCCGCACGCTATCGCTTATAAAACGGATATATTTGCCTTGCGTTAATATTAATAAATGTTAAAGCAGATTTTTAATAAGAAATGTTTGTTACATTTGTAAGTGATTACGGAAAAAAAGTATTAATTAATCATTTAATATAGATTGCGAATATGGCAAAATTAGATCTTAGTATTTACGGGATAAAGGATGTGAAAGAAATCGTCCACAATCCTTCTTATGAGGAGCTCTTTAAAGCAGAGACGGATTCGTCATTAACAGGCTATGAAAAAGGCCAATTGACAGAATTAGGTGCAATAAACGTGATGACCGGTATCTACACGGGACGTTCTCCCAAAGATAAATTCTTTGTAAAGAATGAAGCAAGCGAGAATACGGTATGGTGGACTTCCGATGAATATAAAAATGACAACAAACCTTGTTCGGAAGAGGCTTGGGCTGATTTGAAAGCTAAAGCCGTAAAAGAATTGTCCGGCAAAAAGTTGTATGTTGTCGATACTTTCTGCGGAGCCAATGAAGGTACCCGCCTGAAAGTGCGTTTCATCATGGAAGTGGCATGGCAGGCTCACTTTGTAAAGAATATGTTTATCCGCCCGACGGAAGAGGAATTGGCTAACTACGGCGAGCCGGATTTCGTTTCTTTCAATGCTGCCAAAGCAAAAGTGGATAACTACAAAGAATTGGGATTGAATTCCGAAACGGCTACCGTTTTCAACCTGAAAACGAAAGAACAGGTTATTTTGAATACTTGGTACGGCGGTGAAATGAAGAAGGGTATTTTCTCTATTATGAATTACCTGAATCCGTTACGCGGTATCGCTTCCATGCACTGTTCCGCCAATACCGATATGGAAGGAAAGAATACAGCTATTTTCTTCGGTTTGTCCGGTACGGGTAAAACAACGTTGTCTACCGATCCGAAACGTTTGTTAATCGGTGATGACGAACACGGCTGGGATGATGAAGGCGTATTCAACTATGAAGGCGGTTGCTATGCAAAAGTTATCAATCTGGACAAGGACAGCGAACCGGATATTTACAATGCCATCAAGCGCGATGCTTTGTTGGAGAATGTAACCGTTGACGGAAAGGGAAAAATTGATTTCGCCGATAAGTCTGTAACGGAAAATACCCGTGTTTCTTATCCGATTTACCATATCAACAATATCGTTAAACCGGTTTCCAAAGGCCCGGCTGCACAGCAGGTTATTTTCCTGTCAGCTGATGCCTTCGGCGTATTGCCTCCGGTATCTATTCTGAATGCAGAACAAACGAAATATTACTTCCTGTCCGGATTTACAGCTAAATTGGCCGGAACGGAACGTGGTATTACCGAGCCGACACCTACATTCTCCGCTTGCTTCGGTGCAGCATTCCTGTCTTTGCATCCGACCAAATATGCAGAGGAATTGGTGAAGAAAATGGAAAAATCAGGCGCTAAGGCTTACCTGGTGAATACCGGTTGGAACGGAACGGGCAAACGTATCTCTATCAAGGATACACGCGGTATTATCGATGCTATCTTAAACGGTTCTATCGATAAGGCTCCGACGAAAACTATTCCTTTTTTCAATTTCGTTGTTCCGACTGCTTTACCGGGTGTTGATCCGGCTATTCTTGATCCCCGCGATACATACGCTAACGCTCAGGAGTGGGAAACGAAAGCAAAAGACCTTTCTGACCGTTTCATCAAGAACTTCAAGAAGTTTGAAGGAAACGCTGCCGGTAAAGCTCTTGTGGCTGCAGGACCGAAGTTGTAATCTCACATTAATTTACATGATAAAAAGCCGCTCTTCACTGAGCGGTTTTTTATTCGCCGTTTTTTTCGTAACTTAGCAGCTCAATATAAAAATACGATTATGTATCCGCAAGACGAATTTAAAAAGTATGCAATAAAACACAAAGGTATCAGCAGTTTGAATCTGCATCGTTTTGAATCGGTTTCTGCCGCATACCTGTCCCCGACCATTATTGAAGAACGCCAGCTGAATGTGGCTTCAATGGATGTTTTTTCCCGGTTGATGATGGATCGTATTATTTTTCTGGGAGTGCCTATTGACGATGATGTAGCCAATATTATCATGGCACAGTTGTTATTCCTCGAGTCTGCCGACCCCGGAAAAGATATTCAGATTTATTTCAACAGTCCGGGTGGCTCGGTATATGCCGGTTTAGGTATCTATGATACGATGCAATATATTAATTGCGATGTTGCAACGATATGTACAGGCCTGGCAGCTTCCATGAGCGCCGTTTTGCTTTGTGCCGGTACAGCAGGCAAACGTTCGGCGTTGAGGCATTCCCGTATTATGATACACCAACCGATGGGCGGTGCGCAGGGACAAGCGTCCGATATTGAAATTACCGCAAGAGAGATTCAGAAATTGAAGAAGGAACTCTATACCATTATTGCCGACCATTCCGGCAATCCGTTGAAAAAGGTAGAAAAGGATTCCGACCGGGATTATTGGATGTCAGCGGAGGAAGCAAAAGAGTACGGAATGATTGATACTGTTTTAACCAGAGAAAATAAATAATGAAGATGCAGGATAAATGTTCATTCTGTGGACGGGAACGTGCGGAGGTGAAATTGCTTATTGCCGGGATGAACGGATTTATATGTGAACAATGCGCTCAACAGGCCATCAATATCGTCAATGAAGAACTGAAGAGTAAGTCTTCCCTTGATTTAACGAATATCGATATAAAGAAACCACAGGAAATCAAAGCATTTTTGGACCAATATGTCATCGGCCAGGATGAGGCGAAAAAACATCTTGCCGTGGCTGTTTACAATCATTATAAACGCCTCTCCCAAAAGGAAGAGGAGGACGGCATTGAAATCGAGAAGTCCAATATTATCCTTGTGGGGAGAACCGGAACGGGAAAAACATTGTTAGCCCGTACGATTGCCAAGATGCTGCACGTACCGTTTACCATTGTCGATGCGACAGTCTTAACGGAAGCTGGTTATGTGGGAGAAGATATCGAATCTATTCTGACCCGCCTGCTTCAAGCGGCGGATTATGATGTGGAAGCCGCGGAAAAGGGTATTGTGTTTATCGATGAACTGGACAAAATCGCCCGTAAAGGTGATAATCCTTCCATTACACGGGATGTGAGCGGCGAAGGTGTGCAACAGGGGTTGCTGAAACTTCTGGAGGGCTCCGTGGTTAATGTTCCGCCCCAGGGAGGACGGAAACACCCCGACCAGAAGATGATTCCGGTAAATACCAAAAATATTCTTTTTATCTGCGGCGGCGCTTTTGACGGTATCGAGCGCAAGATTGCGATGCGGCTGAATACACAGGTTGTCGGATTCAATGCCAGCAAGGAAAAGGAGCATATTGACCGCGATAATTTCCTTCAATATATCGCCCCGCAGGATTTAAAGGCTTTCGGCCTGATTCCTGAAATTATCGGACGTCTTCCGATTCTGACATATCTGGAACCTCTTGACCGGACGGCTTTACGGAATATCCTGACAGAGCCTAAAAATGCCATCATCCGGCAATACGTCAAGTTGTTCAAATTGGACGGTATCCAACTGAAATTCGACGAAGACGTTTATGAATATATTGTAGATAAAGCTGTGGAGTTTAAATTGGGAGCCCGTGGGTTACGTTCTATCTGCGAAGCGATTATGACAGACCTGATGTTTGAGGCTCCATCTCAAAATCGGGATGAAATAACGGTGACCAAACAATATGCGGAAGAGAAGTTGAATAAAATCAATATTCAAAAATTAAAAGCCTGAAAAAAAGGAATATATGAAAAAATGGACCCATGAAGTATACTTCCGGGTCCATTTTCTTATGCTCCCTCTTATCCCAACATAGAATAGGGTATCTTGGTCAAACCTTCCGCCAATTGATTTATTCCTTTTTCCAGTTTGCCTTTCAACATCATTTTTAACATGAAGTTCAATTCCCCGATAAACGTCAATCTCAAACGGGTATCATAAGGACCCTTGTCCAATAATTGTATCCACAAGTTAAATTCAAAGGGCAAACTTCCGTCTCCGCCTAATTTTATCATTTTAGGTGCTTCTTTCTCGACAATTTTCACAGCGACATCTCCCATGCCTTTTACCGTAAACGAACACGTATCCTCACTAAAACGAATGTCTTCTATTTTATCGGATACTTGAGAAAGGGCTTCAGTGGATGCCCCCATCTGTTTCGCCAAGTTTACCAATGTACCGATTCTATTAAAATCAGAAAGCAAGGAATAGACGCTGTCGATTGCACTATTGATTTTATATATCCCACTTACAATTTTTGTTTCTGCCATATCATTCGCTATTGGTGATTTTGCCTTTATTTGTAAGTATCAGGACTTTTCCGCCATTCTTTCAATCTTTGTACATCACTTTCCTGTACGTAGCCTGTCTTGACGGCCAAATCAATCATTGCATTGTAGTTACTCAATGTCGTCAGTTCGCATCCGGACGCCTCAAAGTTATCCACGGATTTCTGGAATCCATAGGTGAAAATAGCCACCATACCCAATACTTCACATCCTGCATTACGCAACGCCTCCACTGCTTGCAGGCTGGAACCTCCGGTAGATATCAAGTCTTCAATTACAACTACTTTCTGTCCCGCTTTGTACTCTCCTTCGATTAAGTTTTCCAGTCCGTGGGATTTAGCGGAAGAACGGATATAAATAAAAGGCAAATTCAGTTCCTGTGCCACCAAGACTCCTTGTGCAATAGCCCCGGTTGCCACTCCGGCTATTACTTCCGCTTGCGGATATTTCTCTCTTATCACGGCTGCAAACTGTTCTTTGATATAGTTACGCACCTCCGGATACGACAATGTTTTCCGATTATCACAATATATCGGAGATTTCCAGCCGGATGCCCAAGTAAAAGGATGTTCCGGCTCTAACTTTATTGCTTTGATTTTCAGTAAATGTGAAGCGACCTGTTCTGCAACTGTACTCATTTTTATTATTTTTGTCTGATTAATATTGTTTTCATATTGCAAATGTATAAAGTATTTTTTAAAGAAAGCTTTTTTGAATTGACCGATGATATAAAGATTACCGAAAATCGGCCAGAAACGATAAATACACCTGATAAAAACGAACTTTTTTCTTTTATCCGATTCTGTTTGTCCCAAGAGGATATTTTTCACGCAACCATTTATCATCCCGACCTTGCCCTGTTATTTTCAGAATTCCAGTCTTTTTTTAAAGTAGTCCAGGCGGCCGGGGGAGTTGTCAGAGATTCCGACCGGATTCTCCTGATAAAACGTCTGGGTATACCGGATTTACCGAAAGGACATGTAGAATACGGCGAAAGCATTCCGACATGCGCGATGCGGGAAGTATGCGAAGAGTGCGGTGTACAGGGCGTACAGATTGAAGAACCGCTACAAGAAACCTGGCATGTTTATTTTCGGGATAATCAATGGCATCTGAAACAGACCCACTGGTTTACGATGTACTGCCCGCCCCAACAAACCCTCGAACCTCAGACAGAAGAGGATATTGAATGTGTATATTGGCTTCTCTGCAAAGATATTGAACAAATTATCCCCCAAACGTACGCTTCTCTCCGGGAAGTTTTTAAGGAAGTAAAACTCCGGTATGAAATGCGATTAAACCGTCCATAGGTGTCGGAACAATTTTTCCTGCCCGAAATCCGTATTTATCCAATAAGGGAAAAAGCTGTTCCTGAAAATGAAAGGCAATGCTTCCGATGAAAGAGACGGGTAGATTATCCACTTCCTTATATTGTACAAGATTTCTGATAATAAACTCTTCTAATGAATCCGAAACAAGTTTGTTTATTTCCGGTGAAGCAATATGTTGTTTCAGAAAGAGCGTAAAAGCAGCCAAAAAGCGATTCGGAAACGGCTGCCGATAGATGCGCTCTATCAGTTCGGCATAAGAATAAGGGTATGTTTGAAAAAACAAGTCCGCCAATTCTTTTGACAAAATTCCTTTCAATATATCCGCGACCAAACGTTTTCCCATAACGGCACCGCTCCCCTCATCCCCCAAGATAAATCCCAACGGCGGAATATTTCTCACGATGTTTTCTCCATCATAATAGCAAGAATTAGAGCCCGTTCCCAATATGCAAGCTATCCCCTTTTGCCGTTGAAATAATGCCCGTGCTGCAGCCAACAGGTCGGAAGCGATTTCTATTCGGGCGGATTTAAAAAAATCATCCAAGGCTTTTTTTACCTGTTCATTTTTTTCCGGGAAGGCACATCCCGCTCCATAAAAATAGATTGCCTCTATGCCCCGTTCCTCCGCACCAAATTCCCGTTTCAGCATTTCTCCTATTTCTATTTCCGATTGATAAACAGGATTTATTCCCGATGTCCGGATTTCCCGCCGTTTTTCTCCTTCTATAAGGCACCACTGTGTCTTGGTTGAACCACTGTCCGCAATCAAATACATTGCTTTCGTTTTTATTGTAATATTCCGTAAGTAAAGATATGGATTTATTCCCAACAAAAGGAATATAACTTTTACAAATAAGAAAAATTAATCTAATTTTGTTATACTATAAGTCGTGCAGGCAAACCGTTATTTTATGGAAAAGTCCGTTACATATTTCATCGCCGGAAGAGAGGAAAAAAACGTAATCTATGTTACGAAACAATGGGATGCAACTCCCGCAGCCATTATTCAGGGGAATCTCAACCAAACCGATTGTTTATCACAACTTATTCCCTATTGCGATACGCCCTATGTACTGTTTATCACTCGCCCTCATCCGGTGCAAATGAATACATTCGGGGTAGAACGATTTGTACATATCGCCCAAGATACATCCGCCTCCCTGCTTTATTCCGATTATTACGATGCATATCCCGACAAACTTGTTCCGCATCCAACTATTGATTACCAGGAAGGGAGTTTAAGAGACGATTTCAATTTCGGGTCCGTATGGTTTATCAGAACAGATAAATTCAAGGAGGCCGTTTGTGAGATGCAAGATTCCTATCGGTTTGCCGCTCTGTATGATTTACGATTGAGGCTTTCCCGAAAGGGAAAAATCCTCCGCATTCCGGAATATTTATACCGTGTTACTCCCGTGGATTTCCGCTTATCCGGTGAAAAAAATTTCGACTATGTGGATCCGAAGAACCAGGAAGTTCAAAAAGAAATGGAGACGGTATGTACCCACCATCTACAAGCAATCGGTGCATGGCTTTCCCCGGTTTTCCAAACTCCGGATTTCGGGGGAGATTTTCCGGTAGAAGCCAGTGTTATTATTCCCGTAAGAAATCGGGAACGTACTATTGCCGATGCTGTAAAATCTGCTTTAAGTCAAGAAACTGATTTTACATTCAATGTTATCGTGGTGGATAATCATTCTACCGACCAGACAACTGCCATTCTACAAGACCTAAGCCACCAATATGACAAGCTGGTTCATATCATTCCGCAAGGACAGGATTTAGGTATTGGAGGATGTTGGAATTTAGCCATTAACGACAGGCATTGCGGCCGGTTTTGCATACAGCTCGACAGTGACGATTTATATATAGATACAACGGTTTTACAACAGATTGTCCGCACTTTTTATGAACAAAAAACAGCCGCCGTTATCGGGTCTTACAAGATTGTCGATTTTGATTTAAATATTCTGCCGCCGGGCCTCATCGACCACAAGGAATGGACTCCCCACAACGGCAGGAATAATGCTCTGCGCATAAACGGCCTCGGTGCCCCCCGGGCTTTCTGCACGTCCGTCATTCGGAAAATAAAATTTCCCAATACGAGCTACGGAGAAGATTATGCCGCTGTTTTAGCCGTTTCACGTCATTATCAAATCGGGAGGATATATCATCCTCTTTATTTATGTCGTAGGTGGGAAGGAAATTCAGATGCGGCTTTAAGTGTTGAAAAAGAAAACAGTAACCATCTTTTCAAAGACCGTATACGCAGCTTTGAACTGACTGCCCGGCAAGGTATTCAGAAATCATCCTAAATTCGTTTATCCATTAAATTTCCAATAGTGTATTCTCTCCATTCAAAACAAGTGCCTGATGATTCACTTCTTTCCGAAGTAAACAGTTTATTTGAACAACAGATTAAAAGCTGGAATACCGTCGCATCACGCTATCAATATCTGAACGAGGTAAAAAGTAAGGAATTGACATTCCCGCATTGCTCCGCACTTATTACCTATAATCCTTCCCGTTCCATTTCCGCAACAGCCAAAGTAGATCCTCAATCTATCCGGCAACGCGCTTGTTTTTTATGTGCGAAAAACAGACCACCAGAACAAGTTCCCCTCTCATGGAATAATTACCATATTCAGGTTAATCCGTTTCCTATTTTTAAACAGCATTTTACCATTGTAGAACAAGAGCATTGCCCACAGTTGCTTTCACCCGAGCGCATTCACGATATGCTCGTATTGGCACGTGCTTTACCGGATTATACGATTTTTTACAATGGTCCAAGTTGCGGGGCTTCTGCTCCCGACCATTTCCATTTTCAAGCGGGGAACCGCCACTATATGCCTATTGAACAGGAAACGGACAGCTATGCCGAGTTACTTGGCATGTCACCGGAAGTCTCTATAAAATACCACCCTAACGAATTAAGAGAAGTGCTTATATTGGAAAGTAATTCTATTGCATCTCTCACGCAAACAGTAAGCAACATTTGCGGGCTTATCGGCCAAGTGGTTCCCCAACTCCCCGAACCCATGGTTAATTTACTGGCTTTATACAAGAATAGCCATTGGCGTGTGTATATATTCCCCCGCAGGGCACACCGCCCTGCCCAATTTTTTGAAGAGGGTGAAAATAAAGTTTTATTCAGTCCCGGTACCGTCGATTGCGGAGGAGTAATCATCCTGCCGGCAGAAAAAGATTTTGAACAAATGAATCATTCACTGCTTCAAGACATGTTCAAGCAGGTTACTTTTACACCAGAACAATTTTCAATATTAAAAGAACTTATTCAAACTTCCGTGCTATGTTAATTTCCGTCGGTATATTGTTTGCACCCACCATCCGTTTTCATTTACACGGAGTTTTCAAAGAAAAAAATCTCTCCGGCTACTTTTCCGGCGAGTATTCCATTGTACAAAAGCCTGACGGTGCTATTCTTACACATGACCAGGAAAGCAAACATGTGTCGCTGCCTTTAGAGTTTATTCCTAAAAAAGAAGAAACTGCAAAAATCGAATTAACGGACGTTACTATCGGCATAAATTTTCACTGGGAAAGAAAAGAAAACCAGTTTTTCCGAGGAAACCTAAAAATTATAGAAGAAGACAACCATTTAACTGCTATAAATATATTAGATATTGAGGATTACCTGATCAGTGTTATTTCTTCCGAAATGAAAGCTACATCCTCACTTGAATTTCTGAAAGCACATGCCGTTATTTCACGCAGCTGGCTCATGGCACAATGCGAAAAATCCAAGACCCTCAAAAAAGAAGGAAGGAATTACCAATCTTTTCACCAGAACGAACAAGAATACATCGGCTGGTACGACCGGGAGGACCACCGCAATTTCGATGTATGCGCCGATGACCATTGCCAACGCTATCAGGGCATACACAAAGCCAACACGCCTACTGTCGCCCAAGCCGTAGCGTCCACACAAGGAGAAGTGTTATGCCATAACCACCAAATTTGTGACGCCCGTTTTTCCAAATGTTGCGGAGGTCTCAGCGAAAAATTTGAGAATGTGTGGGAACCCGTTTCACATCCTTATCTTCAAGTTATTTATGATGCCGATACTGCCTTTTCCCAAAGGTGTCCGTATTCAGAAGAGACAGCAGAAGAATGGATTAACAGTACACCTGATGTATTTTGCAATACAACAGACCGAAAAATATTATCGGAAGTAATGAATGATTATGACCAAGAAACCCATCATTTTTTCCGTTGGGAAGTATATTACAATCAAACGGAAATTTCAGAACTTATCTGTCGAAAATTAAATATTGATTTCGGCGACATCACCGACCTCATTCCTTTAGAACGGGGAGAATCCGGACGCATTATCCGGCTCAAAGTCATCGGTACCCGCCGTACGCTTGTTATCGGGAAAGAATTGATTATCCGCAAAGCTTTATCTGAAAGTCACCTATATAGTTCCGCTTTTATCGTCCAAAAAGAATTTAACGGGAATGTTCTGAAAGGCTTCCGGTTAAAAGGTGCCGGCTGGGGACACGGAGTAGGCTTGTGTCAAATCGGTGCCGCCGTTATGGGTGCCCGAGGATATACTTATCGGGAAATTCTAAACCATTATTTCCCAAATACCGTGTTAGAAAAAAAATATTAATTCCCCCGATATGTCCTCTATCCAAGAAAACAAACGCTCTCCGTGGCTATGGATCCCCAGCCTGTATCTCACAGAGGGCTTGCCTTATATTATTGTTATCAGTATTTCGATTGTCATGTATCGAGACATGAATATTTCCAATACTGACATTGCATTCTATACCAGCCTGCTATATTTACCCTGGGTTATCAAACCTTTATGGAGTCCGCTGGTCGATATTTTCAGTACCAAACGCCGCTGGATTCTAATTACCCAACTTCTCATGGCAATCGGCCTGGGAGGGATAGCTTTTTCGCTTCCCTCTACGCATTTCTTTCTGTATTCCCTTTTGTTTTTTTGGTTACTGGCATTCTGTTCCGCCACGCATGACATTGCCGCAGACGGTTTCTATATGTTGGGATTAAGCTCAAACCAACAGGCTTATTTTGTCGGTATCCGCACTACGTTTTATCGTTTGGCGACGATTGTCGGAATTGGTAGTATTTTCATGGTATCGGATTCTTTACAACAACACTTATCCCCTTCCCAAAGCTGGCTTTTTATCAATTCCGGACTGGGTATTTTCTTTTTGCTGCTTGGCCTGTACCACTACTATATACTTCCCCAACCTATTTCTGATTATCCCCATGGGAAAAATAAAGAAATCTTCAAAGAGTTCATTTCTACTTTTATCAGTTTTTTCCATAAAAAACATATCGGAACAGCTTTGGCATTCATGCTACTTTTCCGCTTATCCGAATCACAGTTGCTGAAACTGGTTTATCCATTCTTGTTGGATTCCAAAGAAAACGGCGGTCTGGCATTAAATACCGCCAACGTCGGATTTATATATGGGTCTCTCGGGATGATTGCCCTTACCATCGGGGGCATTATCGGCGGTATTCTCATCGCCCGACATGGGTTGAAACACTGGATAGGCTGGATGACATTAGCCATCAACCTGCCTAATTTTATATATATTTATCTAGCACTATTTCAACCGGAGAATCTTATTTTAATTACGACACTATTAACCATCGAACAGTTCGGCTATGGTTTCGGCTTCTCCGCTTACACTTTTTATTTGATTTTATTTAGTGCTGGCGAACACAAGACTGCTCATTATGCGCTATGTACAGGATTTATGGCATTAGGCATGATGCTGCCGGGAATGATTTCCGGCTGGATTAGCGATACATTCGGTTATCCGTCTTTTTTCATGTGGGTTATGTTGTGCACCATTCCAAGCTTCATCGTTACCCGCTATCTGAAAATTCCCGAATCCCACACCTCATCCGTTTCTCAAAAATAAATAATACATTACTCATGAATCCCTATATCTCCATTTTTATTGTCTTTATCTATTTTTGTTTTATTCTGTGGATATCTTACTTAAGTTCGCGTAAATCAGATACCACAGACTTTTATCGGGGCGGCAACAAATCTCCGTGGTGGGTCGTCGCTTTCGGAATGATTGGAACCACCTTATCGGGTGTCACCTTCATATCAGTACCCGGTTGGGTATCTTCTCCCGCAAAAATGACTTACTTCTCCGTTATTTTGGGAAATTTCGTCGGCTATCTTCTCATTGCCCATATCCTTCTCCCTCTTTATTACAAACTGAATCTGACTTCCATATATACTTATATTGAAGAACGCTTTGGATTTAGAGCTTATAAAACCAGTGCCGTACTCTTCCTGCTGTCTAAAACTATCGGGGCTTCTTTCCGTCTCTTTATCGTCACTTTAGTGTTACAAATTACCATCTGTACTCCTCTTCATATTCCTTATGCCGTCAATGCCTTGTTTTGTATTTTTATCATTTGGGCATATACTTTTAAAGGCGGCATTAAAGCTATCGTATGGACAGACCTTGTACAAACTTTTTTTCTTATTTTCGCTATCTTATTCACTCTATTTTCCATTCAACAAACACTGGGCTTTTCTTTTCAAGAGACTTTAGAAAGCATCCGGCACAGTTCACAATTCCAAATTTTCGATTTTGAAAATCCATGGAATAATCCGAATAACTTTTTCAAACAGTTTATTGCCGGTATTTTTATTGCCATTGTCATGACCGGGCTTGACCAGGATATGATGCAAAAAAACTTAAGTCTGCAAAATATACGGGAGGCTAAAAAGAATTTTTTGACTTTTAGTTTCATGTCCATTCCTGTATGTTTTATTTTTATGTGTCTGGGGGTATTATTTTTCATTTACATGAACCAAACAAATATTCCGATTCCGGAAAAAACTGACAGCATTTATCCCATGCTCGCTACACAATATCTCTCCACAACTACCGGAATATTGTTTATGTTAGGTGTTATCGCCGCAGCATTTTCCAGTGCCAATTCCGCCCTTATCGCTATGACTACATCTTTTACAGTAGACATTTACGGGATTAAAGAAAAAACAGAAGTCAAAAAGAAAAAAATTCGTTTCTATACTCACATCGGCAACGCACTATTAATCGCTTGCGTGATGATTGCATTCAATTCTTTTAATAACGAAAGCGTTGTCTATGCTATTTTTAAATTCGCTGGCTATACATACGGTCCGCTATTAGGCCTATTTTTCGTCGGCATCCTGCTAAAAATCCGCGTTTATGACCGTGCAATTCCTTTTATTTCCGCATTATCAATCCTACTAACAATTAGTATTGATCATTATTCAAGCGAACTACTAAACGGTTATCGTTTCGGATTTGAAATTCTATTAGTAAACGGATTTTTGACCATCATCGGATTATTATTATGTCGAAAAAAGGAAAATAATTTTCTTCATTAAGCGGATTTTTATATCATTGGAAAAAATTTTGATATGTATTTGAAATACTGTCTTACATTCTTGCTTTTTTTAGGAGCAATTGCCTGTTTTTCACAGAACCACCAGATAAAAGTCGGTGCAGCTTGTACTGAAGAATATTTTCCCCTGCTACAAGGTAAAAAAATAGCTTTATTCTCCAATCATACCGGAACGGTAAATAATGAGCATACTGTTGATTTATTAAAACGTTCCGGCTTCGATATCGTTATTATCTTTTCTCCGGAACACGGCTTTCGGGGAACCGCCGATGCCGGAGAACATGTTGCAGGAAGTATTGACCCCCAAACCGGTATTCCTGTATATTCTCTCTACAACGGGAAAAACGGGAAACCTGATGAACAAGCAATGCGCTTATTTGATTGCTTAGTGGTAGATATTCAAGATGTAGGACTGCGCTTTTATACCTATTACATTTCTATGGTCAAACTCATGGATGCCTGTGCCGAATACGGGAAAAACATGATCATATTGGATCGTCCCAATCCCAACGGACACTATGTAGATGGACCTATCCTGGATATGAAATACAAATCAGGGGTTGGTTGGTTGCCCATTCCTGTTGTACATGGCCTTACATTGGGAGAATTGGCACAAATGGTAAATGGTGAAAAATGGTTACCCCAGGGACGCACTTGCCCCCTAACCGTCATTACTTGTAAAAATTATACGCACCAAACCGAATATCAGCTTCCCATTGCCCCTTCACCCAATCTTCCGAATATGAAAGCAATCTATCTGTATCCGTCCCTTTGTTTTTTTGAAGCGACACCAGTTAGTTTAGGACGAGGCACATCTCTACCATTCCAAATATTCGGTCATCCCAATATGAAAGGATATACTTATTCATTTACCCCTATCAGTATGCCAGGAGCAAAAAATCCACCTCAACTTAACCGTCAATGTTTTGGAAAAAATTTAAGCCAATTACCCAATGAGGAACTCAGAAACAAAGGCATTGATTTAACCTATTTAATCGAAGCCTATCACAATTTACACTTAGATGATCTCTTTTTCAGTTCTTTTTTTGAAAAGTTAATTGGCGTGGATTATGTGCGCAAAATGATTAAAGCCGGCAAATCTGCTGAGGAAATAAAAACCCGCTGGCAAAGCGACATCATCCGATTTAAAAAACAACGTACCTCTTATCTTCTTTACCCAGAATAAAAGCAGTAAGAGAAATAATTAAAAACCGTGAAGCAAAAGATTTATTTCGCTCCACGGTTTTATTTTTCAATTAATGGATTTGCAAAATTACTCTGCTGACGCTACTGGATTATACACCCGCGTACTCAATTCCTTGTCCAAAGTATAAATACCAAAGCCATTATCCTTAATCATACGAAGTGCATCTATTATTCCTTGTGCCGTTGCCTCTTCCTCTACTTGCTCTTCAACAAACCAGCGAAGCATAGATTGCATTGCATAATCGTTTTCTTTCAAAGCCAACGCATACAAATCATTAATCATTGCCGTTACTTTCCGCTCATGTGCCAACGTATCTTCAAATGCTGCAAGCGGAGTTTCCCATGTTGTTTTCACTTCTGCTATCGGTTTCAACACCGGACGTCCACCCCGAGAAATAATATAATTAAATAACTTTATCGCATGATCTTGTTCTTCTTTGAATTGAATATGCATCCAATTAGCAAAACCAGCTTGCCCTTTTGCTGCAAAATCCGCTGACATTGACAAATAAAGATAAGCAGACCAAAATTCAGCGTTTACTTGCTCATTCAAAGCTTTTTCTAACTTTTCGCTCAACATAGTAACAATAACTTTTTAATTATAAAACTTTTAATTTAAGAAAAAGCCGCATAAAAATGCGACTTCCTACCATTTTTTCTAATTTGGTGCCCGAAACAAGAGTTGAACTTGCACGGCCTTGCGGCCACTACCCCCTCAAAGTAGCGTGTCTACCAATTCCACCATCCGGGCGTATATCACTCTACTATTTCAATGTGCCCAAAACAGGACTCGAACCTGCACGTCCGTAAAGACACTAGTACCTGAAACTAGCGCGTCTACCAATTTCGCCATTCGGGCTTTATGGCACAAAGATACAAACAAATTTCATCCCTCCAAATTTTTAGAAGGATGAAATTTCCAAATAACATGACCTAGATATCCGTTATCAAATCATTAGCATCATCCAATACATTATTTTCAAAACTATCCAAATAAATTTGTGTCGTTTTTTCTGAATCATGCCCCAACCCTTCACTAATCACTGATGTCGGTATTCCGGAACGTTTGGCAATAGAGGCCCAAGAATGACGCGCAACGTAAGTTGTGAGTGGTACACTCATCCCCAATAACTTTCCTAAAACTTTCAATCTTTGATTCGTTTTACGATATCCATTTTTATATTGACTAAATTCATTTCTCCCCGGGAAACGAATAATAGGAAATATAAAAGCCCCTTTATTCGACAGATTATTATATTTTAAAATAATTTCCATAGCTTTATCCGTCAATTTTATATTCAGCTTTTGTGCAGTTTTCTGTCGAGAATAATAAATTCTGTCCCCAACAATATTTGCGACCTTCAAAAACGCAATATCTTTAAATGACATACCTCTCATATAAAAACTAAACAAGAATATATCCCGGGCTAAATCGAGTACAGGACGAGACATCAAGTCCAAATTCTTCAACGCAGCAATATCATCTTTATAAATAGCCCGCTTCAGTGTTTTTTCTTTTCGGATTGTAATTTTTTTAAAAGGATAATACTCTTCTTCTATCAATCCGTCTTTTATTGCTTTGTTAAAAACCGAACGAATCGTTCGCAAATAGAAAGAAACTGTATTAATCTTGCAGCCTCTTCCCAGCAAATAAGATTCAAAATTTTTCAAAAAGCCATAATCTACTTCTCCAAACGTAAGATTTTCTTTATTTGAAAACTTTTTCAAACGCTCAAGTGTTTCTCTATACACATTGGAGTTACCATTTTTTCCAATCCTCTCCAATGATAGGATGATATCATTAATATAATCATACATCGGAACAATGGAAGACTTTTTATAATAACCTTTCACTATATCATCTATGGTATAAATTGCGCGAGTAAGCTCAAAATCCATAATGATTTTTTTCAATTTCATCACTTCCGATTCTATATAGAAATTTACTCTTATCTTATTCTGGCGCTGTTCCAAGGTCCCTAATCTTTCATTTAATCTGAATCTTTTTGAATCCCAATCTTCCATTTTGACTTTCTGAAATAAATTAATAAAACGCCTCATTTTGTTGTGAACCAATTTAATCATTATCGGACATTCTCCTT
Organism: Odoribacter lunatus; assembly: GCF_943193135.1. GTDB lineage: Bacteria > Bacteroidota > Bacteroidia > Bacteroidales > Marinifilaceae > Culturomica > Culturomica lunata. Next base: position 21,813 of record NZ_CALPCZ010000012.1, read on the forward strand.
CCTGATTAATTTTTTGCTTATCCAATACAAGCTTCAATGAAATCATAAAGTATGAATTTTAAATGTTTAATAATTGAATATCAAACACAAATATAGTCCCACATCTCAAAAAGCATATAGTTCAAGAAATACAGTGGAAAAAATCACAACATTGATAAATATTTAAAAGAAGAATATATAAAAAACGTTGCAACCCCAACGGCTACAACGTCATTAACTTTAAGATGTTGTCCCACCAGGATTCGAACCTGGACTGACAGAACCAAAACCTGCTGTGCTGCCATTACACAATGGGACAATCCTTTTGATTGTGCCGCAAATGTAAAAACTTTTTCGTTTTCAAACAAAAAAAAGCATAAAAATTCAATCAAAATAATTATTTTCGTGCCTTGTAAATTGAGATATTTTTAGTGTCCAATATATTAAACGAAATAAAAAGCAGATGTATCAGATTAAGAACCACCCTAAGCTGAAATTTCAACTAATTAACAATGTCACCGGTTGGCTCACTTTCATCATTGCCAGTCTAACTTACATTTTAACCTCCGAACCCACAGCAAGTCTATGGGATTGCGGAGAATTTATAACAACATCCGTAGGGTTACAAGTTGGCCATCCTCCCGGAGCACCTTTATTCATGATTATCTCACGACTTTTTGCCATTTTTGCTCCTTCTCCGGACAAACAAGCGCTCATGATAAATTACCTATCAGCATTATGTTCTGGATTTACTATATTATTTCTATTTTGGAGCATTAGTCATTTAGCCCGCAAACTAATTTCAAAAGAAAGTCAAGAATGTACATTAGGGCAATTATTCGCAATTATGGGAGCTTCTCTCGTCGGAGCTTTAACCTATACCTTCAGTGATACATTTTGGTTTTCTGCCGTAGAAGGTGAAGTATATGCCATGTCATCTTTGTTTACCGCGGTCGTTTTTTGGGCCATATTAAAATGGGAAAATGTAGCCTTTCAACCTTACGCTAACCGTTGGTTAGTTTTAATTGCCTATTTAATAGGACTTTCTATCGGTGTACATTTGCTTAATTTATTGGCCATTCCGGCGATTGTTTTTGTTTATTATTTCAAGAAATATACCCCAACAACGAAAGGGGTTATTAAAACAGGTATTCTTTCACTTATTATTTTAGGTGTCGTTAATTTTTTATTGATTCCTGGCGTCATCAAGATTGCCGGAACTTTTGAATTAATTTTTGTTAACGGAATGGGATTACCGTTTAATACGGGTGTTATCATATATGCCATTCTACTCATAGGAGGGCTTACATACGGCATCCGTTACACCCTAAAAAAGAATAAAACAATCCTCAATACGATATTCACTTGCTTTATCGTCATGCTGATTGGTTATTCTTCATATGCCATGGTTGTCATTCGCTCAATCAGCAATCCTCCGATTGATGAAAACAGTCCTGACAATGTATTCGCTTTATTGTCTTACATTAACCGGGATCAATATGGAGATTCCCCTTTGCTTTATGGTCAATATTACAACGCTCCTTTAATTGACATTCAAGACAAAACACCTATTTACTACCAAAATAAAACTACAGGTAAATACGATAAAATCGGTTATAAACCCAGCTATACTTATGATAGCCGTTTTTGTACTTTCTTCCCTCGCATGTATAGCAACCAACGTTCCTATTTCCCACAAGATTACGAGTCATGGGGAGGGAAACCTAACGGACCGACTTATATGATAAATGGAAAAGCAGTACAAAAACCAAGTTTCGGTAATAATCTGAAATACTTTTTCAACTACCAAGTCGGACACATGTATTGGAGGTATTTCATGTGGAATTTTTCAGGACGTCAAAATGATATTCAAGGATATGGAGACATTCGTCATGGAAATTGGATTACAGGTATTAAATTCCTCGATGCTCTTCGTTTAGGCAATCAAGATGAACTACCTGATGAATTAAAATCAGAAAAGGCATTAAATAAATATTATATGCTTCCTTTCTTATTGGGATTATTAGGTATGTTTTTCCAATACAAAAAAAGTCGGGAAGGGAAACAAGATTTCTGGGTCCTCATGCTCTTATTCTTCATGACAGGTTTAGCAATTATCATTTTCTTAAACCAAACACCCCGAGAACCGCGAGAACGGGATTATGCCTATGCCGGCTCATTTTATGCTTATGCTATATGGATTGGACTCGGCGTACTTTCCATTTGGGAATTTTTAAATAAAAAAATAAATTCAAAGATTGCAGCATTACTTAGTACCGGTATTTGTTTAATAGTTGTTCCTATCAACATGGGAGCACAAAACTGGGACGACCATTCCAGAGCAGACCGTTATGCTACAATTGCACATGCCAAGAACTATCTAAATTCATGCGCACCGAATGCTATTCTTTTTACTTACGGCGATAACGATACATTCCCATTATGGTATGCACAAGAAGTAGAAGGCGTCAGACGAGACATCCGGATTGTCAATCTAAGTCTTTTAGCCGGAGGATGGTACATCGACCAAATTAACCGGAAAGCCTACGAAAGCGATAGAGTACCCATTTCTTTCACTCATGACCAATATCATGAAGGTGTCCGTGATTGGGTTGCCGTACAAGAACGATTCAAATCTGCAAATTTGAAAGACGTCATGGAATTTGTCGCAAGTGACAACCCCAATACAAAAGTCAGATCGACTTACAACAACGAATTAATGGATTATATTCCAACAAAAAATGTCTATATTCCAGTTGATGCAGAAAAAGTAATCGCCAACGGAACAGTTAATCCCAAAGATTCGTCTTTGATTGAGAAAAATGTAAATATCCAAATAAAAAAGAATAATTTGAACAAATCAGAATTAATGGTATTGGATATTATTGCAACTAATAATTGGGAACGTCCCATCTATTTCGGCATTGGGATGGGAAGTGACAATTACATGGGATTGGAAAATTATTTTCAATTAGAAGGCGCTGCTTACCGGCTTGTTCCTATCAAAACAAAAGACTCGGAATACTATAACTTCGGACGTATTGATACCGATATTCTCTATGATAATCTCATGAATAAATTTGAATGGGGAAACATTAAAGACCCGAAAGTCAATATTGACTACTTCCACGATAATACAATCGCGGTCATGAGATATCGAAATACATTCTTACGTTTGGCTGAAGTATTGATGAACGAAGGGAAAAATGAGAAAGCTATAAATGTTTTAAACAAAAGTCTTGAAGAGCTGCCAACCAATCAAGTACCCATTGACAACAATATTTTAAATTATATTCCGTTATACTACGCTCTCGGGGAAATGGAAAAAGCAGATAATTTGGTAAAAGAACTCTTTGTTAAAAATTATCAAATGCTGCGGTACATTAACTCACTTGCTCCTACCGACGCTCAAAGCGGAGAAATTCAGCAAGAACAACGAATGTGCTTAGGAGTCTCCCGTTACCTGATTGCTTATGCACAGCAAGCCGGAAGATATGAACTGGCTAAATCAATTCAAGAACAAATAGAGGCTTTATATAACCCCACCAGCCTCCATCCACATCAGCCGGAACTGCAAAGAACAATAGACAGTAATAGACAAAGTTAAATATGATTACAATCGACCACTTAAAAGAGCTTGAAACGCGTGGTGACGCGTTGAGGAGGTATCTTTGACATCGACCACAAGAAAATTCAATTAGAAGAAGAAGAATTACGTACACAAGCTCCCGAATTTTGGAATAACCAGAAGGAAGCTGAAGTTGTAATGAAAAAAGTACGGGAATTAAAAAGTTGGATATCTGGTTACGAAAAAATCAAACAAGCAATTGAAGACTTAACCGTACTTTTTGACTTCGCTAAAGAAGGAGAAGCTACGGAAGAAGAAGTAGATTTGCATTATGCAAGTACTTTAACTCTGGTAGAAGAACTAGAGTTAAAAAATATGCTTCAGGGAGAGGCCGATCCTATGAGTTGTGTATTAAAAATAAATTCGGGTGCTGGTGGTACAGAAAGTCAAGATTGGGCGTCCATGTTAATGCGTATGTATATACGTTGGGCAGAAGCTAATAATTATAAAGCATCTATCAGCAACCTGCAAGATGGAGATGAAGCTGGCATAAAAACAGTAACCATGCAGATAGAAGGAGATTACGCTTACGGCTATCTGAAAGGAGAAAACGGAGTACACCGACTCGTACGAGTTTCTCCATTCAATGCACAAGGCAAACGTATGACTTCTTTTGCATCGGTATTCGTCACCCCTTTAGTAGATGATACTATTGAAATCTCCATTAACCAAGCAGCAATTAGTTGGGATACATTCCGTTCGGGAGGTGCAGGAGGACAAAATGTCAATAAGGTAGAATCCGGCGTTCGTTTACGTTATCAATATAAAGATCCATATACCGGCGAAGAAGAAGAAATCTTAATCGAAAACACGGAAACCCGCGACCAACCTAAAAATAAAGAAAACGCCTTACGTCAATTACGTTCTATTTTATACGACAAAGAACTACAACATCGGATGGCAGAGCAACAAAAAGTAGAAAGCAATAAAAAGAAAATCGAATGGGGGTCTCAAATCCGGAGTTACGTATTCGATGATCGTAGGGTAAAAGACCACCGTACCAACCATCAATCCTCTAATGTACAGGCGGTAATGGACGGTGAAATCAATGAGTTTATTAAAGCTTACTTAATGGAATTTGGTGGTGAAGAATAATTTAAACTTTACAAGCTGCAAGATATTAATCGTCGGAGATATCATGCTTGACAAATACTATTTCGGAAAAGTCGAACGTATCTCTCCTGAGGCTCCTGTACCTATCGTTAACATCAAAAAAGAAGAAACACGATTGGGTGGAGCATCTAACGTAGCTCACAACATCAATACATTAGGAGGTCAAGTTATGCTTTACGGAGTTATCGGACACGATTTCTTCGGAAAAGAAATTGAACGAATGAGCAGACTAAAAAACATTAAAAACTCATTCACAAAAAGCAATTATCCTACAATAACAAAAGCCCGTATTATCGGCGGGAAACAACAAATAGTAAGACTAGATTTTGAAGAAAAAATCCTCCTTTCAGAAGAAGAAGAAAAAAAACTCACACAAAATATTATAGTTTCCCTCAACCAATACAATGTATTGATTGTTTCCGATTATGGGAAAGGATTAATATCAGAAAAACTCTGTCAAACTTTAATTTCTCAAGCCCAAATCTATCATCTACCTGTCATCATTGATCCGAAAGGGAAAAACTGGAATAAATACACCGGAGCAAATATCATCACTCCTAATGTGAAAGAATTAAGTGACATTGTAGGATGCACTTTAGAAAACGAAGACCAAATTATCGAGTCGGCAGCCCAAAAAGTAATACAACAATATCAACTTTCTTCCCTGCTTATCACCCGAAGCGAAAAAGGAATGAGCCTTGTTACCCCACAAACCTGTACCCATATTCCTACTCATTCAGAAGAAGTATTTGATGTCAGCGGTGCAGGCGACACAGTCGTTGCCACATTAAGCCTTTGCATGGCAAACGGAATACCGATACCTGAAGCAATGCACATAGCCAATACGGCAGCCGGAATCGTAGTAAAAAAAATTGGGACTGCAACATTAACTCCAGAAGAACTTCAAAAAGAATTAGAAAAAAGAAAGTAAAAAATTACTTTAATATTAATTCTTCTTTTAATTCAACACGAGGGATATTCACTTCCAAATAACCACAGGAATAAGAACCTAAAGCATATTGAGGATAAGTAAAACAAAATATTTCCATATTCATATTCAATGCTGAAACCCCATTTTCCAAAGTCGGTATTTCCGTAAAACAACTATCCGTATTTACAAAATTTCTCTCTAATAACTCATTAATCTCTTTACTCTTCCCAAAATCCAAAATTTGCTGGGGATTCAATAATTTCTGCTGCTTTACATCATAATTATATGCATAAAATTGGGTCATACCATGAGCCCCTCCTTCAAAAATATAAACCATCATCCGTAAACTAATATACTCAGAATTTGCCATAAACACAGAATCTCGCACATAAAGTTCAAAATTCCATTGTGGACGTTCTATACCTTCTTTACGAATTTCACTAAAAAATACCCCGGCCTTCTCTTGTAGATTTTTTTTCAAACTGTCAATCCTATTCTTAATCTCCTTATTTAAAACTTCACAACTCTTCTCAAGCTGCAAATTACCGGAAGCAAAAATACTCTGTTCAATAATCACATTCAGATAATCTGTACTATCAACTTGTCTATATATCTGAACATCAAGCTTCGTTTTTTCAACATGTTTACAAGTTGCAAACAACAGAATAATTCCTGTTATAAAAAAAATATATCCTTTCATTTCCTATTTTTTAATTACTGACACAGTATACGTAAATCATCAAATCCTCGTTTCAATTTTTTGACATCCCACACATCCTCAGAAAATATTGATGAAATGCTCCTTCCTCTGTCAACTCAGGATGAAAAGAAGTTACCAACATATTTCTTTCTCGTGCTGCTACTATATGACCGTCTATTTCACACAACACCTCCACCTTCTCTCCAATTCTTGTTATATAGGGAGCCCGAATAAAAACCAGCGGAATCGCTTGTTGAGCGACTGCCGGAATTACCAAAGCGGTATCAAAACTGTCTATCTGGGTTCCGTATGCATTTCGTCTGACGCAAATATCCATTACAGCCAGATGCTTCACCGGATCATTTTCCAACTCTTTAGCCAGAAGTATCATGCCGGCACAAGTTCCCCATACCGGCAATCCGTTTTCTATCTTCCGGCGTAAAGGCTTCATCATACCAGTACGAACTAAAAGTTTTCCAATAGTCGTACTCTCTCCTCCCGGTAAGATTATCCCATTCAACTCCTCCAACTGTTCCGGATATCTTACATTCACCGCCTCGTGCCCCAATTTTTCAATATGCCATTGATGTTCTACAATAGCCCCTTGAAAACCTAAAATTCCTATTTTCATTTTTACATATAAAAAAGAGTGCCGAAGCACTCTTTATTTACCAACCTCTTTCAGCATATTTATTATCCAATGTCTTTATTTCCAAACCTGACATCGGCTCTCCAAGATTTTCCGACAATTCTGCCAATTTCACCGGATCATTAAAATAAGTTACGGCCTGTACTATCGCTCTTGCCCGTTTGGCAGGATCTCCGGACTTAAAAATTCCCGAGCCAACAAATACCCCTTCCGAGCCCAACTGCATCATCAATGCCGCATCAGCCGGAGTTGCAATACCACCAGCTGCAAAATTAACTACCGGTAACTTGCCATTTTCATGAACGTATTTAATCAATTCATAAGGTGCCCCAAATTCCTTAGCCAAACTCATCAATTCTTCGGCAGGAGCATTTTTCACCCGACGCATCTCATCTGTAATCTGACGCATATGGGTTACAGCTTCCACAACATTTCCCGTACCAGCCTCTCCTTTCGTACGAATCATAGCAGCACCTTCACCAATACGCCTCAATGCTTCTCCCAGATTGCGGGCACCACAAACAAACGGAACTTTAAACATGGATTTTTCCACATGATACATTTCATCCGCCGGAGTCAAGACTTCACTCTCATCAATAAAATCTATACCAATCGCCTCCAGTATCTGAGCTTCAACAAAATGACCAATACGCACCTTCGCCATTACAGGTATCGAAACAGCTTTCTGTATTTCTTTTATCATATGCGGATCAGACATACGAGCAACTCCTCCATCTCGACGGATATCCGCTGGAACCCGTTCCAACGCCATAACAGCACAAGCCCCCGCCGCTTCTGCAATTTTCGCCTGTTCCGCATTCGTTACGTCCATGATGACTCCACCTTTTAACATCTGAGCCAAATTCTTGTTTAATTCGTATTTTCCCATAATATCAATTAATTTTTACTACCAATATTTCCTCCTCCCTCTATTTCAAAGTGCCCAAAATTATCAAATCCATCCTATTTATCAAAAGTAAACAAATAAAAACGCGTGGAAAAATTTCCACGCGTTTACTTCCTGTCTCCCTTTTTTTTAACTTAATCTACGAGCACCGTCGCTGATTTTTATCGGATATACCTTCGGTTCCTTCCCGAACTTAGCTTTAAACTTAGCAATTGCCGTTTCAATAAAATGATCGTATTTATCTTCCGGCACCAAATTTATCGTACAGCCGCCAAAACCGCCCCCCATAATACGGGAGCCAGTCACGCCGCACTCTTTAGCCACATCATTCAAGAAATCCAACTCTACCGTACTCACTTCATACAGCTTGCTTAATCCATGATGAGTCGCATACACATTTTTACCTACCGTCTCGTAATCCCCTTTCTTCAATGCCTCACATGTGTTGATCAAGCGCTCATTTTCCTGAATAGCATACGTAGCACGCATATAATCCTCCTCACTAATCTTTCCTTTCACCTCTTCCAGCATCTGCATATTGGCATCTCCCAACAATTTTACTTGAGGATGATTAACCGCAATAGCCGCAGCTGCTCTTTCGCAAGACTGGCGACGCTTATTATACGGAGAGTCCACCAATTCATGCTTGGTAACAGAATCAATCAAAACGACCTTATATCCTTTCGGAGCAAAAGGTACATATTCATACTCCATCGTACTGCAGTCCAGACGAATCAAATGCCCCTCCTTACCAAATACCGATGCAAATTGATCCATAATTCCACAATTTACACCGCAATAATTGTGTTCCGTTTTTTGGCCAATCAATACCAATTCTTTCTTGTCGAAACCGCAATTATAGATTTCGTTCAAACCGAAACCAAATGTACTCTCCAAAGCGGCAGAAGAAGATAAACCTGCACCTAGAGGTACATCTCCGGAAAATACAGTATCAAAACCCTTAATCTCCCCCCCCCGTTTCTGCATTTCGCGACAAACACCAAAAATATAACAAGCCCAAGAAGCCTTAGGTTTGTCCTCTTCCCGCAAACCAAACTCAGCATAATCATCCAAATCCACTGAATAAGCACGTACCTTATCCGTTCCATTCGGTTTAATTTCTGCCAAAATACCTTTATCAATCGCACCAGGCAACACACATCCACCATTGTAATCCGTATGTTCTCCTATCAAATTAATACGTCCCGGAGAAAAATACAATGTACCCTCCGTTCCAAATTTCTCCTTAAATTTATTTCTTACTATTGAAGTATCCATAACTCTTCTATCTTTATAACATTTAAAATATTTCTCATTCCACCGGAATATCCTTATTCACATTCTTGAAACCCACAAGAGCATAGAACAAAATATAAGCAGCACAGAAGAGTACCACTACATAACTAACAAGATAAGATCCTGTTAAATCAGCAACCCAAGCCTGAATAGCCTGCATCACAGCACAACCGAACACCATTGTCATAAATGCTCCCGAAGCAATAGAAGTATACTTACCTAAACCTTCAACTGCTAAATTAAAAATAGCACCCCACATCACAGAAGTACACAATCCTACAAGCAAGAATGCGAAAATACTAACAGGTACCTCCTGCCAAATCATCTCAACATTCGCCCAATCAACTCCCGGAACACTAACCAGAATATTCTGCGGAGTAAACATACCGAAAGCCACAAGCACTAACGTCGTGATTGAAACTGTCGTAATCATCAGACGACTGGACACCTTACCTCCGATAGAAGCTCCGACAAAACGACCGATAAGCATCATAAACCAGTATACGGCAACAATACATCCTGCCGTACCGGCTCCAATACCAAGTCCTGGCGTTGCATCAGTCGGTGCTGCCACAAGATATTGCTGCATAAAATTAGGAACTCCCACTTCAACTCCCATATAAAGGAAAATAGCAAGAATACCCAATTTAAAATGACGGAAAGAAAAAGCACTATATTTATCCTTCTCCGCACTCTTCACTTCAACTTGCTGTTCTGGTTCTTCTATTCTTGTAAAAAGAATAACAACAAAAGCCACAATAAAAATACCAAGAGCAATAAATAAAGCAGGAGTTGCATCAGAGATCTTTGCTTTAGAAGCCTCTCCGATAAGAGCACCCATCAGAATATAACAAGCAACTGCAGCACTTGAATTGAATACACCGCCTGTCTGAATAAGTTGATTTCCTTTCTTACCTCCGCCACCTAAAATATTAAGCATCGGATTCACCACCGTATTCAACATACACATACAGCAACCGGCAACAAAAGCTCCTACCAAATAAAGACCGAAACCGCCAATACTTTCCCAACCGCTCATATACTGCACAAAAATTCCCACAATACCTACCAAAAGAGCTAAAAGAGCTGTTTTCTTATAACCGATTCTTTTCAACAAAATACCGGAAGGAATACCCATCAAAAGATAAGCGATAAAATTTCCATAATTACCAATCTGTGCAAGCACATTAGACGCACCGAACTGATTTTTTACAATGACAGCCATCGGAGTACAAAGATTCGTTACGAAGGCAATCATAGCGAAGAGCGCAATCATTACGATAATAGCTCCCCATTGCTTTTGTTTTTGACTCATTTTTGTTTAAATTAATTTATAAATAAAAATTACTTTTCCACACCAAATTTATAAATACACTTTTGAGTATAGATTTCATCAGGATGCAACACCACCGTCGGGAAATGAGGCTTATTCGGACTATCCGGGAAATGCTGCGTCTCCAGACAAATAGCGCTACGTTCCGGATAAACATTTCCATACTTCCCTTCAAAACCTCCCAACCAATTACCAGTATATAATTGCACGCCCGGTTCTGTCGTATAAACTTCCAGTGTACGACCACTTTCCGGTTCCACAACCTTCGCAGCAAACGACAACTCCCTAGCTTCTTTCTTATTTAAAACATAACAATGGTCATACCCTTTTCCGAAAACCAACTGCTCAAAACTGTCATTTATACGCTCTCCAACAACATACGGCTTACGAAAATCCATTGGTGTTCCCGCCACTGGTGCAATTTCTCCTGTCGGAATAGAAACCGCATCTACAGGCGTATAATAATCTGCATTAATCATCAAAAGATTATTACAAACCGTCGGCATCACTTTGGCAGCACCAGCTAAATTAAAGAAAGAATGCTGTGTTAAATTAACAATCGTCGTTTTATCTGTTACAGCCCGATAAGAAATCTCCAACCCATTCTCATGATTTAAATGATAGACAACCTCTACAGACAAATTCCCCGGGAAACCCTCCTCTCCGTCAACAGACAAATAATTAAGCTTCAACGTTTGCGCATTAAGTTGTTCTGCATCCCAAACAACAGCATTAAACCCTGTCAAACCACCATGGAGCGAATTGGGACCATTATTAATAGCCAACGTATACTCCTGCCCCTCCAATATAAACTTACCACCCGCAATACGATTGCCATAACGTCCTACCAAAGAGCCTAAATAAGGCTCCGGGGTGTGCAAATAATCATGTAACGAACTATGTCCCAACACAACATCCGCATATTCGCCATTCTTATCCGGCACCATAATTGCTACTACAAACCCGCCATAATTAGTTACAGCTATTTCGACCCCATTCCTATTTTTTAAAACAAACAGATCTGTATCCTTGCCATTCAAGGTCATCTGAAAATTTTCACGCTTTAAAGCGATACGACTCTTGTGTGTCATCTCCTTACTATTTTAATTTCATAATCAAACTCCGCACTCCATCTTCGCTGTATAATCACACGTCACAAGCTCTCACGCCACTATATATCACAACAAAAATAAACGGATTTTCAAAAAAAACAAAAAAACAATCAAAGAAACGACACACAACACACTTTCAAACTAAAAAACTCTCAAACATTACAAATAAGTCTTCAATCGCTTAATTTTACTTATACCTTTCAACTTACGAATAGACTTATTCTTTATTTGTCTGACCCGTTCACTCGTCAAACCAAGCTTCTCTCCTATCTCCTCCAGCGACATCGAAGGATAAACGTCCAACCCATAATACATATTTAAAATCATAGCCTCTCGCTCTGAAAGCAAAGAAAGGGTTGATTCTATATCCTTTTTCAAAGAATCATCATACAAACCTTGCTCAGGTGATTCAAACATGTCATCTGGAATATAAATATCATTCATCGATATCGACTCCTCGTCATCCGTCAAAGGGGCATCCATCGATACAGGCTTCGACGCAATTTTCATATTCTCCCGCACATCTTCTAAAGAAATTTCCATTTCTTCGGCAATCTCCTCTTCTGTCGGATCCCGCTGCAACCTCTGTTCCAACTCCAAATAGCACTTATTTACCTTATTAATAGTAGTAATCTTATTCAAAGGCAAACGAATCAAACGGGCATGCTCCGCAATAGCTTGAAGAATCGATTGGCGAATCCACCACACCGCATACGAAATAAACTTAAACCCCTTTGTCTCATCAAAAGATTCTGAAGCCTTTAACAATCCAACATTCCCTTCATTAATCAAATCCTCAAGCGTTAAACCATGATTCTGGTATTGCTTAGCCACCGACACGACAAAACGCAGATTCCCCATCACCAATCTTTCCCTGGCACGCATATCACCCCTTTTCATCTTTTTAGCAAGATTAGCTTCCTCATCAGCCGTTAATACTCGAATTTTACCGATCTCTTGAAGATACTTATCTATCGAATAAGTATCCCTCCCCGTAATTTGTTTTACTATTTTTAGCTGACGCATACAATATAAATATTTTTATAAATTTACAAAAAAAATCGATACAAACAAAATACATGAAATTATATTCATGCAAATATCCATCAAAAATTACATACGTCATTTATTAAAAAAAGTTAGTTTAGAATCATATTAAATAGCAAAAGACCCCCAACTGAAAAAATAACGCATTTTTTTGATGTATATAAAAAAAAAACTACTTTTGCAGTTCAAAATCGGAAAATAATATCAAAAAATAAGTGCCATGAAACGTACATTTCAACCATCTAACAGAAAAAAAAGAAACAAACACGGTTTCAGAGAAAGAATGTCCACTGCCGGAGGTAGAGCCGTTCTTTCAAGAAGAAGAGCAAAAGGTAGAAAAAAACTGACAATATCCGACGAACACAGACACAAAGCCTAAGTGTCATTGTCTACAAGATATGAAGCTGCTTTCGGGCAGCTTTTTTTAAACTTACACAAATGAGCAAACAAATAGGGAGTAATTGGGACAGCCTCAGTAACTTTTTCTCCAACAAGGAAGAAAAACTGAACATCCTTGAAGAAGAAATAGATTTAACTGTACAAAACGAATATTTCAATATTGTACAGGAACTAAGGCAGAACAAACAAGAATTTGAACATCTTTCCTCCCTATACATAAAAGAAATAGACAACCTATTTGACGAAGCCGTTGACATCGAAATAAAAAAAAGAATGTTGGTAGTATTAGCCAACGTTGAAAACATTTCCGTTTACCGAACAATTGAAACATTCAGTAAACTTGATACCCCCCTAAAAAAATGGGCTGTCATCGCACTCCAGCAATCCCGCATAGTACTGCAATCCACCCTGCTGGACGACCCCGGAATTTTCATTTCCTCCGGTCTGGGAGGACAAGGCAAACTGCTAAGATTTTTTTGCGTATTCTTTTATCAAAACAAAGAAGCACTACCGGAATTTCAACAGCAAACCATCTATAATGAAACTGAAATAGCCATAAAACCATACAACGGAACTGTTGAACAAGTCCAATATTTTGAAGAATACTGCACCATGCTTCTGCTCCTTCCATTAAACGTAGAAATGAAAAACTTATTTGAAAAAATAATTGATGAATGCAATCTCTACGGAAACTTTCTCCAAAAAAACATAATCATCACCAACATCAAAAAACTATCGGAGCAAGAAATAGCCGAAATCCTACAAACCAGGAAACAAAAATCCCGCTAAAACCGCCAGCGAACCTGTAACGTAACATCAATCAACTTATTATCATTTACCAGCGTCACATAAGACCCCAGAGTACTGCGCTCCGGATAATAACTCAATCCGGACTTAGCATATAACGTCAGCCGTTTCGTCACTTTCCAATTCAAATTCAGATAAGTTCGCACTCCTCGCCCATAGCATGCCGGAAAAGAATAACCATAAAGCACATGGTGCTCATAACTATAAATTCTCGAATTATATGAATCTGTATCGAAATAAGCCACACGACACTGCATCTTCAAACTCCCGTTCCGATTACCGTAAATAAAATCCTGATAAATCAAATAACCATGCTCCCGTTTACCTGCTCTTAAATAATGCAACCAATTCAACCGAGTTCGCAACGCAAAACGCTCATCACATTTATATCCCAACTGATACCTCAATTCCAACCTCTTCCGCCACGTTGTCGTCACCCGTATCCCCTTCCAATCCTCCGGCCTCTCCTCATACTTCATCCGGATAGAATGCTCACACCGCCGTCGTTCATACGTCACAGACGCCAACACCTCATCCCCCGATGCTGGAACAGAAGAATCATAACGGGCACTGAAAAAACGGAAATGATCATAATAAACACTCATCTTCACCCTCTTCGCCAAATTCAAATCCATCCCCACATAAACCCCCTCCTCATTGGAAGTCCCCGAATACTCCCCGAAACCTGAAGCATACCGGGACACATATCCTTTAGCATACCTCCGGTACAAAACACTTAATGCCATACGGCTACTCCCGCTAAAACGCAAACCATTCACCGTTGCCAGCTCACCTCTTTCACACAAAGCCGTTTCCCCAAACAAATACACACTCCGAAATCCGGTCTTATAATCAACCCCCACCACACCCCTCCTTTGTCCATCATCATTATACCTTTGATACACCTTTTCCCCCACTTGCAAACCAGGACTAAAATCATAATACAACGCATGAATACCCGCCTTAAAAAAACTCGTATTCACCCCAACCGCCACTCCGGTTGTAAATTCCTTCAATGTATGCTTCTTGGCACATTCATTCTCACTCCGGTGATAGCCGGACTCATACAATGAAGCCGTCACCTCCTCCTCATCCAACAAACTATCCGCCTCTACAACATTTCCATCCGTCCTTTTATAAGAAACAAAGAACTCTGTCGTCACAGAAGAAAGCGGCTGTAATGTCAAGGCCACTCCTCTCAAATAATTATTCTCATCCGTAGAAGAATAAGGCAAAACACCTCGCGCAGACTTCTCATTACCCAAGACAACCGACGACTTTCCAGACGCGAAGCCTCCCCAAGCCACCAAACCTTGTCCCCACTGCACCTTATAATCCCCCACAACCAACCTCTTCATCCAACGTCCTGCCGAAACAGAAGCATACATTGAGCAAAAATCAAACCCCATCTTCTGATTTCTTGTAAAATACGCCTCCCCCGGATCATTCTCCAACGTCATACCAAACTGAAAATGAGAACCTACCTCCGCCCTATATTTCACCAAACTTCCTAAAGGGGCACCCTGAAAACGGCTTCTCATCTTTCTCAAATACAACGTCTCCGTCTTAAAATCCTTGGGAGAATAATACCGATACCCCTCCTGCCGGGGGAACGTCATCCTACCGCGATCTATCACCTCCTGTCTAACCCCCGAACGGTTCCTTTTCACCTGTTGGGGCACCTCTTCACCCTCTGTACACACAAACAAACGAATACTTGCCAAATCCTTCTTACTTATACTCGGAACCAGCAACAACTCATCCAAAGAAAGGAAACCTCCCGACTTCCGGCGAAAAGCAAGAATATTATCAATCTGACTATCTGAAAGAAAAAACAACAGCTTCAACGAATCAAAATCCGCCGTATTCAAATTCAAAGGAAACTCCCGCAACCTCTGCAAAACACTTAAAACATCCTCATATTGCCCATCGGACGGCTCCACATCATGAACCTCCAAAAGCTTCTCCACGGCATCATACTCCTGCGCCACTGTAAAAGATACCGTAAACAAAAACACACCAACAAAGAAAAAAACTCTCATAACTCGGGGAAAAATGCACACATAATAAGCTCGTATCTCAAATTTACAAAAATTTAAGACACGAGCGTTAATAAATTCCCCGATTTCTTCTACCTCAATTCGTCTTATACTCGTACTTCACCTGTGCCAACTCCTCATTCGCTTTCACAATCTTCGCCTTCAAATTCTCCTTAAACACGCCCACTTTCGTTTTCAACTCCCCATCTCCGACTGCCAGCATTTGAACAGCCAAAATACCCGCATTCATCGCCCCGTTAATAGCCACCGTCGCCACCGGAATACCCGGAGGCATCTGCACCATCGCCAACAAAGCATCCATCCCGTCCAAAGAAGACTTAATCGGCACCCCGATAACAGGCACTGGTGTCATCGCCGCAATCACCCCCGGCAAATGGGCAGCCATCCCCGCCCCCGCAATAATCACCTCAATTCCCCGCTCCTGTGCTCCTCTTGCAAACACCTCCACCTCTGCCGGCGTCCGATGTGCAGACAAAGCATTCATTTCAAATGGGATACAAAAATCATTAAGTACCTGAGCCGCCTTCTCCATCACCGGCAAATCCGAAGTACTCCCCATAATTATACTTACTTTCGGTGTCATTTTATCATATATTAAATTCAAAATTGTACTTTTGTACAAAGTAAATAAAAAAAACAAAAGAGCAGCTTCTCATGAAAAAAATTAAATTGCACGACAAAGAATTCAAACTACTCGTTGAATCCGCAGCAATAGACCTGGCCATCACAGGGCTAGCCCAAAGGCTAAACAGCGACCTGAAAGACGAACAGCCGCTATTCCTCAGCGTATTAAACGGCTCATTCATGTTTACCTCCGACCTGCTCAAACAAATCAACATACCCGGAACAGAAGTAAGCTTTATCAAAATCGCATCCTACTCCGGCACTTGTTCCTCCGGTACCGTCAGAGAACTAATCGGATTTAACAAAAACATAGAAGGACGCACCATTGTCATTTTGGAAGACATGATAGACTCCGGACGATCCATGGCTTACCTTCTGGACTTACTGCAAGCCCGCAAGCCGAAAAAAATCTATGTCACCGCCATGTTCTACAAACCGCAGGCGCTGAAATGCAAAATACCCGTAGACTACTACGCCCTATCTTTAAAAAACGACTTTGTTGTCGGACGCGGACTTGATTACGACGACCTCGGACGTAACCTGCCAGACCTGTATATTCTCGACAACGGAGAAGAAAAAGCGTAAATAAACCATCACCCAATACAACCATTCATGGCTTCTACAAACTTCGTCGATTACGTCAAAATCATCTGCCGAAGCGGTGCTGGCGGCAAAGGTTCCGCACACCTTCACCGTGACAAACTAACCGCCAAAGGAGGACCTGACGGAGGTGACGGAGGACGGGGAGGCCATATCATACTCAAAGGCAACCGGAACTACTGGACACTCATTCACCTGAAATACCAGCGCCATATATTCGCCGGAGACGGGGCCAGCGGCAGTGAATCAAGATGTACCGGAGAAGACGGAGAAGACAAAATTATCGATGTCCCGTTAGGAACCGTCGCACGGGATGCCGACACAGGTGAAATCATCTGTGAAATCACCCAACACGAAGAAACCCGCATTATCGTAAAAGGCGGACGGGGAGGATTAGGCAACTGGCACTTTCGCTCCGCCACCAACCAAACCCCACGCTACGCACAACCGGGAGAACCTCGGATAGAAAAAAATGTCATCCTCGAACTAAAAGTATTGGCAGATGTCGGCTTAGTCGGCTTCCCCAACGCCGGAAAATCCACCCTGCTATCCGTTGTATCCGCTGCAAAACCTGAAATTGCCAACTACCCATTCACCACACTTGTACCCAACCTCGGCATCGTTGCTTACCGCGACAGCAAATCATTCGTCATGGCCGACATACCCGGCATCATTGAAGGGGCACATCAAGGGAAAGGCCTGGGAATCCGATTCCTTCGCCACATCGAACGCAATTCCATACTCCTGTTCATGGTACCCGTAGACAGTCAGGACATACATGCCGACTACAAAATACTACTGAACGAACTCAAAGAATACAATCCGGAACTACTGGATAAAAAAAGAATACTAGCCATAACCAAATGCGACTATGCAGACAGTGAACTCATCTCGGAAATGGAAAAAGATCTTCCGGACATCCCGTACGTCTTCATCTCCTCCGTCGCCGGAACAGGCATTACCGAACTCAAAGACATTCTTTGGAAAGCACTAAACGAAAAATAAAAAATCCCCCTAAGCAAAAGGAAGATAAACCGAATCGGAAACCCGGCGTCCATCCTTACTCACAGCAAAAACATAAACTGCCAACGCCTCTAAACTCCAATACTCATCCAGCGTAACACTTGTCGCACCCCCTTCCTGTCGTTCACATAACTCCACACAACGACAAAAACCATTCACCGTATCAAACACCACTCCCATAATCCGGTCATCCGGCAAAGCATCCTTGTCCGGCTCCATCTCCTCACACTCAAACGTCAATCCATGATCCCCCTCATCCAGCATCGCCACGGCTACAGGCACCCGAAGATTTCCCTCCGAACAAACCAACCGCTCATAATTCACAGAAATACTACCATCCTCCTCCACCCGACAAATATCCTTATTCTTCTGCACAAAAACATTCACATCAAACACCCCTTGCTTCCGTTGCACAAATCCCATTGTAATCACCTCCTTCAACAACATTGCTAACCTGGACAACACCCCGAACTTCACCTGCTGCCTCTCCTGCAAAGCAGTCTGCTTCTTCCGTCGTACCCCTTTGCGTCTGACCACATTCTTTCCACACCGCATATAATATACCGTCCCACCCACTGCATTCGTAAACGCTCCCACCAAATCAGGATATATTTTTCCCATAACTATTTATATATAGTGAACTTTATACAAAGTTATTATTTTTTATTTAAAATTCTTATATCAGCCGTTATTTCATCCTATATTTTTCCGGATTTTATACGTATTATCTTCGTATTTTTTAGGTATCATTCTCTAATCACTCTCTATTTACTCTCTAATCATTCTCTATTAAAATAGAGAATGATTAAAGGATATATTAAGTATTTTAAAAAATTATCCTAAATTTAACCCGGAAATAATCCGAATATAATACAAAAAAGATATGAAGATTAAAGAGGCCGGAACAGGATTAATCAGCGGAAAAATCGGGAATCTGATTTACTATGTCATGAATGGCAAACAATATGTCCGACGGACAGCTATCCCTGGCAAGAAAAGGAAAGCAGAGGTCGAAGGAAGAAATCCCAAACACCAGGGACTTATGAAACGTTTTTCCGGTGTACAGTCATTTTATGCTTTTTTTAAGAAGTATGTGTCCGAAGAGATTTGGCAGATTGCGGGAGTGGCGGAACAGTATCGGCCGAATAATCTTTTTAACAAAACAAATTGCAGGTGTTTCGATGAACAAGGTAATTTAGTGGATTTTGCAACATTTTATTTTTCACGCGGAGAGTTGCCACTGCCCCGAAATATCAAAATCGAAAAAGAGGATAACCAATATCAGGTAAGCTGGGAGGAAGAACGGGAAGGCGGACTGCCCTCTCCGGATGACCGGTTATGTGTAGGAATAATCTATGACAACCGCCCTGGAGCTCCTTGCCTAGTGGAAAAAGTAAGCGGGAAACGAGGAGATTTAAAAGGAAAATTCGCGTTAAAAAAGCCATATTCCGGCACAATCCACGCATATTGTTTTTGGGTCAAAAAAGACGGTAGCGCCTATTCCAATAGTTTTTATGTAAGATTGGAAGGAACTTAAACAATCCAATCTTACATCACGATATTCCTCATTGGATATACATGTTTCCGAAACGAAGGTTGAGTATGACTTTCCCGTTGTATTTTTTATCTCCGATAAAGCCTGTTTCAAGGATTACATTTTTCTCGGAAGTCGGGCGCTGTGTTAGTTTAAAACTCTTCGGTATGTCTGTTTTGACGGCTTTGTTGTGTTTAAATTCAAATTGATAGCCTGCCCCTTCCATGAAGGATAAACCGACTTTGGAATAGGTGCCGGTAATTTCAACGGTTGAGAAGTTAAAATGAATGTTCCGTACGTTGATTTCTCCCATTCGCATGTCCATTTTAAGGCTGTTACCTATATCCTGTACTTCATATTTGGTGGAGGAAGAGGTTCCGGTCATGTCTTCTATCTCTCCGAATTTCATACCACCGCCTTCGGTTGTGAGATTGAGTTTTTCGATGGTTTCAAAACGACCTTCGCAATCTTTTAATACCAATTGGGCCGTGTTGGCTTTTTCTATTCGGACAGTACAGGTTTTAAATTCCCCGTTTAATTGCTCCGCCCGAAGTATTTTACAATCTCCTCCGGTCTGCTTTACCGATAGTTCTCCTTCTGTCAATTCTCCTACCCGCAAGTTACAGGACTTTAAATCCAGATTTAAATCCCCGGCATAGTTGTCTACAAAAACGTTGCCATCAGTGTTTACCAACCTCAGTTTAATGCCTTTCGGCAGGCTTACCTTGTAGGTGATATTCAATTCTACCCCTGCAAGCAATTGATCGAAGGTCATACTTTTATCAAATGCCGTTGTAAGGCTTAGATATTTATCCTGTATTTCCTCTTCTATCCGGATGTAATCACTTAATTCATCCGCTTTTTTCTGCGTTTTGGCAACAACGGATACAATTGCCTCCACATGTATAGTGTCTCCCGCCGTCTGGCTGACCTCTACGCCTCCGTTTCTATTGGATAATACAACTTCTTCTATGTCTCCTTTGAGAAGAATTTTGGAATACTCTTTTTTACGGATTTCCGCATGTGTCTGCATGCAAACAATAATTCCCAATACTAATAACAGATTTTTCATGGTTATTTATTTTTTCGTTTCTTCTTCATGATAATAAGCAGCCAGGTAACCTATCATTTTACTAAATGATTCCATTGCCTGCACGGTTTGAGGGTGAATTTCCTTTTTCTGCAACCGCAACATTAATTGTCCGTAGAGAGCGTTTAATGCCAATTCTACATCGGAAATATCATTTCCTTGCCCTGATTTTGCACGAAGGTCAGTCAGATTCCCGACTGCCATGGTGACAATCTGCCGATAACGCATATCGTTTGCTTTGTGCAGTAAGAAATAGTGCAATTCTTCCAATTCTTCCACATTGTTTTTTATAACCTGCAAATGCCCTTTTTGCTCCACCCGCTCTTTCTTCATCATTTCTATCAGGTTATCGTACCAGTCGTACATTTCCCGAGCTGTTGCCTCATCGACCTGAAATTTATCGATAACGGCCTCTTTTACTTTTTGCATATCGAGGTTCAATGCCCGCAAAATATCTTCCAATTGCCACATGTACAAAATGTATTCGGCAAGGTTGTTTTGTTTTTTCTCTCTGGCTATTAACACGTCCTTTTTTGTTTAGTCATGTTCTGTAATTTAACACTCTTCTTCTTTCCACTTATCGAGCATTCGCCGATCTCGCTTGGTCGGTCTCCCGCTTCCCCTTTCCCGGTATTCAAATCCGTAGGCTTTTACTGCATTCAATAAAGCTAATTGTTCAGGAGGAGTAATATCTTCAACAAAACCGACCGCCAATTGCGCCGACATTCTTTTATCGGTGATTTGCTTGACCAAATAGTGCCGTTCTATCGGTGCCATTCTGACTCTCACTTTTTCTCCCAAGCGAATTTCCCTCGACGGTTTGACTTTCACATCCCCAATAATAACATGTCCTTTGTTACATTCTTCCGCAGCCAAAGAGCGGGTTTTAAATATGCGTACCGCCCACAACCATTTGTCTATTCTCACTTTCTCCATTTCCTTTTATTTTCCGTTATAAAGGCTCATGGTTTTTGGTGTTCCCAACAATACAAAGCTACGAATGATTTCCGATGAACGTTCGAGCAGCGCCGGTATTTTCTCTCTCTCCTCTTCTGTCCATTGTCCCAATACGTAATCAATTTGTTGCCCCCGGGCAAATTCATTGCCTATTCCGAAACGCAATCGGGCATAGCCTGTTGTTCCCAATAAAGCATTGATGTTTTTTAATCCATTATGCCCTCCGTCGCTTCCTTTTCCCCGCAGTCTCAATGTCCCGAACGGCAAGGCCAAATCATCTACAACAATCAATAAGTTTTCCAACGGTATTTTTTCTTTCTGCATCCAGTAGTTTACCGCTTTTCCACTCAAATTCATGTACGTATCCGGTTTCAACAGGAGCAATGCCCGCCCCTTCAATTTCACTTCTGTTACCTCGCCATAACGTGCTCCCTCAAAAACAGCATTGGAGGCCTTTGCGAAAGCCTCCAATACACTAAATCCACTGTTGTGACGGGTATCTTCATATTCCGGGCCTATGTTTCCCAACCCGACAATCAGATACTTCATATCATTATCGTTAAATTATCACTTTGATTCTGCTGCCGATCTTGCTGCTCTTGTCATCTTAATCTGAGCAATAACAACTTCTTTCGCATTTACAATTTCAAATTTATCAAATGAAAGTTCTTTTACTTTGATGGATTTACCCAATTCCAGATTTGTTACATCCAATACGATTTCTCCCGGTAATTCGGCAGGAATTGCTTTTACTTTCAATTTACGGGTAATCAATACCAATTTACCACCGGCTTGCACACCGGCAGCAAATCCCTGTAATTTAACAGGCACTTCCATTACCACCGGTTTGTTATCAAAGATTTGATAGAAATCCATGTGCAATACCCGATCCGTTACCGGATGAAATTGAATTTCTCTCATGACAGCAGCATAAACTTTTCCGTTAAGGTTTAAGTTTACAACGTATACTATCGGAGTGTATAATAATTTCGCCAAATCTTTTTCAATGACAGAAAAATGGATGTTGCCTTCTCCACCGTATAATACACAAGGCACTTTTTTGTCGTTGCGCAAAGCTTTAGAGGCTTTTTTACCCAAATCTTCTCTTAATTCTCCTTTTAATTCAAATACTTGCATAATAATCTACAATTAACGTGCTACTCAAAAAGGGTTTATAACTCCGGGGATTTAAGCCAAACCGTTTTCCCATTGCACCATTCTTATTATTCCCCGTACAAATAGGGCACAAAGATATAAAATTCAATTTTAATCAGAAAAAATCAAGGAATAAAAAAGGTATTCCGGTTCACATTGTTGTGTGTGTGTTATTGGGCGAGACTATCCCCGGAATACCCCGAAGTAAATATTTATCAAAGGATAAATATAATCTTATTTTTATTACTTTTCACTATTAAATCTTTTTTCTTTCAAATATTGGTTTTAATTTTGCCTATTATTAATCAACAAATTTTATTAGAAAATGGCTTACGTAATTTCTGACGACTGTATTGCTTGCGGCACATGTGAAGGAGAATGTCCGGTAGGAGCAATTTCTATGGGTGCTGATCATTATCAAATTGATCCGAACACATGCATTGACTGCGGAACTTGTGCTGGCGCTTGCCCGGTAGAAGCAATCAAACAGGCTTAAGGCAATAACCACAAGCAAAATGAAGTCGTTTAAATGACTTCAATAAAATAAAATCCCGTCAAATGACGGGATTTTTTATTTCCCGTAAAAATAAATCTTTTACGCCGGTTTTACGACACTGCGCCCCAGCCAGACGAATACAATACCGATGACGATGCTCAAAACAAGATAGAGGGAAAAATAACCCCAGTGTTTATTTTGCATCAGCAGGAACATATCGTCCGCAAAGGAGGAAAAAGTGGTAAAACCGCCGCAGAATCCGGTGATCAGAAATACATTCATGCTGGCAGAAAGCCAGTGGGCCTTCTCCGCCATGCCGAAAAAGATTCCGATCAGGAAACTCCCGATTATATTGACGGCGAAAGTCCCCCAGGGATAAGGGGAGGAAAAAACGGCATGCGCCAGTTTCCCCGTCAGGTAGCGCAGGCAGGTTCCTATGAAACCGCCTGCACCGGCAATCAACATCGCTTTAAACATACTTTATTGTTTTATCAATATTTCTACTCTTTCACTATCTGAAATCCCAGGAGGCGGGTGATTATTCCGCCGATCAGCAGGACCGCTATCGCTATGAGCAACACCAGACTTCCCCCTCCCCAATCCAGTAAAAGGGGTATGACGAATGTGGCTATAATCGCGCCCAATTTTCCCAATGCCGAAGCGATGCCTTCTCCTTCCGCCCGCTCCTGTAACGTATATATACGGCTCGGCAATTCGAAGGTGGAGAGATGCGGTCCCGCATTCAGAGCCAGTTCGAACAGGAGGAAGCCCGTTAAAAGCACGCCCGCGGGCGCATGCCATATATACCCCACCCACGTCACCGCCAGACCGAAAGCGCTCAATATGAATCCCCAGTACTGAGTTTTAATCAGGTTAAAGCGTCTCACGACACTCAATCCCAAAATGAACCCAAACATAACAAAAAGATTTATATAAAAGGTGAACCGCAACGATTCCACGACTCTTTCGAAAGGATTCTCCCCCCGTTGTATCAATCCGAGGGTCAAAAGCAGCACGGGTGTGAAAATACCGATTCCGTACACGCCCATTCCCTCGCATCCCCAGGGGACACCGCTCAATATGACCCGTTTCAGGTTTTGCCGGGTGAAAAAGTTTTGCCGGGAAGCGGAAGAATCGGTGGACTCCTTTTTAGACGGCAATTCTCCGAACCGGACGTCCTGTCCCAGGAAATGCTGCAGATTCCGTTCCGCCTCCGCCGTTTTCCCGTGCGCAAGCAGCCAGGCGGGACTTTCCACAAACCAGAAGCGGGACAAGAACGTAAGCAGCGCCAACAGCGCCAGGACCAGAAACAGTTTATGCCAGATCGCCGGGTTGTCGGAATGTTTTAGAACGATATAAGCGATAAATATCATCACTATGTTTCCGACTCCCGACATGGCCTTGGAAAGTCCCAGCATGGTCCTCCGCCATTTCGCCGGCATGATTTCCGACAGATAGGACGGGTCAAGCGCATACGAACCGCCGATGGCAAGCCCGATAAGCAGCAGGCAGACGACAAGCAGCGGTATCGTCGGACAAAAGTATATCCACAGGGAAGCGCCCGTCACAATCAGAGGACAGAGACGAAAGAAAAAGAGATAACCGTATTTATCGCTCAATCGCCCGAAAAACAAAGAACCGAGCATTATTCCGACCAGTCCGGAGGTACAGATTACGCCCTGGAGCCAGGAGGGCAATGCGGGATGACGGGTAATGGCTATCAGGGGAGCTATCACGCCGACCAGTATCGCCAGCATGCCGCCGAAGCACTGTCCGGCGGAAGCGATTATCAATATATACACATGCCTGAGGCGCAGAGGCATGTTCTCCATATCCAGCGGGTGAGGTTTATTTTCCATCGTCTGTTCTTTTTAGCGGTTCGTATTATCCCTGCTGCAATGTCTTCTTGTCCAGATTCAGGTGAGGCAAAAGGAACAGCCACGTCGCCACGCAAAATGGTCCGGTAAGCGTGGGAATGCCGAACGGTCCGAAGAAGGTATCCATCGCCGCCTGAATAAATACGGTGACGATGATTCCCGCCAGACTCCACAGGAAGGTGCGCCAGTTCACCTGATAAAAGGTGATACCCAGGGCAATGCCCGTCAAAACGGGACTGAACCCGAAAAGTCCGCTTGCAATATCGCTGCCGTTGCTCTGGTACAAAACGGCGAAGGCCAGTGCCAGTGCGGAACCTATTGCCGCCCATATCGCTGCCCAGCGGTTGCTAATCGCCAGCCCGATTAAAAACAGCAAGCCGGTAACCCAGGAGTTTACCAAAAACACCTGACTGATGCCCCTCAGCCAATACATGACCAGACTTACGAAAGAGAGGTCCACTGCCGATGAGAAATTTCCGGGCAGTTCGGGTGCTCCCAAGCCCGCATGGGGCAATCCGTGCATGGTCCTTGCTGCCAGCAGGACGAACCAGGTGAGCAGCACGAAGGGGAATGTGAACGAGCTGACTTTGTAGGGCGCCAGCAAATGATTCAATCCCACCATGACCCAGGTCGTCGCGGCGGAAAAGATAACCAGCGCCAGCCACATCAGCGGGACATTCCCCAGGAAAGTCGGCAACGCGCAGCCGACCAGGACGCCGTTGAATCCCCACAGTCCGGCAAGCCCTTTCGCCGCCGGATAGTTCAACACATACCCCGTCAGGGTCGATACGATTACGCCCACAACAGCGCCCCAGGCTACGGCAGGCGTGCCTGTCGCATAGGAGCCGTAAAAAATCCCCGCTAAAAAAAACAGGCCTGTCCAGACGTTATCCTGAAACATAACTTGTCCGATTCCTTTCGCTACGATTCGCCAGAATCCCAAAGAAAAAATCTTAGGTAATGCAACTGCTTGATTTTCCATATTTCACTCTTTTTTAATGTTTTCAACGCCAAATAAATTCTTCCGGCAAGGGTTTTCCCTTTATCTGCATGCGGACTGCAGAGCAGAATTCCCGCACGATTCTTTTCACGGGCTGGGTTTCCTTTCCCAGAACCTTGAATATCAACCCGCTCCGGTTCGGCAGATGCGTGATACCCACCGCCAGTTCTTCCTCCCTGTCGATAAAGACCCGGGTACGCTCGTAGATTTGTGCGGCGTCTTTCTCCGGCGTCAATACGATGACATTGGCAAAAACGTCGTACCGGTGCATGACGCCGACATGCCGGACCGATTTTCTTTTCGGTTCCGCCACCATTTTCTCCCGGAAAAGCGGTGTCCCGTCCGGACGAAACGCCCGGGTGCAGACAGACAGCAGGTCGTAGACGAACAGTTCGCCGTCTTTGTAATACTTCCGGCCGCCGGTATAAATCTCCCCGTAAAACAAGGTCGCAGAAGGATGTATGTGAATATCGGTATCCGTCACATAACGGCTGTTCCGACAGGGAATCGTCGCTTCCGGGAGGTATTCCAGATAAGCGTTTTCCTCCAGCACGAAGGTCTGTTTCAATGCCGAGTAGTTGTAAATCATTTCGGCTATTTTCGTCGCCGCGCCCGTCGAAATGAAAGCATACGCGTCTTTGCGGACCGTGAAGCGGTTTTCATAGCGGTCGCCGTCCACGTTTGGCCCGCCGGAAGACAGGATATAGACACAGGGCATTTCCGGCATGCCCTCATCGAAGTAGAGTTCCTGCTGTACGATGAGAGGCGCCCGGCGGTCCCAGTGTCTCATGATGGACTTGTTGTCCGGATCCAGTTCGAATACCAGATCCAGCTTTCCGTTTTTCCCCGGTGCCCCCAGACGCATGGCGGGTGTCTTTGTCAGGTAGGGAGCCAGCTCCCTGCATTGTGTAAAATCTTTCATGCCTCCGTCTTTTCTTCTTCTTTCTGCACGACTCTGTCAAAAAGCGCCATGTTCCGGATCAGTTCCACCAGCTCCATGATTCCTTCGCCGGTCATGCAATTGGTAAACAGGAAGGGTTTCCCCGGACGCATTTTTTCCGAATCGCGGCGCATGACTTCCAGATCCGCATGCACATAGGGCGCCAGATCGGTCTTGTTTATCACCAGAATGTCCGAGTAAGATATGCCGGGACCGTCTTTCCGGGGAATCTTATCCCCTGCCGCCACGTCTATGACGTAAATAAAGAAGTCCACCAATGCGGGACTGAACGTCAGGGTCAGGTTGTCCCCACCCGATTCTATCAGGACAATATCGCTGTCCGGAAACTTCGCTTCCATCTCCTCCACCGCCGCGATATTCATGGAGGGGTCTTCCCTCACCGCCGTATGCGGACACGCGCCGGTCTCCACGCCGATGATGCGTTCTTCCGCCAGATAGCCTTTCAGCATCTTCCGGACGTGCTTGGCATCTTCCGTGGTTACTATATCATTCGTGATAATCAGTACTTTCAATCCCGATTTCAAAAGATAAGGCGTTATCGCCTCTATGAGTGCCGTTTTACCGGAACCGACAGGCCCCCCGACACCGATTCGACATGTATTGCTCATTATTTATTCCGTTTTCAGTTGATTCAATTCATAAACATTCTCATGGTTCCCTTTTCATGCAAAGAAGCCAGGATGTCCATTTCCGGCACGAAAGCCGTCATATCCTCGTAACCGGCGTCCCGGATATTCTCATACTCCTCCGAGGCTTCGGCGCCGAGCCGATAAAGAATGGCCTGGGTCTCATAATGGGACACTTTCACGCAGCGCAGCGCGGCATTCAGCACCATATTGACGGCTCCGTACTCTACGGCGGCAAACAGCTCTTTCTCCGTCAATCCGCACTGCTGGAAATAAACGGCCTGGGTGACGGGATAGGTCCCTGCCACCTGCTGTTCCCGAATATCCTGCAGCCACCGCTTCATCAATGCGCTTTCCGTAATCCGGGTGCAGATTTCCGCCATTTTCTTCCCCGTACGGGTAAGCATCTGCCGGGCTTCCGCATTCATTTTGCATAAAATGACCTGCCGGTCCGCCTCTTTTATCTCTTCGTAATCGTTCCGGGCGGCCGCCCGGAATGCGACCAATGCCGCTATCGCATCGCAATGGAGCGTCTGCCGAAGCACAGTACGGGTATATTGTTCCAAGGTCTCCGCATCATGCACGATATTTTCAAAAGCCGCGGATTCCAGTCCGTTGGAAAAAGAAAAGGTTCCCACCGGAAAAGCGGAGTCGGCAAATTCCGCCAGCCGCATCAAACGGGTTATATCATCCGTCATATCCGTTCCTTTTTAATGGTGATGTGCATGACTGTGGTCCAATTCCTGGGAACATCCGCCGAAAAGTTTCCGTACCTCATGCGGCGAGAGGAACGGGAACACTTCCCGACCGGCCTGAAATTCATAGGCAATGTCTTCGAAATGGTGTGTGTCCATCACGCTCGTCATCACTTTTTTGTCCACGGTCAGCGGGATATATACTTTGGTGCCTTTGACAATCGCCGGCCAATGCTGGTTGCCTACCGCATGACCCAGTTCCACGCAGCGACGGATAATTTCATCCGGCGAATACGAGGCTATTTTCTGCAAATCGGCCACCAGAACCGGTTTCAAATCGATGCGGATGACAACCGCTCTGTTGCTGCCGGCGTCATATTCCAGTATATCACCGTTTTCGATGCGGGTATGCCGCTTTAAAGCCACAGCGCACTCCGTGCCGGCAGTAGTTTTCACAATAAAACGGCTTTTCTGCGCCGTCCATTGGTCCAGATCGAGGTATTCTATCTCCGCCTCTTTCAACTTCTGATGCCAGTCCGCATCCGAATAGAGGTTTCCGAGAACTTCCGAGTAAATTTTCATAGGGGTTGATTTTAAAAGGTGACAAAATCATTGCCGGAAGAATTTAAAAAGATCCTTCCGGCACAATTTATCCTGTTTTCAAGGATGATTAACTAAACCAGTAAAGCTGTCCCAGAGAGAATTTCTCCGCCGGTTTCACATAGGCATGCTGACCGTCGACAAATACCTCAAAGGTTTCGGGATTCACATCTATCTTAGGCATGTTTCCGTTCAGCACCATGTGCGGTTTGCCGATCTGGCGGCAGCCGTGCACAGGAAGAACGATCCGCTGCAAGCCGTATTTTTCCTTAATGCCCGCATCGTGGGACACTCTGGAGACAAAAGAAATACAGCTCTTGGGCATGGCGGAACCGAAGCATCCGTACATCGGACGGTAGTACATCGGCTGCGGGGTCGGCAGGGAAGCGTTCGGGTCTCCCATGTTCGCCCAGTTTATCAGGCCGCCTTTGATGACCATTTTCGGTTTGGTGCCGAAAAAGGCGGGTTCCCACAGTACAAGGTCCGCCATTTTTCCTTTTTCGATGGAGCCCAAGACATCGGAGAATCCATAGGTAATGGCCGGATTGATGGTCAGTTTCGCCAAATAGCGCAATACCCGGAAATTGTCATTCTGGTCGGAGTCCTCCGCCAGTTTTCCTCTCACATTCTTCATGTAGCTCGCCATCTGGAATGCCCGCATAAAATTCTCGCCGACACGTCCCATCGCCTGGGAATCGGAAGAAATCATCGAGATGACACCCAAATCATGCAATACGTTTTCCGCCGCCTGCGTCTCCGGACGTACGCGACTTTCCGCGAATGACACATCGGACGGAATCTTCGGATTCAGGTTGTGACAAACCATAATCATGTCGAACAGCTCCGCCTGCGAGTTGATGCCGAAAGGCAGGGTCGGGTTCGTAGAAGAAGGCAGGATATTGGCCAAAGAAGCCACTTTCAGCAAGTCGGGCGCATGTCCCCCGCCGGCACCTTCGGTATGATAGGTGTGAATGGTGCGGCCGTCGATGGCGGCAATCGTATCTTCCACATAGCCGCCTTCATTCAGCGTATCGGAGTGGATAGCCACCTGCACGTCGAATTCATCGGCAACCGCCATCGTGGCACGGATAGCCGCCGGCGTGCTTCCCCAGTCTTCATGTATTTTGAAACCGCAGGCTCCCGCCAGCATCTGCTCTACCAGCGGACGGCGTACGGAACAGTTTCCCTTGCCCAGCAGACCGTAGTTAACGGGCAGTCCGTCGATCGCCTGCAACATCCGCTTCATATTCCACGTTCCCGACGTAATCGTCGTACCGTTACTTCCGTCCGTCGGACCGACACCCCCTCCGACAAGGGTGGTCACACCGTTGCTCAGACAATGGTATGCCTGCTGCGGCGCAATCATGTGTACGTGTCCGTCGATGGCTGCCGCGGTCAGGATCAGATGTTCTCCGGAAATGGAGTCCGTAGCGGTTCCGGTAACCAGTTCCGGATTCACGCCCCGCATGATGTTCGGGTTCCCGGCTTTGCCGATACCGGCGATTTTTCCGTCTTTCACCCCGACATCGGCTTTGATTACTCCCAGCACGGGATCGATGATGGTGACATTCGTAATCACCAGATCCAGCGTGCCGCCTTCCGCCGTCGTCGTATTGGCCAGTCCCATACCGTCCCGCAGCGTTTTTCCTCCGCCGTAAACGACTTCATCGCCATACACGCAGAGATCCTTTGTAATCTCCACATACAAGTCGGTATCTCCCAACCGGATTTTATCCCCTACGGTAGGTCCGTAAAGGTCGTTATACTGCTGTCTCGTTATTGTTGCCATATTATTTCTTTTTTTGATTTTTCTTTTGAAGTTCTGCTTCCGCCGTAGCTTCGTCAGTCATTTTAAAACCCAGGTTTTTCGCATTTTCCAATGCAAGGATACGTCTCGGATAATAGGTCGGCGCATCCTCGTCGCCGGTAAAGCCCTGTACCAGACCGTTAAAGCCCATGACATACTGTTTGCCGGAATAGGCCACGACCTCCACCTCTTTCTCGTCGCCCGGCTCGAAACGTATCGCCGTGGTGGCGGGAATATTCAGGTGACAGCCGAACGCTTTCGCCCGGTCGAATTCGAGATAACGGTTCACTTCGAAGAAATGGAAGTGCGAACCCACCTGGATAGGACGGTCGCCCGTATTGTGAACGACCAGTTTTGCCGTATAGCGGCCTTCATTGTACACGATCGGCTCGGAGCTCAGTATCTCCCCTCCGACACCCACATGCTGTCCCGGCTTGAATCCCGGAACCAGCTTCGCCTGTTGCGGTGCTCCCGCTTTATTCGTATCTGCCATAATTTTTCTATTTTATCGGTTGATGAATACTTACCAGACGGCTCCCGTCCGTAAAAACTGCTTCCACTTGAATCAGGGAAATCATGTCCGCCACGCCTTCCATCACGTCCGCTTTCGTCAAGACTTTCGTGGAATCCGTCATGACCTGCTCCAGGGTTTTCCCTTCCCTCGCCCCCTCCAGAGCGGCTGAACTGATGTAAGCGACAGCCTCCGGATAATTGAGTTTCAATCCTTTCTCTTTGCGTCGCGCGGCGATCGCTCCCAGCGACAGCAACATAAGCTTGTCAATTTCTTTAGGTGTTAAATGCATAGTTTTCCGTTTTTAAATTCATATTTCCCTGTATTACGTCCAGTTCGTCAATTTGTTTCAACACCCCTGTCCAAATCGCCGGTTCCCCTCTGAAACCTTTTGCCCATTCCGCCGTATTAACGCAGATAACGCACAAACCCGAACGTTATGAACAAACACAGCATGTATCAAACACTCCTGACTGGCAACATTGCATCGAGAGGCATGATAAAAGTTATCAGCAGGAAAGCCATATTGCCTCTCAACAGTACATTATAACATATGAAACACAACATCCTGTTTTTAGTGCTCTGTCCCTGCTTCTGTCTGGGACAAAGGACCGATACGACCTTCACGCTGCAGGAAGTCGTCGTCACCGGTTCGCTTCAGGAACGTCCGGTCACAAAAAGTCCCGGAAGCATCCAGCTCCTTACCCCTGTTCTTCTTCGTAATTCACCTGCCCAGAACGTAGACGACATCCTCGTCATGCTCTCCGGGGTCAACAGTACCCGCTCGGACGGCATCGGCAACATGCACTCCAACGTAAGCATCCGGGGACTGGCCGGAGACGAACAGGGACGTACCCTCGTTTTGTTCGACGGTATTCCGATTAATACGTCCGACGAAGGCTCTGTCAACTGGAACAGCCTCCACACGGAAAATATCCAGCGCATAGAGGTATTCAAAGGTCCCGGCTCCTCCTTATACGGAAACAACGCCATGGGCGGAGTCATCAACATCATCAGTAAAAAACCGCTCGCCCCTTTTTCCGTCAATGCTTCGGTCTCCTACGGGACCTTAAACACCTGGAAGACCAGCGCAGGTATTTCCAGCCGGATAAACGAGCAATTCGCCCTGTTCATTTCCGGCTATTACAACCGGACCGACGGTTTCAACAACATTCCGGACAGTCTGCGCACAGCCCCCGATTACAGCATTGCCCGCTTCATGAAAGAAGGAGGCGTATATGCCAAACTCCTGTACAGTCCGACTACTTGGTGGAATGCCGAGATCGCCTGCGACCTCTACCGGGACAAACGGGGCGAAGGCGAAAAAATAGAAGCCCCCGAGGGGGAATACCGTCGTTTCAACCACCACCGGATACAAACCCGCTTTTACGGCGAAAAGAAGGCGTTTTCCTACAATCTGGCCTGCTACTTCCAGCGGCAGGATTACTTCAAACTGGACGAACGCATCACGAAAAACGCCTACCAGCGGTTCGACGTGAAATCCGACCGCGACGACTGGGGCGCCATCCTGCACCTCCGTTTTGCGGGCAAATACAACGAATTCGCCATCGGAAGCGAGTTTAAAAACGGCAGCATCGACGGTGGGGATTACTATGTCACCTCCCCCGACAAAGTTGTCAATCAAGGTACCATGACCTTCCTTTCCGTTTTCGTACAGGACGAGCTGAATTTCTGGAAAGAACGGTTCTGGCTGCAGCTGGCACTCCGGTACGACAACGCCTTTTTCCACAAAGGCAGCTTCGAAGCCGCCGGCGACAATGTCGCCGACTTCAACGAGTACAACGGCGCACTCTCAAACAATCGCTGGGACAACTTCTCTCCCCGCGTCGCCTTACGCTACAATCCCGGACCCGCTGTTTCCGTCTATCTTTCGTATGCCCGGGGATTCCGCGCCTCCATACTGGACGACCTCTGCCGCTCCGGCTGGATGTGGGTGGGACCGAAAATCGCCAACCCGTATCTGGGCCCCGAAAAAATAGACAATTACGAAATCGGCGGCAGATTCCGGCTCCTTCCCGGTCTGTCCCTCTCCCCGGCTCTGTATTACGCGCGGGGAAAAGAGTTTCTCTACTACATCGCTACCGGGAAAAAACTGTGGGGGAGAATGGATATATACCAGCGCCGGAACATTTCAAAAGTGAATCTCAAAGGTCTGGAGACCGATCTGGACTACACCCCCGTCAGCGGGCTGAAAATAAACATCAACTATTCGTACAACCATTCCGAAATCAAGGACTTCGACGAGAAACCGGAACTGAACGGCAAAGCCCTCACCTATGCCCCCAGGCACCAGCTGAAAGGCTATGTGCTTTGGACGGGAAAAACAATCGACGCCATGCTTCGGGGACGCTACAAAACCAGGCAATACACCACCGAAGACAACGCCTCCTCCATTGCGGGATTCGCCGTCTGGGACGTACAGGTGTCCCGCCGCTTTTTCCGGAACAGGCTGTATGTCAGCGGGGAAATACTCAACATCTTCGACAACCGGCACATGAACACCAAAGACTACCGTTCCGCCGGACGCCTCGCCAACATCAAACTTGCCGCGAACATCAACAAAGACTAAAGTTCCTGCCATGAAACTCCTTATTATTATATGCAGCCTGTTTATCTGCGCTTCCTGCCATATCCGGAGCGGGAATACCGCAGCCTGTACCCGCACGGAGAACGACGCCCTGGGAAGAGAAGTAGCCCTGCCGGATTCGGTAAAAAAGATTGTCTGCATCCGCTCCGGTGCCATACGGCTGGTGACTTACGCCGGAGGCGCTCCGCTCATCTGCGGCGTAGAAGAGCAGGAATGCCGGAAAAACGACTTCACCCACATTTTCGCCCACCCCGAACTGGCACACAAACCCGTCATCGGTCCGGCGATGGGTGGAGATGCGGAACTAATACTCACCGTCAATCCCGACCTTATTTTCATGTCGGCCACAACAACAGAGGACGCAGACGCCCTGCAAAAACGTATGGGTATTCCGGTTTTCGCCATCGAATACGGAGACATTCACCGAAACCGATCGCTCTTTTACCGATCGCTCCGGCAAATCGCCCGGGTGCTCCGCACGGAAGCGAAGACCGATTCGCTCCTCTGTTTCATCGACGGGCAAATCGCCGAACTGAAGCGGCGGACAAGCACCATCCCGCATGCTCCGAAAACTTACGTCGGCGGTATTTCATACCGAGGACAAAAGGACATCACCTCCACTGATCCCTATTATGCCGCCTTCGCATTCATCGGCGCCGACAATGTCGCGTCCCGCATCGACTCCGCCTATGTATCCCCGATCAGCGGAACCTACATCGACCGCGAACAACTCATCGACTGGAACCCGGACGTCATTTTCATCGACGTCGGCGGCCTTTCCCTCGTTGAAGAGAATTTCAAGACGCAAAAAAGCCTCAACCGCCTGCTGGCGGCTTACCGGAACAGACGGATATATACGCTCTGGCCCTACAACAACCATCACTCCAATTTCGAGGTCATGCTCATCAACGCCTGGTACGCGGGCAAAGTGCTCTGGCCCGAACGGTTTGCCGACATCTCTATTCCGGAAAAAGCCGACGAAATCCTGACCCGGTTTGTCGGCAGGCCCATACAAAACGAATTAAGGCGGTGCTGGGGCGATTTCCGGAACATTTTCCACGACACACCTTCAACTACCGAGTTATGAACAAAGACATACTGCTCCAATACAAGAAATACCGCTCCGGGAACCGGCGATTCGTGCTGGTGGTCCTCGTCCTGCTGCTCGCCCTGTGCTTCATCGCCCTGCTTGCCGGTTCCCATCGGATCGGCGGGCGGGAAATCATCAGGCTGTTTCAGGGCGAAGGCATGGAAATCAACCGGCAAATCACCCTGAACCTGCGCCTGCCCCGCATCCTGGCAGCCATCCTCACGGGGGCGCTGCTCTCTCTGGCGGGCGTCATCATGCAAACCGTGCTCCGCAACCCGCTGGCATCGCCCTACACGCTGGGCATCTCCAATGCCGCCGCCTGCGGCGCCGCTTTCGGCATCGTATTCCTCGGTGCAAACGCCCCCCTGCTCCGTTCCTCCCAGCTGCTCGCCCCCATCGCCCCCTACACGGTTACCGCATCGGCTTTCATTGGCAGCCTCATCGGACTGACAATCATCCTCTCCATCATCAGGCTGAAACAAGCCTCCGTCGAGACCATCATACTCTCCGGCATCGTCATCAACGCCCTTTTCGGCGCCGGCATCGCCGTCGTCCAATACCTTGCCGACAACGCGCAGCTGGCATCCATCGTCTTTTGGAACTTCGGCGACCTGGGACGAAGCGACTGGCACAAACTGATTTTCCTCGCAGCCGTAACACTCCCCGCCTTCCTGTATTTTTACCTCAAACGCTGGGACTATAAAGCGCTAAGCGCCGGAGACGAGTATGCGCAAAGCATCGGTGTCGCCCCGCAACGCACCCGCATCACCAGCCTCGTCATCACCTCCCTGTGCACGGCGGCAGCCGTCTCCTTCTTCGGCGTCATCGCTTTCGTCGGACTGGTCGTCCCGCACATCGTCAGGAAATTCACGGGCGCCAACGAAGAGTTTCTCATCATCGGCTCCGCCGTCTTCGGCAGCATGTTCCTCCTGCTCTGCGACACCGTCGCCCGCACCGTCATCGCCCCCGTCATCCTGCCGGTAGGCATCCTGACCTCTTTCATCGGGGTGCCCCTGTTTCTGTTTCTTCTAATCCGTAAAAAAACAACATGAAACTACAGGTAAACAACATCTCCTTCGCCTACAAAAACGGCTTTCCAGCCCTGAAAGACATTTCCTTTCACACACAGGAAGGCGACATTCTGGCTATCGTCGGGCAGAACGGATCCGGCAAAAGCACATTGTTGAAATGTACCAACCGCATATTGAAAGTCAAAAGCGGCGACATCCGCCTCGGAAACACCCCTCTGTCCTCGCTTTCCCCCGACCGGTTGGCCCACATCATCGCCTACATTCCTCAAACGGAAGAATACATCACCGACCTCTCCGTTTTCGACACTGTCCTGCTGGGACGCAAGCCCCATATCCGCCACACCCCCGCTCCGCAGGACCTGCAAACCGTCAGCAGCCTGTTGACGCGCCTCGAACTGGACGCCATCGCCATGCGCCGCCTCACCACCCTCAGCGGTGGACAGCGGCAGCGGGTGTTCATCGCCCGCGCCCTCGCCCAGCAGCCCGAAATACTCCTGCTCGACGAACCCATCGCCAACCTCGACATCAACCACCAGATGAAGGTCATGCAACTGCTGCAACAACTCGCCGCGGAAGGCATGAACGTCGTCCTCACCATCCACGACATCAACATGGCGGCACGCTTCTGCAACAAGGTGCTGATGCTGAAACAGGGCGAACTGTTCGCCTCCGGCAGACAATCCGCCTACACCCCGGAAAATATAAAGAACCTGTACGACATACAGGTGGACATCGTAAAACACAACGACCATATTTGTATCATCCCGCAATAAGAAACCCAAACGCTTATGATCGTATTAGAACCCGTCGGTTTCGTACACAATGCGTGCACGGTCAGCCAAGTCCCCGAAAACATCAGAAAAGAGATCTCCGAAATCGAAATCCTTCCCCCCTATGCCGAAGGATTGTTCGACATCGAACAATGCGAATACCTCGATCTGGTATTCTCCTTCCACCGGGAAAAGGAAACGGAACTAATCACCCGCGTCCGCACCGGAGAAACCAAAGGCATATTCGCCTCCCGCTCCCCGCGCCGCCCCAATCACATCGGCGTCACCACAGTAAAACTGCTCCGCCGGGACAACAACAGACTGTATGTGGAAGGCGCCGATGCCCTCAACGGCTCGCCCGTCATCGACATCAAATACTGCGACACCTCCGTCTTCGACCAGTCCGTCCTCCACCGCTCCATTCGGAAAGACTCCCCCCGCATCGACATCGTCCGCAACATCCTGGACAACAACACCCCGGAACTGCTGCTCCACGCCGCCCAACTGCATGGGCACATCTGCCCCGGCTTAGCCTTAGGCGTCATGGCAGCGACCCGCGTTATGCACCAACTCTACGAGGAACAGCGGGACCCCGCCGACTTTACGCTCGCCATACACATGAAAAACTGCCCGATAGACGGCATCCTCTACGTCACAGGCCTCACCCCCGGCAACAACCGCCTTACCCTGCACTACTCCGACGAAATGTACTTCGAAGTGAAAGACAAACAGGGACACGGCTGGAACGTGCGCCTCTCCCCTTCCAACCGCGACTACCTCCAAAGCCAGCTCCCCGACACCCTCTCCGCCACGAAAAAAGGCTTTGCCGTCCTGAACCTCGACTTCAATCAGCTCTTTATTTTAAAACTTTTTAACTAAAATAGCGCAGTTTAAAAGCATAAAAAGTCGAAAATAGCGCAGTTTAAAAGCATAAAAAGTCGAAAATAGCGCAGTTTTATCCATTTTTTCCCTTACATTTGCAATGGATAAGACTGTGAAAATCATGACAACAACCAACGAATACACTCAGATAATCACCGACCAGCGCAAAGAAGCCGCCGCCATAAATATAAAAAAACTCTGCGACCGCAAAGAAGAGGAATTATTCGAAACGGACAGCCCCCTGGCGCAAATAGTCATAGGAGTCCGCCGCAGCGGGAAATCCACCATCTGCCACAAGATACTGAGACAACAAAACATCCCGTATGCCTACATAAATTTCGACGACGAACGTCTGCACAGACTCAAAGCGGAAAACCTCAATACCCTGCTCGAGGCTCTTTACATGGTATACGGGGATTTCAAATACCTGTTTCTCGATGAAATACAAAACATCGAAGAATGGTTCCTGTTCGTCAACCGGCTGTTGCGTCAGAACATGCGCCTTTTCATCACCGGTTCCAATGCCAAGCTGCTCAGCAGCGAATTAAGCACCCATCTGACGGGACGCTACAACCAAATCGAGCTCTATCCGTTCTCTTTCGCCGAATACTGCCAGTTCCGGCAAATAGACCCGACAGACCTGTCGACCAAAGGAAGCGCATTCAAAAAAGCGGCATTCGAGGAATACATGTACAAAGGGGGATTCCCCGAACTTTTCGGCATCCGGAACTCCCGCAACTACATTCAAAGTCTGTTCACCTCCATCATCAGAAGAGACATTCAGCAACGATTCAATATCCGCTACATAGAGGCCTTACACCAACTGGCGAACCACCTGCTCGACCACTTCGGCCAGGAAATCGTTTACTCCGAACTGGCAAAACTTTTCGGATTCGGCTCGGAACATACCGTCGAAAACTACACCTCCTACCTAAAACAAGCCTATCTGCTGGCAGGAATACATAAATTTTCGTTTAAAAGCAAAGAACGCATCCGCAACGAAAAAATCTACGCCATCGACCCGGCATTCATCTCCGAACGGGAAGACACCGTCATCGGCAGAAACCTCGGATGGCGTCTGGAAAACATTGTCTAC
This sequence comes from Odoribacter lunatus, assembly GCF_943193135.1. Classification (GTDB taxonomy): domain Bacteria; phylum Bacteroidota; class Bacteroidia; order Bacteroidales; family Marinifilaceae; genus Culturomica; species Culturomica lunata. The sequence continues at coordinate 60,807 of NZ_CALPCZ010000012.1, forward strand.
ATCGAACTGCTGCGCCGCACCCGTCCCCGGTTTGAAGACGTATTTTACTACCGCACTTCCCAATATGAAATCGACTTCGTCGTATGCCAGGGTAACAATGTCAAAAAACTGATACAGGTATCCTTAGACATCTCGGCGGAAAAGACGTTCAAACGGGAAATTACCGCCCTGCAAAAAGGCGCCGCCGCCCTAAAATGCAACGACCTGACCCTGCTCACGTTGAGCGACACCCGCTCCCTCACCCCCGACACTCCCATTCAGATCGTTTCCATTATCGACTGGCTGCTCGGAAAAGCGCCGGACTAAAACAACTCTCCAATATTCCACTGCAAAAACTCCCCGACAGGGACTCCGCCCGAACCAATGACAAAAGAGTGTTTCGGAGCGAACCGTTTAGCAAATTCGGACAGTCCGGCATTCATGGTCCGGTATCCGCTCTTGACCTCGGTAAAAATGTTCAAATCTCACAAATAATTTACTCAAATCTCCAATAGATTTTACTCAATTCTCACTCCAATTTTACTCAAATTGGCAGCACGATTATACTGGTTGCTCGGAGAAGTGCCGATTTAATTCACCCGGATTATTTCCGCTTTGGTCGTTTTATACTGCGGCATGCTCTCTCCGATGCCGGCATTGATATACGTCGGGTCGCAAACCACATACCGACGTCCCTCCAACGCAAAATAATCCCCCGGCACATCGTCCCCGAAACAGACCGCCGTCGCCAAATGCCCCGGATAATGCAGCAAAACAACATCCAACCCCAACAACTCCCGCACCAACACGGAATAAAGAATCGCCCGGTCCTCACAATCGCTGTAAGGATAGTAAAGTGTTTCATCGGGAAACAGCGCCCGTTCTCCACCAAACTGCTCCTGGTCGGTCTGATAGTCAAACGCTGTCTGCACAAAATTAATCAAGACATTAGCCGCCTCCGGTTTGCTCTTTCCCGCTATCGCTTTTCGCAAAACAGGATATAACACCTCCTTCACCTCTTCATCCAGTGAAGCCCGTACATACACATCCCACGCATTACTTTGGGGATAATCGTCATAAAAAGCCATTAGATTGCGGTTCTCTGTCACCTCCACCGAAACATCCGGATAACGACGGGAAACCAGCCTACGAGGTTCGGACGGAGCAACATTCAACAACGGATGGGACGGAATCTGTAACGAAAACAACCGCTCCTCCGGAAACTCCCGCTCAAAAACATGAAAAGAACTTTGACGCAGCGACGGGTCGATAACATAATACTTCTCACCTTTCAGATTCAGATAAGAATACTCATATATTTCGTCCTTCGACGGCAACAACAACGCCAATTGCTCTCCCGTACGGGCAATACGCACCTTATACCCCGACTGGGTAAGCAGGTACATCTGCAACAACCGCGCCTCATTCCGTCGCTCCGCAGGAAAAAACGCCTCCGACATCCGCTCCACCAAACGTACATACCCCCAATCGCATAGCTGTAAATCACTGCGCAACTTCACGCACTCCACAAACACCGGGAAATAACTGTCCGAAGACAAAAACGCCCACGCATCGGCAACACTATTTTCATCCGTCCCCTTCAACGTAAAACGATGCTCCTCCGCCAATGATACCCGGCAAGGAGTACCGTAAAACTGAAAAGAAAACGTCGGACGCCTCTTGGGCGCCACCACATCAGGCAACGGCACCTCCGGTTGCGGAACAGGTACTACCTTAGGAGCAGGAATAACACCGTCGAAAGGCAGCGGCTCATACTCCGGCTGCCGTTTCGGGTCTTTTACCACCGGCTTCGGCGGCTCCGGACGTTCCGGAACAGGAATCGCCGGCTCCGCCTCCCGCTTCGTCCACGCCTGACGCATATACTCCGCAAACTCCGCATTCACCCTGTCCCGATACTCCTTAAACTTCCGCCACTCCTCCGCCTTATACGTCGCAAAATCCTGCTCCACCCGCTTCTTATACTCTTCAAACGTCTGGGCAACCACCCCGCCTCCCCAACATACCAAACCGCAGACCAGCAATATTCGATAAACTTCTCTCATAACAAAACAATTGAAAAAACAGGGAACCGTAAATCCGGTTCCCTTAAATAAAATTCCTTTTACTATTCTCTTATCAATTACCAATTGACCTCACTGCACGCACTTTAAAACTATTACTATTAGCAGTACAAGAATAAAACTCTCCCGTACTCATATTAAGATAATAATAATAATAATAAGAACCAACATGATAATCTTTACTCCAATACCATCCAGATAATTGTCCAATTATATTTTGATTATCATATATTTCCTGCAATTCCCCTCGGGTTGGCAAACGCCAATCCGTATAGCCTCCCAAAGTGGAAGATTTGCATAGATTTGAAGCCGTTTGCCAATCAGCCCCACTACTTAAATCCACTTTTTGAACCATCAAACTTGCAGATTCTAATATATAATAGTCTTTTTCACTCGTTGGTTTAAAATTAAGGCTCTCGCCGTATATCACCTCATTTCCCCACACAATATACGTCCGAACATTATAAGTCGCATTTTCAGTCAAATCCGCAATATTCGCGCTAAACTCTTTGCTCGTTCCGGATACAGCAACTTTCGTCGTAGCACTTTCCGAATCATCAACTGTCGGATTGGGGAATGAGGAAGAATAAACAAACCCTTTTTCCGTATAAACCGGGTCGCCAGGATATTCTATTTTCCCGTTTAATGTGGCAGTCGTAGCACTAACATTGGTGGCTACCAACGTAGTAACAACTGGGTCTCCCGTAATCTCTAATTGTGCAACCTCACTGAGTTCTGTTCCATACCTATTTTTCACATAGGCTTGTATGTAATATATTCCTTTTTTTAAATTTCTAATAGTTGCAGAGAAGTCTTTATTTCCCCCAAAAGTACCGGTAATTCTGTTACCATTAGAAAGCAAATCAACTGATTGGGCATAAATAAATCCGGCTTCATTAAGACCATAAGAACTAGTATACTTTCCTTTCACTAAAGCAGATTCTTTATCACTGCTAAGAGTCACCTCCGACATTGAAACGGTCATACCAGTTTCCACTTTTTCAAGTTGTATATCCGCCTTGACAGGCTTTCCTGTTTCAATCTTTACTGTTTGAGTAAACTCCACATAACCTTCAGCAACAACACTTAATTTATAGTCGCCGGGCAAAAGTTGTTTATCAATTTCATAATACCCACTATCAGAAGTCACCGTTTGTACTTCCAATTTATCAGACCAACCAGAAGAATACAATGCAACCCCCGCATTTTTTATCGGTGCGGCGGAATTTTTCGACGTAACTTTTCCAGAAATTACAGGAGCCTTTTTACTAAGTTGCATATCCGCCCTGGCGGTTCGCCCTTTTTCAACCTCAACCTCATAGGTGGCATCATCATAGCCTTCGGCTACGACTTTCAAGGTATATTCTCCCGGTATAAGCTCATTAAATTCATAATGCCCATCATCATAAGTTACCGTTTTCAATAGCAATTTATCATCGGTATACAATTCAACTCCCGTGGCTTTCATCGGCTCCGCGGTACTTTTTACTGTAACAACGCCGTAAATATCCCCGGTTTTAGGAGAATCCGAATCCGAGGTACAACTATACAAACAAAAAGCGATTAAAATCGCTGATAAAATATTTCTCATAATTAAGATTATTTGGATTGAATCATTAATGTTATGTTGGCCTCGATTTTTTCATCGACCACAGCCGTAACCGTCTTCCGGTTAGTCTGATAACCAGCCTTTTGTACCGTTATAGTATATTGTTGCGGCGATACGTCTAAAAATTCAAAAAGCCCGTCACTGCCCGTCATTTTCGTTATTCCTCCGGGACTTAGCACGACCGTAGCATTTCCTATAGGCGTCCCGCTTTCATTATCTGATACAACCCCGTAAATCGTTCCAAAAGCCTCATGTTCCTCTTTAGAGCAGGAAGCAAGCAAGGTTGCAAGAAGCAACAAACAAAAAAAGATAATTTTTTTCATATAGATAGGATTAGAATTTTAAACACAATCTCACACCTGCTGCCTGCGGCAGAGCATAAGGAGTAATACGCAATTGCGACTGCCCTATAACGATATGTTGCTTTCCTTTAGCGGCAATTCCGTCTATAATATTCCAAAGATAAATCGCCGCCGCACCGGCAATGAATCCATTACGAAGGTTCTCCATATTATCGGCTTTGTTGATATAATTCTGCCGCTCTTTAGCATTGTGTGTGCTGTTTATTTTGGATTCATAAGAAGAGCGAAGACTCTCAAAAGCAACAATTCCACCAATTGCTGCCACTTCCCCGGCGATAAACAACACCCCTTTCGTAGTACTCCCCTTGTGCAACTGCGCCATACCGGGAATAAAAACACGGGGAGAAAAAGAATACTGCCTCGTCACTTTAACATTCTCATACGTATACGTCGGATTTTTCAACGTCTGTACCAACAAATAAACCCGCCAGCTTCCCGGCTCTATCTGTTCCGGATAATTAGCAATCACCCGTGCCTTTATAATCAAATCGTGGCTGCCTTCCACCGTTACATCATCCCCTTTCCATACCACATTAACATCCGCCCCCGAAGCCAGACTACGACGTTTCACAATCTCTTTCATCGCATTATCCCTTGCATTCGTCTCTGAATAGCCCGTAGCATTGACCACCTCGATATAAGAATTGGCACAATCTTCAAAAGTAGTCTGTTTTGTCCATTCCGGACGCCCCTGTGCAAAGGTGCTTTGCACAAGCAAAGCACCCCAAACAATAAGAACAATATATCGTATCATACTTTAAACCATTAACGATTTTCCTTATACTCTTCAAAACGTTTCGTCATCTCCTTACGATACTCCTGTTCATTAAAACCGATACGGTCTTTCTCCTCCTGCGTCAATTTGTCCGCCACCTCTCTCGAAATCTCCGCAGCCACTTCTCCTTTCGGTATCTGAATAGCCGTATAACAAGTCATGTGCCCATCATCTTCAACTCCACTCCAGCGAACACACGACTGGGACGTCTCATTAATAATCTTATCAATAATACGGTCTCCGGCAGACGTCATTTTTCGCTCAACATCATTTCCCTTGTTATTACCAACAGAAGATGAATACTCGCTGACCATACCTTTGTAAGCATGCTGCATTTTCAAACGAATAAGCTCCTGTGCCGCCAACAAAGCATTCTTTTGCACTTCACCTCTTTGATTTGACGAACCGCGGAAAATTCCCGTAGCTGCAAACTCTTTTGCATTGTCATACACTTGACAAGGAGCTTCATACGTTTCTCCAAAAGGATTCTTCGGCTTTCTTTCTGTCACGGATGCCAATTTACTCGCACCACATCCGGTTACCATTACCCATGCTGTCATCATCACAACTACCAGTTTTAACATTTTTGTCGTTTTCATAATCTATTCATTTTAAATTAAACCAAATTATACTATAACATTCAAACATACTTTCTACTACCACGCCCACACTCTTCACGGGAGTAGCCTCGCACTCCGGCATGGAGTCAGCACGTACTCCGGTGAGGAGTAGGCATTGACTCCGGAGCGGAGTACGCACGTACTCCACACCGGAGTTAAAAATTTAACACTAATCACCCGTATTCTCCGCAGGCACATTCAACACCTTCTCAAAACGCGTTGTACGCGGTGCCTTCGTCAATTGTCCCTTGCTGCAACGGGTTGTCAACTCCAGCCAATAATCACCCGGTTCCAGCTTCGGCACCCGAAACGACAGCGACGACGGATTATTCACCGTCAAACGGCGCATATCCACAGCCACCGTATTGCTGCTGTCATCCACCCGCACAAACCGGATACCGCATTCATTTTCCTCCCCTGCAAGCTGAATATTGCTTCCCTTCACATTCACCACTTCGTCCGGCGTAATGACACCGTTCAATTCACCCGTCCACGTATCCGTCACACCCGAAATCTCCGGCCCTGTCGAAGAAACACCCAACACATCCACACCTACCTGTTTAATGCCTTCACGCAACGCCGCACTCAACTGGAAATTCACACCCGCCTTATGCTTCTCGTCGTCAAACGTCTCATTTTTATCCCTCCAAACACCCGATACACTCGGATAAGCATAAAACACACCCGTTCCCACGCTATACCCGGCAAGCAGCTTGTTCCGGATAATCCGGTCTCCCCGGTTCAAAATATCGATAAGCGTTTCCAATTGAAACTCCGTACCCTCCTCCTGCAATGCCTTCGCAATATCTTCGGTCGTAACCATATTGCCCGCTTTCACTTTCAACGTAAAATCATTCGGGTCTTCTGTCAGCGGGTTATCTAATAACCAACCATCCCAAAAAATCGTCTTCTTTGTCATAAATCTTTCATTTTTTTAGTTAAATATTATCCCTCTGACACAAAAAGCATTAGCAATCGGAATCACGTTTTCAATCTCCCAAAAATTGCCCAAAAAAAACGTAGGTTTAAATTGGCGGAGTTTCACGTGGTATAGAGCACCAAAAATTTATAATTGAAAATTCGTAAAATTCTGATAACAAAAATGTTGCAAAAAGAAAGAAATTATCTATTTTTGCGGCTGGGAAGAAAAAAAAAGCAACCAAAAAACCTACGTTTTTTTTGGCTGACTTCCATCTTGAACACTACTGAAAATCAATTCGTTACTTCAACCAAAATCACCATTAAAATAGGTGTTTTTTTTGCCATATTTACCCAAAAACAAAATACCCATCAAAAATCTTCGCAGACTTTCAATGGGTATCCCAATAAAAAATACATCTTTTATACCTAAAACAAAAAAGCAGCCACAACATTACATTGCAACTGCTTCAAACAGGGAGTAGCGAGAGGCGGGCTTGAACCGCCGACCTCATGATTATGAATCATGCGCTCTAACCAGCTGAGCTACCTCGCCATAAAAGAGAGTCTTTTCCAAGACTCTCTTTTTCAAAATTCGGCGTCTACCTACTCTCCCACCAGTGACGGCAGTACCATCGGCGTGAAAGGGCTTAACTTCTCTGTTCGG
>NZ_CALPCZ010000013.1 GCF_943193135.1 Odoribacter lunatus
TTCCTCCAAAAAGTCAATGCACTTTTGCTCGTCTGAAAACCTCGAATAAATCTCAAAAATTGACTTTGCTTCAAATTCTATCATTTCTAATGCACTTATTGTGAGATGATTGTGCATAACAAATATACATTAAATAGATATTAATCTACACCATATTTGAAAGAAATTTGATGGTTTTTCGAGAATTATTTTGAGATAGGAATCAATAAAATTGATAAATATGTATTTATCTTAATTTTTAATTATGGGGAGATTCCATATTGCATTGTAAAAATCCATATATTTGTATCGTCCCATTGTTAAATGGGAGGACATATCAGTTTTAAACATGGAAAGTGTTTAGGCTTGTTCTCGTCACGTAAATCTGACAATTTTTGAGACCGAGGAATAAGTTACAAGACTTTCCACCTTGTGTATGCATAATTTCTTATGCTATACAAGTGTGGATACTATTCTTATTTTACGGTCAAGGTTTTGTCAGAACCCACGTGACTAAGGTAAGTTTACAATATCCACACTTTCTTTTTGCCAATAATTAAACTCTTCTTTTGGATATTGGGAAGGCATACATTTTTAATATGGAGGATGCTAATGATTATGGTGTGGTTTATGTATTGACCAATCCCGTCATGCCCGGCTTGGTGAAGATCGGGATGACAAAAAGAGGCGACGTTGGAAAACGGATGAGAGAGCTGTATAAGACAGGCGTACCTGTACCCTTTGAATGTGAATACGCCTGCAAGGTAAACTACGATGTCTGTCTTGAAATCGAGCAGGCACTGCACAAGGTATTTGAGAAAAAACGGATAAATGACTCAAGAGAGTTCTTCAAGGTCGCTTCTGAAAAGGTGATTCCAATCCTGCAGGTATTCAGCAAAGGTGAGATAACTGTGGAAATCCGGGAACAAATCCACAAGCGTCGTCCCCCGCTTGACTACCGCTTGATGGGCATCGCCGAAGGTGAGGAACTGACATACGACCTTGATCCTTTCGTCAAGGTGAAGGTCGTGAGTAATAAAAAAGTCAGCTACAACGGCGAGGAAATGTCGCTGACCGCCGTCACGAAGCAAATCATGGGTGTCACCCGTGAACTCCAGCCCACCACCTATTGGAGTTATCGTGGCAGAAACCTCAAAGACATTTATGAAGAAACCTTTAAAGATTGAAAGAATAGAATTTATGTATGTTTAATTTTAAATCAATTTAGTATGAAAAAATTATTATTTCTTTTAACGATGTTGACCTTTATGGTCGCTTGTTCCGATGATGACAAGAACGATACCCCAATTAATGGTCTTGAAATCCCGAAGTTTGAAAATCCTGTCACTCCGGGTCAGACGATAACAATCAAGGGTGAAGGATTTGATGAAGACAGTGAAATATGGTTCAGACAAATTGCCACACGAACAACGGACAATGACGATGTAAAGGCGGAAGTTACGGGTGTGGATGCAAACGGTATCACTTTCGTTGCACCTTCTGTGTATGGCAATCAAACTGTTTTATTGAAACAAGATGGCAGGGAATATAAACTCGGAGAGATGCTTTTTGCCGACCAACCGGAAGCACCTGCGGATGCGGAGATTCTGCCGAAGAAGATAAAAAAGGTTACTGAATATGAGGATGAGTATGAGTATGAGTATATTTATGAATATGAATATTATGCAGACGGGAGGATTAAATTCTGTAAATTATTATCATATAATGAAACTAATACATACATCTATTCCGATAATAAAATTACGGTTAAAAATGATGGCACTTTAGAAGATGAATTCACTTTCATATTAGAAAATGGACGTATTGTATCTTTTTCAGATAAATATAAAGATTCTGATGGTGATTATAAAGCAGATTATAAACTTGAATATGATAAGGAAGGTTATTTAAGCAATGTAGAAATGAGAGAGTTGGCGGGGGAGTCAATGACAGAAACCTTCTCATGTGTTGGAGGCAATTTGGTGAATTACACTTTTAAAGATAATGTAGAAAAAGACAATTATAGTTCTGTTGAATTCATTTACGGAGAGCAACTGAATAATTTGAATATTGACATGTTTTACTTTATCGGATCGTATTATTTTGATAGCAATATAGATTTGGCATTCCAGTTCAATTTGATAGGGAAACGTTCGTATTATCTGCCAAGCAGTATGAAGGTTACTCGTCCGGAATGGGATGATGATGAAGATAAAGTTATTGGTTATAAAACTTATACGGCAAAAATTGAATATGAAATGGACGGAGAATATATCACAAAAATCACCATCAGGGAAGAAGGCCACGAGGACGTCGATGAAGATGAATGGTCTGAAGTCTTCAAATTTGAATACGAAGACTAACAGTTGATTATTCTTAAAATAAACGGTGCATTGGAAACGATACACCGTTTTTATTTCTGTACCATTATTCTTTGCATATATAAAATATGCAAATATTCAAATCGATATGAGTAAATCATTCTTGACTATAGCGCAAGCCTACACCAAGTTGGGCTTATCGGGGGGGGTAACAACTGGATAAGAAAAAGCGAACTTGTATCCACCGGAAAATGTGACGCATCATTATTGGAAAAATATGGAGATAACGATTTCGTGGTGGATGAGGATATCATTCTTTTGGACAACGATTACCGTATTCCTTTTACGCAAAATCTTATTGATAGTCTTGGCAATAGTCCATCAAGCAGAACCGGCGTCACAATACAGAATGAATGTGCGGTATTCGGTGCTTCCGATGCATTGGTTTATGATGTTGGCAATCTATTTGAGAAGGACAAGATTACAATCGAACTTGAGGTTATGTTTTTGAGTTATCCGGATGCCAATAAGCAATGTCCGGTATTCAATACAAGTTTTACCCAATTCCAAAATGATGTGCCTTTTGCAATATGGGGGAACTATTGCTCGTGGGATTCTATGAATTATCACGTTCTTTACTACAATGGTGTTCCTGAAGATAAGTCAGGATCAGGAAAATACAACAAGATTCAGCTTAACAAATGGTACAAATGCAAGCTTGTATGGACATATTCGGAACATAAGGTGTGGTGCTACCTTGATGATGATTATCTTTCAAAAAGATGGAACTACACGACAAGACCAAGTTATTCGTCAAGACCGACTAAGATATATTTCGGCATGACACAGAATCCGATTAGCGGATATGATAGACAGATATACCAAAGTTGTAATTTCAAACTGAGGAACTTTGTGTTGAAGGCGGAATAATGACATCATTACGTTTCATTTTTCCATTATGCATATTTCTGTCAAGAGTCATGCATTTCCCAATGCGTCAAATAAAGAGTGCCGCAATCTCGTATGAATTTCATATCTTTTTTCAAGAGTATTTGTCCATAAATACTTCATAATAACATAACCTATGAGACGCACATACGAATCCATTACCGATTGCTTGCAGGATTACAAGAACACGGTGTCACGCACCCAAAGTCTAAAAATCACTTTTGATAACATTCTCTCCGATCAGGAGCATGCGGAGCAATTCAAGATTCGGATAAACCAAGCCATGTTATTGCCTCATCATTTCGATATGGATTTCTTTTATGCCGGGAAACGGAAAGACGGCATTCGGATATTGTCCACGTACGGATTCACGAAACTGAATCGTGAGAATATTTTCGACTACAATCCGAATGACCTGAATCGGATTAATGAACGCAATCAGAATCCGGACAAGTTCGTTGAAACGGAAACGAAGATTCTGAATGACCTTCCCTGCTACACATCCCCTTTGCTCAACCGTGAAGACCTGATTCATGTCGTGGAGCATGATCCACGGACGTGCAAGTTGTTCGGTGAGAATTACCATTGTTTCGGCAGAGTATTCTTAAGACCGGAAGTTGTCAAAATGCAGATTGACAATATCGGAATGCTGATGCTTCTCGATTACGGGCTGGATTGCTTGGTGAAGGGAGAAAAATTCCGTCTTCAGACGGTGGTGGGAAGATTGCTGGATTACAATGGAAAATTGAAAGAAGAGGAGATTAAAAGAGTGTTCGGGTTCTTCTTTGCGGATAAGAATGCAGTGTTTTAGGGGGACAGAAGGGCATAACGAATAAAAATTTTGAGAAACCTTATGGAAAGATTTATCGTTTATTTTTTATAGCTTTGCGATGAGATTCTAAATCATTACATCTTACAAGATATAACACCATGATTTACAAGGATTTAAACTCTTTCAATGGCAAATTGAGTAACGCTAATGTAAATGTTGATAGAGTTATCAATGTGGTTACAGAGAAAAACAAGAAACAATTTTGTTCATTAATGTCAAGGGTAATTCTATATCCCTCGAGGATGGTTAAAATAATATAATTTTCACAAAATACTCTTGAGCAAGAGAATCATCCCAAAATAGGACTGGTTGTTTTTTATCATAATAATGTATAAAGACATATATTGTATTTAATGTATTATGTATATTTTAGCAGATCTTAATTTTAAATCAATTAGCTTATCATCAAATGACAGAATTAGAGCAGTATGAAAAATCCGTAAAGGAATGTGTAGAGAAGGGGAACGACTATTTATTCCACAATGAAGGAAATGGACATGCCTTAATTATTTGCAAGTATTTATTTAAGAATGCCCAAAAAGAAGTTTTAATTGCCGCAAATCAATTGTATAATGATGAGGTTGTAAACACAAGAGAATATATCGAGAGTATGAAGTCATTCCTTGACAAAGGAAATACAAGACTAAATATCATTATTGCAAGCCTTCCTCCAAAAGAGCAAGTAAGCCAAAATCATGAAAGTTTTTATTGGATGTTATATAATCACCCTTCTTATAAAGAAAGCAGAGTCCAAATAAAGGAGGGACAAGGGAAATTTTTTAGAGGAACTGATGGGAAAGAAATAAACTTTTGCACAGGTGACCATAATATGTATAGATTTGAAACTGACATAAATTTACGCAGAGCTGTCGCAAATTTCAATGACCCTAAAATCAATGGGTATTTAAGAGACTCATACCATAAAATATTTGATACTTTAGACTCTAATGTCAATCTTAATGATTTTTTTGCTTAATGGATAATTTTCTTGATGATTTTGCAACTTTTATTCAGCTTATGAGTGCTGTAAATTTTGCATACATTTTCACAAGTCTTCCTAAAACAATATATCATTCTATTTTTGATGAAGAGCAGCGACGGAATCAAAGATTTAATGAATTCAGATTAGGTATTTTGGAGCCTTTTAGGCAAGATTTAGACAATATGCACTCCTTTGTGATTGATGGACACGACACGTCTACACACATTGATAAACTAAATAAAAAATTCGTTGATATTGTTGATAAATGGGAAAATATAGAAGCCCAAACAAAAAATTGGACGAACAACATAAAAAAAGCAAAGGGATTTAAATGCTTATCTTTATACATTAGTGTATATTGTATAGTGGATTTATTTGTAATTGCTGCTATGAAAACTTGGGCGAATTGGTATGTATATGCATATTTACTCAATTTTTGTGCATTATATTACTCTATTAAGATCACATTAAAGATTTTAAGGTCAAAGTGGAAAAATAAAAAGAATATTTTTTGTTATAATAAAACAAGAAAATACATAACAAGAACAATGATTGTTTCATTTGCTTTATGGGGAATTTATGAATTAACACCAAGTCATTTAGATATTGGAGTGATAAAAAATTTTTTATACCCCAATATCCTATTGCCACTTTACCCTTGTATTTTTTCTGTGGGATATATATTCGCAATAATAATATTTGTGGATACATATAGAAGATTCAAAAAAATACAATTATCATATATTTTAACGAAACTTAAAAAAGAAAAGAAAAAGATAGACGCTGCTTATAATTTACTCACATCTCAAGAATCTCAAGAACTAAAATGGGAATAACTTTGAATTTGTCTGAATTTTCAAAATTATTTGAATAAATTAAAAATAGATCTTATGTCTCATATAATTCTTATATAGAAAATTATGATTAATATAAGTTATATATAAGTACCTTAAGTATAAGGTTAAAAATAGATAAAATCGTCATAAAATTTATGGCGATTCTTTTTAAAATTGATTTGGTGTAAAGTTGTATATAAGTGCCCAGAAATAATATTGACGAATGAAACCATTCTCTTCTTTGCGATTTGTATTTCTGCTCTGTTTCTGTCTTGGAGTGGGAATGGCTTTCGCAAATACGGATTATTCAGAAGAATCGCCCATACAGAGCATGGTTAGTCGTTTTAATCCCAAGAAAATTGCCGGGGGGGCTTTGCTAAAGGCAGACAGGCTATATCGTGCGGGACAACCTTTCCTTTCCGACAGCCTTTTGCAAAAGGCTCTTCATTATTACGAGGGGCAACAACCGTGCTCCGAACTGACACGCCTTTATTTTTACACGGGGCTGTTTTATGAACGTCTAAATCAACCGGAAGAGGCATTGAAACAATACACGTTAGCGGAGACGAATCTTTCCCTTTTTCCCGACAGTTTGTTTTCTTTCGTTATTGCGCGGAAGATTTTCACTCTGCAACAGCTTTTTGGGAAAAGGGTGACGGAAGACCTGCAATGGGAAACCCGTTACGCGGAACTTTTGCAACAGGCTCAACAAGGGTATGTCACTGCTCGGAAGTGGCGCACGGCTTGTTTCGTACTTATTGGCCTGCTATCGGTTTTTGTTGGCGTCACGCATTACCGGACACGTCATCGCAAACGTGAGTTGTTCAAAAGTCAGCTTTTTATCGAGCGCCTGCAACGGGCGGAAGATGAATTGAAAGAAAAAATGTCCCGGCAACTTCATGAAAAGGACGGCAAGCTGAAAGATTTTTTTCGTCTCCGGGTGGACATGATTAAAGAATTTGTCGAATTTTCCCAGAAATATGCCAACAATCCTGAAAAGCTGAAATATAAATTTCAACGTACTATCTCCACCGACTCTTTTTCTCCCACGGATTGGGAGTTGCTTCTCGAAGGTGTGAATATCACAGGGAACGGCATCATCACGTATTTGCAAGAGAATTATCCGGATCTCACGGAAGAGAATTTGCGTTACTGTGCCCTTATCTGTGCCGGATTTGAAACGGATGAACTGGCTATTTTGTGTGATGTTAATAATACCTCTATTTATAAACGCCGCACCCGCTTGCGTCAAAAATTAAATCTTTCGCCCAATCAGGATTTAAAAAAGTTCTTTGATGAACTTATTGCCCGTCTTGGCTGAAAATAGGCGCTCCCGCTTCACTCTTTCCAACGTTTCGGAACATGGTCTCGTTTTTATTAAAAAACGATATTGGGTATCAGCTGTTTAAAATGCCGGTGTCTCGATATTTTTCAATGTGTCATATAGGAAATAGTGTAGGAATCCTCTAATTTGCGTTACGGAAATTCAGCAAAATCAAATATCATGATGAAACGCATTTCATATCTTCTGCGCGGTCTGTTTCATTCCAAAGGGAACAGCCTCACGAAAATTGTTTCACTCACTATCGGTCTGACGACAGGTATTTTGGCATTCGGTTATTGCGTTTTTGAAACCGACTACGACAGCTTTCACAGAGACGCAGACCGTATATACCGGGTTGATTATGAAATACCGCTTGCCCTGATGGAAGAAATCTCACGGGAAATTCCTGAAATAGAGCTTTCCACCGTCCTCTCACAACGTATCTCCATTAATTATCGTTATCATGACAACAGAATATCCGGTGGCGAATTTCGTTTTGCCGATACGTCCTTTTTCCGGCTTTTCTCTTTTCGTTTGCTTTCGGGTGATCCGCAGGCATTGAGTGATCCGAATAAATTCTTTATATCGCAAAAACTGGCGAATCTTCTTTTCGGGAAAGAAGAACCCGTCGGGAAAGAAGTTGTTTATAACCATCAGCAGCTCATTGTAGGAGGGGTTTATGAGGATTTTCCCAGCAACAGTTTTCTCAAAAACATCAATGCTCTCCATTCGTTAGCCGGAGTTACGAAAAAAGGAGGAATGCAACAAAAAGAAAGTTACCGGGGATACATACGAATTGCCTCTGATGCCAATCCGCAGGAAGTGATACGAAAAATACAAACCGTCATCGACCGGCACCGGACTTTCGGACAGTCCTATACCTATGCCCTGCATCCCTTGAAAGAACTTCACCTGAAATACGGTTGGGGCTATTCTTCCGTTTATTTGGTGGGATTCATGGGATTGGTTATCGTTATCATATCCGCCCTCAATTACATACTCATAGCCATCTCGTCCCTGATACGGAAAAACAAAGAGATTGCCATACATAAAGTCAATGGGGCCAACAGTGCCAATATCTTCGGAATGTTTTTCTGGGAAACTGTAATCCTTTCATTGCTGGCAGGACTTTTCACTTATGGAATTCTCGTCGTATGTCAGCCGTTTTTTGAAAATCTGTTATTTCATGAATATGCTGCTTTTTTTAACAGACGGGTACTAATCACTTGTGGGTTGTTCTTTCTCGGAATGCTCTTTTTTACGGGAGGTATCCCAGCTCGGATATTCGCGACTATTCCGGTATTGCAGATTTTCCGGCAGGTTTCGCAAAACCGCCGGCGTTGGAAATACCTGTTGCTTTGGGTGCAATTCTTTTCCACCTGTATGCTGCTCACGTTGTTTTTGATTTTCAGCAAGCAATACAACTATTTAATCAATAAAAACCTCGGATACGATACCCGATATCTTTATTATACGCAGGTTGCTTGCGGTATGTCTTATCCTTCCATGTCCTCCGTCAAAGAAGAAATCAAGCGTCTGCCTTTTATTGCCGACGCCGCTTTTGTACATACTCTTCCTTTGTGGGCCCCGCAGGCTACAATTTATAATCAGGAGCGGCAGGGTATATTTGAATGCCGTTATCTTTATGCTGACGCTGATTTTCTTCATACGCTGCAAGTACCGTTTATCGAAGGGGATACTCATCGTACCCTGCAAGCCGTAAATGAGGTATGGATCAATGAAAAATTTCGTGATAGACTTCTGAGTAATCCGCAAGCGCAAAGTCTTTTGTTTGTAGAATCCCGTCCTATAACACCCCAAGGCGTTTTCCGGGATTTCCAGGTCGCTTCGTTATATATCGGTCAGCAGCCGGTCGTCATTCTGCCTTTGGAAGAACCGGACACGTGCCGAAATTATTATCTGTTGTTTAAAAGCACGCAAATGACGGAAGAAAACATTGTTTTGTGGAAGAAAAAGATGAGCGAAATTACGCACCAATCCAATTTTCGCCTCTATTACTATCCCTATACCCATCGGGCAGCTTATGAAGACCAGCAAGACATGTGTATCACTGTGGAAATTCTTATGTATCTTGCTCTTATCATTGTATTTTTAGGCCTTTTCGGTTTTGTCGGAGATGAAATAGCCCGCAGGATGAAAGAAATAGCCATCCGAAAGGTAAACGGAGCTTCGATATTACAGATAACGTTGCTTTTGTTGCGTAATATCTGTTTGCTTGCTTTGTGCGCTCTTCCTTTTGGATTAGCGGGTGCTTATTATATGGGGAATTATTGGTTAGATGAGTTTGCATGGCGGATACCGCTTTCTTTATGGTTTCTTGTCGGTAGTGCTGTTTTGACTTTTGTTATCATTGTATTTATTGTTTTATTGAAAAGCTGGCAAGGTATCAAAGCCCGTCCTTCGGAAGCCTTAAAAAACGAATAAACACATTTATTTCAAAGAATTAACCGCGCGGATTTGTATTTTTGACAGAGAATGCAGACCTTTATCCTGTGAATTTGGAATGAAGTAATAATCTTTAAAAACAAAAACATGAAAGCAAAAATGTTGATTACGGCATTGGCATTGGTTTTCACCGTAAGCGTTGCCTCTGCACAAAGCAATAAAACCGCTCAAGACGGTAAGAAGGAATGCAAAAAAGAATGTGTAGAAAAGAAAGACTGCTGCAAGAAAGAAGCTCAGAAATGCGCTTGCGTATGCAAAGACAAACAGGCATGCAAAGAAGGCAAATGTGAAAAAGACTGCAAATGCAAACAGGCTTGCGACAAAAAAGACCAGAAGTGCTGTAAAGACGCTAAGAAAGGCGAATGCACCAAAGGAGAAAAGAAATGTTGTAAAGACAAAAAATAATTGTAATTAGTTTCTTTTTTTTGAAATTGCCGGTCATCAGGAATGAGGCCGGCAATTTTTTTCGGGTTTAAGATCCGCTCCTATCCGGTAATCGATACCCGCTTTCATTGCCTGGGAAATCTGCAATGCCCGGCGAATATGGTAAATCTTTCCGTCTTTCAGCAACTTCGCACCGGTCTGGTGAAAACGAAACGGAATATCTTTCTCGATACATTGCCGCCGCAGGTCCAATATCCAATCGTAGTCGCACACCCGGGCGTTCTCTCCCGACTCGCCGCTAACGGAGACTTCTTCCACCCGCTCATCTAGCCACGGCAAAATATTCACCCGTTCCAGCATCGGGGCGACAATAATCGCCCGGTGCTTGAGTGGCGCATTCATGAAGACAGGCAACCGCCGGTCTGCCATTGCCTGGTTCTCCACCGTGCAGCCGATAATGACATTATCATAGCCGTCTGCCCAGTCGTCGGGAATACATTCAGCAAACCGCTCGATTCGCTTTGTAAAAAAATAGAACATCAGATCCCGGCGTTCGCGCATCATCGCCCAGGCTTCGGGACGCCATTCGTCGGCATCCTCCACCAAAAAATCGGAAGTAAAACAGGTAAAAACCACCTTCCCCGAAGAAATCTTATAACTCTTGTCCCGCTTGCGTTTCACCGGCAGATTGAAATTCGCAGTCTTGCGCACCTCGCTGCTTTCCTGCTCCGTCCCGTACATCGCATCCTGACGGTAGACATAACAATGCGCACACCCCGGACTGATTTTCGTACATCCGTGCCACGGATTCCAATTTTCAAATATATCCTTTTCTCCCATCGTTTACTCGCTTTTCAGCACTTTTACGGGATTGAGGTTGGCAGCTTGCCATGTTTGATAACTTACGGTCAGAAGCGTGACGAAGAACGTAACGGCTCCTGCCAGAAGGAACACCCACCAGCTCAATGCTGTGCGTTCCACGAATCCTTCCAGCCAATTCTGCACAAACAGATAGGCGATCGGACACGCCAAAAGGAAAGAGAGACCTACCCACACGAAAAAGTCTCGGTTCAGAATCAACAGCAACTCTTTTACCGAAGCACCGTTTACCTTGCGGATACCTACCTCTTTCAAGCGGCGTTGTGTCGTATAATACGCCATGGCGAACAATCCTGCTACACTGATAATCAATGTAATCATCATTGCCATGCCCAGGATATTTCCGGCATTCGTTTCCGCTTTATACAATTGGGCGTAACTGCTGTCGAGGAAATGATAATCGAACGGTTCCCCCGGATTGAGGTCATTCCATTTCGCTTGTACGAAGCGGATAGCTTCCTGCGGGTCCCCTTGTACTTTAAAAAAGACGGTGGGATACCTCCCCTCATATGGAAAATAAATCTGCGGGTCCACAGCCTGGTGGAGAGACTTGGTATACGCGTCCTTCACCACTCCGATTACCGTATAATAATTGCCGTTTGCTCTCACCCGTTCCCCTACAGCATTTGTAAACTCCAACATCCGGGCTGCCGTTTCATTGATAATGCAATAATTCAGTGAATCGCCTGCTCTTTCTGCAAATTCCTGTCCTTCCTTCATTCCCATGCCCATGACCCGGAAATAATTGGGTTTTATCTGGCAGAATTCCATCAGATACTCCTGCTCGCTTCCCGGTTTTCCTACGACATCCCCGCGGCACCAGCCCAGCGGGTCGGTATCTTTCAGCGTAATCCCTGCAATGGAAGGATGCGCCAGCATCTCGTCATAAAACGAATCGTAATTTTTCAGAATACCACCCCGGTCCGCCACATAAAAAACATGTTCCTTATCAAATCCCAAATCTTTATGAATCATATATTCGACCTGCTTTTCAATAAAAAATACCGAAATCAATATCACAATTGCAGCCGTAAACTGGGTAATAATCAGCCCCTTTTGAAGAAACGACAGATTCTTTCCCTTGAACTGTCCCTTCAGCGTCTCTACAGTATTGAACTTCGTCATATAAAAAGCGGGGAAAGTGCCGGCAGCCAGCATAATGACAAGCACAATCGCCGCCAAAAATCCGTATAACAACGGACTGGCAAAATCAATCGTCAGTTGATAATCCGCCAACCGGTTGAATAAAGGCAGAGCCAGTGTTGCCAGTATCGTACCCGCAATCGCCGCTAATATCACATAATAAAGCGTTTCTTTATAAAACTCTCCAATCAGCATTCCTTTGTCCGCCCCGTGTGTTTTACGGACACCTATCGACTTCGCCCGCAAGAAAGAGGTCGAAATGAACAGATTGATGAAATTAATACACGCTATTACCAAAATAACAAAAGCCGTCAGCATAAACACCATCACCAGACTTTTATTGCCGTGTACGACATCGTCGAACTTCAGCGTATTGTCAAAATACACATCACGCAACGGCTGCAGCAAATACTTAAAAGAAATCTGTTTGAACGCAGGATTCGCTTCGTAGATGGCATCTGTCATGCCTTTCTCTATTTTGGAGACAAACGCGGGATTCGGAATCTTAAAATAAGTAATGAAAATATCGTTGCTGCCGTACTCGAAGTTTTGCGCCCAATATCCCGTAAAAGGAGCCACGATATGCGCCTGCAAATGGGAATTCACCGGCATGTTTTCCATCAGCCCCACAACGGTAAAATCCTTGCCGTTCATCCGGATGATTTTTCCCATTGGGTTTTCTCCGGGAAAATAACTGTTGGCAGCGTATTCGTCTATCACCACTCCGTCCGGTGCGGACAGACAGGTCAATGGATTACCGGCTTTCAGTGTAAAAGAGAAAAAAGAAAAGAAAGAAGAATCCACCTCAAAAACATTTCTTCCGGGATAAAGCACATTATTGACCGTTATGTCGAATGTCAGCGGTGCGACCCGGCACATCGCCTCAATTTCCGGAAACATCCGGAGCGCATCGTCCCCCGCACACTTATATGTCGCGCCTGTTTTGGCGAGTTCACCATTCAGCATGATCTTTCCGTTTATCCGGTATATTTTATCCTTATCCCGGTGAAAACTGTCGAAGCTGAATTCATTCACCGACCAAAGCCCGATTAAAATGACAACGGCAATAGCTACAGCCAGGCTACCGATACTCAAAATACCGACTGTTTTCTGCTTTTGCAGATTTCTCCAAAATACTTTCAGACTATTCATATATTTTTAGTTTATAATTATTCATTTTTCAAGGCCTCGACGGGATTCGCCGAAGCGGCTTTCCAGCTCTGCCAGCTTACGGTCAGCAAAGCTATTATCAGCGTCACTGCCCCGCCCAACAAAAATATCCACCAATACACGGGCGTTTTGTAGCTGAACCCCTTTAGCCAGCTGTTTACGGCGTACCAGGCAATCGGGCACGCCCCGACAAAAGATACTGCCAGTAGCCGGAAAAAAGTACGGTTCAGCAGTACCATAATCTGCCCCTCGGTAGCACCGTTCACTTTCCGGATACCGATTTCCTTGCGCTTATACTGGGCATTAAAAACCACCAATCCGTATACCCCCACTAAAGCCAGCACGATCGCGATGCCTCCCATCAGAAAAACCACCTGCATCAGCTTCTTCTCTCCTTCATAATTCTGTTGCAAAGATTGGTCCAAAAACTTGAACCTGAATACTCCGGCAGGAGACAAACGCTCATACGTTTGCCGGAGCTTCTCCAGCGTAGCGGACAAATCGTTTCCCGACAGCTTCAGGAACATGTAATTATACTCGTCCCCCTCCTCACAGGTAATCGCCAGCGGCATCAGCGGTGAATGCAGCGACATGTAGTGAATATCCTTTATCACACCGACAAACCGGCCCAACCGAGGACTTGTAGCAATCGTTGTACCGAAACTGTGCTCCAGTACGGGATGCTTCCGGACAGCCGTCTCGTTCAGAATAAGTTGAGCCGACTGGTCGGATGCCGAAAAATTCTCCCCCTTCACGATAGAAACCCCGATAAAATCCAAAAAGTTCTTATAAACAGACCAGCGGTTCAGTTGCAACGCTTCGCCTTCCACCTCCAGCCCCATGCCGTTAATCTGGTTATTCATCCCCACGACATGATCGGCAAACGTATAATCCGTGACTCCCGGAATGGCCGTCATCTCGGAAATCAATGCGCTTTGACTCCCCGCCAAATCCCGGTTCAGCTCGAAGAAACCGATGTTTTCCGTATCATATCCCAGCGAAAAATGCTGCATATAACGGTACTGCGCTCCGATAAATAGCGTACATATAATCAAAACAATGGAAGTGACGAACTGAAAAGCCATCAGGCCGTTCCTCAAATGCATTCCCTTCGGGGACATCACGAAATTTCCCTTCAAGACCAGTGCGGGCTCAAAAGAAGTCACATACCAGGCGGGGTATAGACCGGCAAACACGCCCAGCAATACGGCGCCGCCTCCGATAACTGCCAAAAGCCCTGCATGTTCCGCCGGATACAGCGACATGCTGAACAGCGAAGCAAAACCCGACGAAGCGAACAGATGAAGCCACCCCACAGCCAGGACGAAGGCCGCCAGAGAATAAAACACCGCTTCCCCCACTAAACGTCCCCTTAGCCTTCTCACACCGGCACCCAGCACCTTCTGTGTATT
Organism: Odoribacter lunatus; assembly: GCF_943193135.1. GTDB lineage: Bacteria > Bacteroidota > Bacteroidia > Bacteroidales > Marinifilaceae > Culturomica > Culturomica lunata. Next base: position 14,677 of record NZ_CALPCZ010000013.1, read on the forward strand.
TATGGCCTTCATGCGGGTTGGAGCCAGTGAAATGGAAAAATTCACGAAATTGATTTCGGCAATCAAAATAATAAGAATACCTATCGCCAGCATAATCATCGCACTCCGTTTCGTTCCCTTTTCAAAAGAATCAAATGCGGTCGTCTGGTCGTAAAATATGCCGGTCAGTGGGGACACTCTCAAAAAAAACTTCCCTTCCTTCTCCATCTGCTCTTTTTTATGCAAGCCTTCAAATATCTCTTCCAGCGGCTCGATTTTCATCCCGTTCACCTGCTGCTGCAAAGCCTGCCGGTCACTGTTTGCTGACAAGACATATATCTGCGTGGCCCAGTGCCCCCATTCCTCCTGCTCAACCAAACGGGTATAGCAGTCATTTTTAAAAATCGAATTGCCGGGCAAATCCCGATACACCGCCGCCACCGTATAATGACCGTCTCCCTCCCTGCCATACACCTGTTTCTTCACGGCGGACTCCTTGCCGAACCATTTTCGGGCTGTCGATAGAGGAATCATCAGCATATTGGGTTCTGTCAGCGCCTGCCGGGCATCCCCTTCCACAATCTCAAGCCCCAATATATCGGCAAAAGAACCGGAAACCCTCATACTCTGCTCCCTGAATTTATCCGAACTTCCGTCTTCATGCCTCAGCGTAAACCCAATTTCACCTCCGCCGCCGATCATAAAATAATCCTCCACCACAGGACACTGTTCCTTCAGCAAGGCACCCACGGCATCCGGGCCGAAAGCGCTGTATTGCAATGAAACGGGGAAAAGCGTCTCCACCCGGAAAATCCGGTCGGCGTCCTTATGAAACCGGTCGTAACCGAACTGAAACATCAGTTGCACGGCAATCACCGCAAAAGCGGCAAAAGCCACGGACAAACCGAAAACATTCAACACCCCCGCCGTCTTGAAACGCCGGAAATTCATCATCAACTCATGCAATATCCTCATAACTTTTTTAATAAAAATAACTTACTATTCGTTTTTTAGGGAATGTACCGGATTTTCCGTGGCAGCTTTTACGCTCCGCCATAACAATGTGGCAAACGCAATAAGAGTCGTCAGTGCTCCTGCAACAAGGAAAATCCACCAGCTCATATCCGTACGCTGCAAATAAGATTCAAGCCAGCGGCTCATAAGATAATAAGATAAAGGGCAGGCAATCAAAAAACTGACCATAATCGGTTTTAAAAAATTTACATTCAGCAACCACAGTATCTCACTTACTTTTGCTCCGTTCACCCGACGGATACCAATCTCTTTTCGTTTCTGGTCTGTCATAAATGTAGCAAGCCCGAATAATCCCAGGCAAGAGATAACAATAGCCAAGACAGAAAAGAAAGAAACCATTTGGGCGGACTGTCGTTCGGAAGCAACCCAATACTCCACGTCCCTCTCTAAAAAACGGACTACCGGTTCTTCACCGAAAATCTCCCTTGCTCGCTTTCTGACCAACTCATACGTTTCGCCCAGTTTTCCACCGGCAATTCTTATATTCAAAACGCCAACCCACCGGGTCTTTGCTGAAACGGGAAAAATAATCAGCGGTTCCTGCGCATTTTTATAATCATTAAACTGTAAGTCTTTCACCACACCGATGATTTCCTGTTTATTCCCATTCCATTCGACATATTTTCCCACAACCTCGCCGCCAATCATTTCTTCTAATTTGCCATTCACCAATACACCTTCCTCCGCTTCCGTAAAAAACGTTCCCTCTTTCAAACGGATATCATACGTCTTCTGAAAATTTTCATCCGCATAAACCATCGAAATCAATGGGTTGTGTGACGGGGCTTTGCCTTCCCAATCGAAGCCCACACTATTCCAGTAAATAGAAGTCGGTATCGACGTCGATACACTTGCTGCCTGCACGCCGCTTTCTTTCAGTAATTCGTCGCGTAGCACAAATGCCTTGTCCCGTTGTGCCTGATTGCGCAACGATACATATATTACTTCATCCCATTGGTAACCCAGATTCATTGTCTGATACATCCGGATTTGTTTGGAAACAATCAGTGTGCAAACAACCAGTGTAATGGAAACTGCAAATTGTAAGACAACCAGCATCTGTCGCATGCGGGCACCGGCTCCCCCGGCCGTGTATTTGCCTTTCAGTACTTTCACCGGCTGAAAAGAAGACAGATACAAAGAAGGGTATATCCCTGCCAGCACGGTCGTCACAACCAGTATGATACAGCCTATGCCTAAAATTTCCGGGCGTAACAAATCGTATGTACTGAAATCACCGCCGATAATTGTTCCGAACAACGGTACCATGAAATATGCCAAAGCCAGCGCCAGCAAATACGAAATCAATACCAACAGAAAAGTGTTGCCCAAATAACCAAGAACCAAACTTCTCCGGGAGGCTCCGATAACCTTACGCAATCCCGTCTGAATGGCGGAATGGGAAAAACTTGCTGTAGAAAGGTTCACAAAATTAATACAGGCAATTAATAATATGACCAAAGCGATGAATCCCATCAAACGCACTTTCCCGATGTGTCCGAATCCGTACAAATAACGCTCTTTCAAATGTCCCGCTTTGATATACAATTCATTTTCCGGAGCTGCTTCCATAGCCCGGGTTCTGACTTCTTCGGCAAACTGCTTGTACCCCTCCGTATTGTTCAATAACACATAACTTTCAAAACTGTTGTTATACCACGATGATAACCCTTCTTCCGAACGTTCCATGGGGATAAAAACAATTTCTTCCCGACCTTGTGTCGCCACTGTACGGCGACGGGGTAAATTCTCAATGATACCGCACACTGTAAAATTTCCCTCTTCCGTTTCCAATACTTCATTCAACGGAGCTTTGTCTCCGAAAATAGCCATTGCTGCCTTGCGGGTCAATACACAACGGTCCTTCTCTCCGGATACAAAAGGCCGGCCTTCCGTGAATGTCAAACTGAATAAATCAAACAAATCATAATCCGCATCATAAACCGATACATTGTAAGATTCTGTTCCCCACTTGATTGTCCGTGCTGCACTGCGAATGCGGGCGGCTTTTTCTACCTCCGGACGCTCTTGCTTTAACGTCGGAGCGACGGCGGGAGAAACCCCGAAGAAAGGACTCCGCCCTTCATGATATCCCTGCAACGTAACAATTCGGTCAATATTCTTAAATCCGCGGTCTGTCTCTACTTCTCGCAATACCCACATAACAATCAATAGGCAACAAGCCAAGCCCGTTACTAACCCTAGCATATTAATCAGATTGGCTTGCCGGTTCATGCGGAAACTTCGGGAAAAATTCTTAAAAATGTTCATACTCTTTTTTTACTGGTTATAACTTCAAACCGCCCTCTACCGTGGCAATTCCTTCTTTCAGGTAACCGTCCATAATATTCACGATACGGGTGCCGTACTGCGCATTCTGCTCGGAATGAGTCACCTGGATAATCGTCATCCCTTCCTCCTGATTCAACTTCTTCAGCAACTCCATAATCTGCCGGCCCTGCTCCGAATGCAAATTACCGGTAGGTTCGTCCGCAAGCAGCAACCGGGGCTTGGCCACAATCGCCCGCGCAATCCCTACCAGCTGCTGCTGACCGCCAGACAGCTGTTCCGGAAACAAATCCTGCTTCGCCACAATATTAAAACGGTCCAGAATATCTGCCACAATCGCTTTCCGCTCCTTTCCCTTCACGCCTTTATACACCAATGGCATCTCGATATTCTCATATACTGTCATATCCTCTAAAAGATGGTATGCCTGAAAGATAAATCCGATATAATTCCGGTGACACAAATTCTTATCCTTCTCACTCATCTTATGAGCCGGATTGCCCATAAAAAAATACTCCCCTTCCGACGGCTCGTCCAACATACCGATAATATTCAACAATGTTGATTTCCCCGCACCGCTCGGACCCATAATACTCACAAATTCCCCCTCATTCACCGTAAAATCTACATTCTTCAGAATAAACGTACGCTGAAAGCGCGATTTATAATACTTATCTACCTTCTTCAGTTCAATCATCGTTTCCATAATTTCTTTTATTTTTACACATTCCCTCTCCAAATAACAATATTTGTGCCACTTTTGTAATAGATTGTAATACATGTATATAGAATGCATTTTCGTCTTTTGAAGTGTAAAAAAATAAGACAGGTTACGTCTAATAATTTTACAATTGGGACAAGGGATTTTAAGTCGCTGGTTACCAGTGTGATAAAAAAACGATAGGTTTTCGATGCAAAAACGATAGGTTTTTGGTGTAAAAACGATAGGTTTTTCACTCAAAAAGAGGCTCTTTTTTAAAAGTCACTTTTACAATAATCTTTCTATAGTGGTAATAAAATCTTCAGCCAACGGCCGGATTTGATTTAGTTGTTCCTCGTCAAAAACAAGAAAATCATCGTAATCACCACTGATTCGATCATTAAATAGCTGGCTGTAAAAATGAGAATACTTATTTGCAATTTTACCTGTTGCAACAAAGTGTAAGCCAAACATCTGTTTGACTCCCTGATGGGTCTGTGCTATAATATCATTCTTTACCAAAAGAGCTATTACAGCGTAATAGCAGGCATAATACAAACGATTTACAGCAGCATTAAAACAATGTTGAGCAATCAGAATGTCCGCTTCGTGCAAAGTCTCTTTTGCTCGTTGCATACGGTACTTTATTAATGCCTGAATACTATTTTCATCGAGTTGTTGCTTCATAACCGGACTCCTTCATTTATTACATTGAGATAAAAAGGCGTAAGGAAAGGACGTTTTTCCCATGAATCACGAGTATAAACCAATGGACTTACAGTTATTCCATCAGTAATTTCCAAATCGTACAAAGGATACGTAAGATAAGTAATATCCTGATAAGTCAATTTTTTTTTATTCACTAATATCAACAAATCGATATCCGAGTCTCTTCGGGCGTCGCCTCTGGCTTCTGAACCGTAAACAATCAATTCGGCCGTAGGATCCAGTTTTAGAAGAAGATTTCTGATTTTTTCGATACTTTCCGGTCTGTTCATATTATAAATGGATATATGTAATGAAACAAAAATAAGAAATCCTCTACAGAAAATCAATAGTGTTATCTCCTAAACCCGTCCGCGACACATTTTGTCGGGAACAACGGATACGTGACTATCACCTCGAACGTCCCCTTTGTATTACCTTTCAGTGACCGGATATTGTAATCGTAACTGCAGAGGATTTTCATCTCCGACAACAGCTTCACCCCCGCCAAAAAACCAAACTCCCCCGTTGAACGCCCCAATAGCGAAAACTGGAACTTCTCCCGCTGCGTCGGATGATTCAGGTAAAACGACACCACCCCGTCCACCTGGAAGTCGTCTTCCGTCTGCTTCACACACAATCCCCATTCCATATCGTAAGTCGTCGGAGAAGCCGAAGTACGGTACGATGGACGGAATATCCGCCCCAATAGCCGGGTGCGGTACCTCCCGTACACATAGTTCGTACCCCCGAATATCGCCTCCTCTTTCTTGAAAAAGGAAAACAGATGCTGTGTCGAAAGCCCGACTCGGAAAGAAGGATTCACGATATATTCCACCCCCAGACCCATATTCCATTTCTTCTTACCTGCAAACAGATTCTCCAGCGCCGGGTCCGTTTCATCCTCTATCAGCACTTCACTCCTGTCCGCTTTCTGAAACTGGTACCCCCACGAAAAGCCCATACTCAAAAAACTCTCTTGAAAAGAAAGTGTGTAAGCATACGAAACGGAAACATCCGTACTGTTCAGATAGCCGATTTTGTCATTCAACAGCTTCACCCCTGCCTGCATCTTGTACTTCTCCCAATAAAAAGCACCCGTCCCGAAAACTGTCACCGGACTGCCCGAAAGCCCCAGCCACTGTTTCCTGGCCGAAAGCGAGAAATAAGCACTCGCCTCCGTATTCACAAAAGCAGGATTGATATAGTAGGGATTTTCCCAGTAAAAGGCCGTAGAAGGATTCACCTGCCCCCTGGCGCAGAAAAACGTCAGCTGAAGCAAACACCACCATAGCGTATATCCTCGTACCCGTTTACTCATCGAATCAGTGTCACATAGCCCGTTTTCATCCTTTCTCCCAAGGCCGTCCGGTAATAAAGACGGTAAAAATAAGTATCCGCCGGTGCAGGACTGCCCTTGTAGGTTCCGTCCCAACCGTTTTCTCCCGTATATATCCGCAAACCGTTGCGGTTGATGATTTCTATGCGGTAATCACCCATGAACACATCGTTGATGCCGTCGCCGTTCGGACTGAACGTATTGAGGGTTTTCGGGAAAAAAGCCACCTCTATCTGCGCCCGGCTCTCCGTCACACAACTGTCCGCGTTGAATACCTTCAGCCATACGTCGTAATACTTCTCACTGTGCGCGTCATACGTATGCGAAACACTGTCGCCTACTCCCGTTACTCCGTCCCCGAAATCCCACTCGCAACGCATGCCCGGCAAGACATCCACCCGGAAATGGACGGTGGGATAATCCTCGTCTATCAACAGGCGGTTCGCCCGTATCGGTATCTCCGGGAAATAGGGCGGCACATACTGGACGTAAGAGTACAGGTTCTCACACCCGCCGGAAGTCTCCAGACGGAGCTGTATCCGGTACAGCCCGGAATTCGCATACGTGTGGTATCCCTCCTCGCTGCGGAACACCTTCCCATCTCCCATATCCCACAGCCACGCACTTTGGGGAACGACGGGATTAAAGAAGAACGCATAGCCGTGCAGGCTGCAATCCTCCAGCGAGAGACCGATGGCTCCCTCTATCTTCTTCTCCTCCGTCAGGGTCAAAAGGACGGTACTGTCACAGCGGGCTATGGTTTTCAGATAAAGGTAATGCTCGCCGGGGGTGGTCACGCTGAAACCGTACTGGTTGTAGGTGGTCCCCTCGCAAAGAATACCGGAAAGCCGCACATCATACACCGGATGAACCGTCAGGTAAAGGCAATAAACACTGTCGCAGCCGTGAACCGTCGTCAATGAATCGTAATACGTACCGCTTTCATACAAACGCCTGCCGCGGAAATCGAACGTATCCCCCTCGCAGATGTTTTCCGTTCGGGGATAGAAGTAAGTCGGGTAAACATACAATTCCAACGTCACGAGGCTGTCGCAACCGTGAACGGAACGCAAACGACGGCGATAGGTACCGGTCTCCCTTATATCGGAAAGTTGAAAGCCGTGGCGGACGTAACGCGCCGAGGGACACACGGAATCGTACAGAATCGTATTATACACCGGATGGACTTTCAGATGCAACGTAAGCACCGAATCGCATCCGGCACGGGAAAAAAGCGTCAACGAATCTTCTCTGTCGGCCTGCACGGAAGACAGAGAGAAACCGTGTTTATAATACCCGTCCCCCTGGCAAACCGTGTCGTACAAAGGCGTATTGTACACCGGCTGCACCGCCAGGTATAACGTACGTATCGAATCGCACTTCCAGACACTTTGGAACGTATCCCGGATGACCGTATCGCGATAAACGGCAGGAAGGCGGACGCCGTATTTATCATAGCTGCTGCCGTAACAAACAACATCCTGAAAATAAGGACGAGGTATCGGATGAACGGTCAAAGTCATGCGGTAAACACTATCGCAACCGTGGACAGTACTCAAGGAATCATAGTAAACACCGCTCTTGTACAGCTTACGCCCTCTGAAATCAACAGTATCTCCGGAGCAGATATCCTTTGCATAAGTATAGAGATATTTCGGCCACACGTGCAGGTTTAAAGTGACGGTACTGTCGCAGCCGTGAACACTCAGGTGATTTTGGGTAAATGAACCGCCTAAAGTACCTTCGGGCAAACTGAAACCATGAAGATAATACCCTTCACCCCGGCAAATCGTATCGTAAAAAGTCGTATCATACACCGGATGAACCGTCAGATATAACGTACGTAGCGAATCGCACCCCCAACGGGTTTTAAAGGAATCCCGGACTATCGTATCGCGATAAACGGCAGGAAGGCTGAAACCGTAATTATTATATGGGCTACCGAAGCAGACCGCACCCGAAAAAGAAGAGTCGTAGACCGGATGAACCTCCAACGTCATGCTGAAGACACTATCGCAGCCGTGGACGGTTTTCAAGGAATCATAGTAAACACCGTTCTCATACAACTTGCGACCCCGGAAATCAAAGGTATCCCTTTCACAGACATCCTTGGTATAAGTATAGAGATATTTCGGCCACACATGCAAATTTAAGGTGACATTACTGTCACAGCCGTGGATTGTATGCAAAGGTTGCGGATGTGTTAAACTTTCTGTTACGGCGGCAAGATTCAGACCGTGTTTATAGTAGGCATCCCCCTGGCAAACCGTATCGTACAATATCGTATCATACACCGGATGAACCGTCAGGTATAACGTACGCAGCGAATCGCACCCCCAACGGGTTTTAAAGGAATCCCGGACTATCGTATCGCGATAAACGGCAGGAAGACTGAAACCGTAATTACTGTATGGGCTACCGGAACAGACCGCACCCGAAAAAGAAAAGCCATAGACCGGATGAACCTTCAGCGTCATGCTGAAGACACTATCGCAACCGTGGACGGTTTTCAAGGAATCGTAGTAAACACCGCTCTTGTACAGCTTACGCCCTCTGAAATCAAAGGTATCCCCGGCACAAATATCTTTCGTTTGGGAATTGAAATATTTCGGCCATACGTGCAGGTTTAAGGTGACGGTACTGTCGCAGCCGTGGATTGTGTGCAAAGGTTGTGTATGCGTTAAACTTCCTGTTACGGCGGCAAGATTCAGACCGTGTTTATAGTAGGAATCCCCTTGGGAAACCGTGTCGTACAAGGTCGTATCAAAAGACTGCTGAATCGTCAAATGCAGATTGACGATACTGTCACACCCCGTAATGGTACTGATGCATTGAAAGCGATAATCGCCCGATACCGTCCCGACATCAAAAGTTGTATCACCCCACTCGTAAGGTAAGTCCTTTGTGCAAACAGTTACGGACGTGTCCGTCACGGTACTACCGCATCCCGTCGTGTCCCGCCCTGCAACGCAACGCACGGAATAGGCACCATCCCCACCATAAGTAAATTTCGATTCAATATCCGGAAAAGTAAGGAGATAGGCAGCTTCATTATTATATACTCGTGTAGTTGACCAATATTCTCCCATAGTAGTAAACGTTCCATAATCAACAGGAAATGAACGGGAACCGGCTGCCGGCATAAAGATAGTGTTACCACTGGTCTTGTCTGTAAATCGCATACCATTGACTCCGTTCTGTTGCGTCCACTCATACTCCACGTTCAAATCGTCAAACAAAGTAAACATTTCTCCTATGGTCGGTATCCGCCAATCTGCCGGACACGGATTATTAATTGCCTCCCAGCGAGAATCTTTAGAACTATTGTAGCTCCAATGATTAAGATATCCTTTAAGGGGATGTCCCTTTTTCCGGTTCCATTGATAAAGCAAGCCAAACGCTTCAGGTGTATCGGCGAAAGTATTGGGATTGTCCACATTGCTTTCCGCCCAACACACGCCGTTAATAAATACCCCTCTTTCCTTGCAGGGCTTACCGCATAGCGTATCCACCGTCAGATACAAATAGAAAATACTGTCACATCCGCTTGCCGGATTGGTGCGCCGGATGCAATACTCCCCGGTTACCGTTCCTTCCCGGAATGTTGTATCATGCCATGTATAGGGCAAAGTCTCCTTACAAATATTTTCAGAGGCGGTCAAAACAATATCACACGCATTCTCGTCTGCAACGCAACGGACGGAATAACCATCGGCATAAGGTCGTTGTTGGAAAAAAACATTATCCCACAAAGCCCAATGATTTGACCCCGACCAATACTCCTTACGTTGAGTAATGTGTGTCACACCATGCTCGTCCCGATAATTGGCATGCGGCAAGAAAATCATATTACCGGTGGCAATGTCTGTGTATCTTGTACTAAGAACTCTGTCCCGTGCCGTTTCTATGCTGCTTACTTTTGTTTTGTCAAATAACTTCTCCATTTCTTCTGCAGTAGGCATCCGCCATCCCACAGGACACGGGTCATTGGCAGGCTCCCATGTATCGCCCGGTTCAAGACTGCTGGCCCAACCGGAAACACTTTCCGGTGTCATAGCAGGCCACCCCTTCTTCCGGTTCCATTGGTAGAGCATACCGTACGGCTTGCCGGGGTTGGCAAAGCGTCCCGGCTCGTCCACGTTGTACTTCGCCCAGCACACCTCGTTAATCAACACTCCGGGGCAAGGTTTTTCGCATTTATCCACCGTCAAATGCAGATTGACGATACTGTCACACCCCGTCACGGTACTGATGCGCTGAAAGCGATAGTCGCCCGATACCGTCCCGACGTCAAAAATCGTATCCCCCCATTCGTAAGGCAAATCCTTTGCACAAACAGTTACGGAAGTGTCTGTGATAATGGTGTCACACTTCAAATCGGCAACACAACGGACAGAGAGTCCATAAATCGTGAGAAAATTCACGTCACTAAAATAATCGTGCTTAAAGAACAATATCTTAGCCAACATTTCAGCTGATCGCATATCAGACCAATACCACCCTTCATGCTCTGAAGGTATTTTCTCATGATTTCCATCTCGATACCTGACACTGGGTAAGAAAATAGTATTGCCAGTCGTATTATCGGTAAATTTCCTTCCATTAACTCCGTTTTGCAATGTCCAAATAGAATTCACCTTCACATCGTCCAATAATGCATCTATTTCCTCGGCAGTTGGTACCCGCCAACCCGCAGGACACGGATCATTGGCAGCTTCCCAACTTTCACCAGACGGAACACTACTGTCCCATCCGGAAACCTCCCCTGTTGCAGGCCATCCCTTTCTCCGGTTCCATTGGTAGAGCATGCCACTCGCTTCGGGAGTGGCAGCAAAAGTGCCCGGCTCGTCTACATTGCTTCTTGCCCAGCACACGCCGTTAATCCATTCGCCGGGGCAAACGGACAGATGCAAATTGACGATACTGTCGCACCCCGTAACGGTACTGATGCGCTGAAAGCGATAAACTCCTGATTTTGTCCCGACATCAAAAATCGTATCACGCCACTCGTAAGGCAAATCCTTTGTGCAAATAGTGACGGAAGTGTCTGTAACCACATCGGCACACGTCGGTACGTTTTCATCGGCAACACAACGGACGGTGGATCCAATGTCGTTTGAGAAATCCTCCAAATCTGCCAAGTTGTACCTGCCTACCACTAAACTTCTAGCCCTACCATTCCCTGAAGAAGAACCGGACCAATAATGCCCATCTCCAGCAGCGCCTGTCCCCCACGAAGTAAGACATGTCGAAAGAGGGAAAAAAAGGGATGTCCCCGTAGTCACATATGTAAATTCAATGCCCTCGACGCCATTTCGTTGTGTAGATATACTGGTAACTTTCCCGGAATTTAATGAGCCCATTTCCTCCGCCGTGGGCACCCTCCACCCCGCAGGGCACGGGTCATTTTCAGACTCCCAGCGTTCTCCGGGAGCGGAGGTATTATCCCATTCTGCACCGGGTTTTTCCGCTGGCCACCCTTTTTTCCGGTTCCATTGGTAATACATGCCATACGATTCGGGAGTGGAGGCAAAGGTACCCGGTTTGTCCACATTGCTTCTTGCCCAGCATACCCCGTTAATCCACAGGCCGGGGCAGGGAATATGACATACTGTGTCTACCGTCAGATACAAATAAACGGTACTGTCACAACCGGTTTCTTTACAAGTGCGTCGAAAATAGAACTCGCCGGTTCTCGTTCCTTCTCTGAAAACCGTATCACGCCATCTGTAAGGCAAATCCTTTTCACAAATAACTTCGGAAGTGGTTAAAACAATATCGCAAGCTGTTTCATCTGCAACACAGCGAACGGGAAATCCTAGAGCCGCATTCTGGGAATAAACCTTTAACTGAAGTGCGCCATGAGAATTATCCAACTCCAAAGCGTAACGGGATGAATTTAACCAATAAAAAGTTTGACCTAGAGCATAATAACGTCCACTTTCATAGATAAAGCCAGTATTACAAGGCAGATCTATCGTATTGCGGGTAACTCTATCTATAAGTATTTTATTATCAAAATGTGTTGAATTATAATTTTCCGATATTTTTATTAAGCGATTTACTTCTTCAACAGTAGGCATCCGCCAGCCGGCAGGACAGGGATCATTGGCAGCTTCCCATGTATCACTGGGGTCGGGGCTGCTATCCCATTCGGAAAAACTGCCCGTGGCAGACCATCCCTTTCTCCGGTTCCACTGGTAATACATTCCGTTGGGATTGGCCGGATTGGCAAAGTGCCCCGGCTCGTCCACGTTGTACTTCGCCCAGCATACCCCGTCCATCAACACCCCGGGGCAGGCTCTAAAACCAATCTTCTCCTGTGAAACCGCCGTTTGTTCAAAAAACAAAAAGATACACCAAAGAAATAATATTTTATTCTTGATAATGTGTATTGGGATATGACACAGGAGAAAATTCATTCTATATGTTTTTCTGCGTATTACTCATTAATCTGCCAATTTTTCTTGCTCGCTACACCAACCAAATCATTAATATATCTGGAATAGGTATACAGATGCCCCGGAGTTACTCCATTTCTATCTGGTAATGCAAGGCCGAGAGTTTCTATATTTGTCGAGTCCTTTTCAAAAGGCGTATACTCTATTCGCAATTCATATAGTCTTACAAAATCGGCTTTTGAACAGTTTAAATGCGTTAATTTAGAACGGGTCGTCCTTAAGGTATGCACTCTCACGCCGGACAAGTCTAATTCCGTTATTTTCGAGCCGGAAATATCAACAGCATACAACATCGTGTTTTTTGATAAATCCAACAAGGTAAAAGGTGTAGACGCTACATTCAGTGTAAACAATTTCGGGAAGATGGCAAAACTCGTAGCACCAATAGGATCGCCATTGATTGTTTCTAACGAAAGGCCTTCCAAAGAAACAACGGTTAAATTCGGATTACTACGTAAATCAAGGTTTGTTATGGAAGTAAAAGAAACATCTATGCTTGACAGTTTTGTTTGGTTACTTAAATCAAGCTCCTTGATCGGATTGAAGGAAAGATTCAGCAAGGTAAGATTGGAATTGTCCGACAGACTAATAGCTGTTATTTCATTGTTCCCAAGCATCAATCGATAAAGAGCCGGATTAGCAGACAAATCAATGTCTGTCAGCTGATTGTTTTCCGCAGAAAAATTATAAAGCACAGGCATACGAGTGACGTCAACGGAGGAAAGCTCATTGTTTGAAACATCAAGTACTTGTAGTGCCGGATACTCATCCGACAACAGTATCTCTTCCAAATAATTATTTACACAATTTAAAGTTTCCAGGTTCTCATTAGAGTGAATACTCAATGAAATAAGTTCGTCATCATCTACCGTCAGACTCTGTAATGCCTGTTCCGAATCGCTTATATATATCACATGAGACAGATAATTATCGGTATATCTATAAGAATAGTTATGCTCCTTACCATCCGCTATTATATTTAAAGTCGAATCATCTCCCCAAGTAATTGTCATAGGCTCTGTTGCCCGCACTTTGATAGTAACCGAATCTTTAATCGTTACCATCACAACTCCGGGAGCAGTAATACGCGTCTGTGGCATCCGGTTCAGCGCCTGTTCGATTAATTCGGCTTTGGAGTATTTTTGAAGTAATTCGGCTTTAGAGAGCTGTTTTGTCTCTTCGGGGAGGTTGATTTCAAAGTCGTCGTCACTGCTGCACGAAGTTGCATAGATTGACAGTGTTAAACACGCGAACAGCATAAAACAAGCTGATTTTATGCTTTTAAAAATTGTTTTTTTCATGGGAATAAATCTTAAGAATTAATATTTTTTACAAATGTAAATAAAATAATTTATCTAATACTATAAATATCAATTTTACTTTATTTTATCCGAAATAAATAATGCTACAAAATAAAATCTATGCTATGCCGATAAAAGACAATAAACTCAATTATACTAAAAAAACACTACCTTAAGTAGTGTTTTTCAATGAAAAAGAATTTTTTCAAACTCTTTATTACAGCAATTCGGCTTTGAAACCGGCGGATTCGATGGTTTCTGCAATTTTTGTAGCCGGTAGGTCGGTTGTTACGGTAACAGTTTTGTCGGGGCTGTTCAAATCCACCTGCCAATTCCCGTGAGGAAGCAATTCATCCATACAAGGCGTCAGTTTGGCGACACAGCCTGCGCATTTCAAGGTGGTTTTAAATTTGTATGTGTTCATGTTTATTTGTTTTATATGTTATAAAATGTCGTAAATGCTTTGATTACGTAATCATGGTCTTGCGTGCCGGCGGTTTCGCGTACGGAATGCATCGCCCACATGGGATTGCCTATGTCTACCCCCCGGAGTTCCATTTGGGAAAGCAGTATGTTGCCCAATGTGGAACCTCCCGCCATGTCGGAGTGATTGACGAAAGTCTGGTAAGGAATGTCTGCCATCCGGCAAATGGTGGCAAAGACGGCTGCCGAGTCCCCGTCCGTCACATATTTTTGGTTGGCATTCAGTTTGATAACCGGGCCGCCGTTCATAATCGGGTGGTTGGTGGGGTCGTGCTTTTCCGGATAGTTCGGATGCAATGCGTGTGCCATGTCCGCCGAAATCATGAAAGAGTTGTGGATGGCTCGGTACAGGTCTTCCTGTGTGCCGCCCAGTCCGAAGACGATGCGTTCGATAATTGTCCGGAGTATGGGAGAGCCGGCGCCCTGTTTGGTGCCGCTGCCTACTTCTTCGTTGTCGAAAATGGCTAACACTTTGGTCTTGGAGGATTTTCCGGAAGCGGTGAGCGCTTTCATACCGGCGTGTACCATGGCCAGGTCGTCTAATCGGCCGCAGGATATAAATTCGTCATTGATTCCCGTAAAACAGCCTTTTTCAACGTCGTATAGCGTCAGGTCGAAATCAAGGATAAGTTCCGGGTCTACCTGCATTTCGGTTGCAATCAGCTTCAGCAGGAAATTATCTTTTTCAAAGTGTTCGTTAATCATTCCGATGACCGGCAACATATCCCGTTGTTTGCTTAACGGGTTGCCCTGTTCGTTGATTGTTCGGTTGAAATGGATGGCCAGATGGGGGATGATTAATAGCGGCCGCTTGAAGTTTACGAATTGGACGGCGGGTTTCAACGGATTGTCGCTTTTTAATAAAACCCTGCCGGCAAGAGATAACGGGCGGTCGAACCAGGTATATAAAATAGGGCCTCCGTAGACTTCCGTATTTAATTTCAGGTATTTCCCCGCTACCGTCATTTCAGCGGAAGGCTTGATGCGGAAGGAAGGGGAATCGCTGTGAGCGCAGATGAACTTGAATCCGTTTTCGGCCATGTTGCCTTCACCCGGAATAAACGCGAAGAGGGAGGAGTGGTTTTTGGTTACGAAATATTTGCCTCCTCGTTCAAGGTGCCATGCTTCACCGGAAAACAGTTGTTTGAATCCGTTTTTGGAGAGTTGTTTTTTCAGGTTAAGGATAGCATGATAATTGGTCGGACTTTCGTTGATAAACTGGATGAGTTCCTGTGCTGCCTGTTTTTCCATGGTGTGATGTTCTAATTGCCTATTTTATTGTAATGAATGTATATATCGTTGCCTTCTTCTACCTGTTCTTTTATTTTTTTACTGAACATGATAAAAGGCGGGTTTTCCATGCTTTCTTTGTTGTATTGCAGGGTTGAATAGTCTTTCGGATTGACGACCATACCGCCGGCGGTTTCAACAATCACTTGTCCTGCGGCGGAATCCCATTCGTAACACCGTCCGAATTTCGGATAAATATCCGCCAGGCCTTTGGCTATTTCCGCTTGTTTGGCGGATGCGCCCAGGGGGATTAATTCAATGCTGTAACCTTTGGATTGCAGATAGTCGATGTATTCAAATTCCGCTTCTGTCATGTTAAAGCGGCTGACAACCATTTTCAGCTTGGAACCGGTGGATTTATTCAGCGGAAGTTCGGAGCAGACACCGTCTTTTTTGATATAGCATTTATCGTTTTTGTAAGCCCAGATAATCTCGTTGTCCCGAACGTTGTTAATCATTCCGAAAACGGGTTGTCCGTTTTGGATTAAGGCGATGTTGATACAGAAACGTCCGTTTTTGTAAATGAATTCTTTTGTCCCGTCCAACGGGTCTACGAGCCAGAAGTATTCCCATTTCTTCCGTGTATTGTAATCCGGAAGGTTGGATTCTTCGCTGATGATGGGGATATGGGGATAAAGAGCCTTGAGGTCGTGATTCAGTATCTCGTTTGACGAGCGGTCTGCTTCCGTGACGGGAGTGGCATCTACTTTCATCTCAATATCCAATTCTTGTTTTTCGTATAGTTCAAGTAAGTTCTTGCCTGCGTTTTCAATGATTTCAAGAATTTGGTTTATGTTTTCTTTTATTTGCATTTGCAATGAGATTAAACTTTACAATGGCTAAAGTAATAAATAAAATCGGAGTGTTAAAATTGAAATAAAAAAAAGAGGGCATTATGCCCTCTTTTCATCGAGTTAATTTATGAGAAAATTATAAATTGGGTTTTTCGGTAACGATTTGCCCGTCGAATAGATTTATCACCCGGTGCGTAAAGGAGGCATCGTGTTGAGAGTGGGTTACCATGACAATCGTTGTGCCTTCTTTGTTGAGTTCCGTCAATAGATTCATGACTTCCATACCGTTTTTGGAGTCGAGGTTTCCGGTCGGCTCATCGGCGAGGATGAGTTTGGGGCCTGCAACAACGGCTCTGGCAATGGCTACACGTTGTTGTTGTCCTCCGGATAATTGTTGCGGGAAGTGTTTTGCCCGGTGACTGATTTTCATCCGGTCGAGGATTTGGTTTACTTTTTCTTTTCTTTCACTGGCTTTCAGTTTCAGGTAAATCAAAGGCAGTTCGATGTTTTCATAGACGTTCAGTTCGTCTATCAGGTTGAAACTTTGAAATACGAAACCGATGTTTCCTTTGCGTACCATGGTACGCTGCCTTTCTTTGAGTGTACCGACTTCTTTCCCGTCAAAGTAGTATTTGCCGGAAGAGGGATTGTCCAGCAGCCCGATAATGTTCAATAGGGTTGATTTTCCGCATCCGGAAGGTCCCATAATGGCAACAAATTCGCCTTCTTTGATGTGTAAAGATACATCGCTCAATGCAGATGTTTCGACTTCTTCCGTACGGAAGACTTTGTTTAAATTTTCTATTTGTATCATATCCTGTATTTTGAATGATTTTGCATTTGTTGTTTTTATATAGCTATTTTCGTGCCAAACTTGTAATTGATTGTTTGTTAGTGTGTTGTAATTTTGGTGTATGCGTGTGTATGTAAAAAAAATGGACAGGGGTGTTTGATTTTTAGACAGAGCCGTATTATTTTTTAATAAAGATGTGTGTATTAATGAAAAAAATCGTTATTTCGTACTTTTAAAAGTGTTGCTAAATAAAAAAGATATGGTGAAAAGTTATATGTTGTCCCTTGTCGTTTTCGGAGTGGTGTGTGGGGGATGCCGTCATGATGAGGAAAAGAATACGGAAGCGGTGGGAACCGTGAAAGTGGAAACGGTAGAGAGTTATCAAAATGAATTGACGATTGCTTATCCGGGAAAAGTGAAGGCTTCGTCGGATGTGGATTTGGCTTTCCGGGTGGCAGGTCCTTTGCATCGCTTGCCGGTGGAAGTCGGCGCTTTTGTGAAAGAAGGGCAAGTGATAGCTGAGATAGACCCTCGTGATTATAAGGTGCAGCAGGAGGCGACAGAGGGAGAGTATAAGCAGATTAAGGCGGAAGCGGAACGCGTGATGGAGTTGTATAAGAGAGGAAGTGTGCCGGTAAATGATTATGACAAGGCAGTATATGGTTTGCAGCAGATTACGGCAAAGTATGAAGCTCACAAAAATGCGTTGGCGGATACGCGGATGAAGGCACCTTTTAGTGGATATATTCAGAAAAAATATTTTAACGAACATGAGACGGTGGGAGCCGGCATGCCTGTTGTCTCGATGATTAGCGATGGTTATTTTGAGGTGGAGGCGGACATTCCTTCCAGCGATTATATTCGTCAGAATCATTTTAAGTCTTTTGTATGTACGTTTGATATTTTCCCTGGTAAAGAGTTTCCGTTGAGTCTGATAGAGATTACCCGGAAGGCTAATTTGAATCAATTGTATCGTGTCCGGCTGAAACTGAAGAATGAGAAGGAAATGAATATTGCAGCGGGAATGAGTGTGAGTGTGATGATAGAATACGCTCCCGAAGAGAATACATTGACGTTGGTTCCCGTAACGGCGGTTTTTGAAAAGGAGGGAGAAGCCCGGGTATGGGTATATGATGAAGCGGCTGCGTGTGTGCGGGAAAGGAAAATTGTTCCGGGGAAAATTTTAAAGACCGGGCAGATGATGGTGTCGGAAGGATTGGTTGCGGGAGAGAAGGTGGTTTCTGCGGGTGTGCATAACTTGAAAGAGGGTATGAAAGTCAAGTTGCTGAAACCGGTGAGTAAGACGAATGTTGGTGGATTACTGTAAGTGGAAATAAATATATGAATATCACGGAATATGCCTTGAATAATAGGGCATTAATTAAATTTTTTATAGCCGTATTGGTGGCTGGCGGAATCTTTGCGTTTAGCTCCATGAGTAAATTGGAAGATCCGGAGTTGAAGGTAAAACAGGCGATGGTGGTGACGGTTTATCCGGGAGCTTCGGCCCATAAGGTCGAACTGGAGGTGACGGATGTATTGGAAAAGTCGATTTGCTCTATGGGAGACGTAGACAATATCCAGTCCAAGTCCATGTCGGATGTTTCGCAGATAACGGTGACATTGTCAAGTACGGTAAGTCCGGACGAATTGGAACAGAAGTGGGATATGCTTCGGCGGAAAGTGACCAATGCGCAGGCGGAATTGCCTTCCGGAGTGACGACATCGGTCGTGTTGGATGATTTCGGGGATGTTTACGGTATGTTTTATGCCATGACGACAGACGGGATTGCCGATGAGGAATTGTTGGATTATGCGTGGTTGATTAAGCGGGAATTGCAGGATATTGAAGGGGTAAAGCGTGTGGAGATTTACGGTAATCGCAAGCCTTGTATTGATATAGAAATTATTCAGGATCGGATGGCGAATATGGGAGTGCATCCGCTGGAAGTGCTTTCGACACTGAACGGTCAGAATCAAACGGTTTATCCGGGGTATTTTAATAGCGGGGATGAACGTATCCGGGTAAAAATCAATGATAATTATAAATCGGTAGATGATATTCGCAATTTGATTTTGCAAGGGCACGAACAAGATCAGTTGCGATTGGGGGATATTGCGATGATTACCCGCGGGTATCAGACACCGGCACGCAATGAGATGCGGTATGATACGCTCAGGGCATTAGGAATATCGCTTTCTATGGAGAAAGGGGGAAATATTGTGGAGTTGGGGAAAGTAGTGGATAAAAAACTGGAAGAGTTGAAAGCACGGATGCCGTTGGGGATAGATTTTCATAAAGTATTTTTTCAGCCTGATCAGGTAAGCGATTCGATAAATGTGTTTATGGTCAATCTGATAGAGTCTGTACTGATTGTGATTGTTGTTTTGATGCTGACGATGGGTTTGCGGAGCGGGATGATTATCGGAGTGGGACTTGTGATTATCGTTTTGGGGTCGTTTGTGGTGCTTTATCTTTTTGGCGGAACATTGCAGCGGGTTTCTTTGGGGGCATTGATTATTGCTATGGGAATGTTGGTGGATAATGCAATTGTCATCATTGACGGCATACAGGTCGATTTGGAAAAAGGAGTGGAAAAGCCGGGGGCGTTGGTGAATATTACCCGTAAGACGGCTTGGCCTCTGTTGGGAGCGACATTGATTGCGATACTGGCTTTCTTGCCGATTTTCCTGTCTCCGGACACGACAGGGGAATATGTGAGGGATTTGTTTATTGTTTTGGCGGTATCGTTGCTGTTGAGCTGGTTGTTGGCTTTAACCCAGATTCCTTTGCATGCTGACCGGTTGTTGAAAGTGAAGCCTCGTGAGAATGAAGATTTGTATGATAGTCGGATTTATCGGATATTTTACACATTTCTCCGAAGTATGCTTTCCCACAGAAAATTGGCATTGGGGGTAACGGTGCTTTTATTGGGGATAAGTATTTATGCTTTTCGTTTTATTCCGCAAGGTTTTTTCCCGGATTTGAGTTATAAGCAGTTATATATCGAATTTCAAATGCCGGAAGGAACGAGAATAGAACGGGTGAAAGCCGATTTGTCGGAAATCGAGGGGTATTTGCTGGGACGACCGGAAGTGGAACATGTGACCGCCAGTTTCGGAGGGACTCCTTCCCGGTATAATTTGGTCCGTTCCATTGCAGAACCTTCCATGAGCTACGGAGAACTTATTGTGGATTTTACGACGGCGGATAAATTGAAATATTCAATACCGGAGATACAGCATTATTTGACGGAGAATTATCCGGATGCTTATGTTCGGATAAAGAGGTATAATTTAATGTATGAGAAATTTCCCGTAGAGTTGATGTTTACGGGACCTGACCCGGCGGTATTGAAAGAATTGACGGCGAAGGCAATGGAGATTATGAAGAAAGAGCCGAAAGCAATGTTGGTGAGACGGGATTGGGACCCGATGGTGCCGGTATTGACTGTGGAATATGAACAGCCGATAGCCCGAATGGCGGGATTGTCACGGGCGGACATAGGCATGTCGATGCTTTCGGCTACGGACGGAATGCCTGTCGGCTCGTATTATGAGGGAACGCATGCGTTGCCGATTTATATGAAAAGTATCGACCACCAAGGGGAAAAGGTGGGGACATTGCATAATATTCCGGTATGGAGCATGTTGCCCTCGGTAACAAGTTTGAATGGAGAGATATTGAAGGGCTTGCTTACAGGAACAGTGAAAAGCGAGGATTTATTGTTGAATGCAATAGGTTCTACGCCGCTTAGTCAGGCAACTCGGGGGATAAATATTTCATGGGAAGACCCTGTTGTGAGACGTTATAATGGACAGCGGGCGATGAAAGCACAGTGTAATAATGTGTGGGGCATGACAGCAGAAGATGTGCGTCGGGCGATTATGCCGGCAATAGACACGATTACCCTGCCGGAGGGATATGGGTATAAATGGTTGGGAGAATACCGGGCAAGCAGTCAGTCCACCAAATATTTGTTCCGCAGTTTGCCGTGGGCGGTAGTGCTGATGATAGCTATTTTAATTATGTTGTTTCGGGATTTTAAGAAACCGGCGATTATATTCCTTTCGCTGCCCCTGGCAATGGTGGGAATTGTTGCGGGGATGTTGCTTACGGGAAAGGATTTCGGTTTCGTAGCCATCGTCGGAGCATTGGGATTGATAGGTATGATGATAAAAAATGGAGTTGTCTTGTTGGACGAGATTATGTTGCAGATTCAATCAGGCAAGGAACCGGTGAAAGCGTTGCTTGATTCTTCAGCATCTCGCTTTCGTCCGGTAATGATGGCTGCTTTAACCACTATCCTGGGAATGATTCCTTTGTTGGCGGATGACTTGTTCGGAGCGATGGCGGTGACGATAATGTTTGGTTTGTTGGTAGGAACGGTTATTACTCTGGTATTTATACCAGTATTATATGCTTTGTTTTTTAAGATAAAGTGATGGATATGAGATTTGTTTTGGTTTTATTGGGAATATTGACGGCAGCGTTGGCGCCTGCTTCCGCACAAGTGGAATTGAATATTCAAAAGTGTCGGGAGATGGCGTTGGAAAGTAGTAAGAAAATGGCGATAGCCGATAAGCAATTGCTGAAAGCGGGATATGATAAGAAAGCTTATCGGGCTAATTTCTTTCCAAAGTTGTCGGCCATGGGGATGTATGCCTATATGCAGAAAGATTATTCTTTTAAGATAGAAGGAGGGAATTTGCCGACATTTGTTCCGGGGGAAAATACGTTGGTGCCGAACTATTTGCTGGATGCCAACGGAAAAGTTGTGGTAGGGGCTGACGGACGCCCGGTGTTCGCTCAATATGCTTTTATGCCCGATATCGCGATAACCATGGGATTGGACAACGCCTACACATTGGGTGCCGTATTGGAAATGCCTGTATATATGGGAGGGAAAATACGCAATGCTTATCAAATGGCAGAAGTGGGAACGGAAATGGCGAAATTGAATGTCAATTATAATCGGGCGGAAGTGATTATGGAGGTGGAAAATGCCTTTTGGCAATATGTTCGTTTGCAGGAATTGGAATTGTCAGCTCAAAAATACAGAGAAGTGGTTAGTGAATTGGTGCATAATTTGACGGATGCCCAACAAGTGGGAATGGTTTCAAAGAATGATTTATTGAAAGCCCAGGTAAAGCAAAACGAGGCGGAACTTTTATTGCAGAAAACCCAAAATGGTAAACGCTTGGCGGGAATGAACTTATGCCGGGTCATCGGGTTGGATTTAAATACGGCGGTAAAAGCGGCAGATTCGCTGACCGGTTTTGTTACACCCGGCGTGTTGGAAAGTGGTGTGGTCATAACGAATCGTCCGGAATACAGTATTTTGGATAAAGAGGTGGAATTGAAAGAAAGGCAGGTGAATATCGTCCGTTCTGATTTTTTACCCCAATTGGGTGTTTCCGTCTCTTACGGTTATACCGATGGTATAAATGTGAATGGAGAAACGGATGGGATAGCTTCTTTTATGGCAATGGCTTCATTGAAAGTACCTGTTTTTCATTGGAGTGAGGGCCGGAATAAAATAAAAGCGATGAGGGCGGAGCAGGAAATGACCGAGTTGAAAAAAGAAGACGCAGAGCAAATGATGGTGCTTGAAGCGACCAAAGCGCGTTTTAATGTGGAAGATGCGCTTACCCGGGTGAAATTGACGGAACATTCTCTCTTGCAGGCGGAGGAAAATTTAGCGGAAAGTAAGAATAAATACGAGTTAGGGCTGGAGATTCTTACCAATTATATGGAAGCACAGGCGCAGTGGCAAAAGGCATGGAGCGATTGGATTGATGCCAAAGCGGAATTGCGTTTAAGTGAAACTCACTATTTGAAAGCGACAGGAAGGCTTTAAAATAGAATTATCTATTTCCTATATGCCGGATATAAAAGAGGCGTACTGTTTCGGGAGCGACTTTGTATTTATGAGCTATTTTTTGGTAGGAATAGCCTTTGGTGCGAAGTATTTTAATATCTTCCATATGTTCGTATAATTTACAGGAACAGAGACTGCCTTTGGGGCGTCCCAGCTTCATCCCGGCTGCTCGGCGTCTTGCTAAGGCTTCCCGGGTTCGTTGGGAGATAAGGGTACGTTCTATCTCGGCGCATAAACCGAAAGCAAAGGCCAATACCTGGCTGTTAATAGAGGAGTCGAATTTGTATCCTTCTTTTATGCTGTGAATCGTGATGCCTTTTTCGATAGATTGATGAATGATATTCATAATGTTTATCAACTTGCGGCTCAATCGGGATACTTCCGTAATGATTAATATGTCTCCTTGTTGCAGTTTATCAAGTAATACTCCTAATTTCCTTTCATCTTCTTTTTTTGTACCGCTGACGGTTTCCTTACACCATACATTAATTTTCAGCTCTTGTCGTTTACAGAAATTAAGAATCTCACTTTTTTGATTTAAAGTAGTTTGTCGGTCAGTACTTACACGTAGATAGGCGGCAATAATTTGTTTCCTTTCCTTATGTAGATTAGGGGTATAATATTCGTTGATAAACATCTTGAATAGGAATTATGCCGGAGTCTATTCGCGTTTATAGCTTGGTATTGAGATTAGTAATTTATGATTCGGGGTGACAAATATACGAAAATATATCGCATCGCATTTTTTTGGCTTCTAAATGAAACAACTTTTGAGGTTTTAAGTATATATAAAAAAACGTTTTAAAACTTAAAGTCTTATAAAACAAATGAAGGGGTTTTCATATTTTTTTGCATGTTTGGGAGTAGGATTGATTCTGGCGGGAGTACTGCTTTCCTGTCAGGGAAAAACATCAACGCTGGAGATTGCCCAATTGGTGAAAACGACAATCGTTCAAACACACAAAGATGATTTTTCTGTGACTTATCCGGGGGTATTGAAAGCGGCTTCCGATGTGAAACTGGCATTTCGGGTACCGGGGCCCATTGACAAAGTTTGGGTAAAGGAAGGACAGTATGTCAAAAAAGGGACATTGTTGGCGCAATTAGACCAAAGAGATTATAATCTTCAATACGAAGCGGCAGCCGCAGAATATAAACAAATAAAAGGAGAGACGGACCGAATTATCGAATTATATCAGACAAACAGTGTTTCGGAGAACGATTATGATAAGGCAGTGGCGGCACAAAAACAGGCTTGGGCATTGTATCATGCCCGGCTAAATGCGTTGGAAGATACAAAATTGAAAGCTCCGTTTGACGGATATATTCAGAAAAAATATTTTGATAGTTATGAAATCGTCAATCAGGGGGTACCGGTAGTTTCCATGATTGATGACAATTATCTGGATGTCAATGTGGATATTCCTGCTACGGATTATATTCGCAGTGCTGATTTTTCAGATTATCAAATGAGGGTAGATGTTTATCCTGATACACTTTTACCGCTTGAACTGGTGGAAATAAACCGCAATGCCAATTTTAATCAACTCTTTCAAGTTCATTTTCGATTGAAGAGAGATAAAAAGTTATCCTTGGCGCCGGGAATGAGTGCCAGTGTAACAATCCGTTATAAACCGGATAGCGGAAAAATGTCTGTAATACCGGTTTCCGCATTACTACAAGAGGAGGGACACACTTATGTCTGGCTGCTCGGTGGAAAAGAACGGGATGTGGTAAAGAAAACTCTTGTGGAAGTCTGTCAGGTCTTGAAAGACGGGACGGCAATTGTCAATGCGGAATTGCAAGCGGGAGATATAATTGTCTCCGCTGGTGTGAACACTTTGAAAGAAGGACAGCAGGTGCGCATACTTCCTTCTCCTTCCGTTTCCAATGTTGGTCATTTATTGTAACCTTAACGCTTCATGTATTTATGAATCTGACGGAATATGCTTTAAAGAATAAAGCGCTGATTTATCTTTTCATTTTTGTATTGGTTGTCGGGGGAATTTACGCATTCAAAACAATGAGTAAATTGGAAGATCCGGCAATAACGGTAAAACAGGCAATGGTCGTAACGGCTTATCCGGGGGCTTCCGCTTTTCAGGTAGAATTGGAAGTGACCGACTTGCTTGAAAAATCCATCCGGTCAATGGGGGATTTAGACCATGTGGAATCCCGTTCCATGGACGATGTATCGGAAATCTTGGTCGAGTTGAGTAGTACGGTGCCTTTAGCCGAATTGCAGCAGAAATGGGATATCTTGCGACGGAAAGTAGCGAATGTGCAAGGACAATTGCCGCAAGGAGCGCAACCATCTATGGTGCTTGACGATTTCGGGGATGTATATGGCATGTTTTATGCCATGACGTCCGACGGTTTTGATTATCAGAAAATGATGGACTATGCGCAACTTGTCCGTCGGACAGTGCTGGATATAGACGGGGTGAGCAGTGTGGATATTTACGGCGAGCACCAGCCTTGTGTTGATATAGACATCAAGGAAGATAAAATGGCGAACTTGGGAGTACATCCTGCCGAAATTATTTTGACATTGAACGGTCAAAACCAGACCGTTTATTCCGGCTATTACGATAGTGGAGAGAAACGCATGCGGGTGGGAATAGGCGGAAACTTTCAAAGTCTGGACGACATACGTAATTTATTGATAAAAGGACACGAGGACGACAATGTTCGTCTGGGTGACGTTGCCCAAATCAATCATGGTTATGTAAAACCTTTTCGGGAAAGTTTGCTGTATGATACAATACCGGCAATAGCCATTTCCATTGCAATGGAAAAAGGCGGAAATATTATTGATTTGGGCAAAGTGGTTGATAAAAAATTGGATGAATTGAAAACGGAAATCATTCCGGCAGGCATTGATTTCAAAAAAGTATTTTTTCAGCCGACCCGGGTAAAAAGCGCAATCAATGTCTTCATGGTAAATTTGATAGAGTCCGTGCTCATTGTCATCCTTATTGTGATGCTGTTCATGGGATTCAGGAGCGGATACATCATCGGGGTCAGTCTGGTCATAGTCGTATTAGGTTCTTTCGTGGTATTGCACATGATGCACGGAACATTGCAACGGGTCTCGTTGGCTTCCTTTATCATCGCGATGGGAATGTTGGTAGACAACGCCATTGTTATCGTAGACGGCATCATGGTTGATTTACAAAGGGGGATAAAAAAGCCGCAGGCTTTAATCGATATTACAAAAAGAACAGGGTGGCCTTTGTTGGGGGCGACGACTATCGGTATATTGACCTTCCTTCCGATTTACATGTCTCCCGACACGACGGGAGAATATGTCCGGGACCTTTTTATCGTATTGGCGGTATCTCTCTGGTTAAGTTGGATACTGGCACTGGGGTATGCGCCGTTGCAGGCAGATCGGGTATTAAAAGTGAAAGGAAAACCCGTATCTGAAGAAGAATTGTATCGTCGGCCGGTGTATCGGATATATCGCAAGACATTACAATTTTCCATTGATAATCGCTGGTTGGTAGTCATAGCGGTTGTTATCCTGTCGCTTATCAGTGTGTGGGGTTTTCGGTTTATCCGGCAGGGATTCTTTCCCGATTTGAGTTATAATCAGCTATACATAGAATATCAAATGCCTTACGGAACAAACCCGGAAAAAGTCCGGACAGATTTGGCGGCAATGGAACGATATTTAATGAGCCAACCGGAAATTACCGCTGTTACAACCAGTCTGGGAGGAACTCCCTCCCGCTATAATTTAGTCAGGACAGTTGCGGAACCGGCCTTGAGTTACGGAGAATTGATAGTTGATTTTACTTCGCCTGCAACCCTAAAAGACAATTTGCCGAGGTTACAGAAATATCTTTCGGAACACTATCCGGAAGGATATGTGCGGATGAAACGCTACAATTTGATGTACATGAACTTCCCGATACAGTTTATGATTGCAGGCCCGGACCCTGCGGTATTGAAAGATTTATGCGGACAGGTGGAACAGATTATGCGGGAGGATTCCTCGGCAATACTGGTCACGAACAATTGGGGACCGATGACACCGATGCTGAATGTCAATTATTCCCAGCAAATAGCCCGTAGGGCGGAACTTTCAAGGAGTGATGTAGGACTGGCCTTATTGGCGGCAACGGATGGGTTGCCCGTGGCTTCCTACTATGAAGGGGAGCATGTTCTTCCGTTATACATTAAAAGTGTGAACGCAAAGGGGGAAAGATTAAATTGGATAGACAATATTCCCGTATGGAGTTTAACTCCATCAACCAATGGCTTGATTACCGAGGTAAAAGAATTGATGATGGGCATGACTTCCGTGGATGATATTTTGAAAAACGCCGTGGGGGCGAAATCATTAAGTCAGGCGGCTAATGGCATAAATATGAAATGGGAAGTGCCTTTGGTCAGACGTTATAACGGACAGCGCTCTATTTCTGCTCAATGTAACAACGCTCCCGGTTTTACGACAACCGAAGTCCGTAATAATCTGTTACCCAAAATAAACTCATTGCAGATACCTCCTGGGTATACCACAAAATGGCTGGGAGAATATTTGGCAAGTACCCAATCAGAGCAATATTTATTTAAAAATGTGCCGATAGCAATCGTATTGGTCATTGCAATCTTGGTTGCACTGTTCCGTGATTTCCGGAAACCGGTGATGATACTCCTATGTTTGCCGATAGCTGTAATCGGTATCGTAGCCGGCATGCTGCTGGCGGATAAAGAATTCGGTTTCGTCGCTATCGTCGGAGCCTTGGGATTAGTAGGGATGATGATAAAGAACGGAGTCGTATTGGTGGATGAGGTCGGGATACAAATCAAGGCCGGAAAAGAGCCTTTTCTTGCCTTATTGGATGCATCCTCTTCCAGACTGCGGCCGGTTCTTTTGGCAGCCTTGACAACCATCCTGGGAATGATACCTTTGGTCAATGATGATATGTTCGGTTCTTTGGCAGTAACGATTATGGGAGGGTTATTAGTCGGGACAATCATCACACTGGTCATATTGCCGGTACTATATGCATTATTTTATAAAATCAAAGAAACACATCCCGAAGAAAGATAAACAAGTGTTGAAAAAATAGAAGTATGAAAAAAATTATATTGATAGGCGGCTTGCTTTATTGCATTGGTGGGGTAAATGCACAGGTCATCTTGAATTTGCCGCAGTGTCGGGAAATGGCATTGGAAAACAGCAAGCAGACGGCAATTGCCCGAAAACAATTGGAAAAAGCGGAATCCGAAAAAAAAGCCTATCATGCCGGATACTTTCCTCGTCTGTCAATAACAGGCATGGGATTTTATAATCAGGAAAAATATTCCTATAAATTGAAAGGCGGCTATTTGCCTACCTATGTGCCTGACGAAAACGGGACATTGCAGCCTAATATAGTTGTCAATCCTTCTACCGGTCTGCCAGTAGAAGGTGCGGACGGGAAGCCTGTATTCAAAGAATATGCTTTTCTGCCGGACATCGGGATAAAAGTCGGGATGCGGGGTGTTTATACAGTAGGCGTGCAATTGCAGCAGCCCGTGTATATGGGAGGAAAAGTCCGTACGGCTCATGAGATGTCAAAAATCGGGGAAACAATGGCGAATGAGAACATCCGGTTGAGTCGCTCCGAGGTCTTTGCTGAGACAGATAAAGCCTATTGGCAACTATTGGGCGTTGAAGAACAGGTAAAAGCGGCGGAAGCCTATCGGCAGGCATTGGGAGAATTATTGAAAAACGTCGAGAATGCCCGCAAAGTAGGAATGATAACAGGCAATGACGTACTGAAAGTACAGGTGCGTTATAATGAAGCGGATTTACTGGTACAGAAAGCCCGGAACGGATTAGTCTTATCGCAGATGAACCTTTGTCGGATTATCGGGTTGGATTTACAGACGGATATCGCCATACAGGACAGTTTGTCCGAAACAATCCTGCCGGGCATATTAACCCAATCGGCGAAACTTACCCAGCGTCCCGATTATAATCTATTGCAGGAAGAAACCGTATTGAAAGAAAAAGAAATACATCTTGTCCAGGCCGATTTTTTACCGCAAATCGGAGTCACTGCGGGATATGGGTATGGAGGCGGACTGGAATTGAATGGCGAGCGGGAATCCAAAGCCTCCTTCAACGCCTTGGCTTACGTGGAAATACCTTTGTTCAACTGGGGAGAAGGGCGTAACAAATCGAAAGCGGCACGTACCGAGCATGAGATAAGTCGTCTGAATCTTGAAAAATCCGCACAATTGATGGAACTGGAAATCACCTCCGCCCGATTTAATATCCAGGATGCCCAGACACGCATTAAAATGGCAAAAAACGCCCTGTTACAAGCTGAAGAAAACTTGCGAATCAGCAACAACCAATACAAAGTAGGCATGGAAAGCCTCACCAATCTCTTGGAAGCACAGGCGCAGTGGCAGGAAGCCCAAAGCCAATGGGTAGAAGCCAAAGCCGCACTGAAAATGAGTGAAACCCAATACCTCAAAGCCATCGGTCGGTTGGCGGAGTGAGATACTGGGACATTATAAACAAAACATCTGATTGAATATTTGTTGTAATTCCGCTATTTCGTGGCTGTTTAATGTACCCATCGCTTTTTTTAAACGTTTTTTGTCTACCGTTCGTATTTGGTCGGCAGCAATCTCTCCGTCTCTTCCGGCAATGGAGCAACCTACCCTGAAAGATACATTCCGGATAGTTGAAGTGATGGGTGCTATGATAACAGTTTTCAAATGGTTATTTAGGCTTGTAGGACTGACAATCACACACGGACGGGTTTTTGTAATTTCTCCTCCTTGAGTAGGATCTAAACCAAGAGATAGCTACATTATAGGCAAAATTTATTGGTTGTTGTCAGTTTTGATTTTTTGTGCTTAGGGTATTTTATTGTATATTTAAAAAAATTATATTTGTCAAACCTATTCGGCTCTATATAAGTTGAAGAGGTAGACATATTGTAAAGACGTTTTCAAACGTATTCTTCCGGATTCAAACTTCGCAAACTTGTATCTATTTGGGAAGATTATGCGATGAGTAGCGTCTACGTTGATGATTATGTGTCATTACGTCTTTTGACGTGATGTCTGTATACGTCATCTGGACGTGGGTAAACTTTATCGCTTATTCTCAAATAGAGGTATGCGAAGACCTGAATCCAGAATAAGTGCGAACAGACACCCACGTCTTTTTTTGTTTTTGCCATTCTGGGGTTGTCTACGGCATTTAATAGATAATAAAAATGAATTGTAACAACTGCCTATTGGATCATGGTATTCCTTTTTTTGAAGCTTCTTTAAAAGAAGAAAATAACTTCTCATTTGAAGGGAAAAATATTCTCATAAATCAAAATCTTTCATATGATACGAAAATATACCGTATCATATCGTTCATTGATTTAATTCGTATTCTTGAAGGAAGACTAAGGCTGACGAAACGTGGTTCTTTTTCTGATTGCCATGAAAGAGGTGAATATGTTGCGGAGGAAATAAAGGTTTCTCAAAAGGAAACTTTGGGTAGAGAAAGGATAGAACTTGTCCGTAAAAAGAAGAAAAGATTTGAAACCTCTATGCAATTATATGCATCGTGTTGGACCTTGGAGAAGAAAGAGATCTTTCCAATGTGGCGTGCTTATGCAATAGATAAGTTCAGTGTAAGAATTCAGACAACAATTGGAGATTTGTTGTCTTCTATCCGTTTGGAATCGTCACAAAAGATGTTTTGTTCCCCAATGGTGTATGGCGAAGAAAAAAATAGAACAAAGGCATTTGATATATTGTTTTATAAAACAGAAGAATATAAGATTGAAAATGAATTTAGATTGTATTTGTCGGCAGATAGTTGTTCGGAAATATTTTATCTGCCTATAAATTGGGAGGCATGTATAGAAGATATCATGTTTTCGCCGTTTATTGAACCTGATATTGCTAATTATATAGCATCGTGTTTGCTTTTAAAGCATCCTTCTCTTCAGTTTAAACTATCACCTTCACAAATTATTGAATATTAAAATCATGAGGAAATTTATTTGTCTTTTTTTGTTGGGATCCATTTGGCAAGTTGCTTTATGTCAACTTGGACGTGGTGTAGCGACAGAAAAGCCCTTGGTAAGAGATCAAAATAATAGAGGAATTATCCAAAGTGTGTATATATATAATGGTGTAACATTCGTTGATATTAACTTTTATTATGAATATATAAGAAGGAATAATGTATCTATAGCTTCCTCAATACGGCTTTGTTATTTTCATCCTAAAACTAGTAAGTATGAATGTTTGCCTGCCGTAAAATTAACGAGAGGAGAGGAAGATCTTGATTCAGAATTCAATAAGGAATATACTAGATATGATTTTGGAAAACTCCCGGCAACTACAGAATTTGACATTATGTTTGAGGGTATGCCAGCTTCAGGGGTAAAAACTTTATATCTTGAAGAACCTGTAAAATACGGTTTTTACTGGAAAAATATAAAAATAAACCCGATATACACTTATCAACCGAAAACAATAGGAGGAGAGGGTGATGTAGAGGAAAGAATTTATGAGCTTATAGTTAAAACCAATAATCCTATGCGGGGAATATATGAGGAGGTGGATGATGATGATCCAATTCAACTTGCATTCCTTGAAGATGAAGATGGGTCAATATGCCTTGTGTATTATGATGGTCTGGATGATTGGGAGGTTGGTGAAGTTAAAGCTGAATTGCGTCAAACAGTCTCTCCTTATGTTTATAAAGCGGATTGGTATACGGATTTTAAGCAAAAAGTAGATGCTGTCGTTACATATGATAAGGGGGTAATGGAAGTAACCATAGGTGATAAAACGTATACCTATGTAAAAATGAAAGACCAATTTGGTGATATTCCTGTTGGCAAAACTGATGAAGAACAATGGTCAGGAACTGGGTTTGCACTTAATAATGGTTATATTGCAACAAACTATCATGTGGTGGAGAATGCAAAATCGTTGAAAGTTCGGGGAATTAAAGGTGATTTTAATATAGAATATAATGCCACGGTTGTTTCAACGGATAAATTAAATGATCTTGCCATTATAAAGATTGCTGACGATAGATTTAGCGGTTTTGGGACAATACCTTATCGTGTAAAGACATCAATCTCTGAAGTGGGTGAAGATATATTTGTATTGGGCTATCCTCTTACGACAGTAATGGGGGATGAAATTAAATTAACGACGGGAGTAATAAGTTCCAAAACAGGTTTTCAAGGAGATGTTTCATTATATCAAATTTCGGCGCCTGTTCAGCCTGGAAATAGCGGAGGGCCTTTATTTGATGGGAATGGAAATTTGATAGGTATCGTTAATTCTAAATTTAATGGAGCAGAAAATGTCGGTTATGCAATAAAAACGTCATATCTTAATAATCTTGTAGAGAGTACTTCTTCTGTAAAATTATTACCAACAAATAATGCTGTTTCAGGCATGACGTTGAGTAATAAGGTTAAAAGTTTGAAGAATTTTGTATTCATGATAACATGTTCTAATAATGTTTCTAATAATCAGACATCCCATTATGATAATATTTCATCAACAACAATTTTAGGTCCTCCATCGGTGCGAAGTAGTACGACAGAAAGAACAAAAATTGAAAGTGTGATATTAACAAAGGATTACACAGCCGTTGAAATGGTAACAAATAATCATAGTGATGATGAATACTTTGAATGGTGTAGTATTGATAAAGGTACTTGTTTGATTGTTAATGGGAAACGTTATATAATGACGAGAGCGGAGGGAATTAAAGTTGCTCCGGCTAAAACATACTTTTCGTATGCTGGTCAAAATTTAACTTTTACTTTATATTTTCCACCAATACCTGCTTCTGCAACTTCAATGGATTTAATAGAGTCAGAAGATAGTGATTGGAAATTTTATGGAATTAAAATAAAGTGAAAGCATAGAAGAGTTGATAAGAAATATATTTTATATGTTGATTTTGCAGCTTTATCGTTGTATGGTGTATTTGTTTGAAATAGGGGTGAACTTCGTACAATTTCCGTAGTATTTGGGGGGTATCTCCGGGATATCTCCGCCTTTTAGCTATACTTGGGCTATGGTTGCTCTATGGTTGGACTATCTGAGCATAGGGAAAACATAGCTAAAACATAGGTATAATATAGCTAAAAGCTGGAGATGATACGGAGATTGTACCCGGTTTCTGTGGAGATTGTGTTGCTTTGTGAATTTTATACGGCAAGCAAAGAGAATGCCGTGCAAAATTCAATGGGCAGGGAGGTGCCTACAAATTGCTTCCATGCTTTTTCTTTGTGGCTGATGGCGGAGATTTCAGAGGCTGATGTTTCTTTAAAACGTTTGGCGATTGTCTCCAATGTTACCAGTTCTTTATCGGAAAATACGGATAAATCGGGTTTTTCAGTTGAAGTGAGGAATGTGCCGCCTGCACCTGATTCAAATTCTACCAAATCTTGTTCAATGCAGTCAAGTAGGCTATATCCCCGATCCCAACGGATAGGAACCGGACCGTATTGAATGGCACGATATGTCATGCCTGTTATCGCCTGCCCGTGTTGGCGGTAATTAAGAAAGTCTGTATAGAAAAGCAGTTTGTTCATCTTGGTGTTAAATACTCCGTTACATTTTTCAATGAAATAGAGTATGACGTTTTGCAATTTTTGTATGGATTGCAACGCGAAACCGTTGTCTGCACATCGTTCTGTTTGCCCGAAAATCAGATTTTGTCGGACATCCGTATTGTCATATTGATTTTTGACAGATTCGATTTTGTTGATGATTTTGTCATATTCTTTCTCGGTCAGTTGTTGTCGGGAATTTTTTACAAGTGTTTCAAAAACATGAGGGTTCATGCACGCTTTCAGTATTTTGCCGTTGCTTTCTGCCGGAACATATCCTTCTTCGTATTGACGGTATTGATTATCGCCGAATCCCAAAATGGCAGACATTTTTAATGCGGATAAGCCGTACGTTTCTCTTAAAGCAATGATTTCATCCACAAACGGAATGGAGTGCTTCACCCGGTATTGGTTGTATACTTGGGTGATGTTGGCTTCGTCCATTTCGGTGGTGGTGAATTGTTCGTGTGTTTGGTCGTCTTCGTAAAACTGGGCGATATAGGAATATTTTTCTTTGCGGTACGTCAATTCACGTTTTTCGTATTTTAATGTGGCGTGGCCGCCGGTAAACGGACTTATCATAGCTTATCTCCTTTTTTGCTTTTTGTTTTGTCTTTTTTATACGGATATTGCATCGGATGTTCTGCAATATGAAAGGATATGCATATTGTGGAACAATTAGGGTGGCCTAGTGAAATTTTGATATATATTTCATGTTTTTGTACATCTTTTCCAAATACCCATATCCCATTTATTTTATTTAGAGTATCAACGATAGGGCCTTCGCTGTAATCTTCCACTGTAATTTCTTTGATTGTCTTGATGCGTGCCGAGGGTGGCATATCAAGTAATGCCAATGTGGACAAATTTTTACCGCGGTCATCACGAAATACAATATTATATATCTCTAGCTTTTGATGAAATTGTTTGAGAAATAATGCAACTTCTTCTTTAGAGGCCATCGTGATGTCTTTTCTTTATACAAAAGTAATATTTAAAATTGAATTTTAATCTGTTTTTATGAGAAATTCAACTTTAAAGTTGAATTTTTGAATTGAATTATTTGAGTGCCTGGGGTATTTTTTTAGTTTGTGAATGCAAAGTAAAAATTGGGGTTTTAAAAAAGATACTCTTTTTTATTCGGAATTGATAGGTTTACAATTTTACTGCGAAAAAACAACGCCCGAAATTTTATTTTCGGGCGTTGTTGTGTTTATTGTTTGCCTGATTTGTCCGGGAAGTCCGGGATGGCAGGTTGTTGCGGTGATTCGGTCTTTAGCTTTTCGAGGATGATTTCGATGGCTTTGTTGAGTTGTTCGTCTTCACCCATGTATTCTTTGTAAGGGTCGTTTTCGATGTCGATGTGAGGGGTGACACCGGTGCCTTCGATGATGAAGCCGCTGCCATCAACGGCATACGGAGCATAGGAAGGGGTGACGATGGAACCGCCGTCCACGACCGGAACGGTGCCGCTGTAACCAACAACTCCGCCCCATGTGCGCCGTCCGATGATTGTTCCCAGTTTGTTGTGTTTGAATCTGTAGGGGAACAGGTCACCGTCTGAGGCGGAATATTCATTGACTAATAGTACTTTGGGACCGACGAAGGTGCCCACAGGATTGACGGAACCTTCGGTCTGGTTGGTGTGCATGGTGTAGAAGGTAGGGGTGCGCAACAGCCGTTCGGTAATCATCGGTGATACGTTTCCTCCTCCGTTCCCCCGGTCGTCAATGATAAGGGCTTTTTTGTTGAGTTGGGGATAGTAGTGTTTTACAAATTCATTAAGTCCGGCGACTCCCATGTCGGGAATGTGGATGTAACCGACTTCTCCGTTGGTGGCCTCATTTACTTTTCTGATGTTGTTTTGTACCCAGTTGTAGTAGTAGAGCTGGGATTCGTCGGCCAATGGCGTTACCAGCACTTTGCGGGCACCTTCGGCGGAAGGTTTGCTGTTTACTTCCAGTTCGACGGTTTTGTCCGCCATGTCTATGAGGTGGCGGAACAGGTTGTCCGAGTTTTTGAGGGAATTCCCGTTGACGGAGATGATGTAGTCGCCTTCTTTGACATCGACGCCCGGCATGGTCAGAGGGGAGCGGGTGGCTTTGTTCCAGTTGGCTCCCCGGATGATTTTTTGTACTTTGAAGTAGCCGGAGGGGTCTTTTTCAAAGTGTGCGCCAAGTAGTCCCATGGGGATGCGTGCGGGTTCCGGATGTTCTCCGTTTTGCGAGTAGGCGTGTCCTACGTTCAGTTCGCCAATCATTTCACCGATGATGTAGGTGAGGTCCGTACGGTGGTTTACGTACGGGATGAGGGCGTTGTATTTTTCGTAAACAGCATTCCAGTCTACGCCGTGCATGTTTTTTGCGTAAAAGAAGTCACGCATCTGACGCCAGCTCTCGTTGTATATCTGTTGCCATTCCTGGTGGTAGTCGATGTTTTTCTTGAGTCCGGCCAATGAGATGGGTTTGTCGGAGGTAACGGGAGCGGTCGGGATGTCGATGACCTGTATTTTCTTTCCGTTTACTGCGATGGCCTTTTTGTAGCCGGGACCGAAGCTGATGCTGGCATTCAGATTTGTTTCTTTTTTGTTGTCGAGGTTGTATACCGATGTTTGTCCTCTGCGGTTGTAGTAAATGTTGTTACCGACCATGTGGAGGTTGTAGTAGTAGGAAGGGGCAATAGGCAGCTCAATGATACGGTTTTCGATGTCTGAAAAGTCGTATACAAGTGCCGATTGTTCTTTGGCGTTTTGTTTGGTTTGTGTGTTTTTTCCCGGTTGCTCGGTTTTTATCTGGTCGTTTTCGGGAGCAAAGGGTATTTTGGCGTCACGGGTTAATGGAAGGATATATACTTTTTGCATGTTGTTGTATATGTGGTTCCATTCGGTGCTGCTGTATGTCGGGTTGAAGGTTCTGGAAGAGACGAACAGCAGGTATTTCCCGTCTTTGCTGAAATTGGATGCTCTGGCTCCGTACCAACCGTCCGTGATCCGGTGTTTTTGTTTGTTGGCGATGTCATATACGATGATGTCGCTCATCGTTTTTTGAGGCAGGGTATAGGTGATGTATTTGCTGTCCGGTGACCAGTTGTATGAGTGTATGGGGCTTATGCCGGAGGTTTCGATTGTTTCGGTTTGTCCGGTGGTGACGTCTGTGATGTTCAGCGTGTTTTTCTTTTCGTTCCACAGGATTTTCCGGGAGTCGGGAGACCAAAGGAAGTCGAAGATGTAGGTTTGCAGGTTTCGGGTTAGCTGGCGTTCCTGGCCGCTTTGTACGTCCCGTATCCAGATGTTGAATTCACCTGTTTTGTCTGAAATGTATGCGATTTGGGTTCCGTCCGGCGACCAGCTTCCGGCGAAGTCGTTGGCGTCGGAGGAGTTTGTCAGGTTGTAGGTGATGCCTTCTTTGGCGGGAAGGGAGTAGATGTCTCCCCGGGCTGTAATCAATACCCGTTCGCCGTTGGGGGCTAAGTCGATGTGGCTGATGTTATCGCTTACGTCTTTTAGTTCGGGACGGGAGTAGGTCTGGTCGTTTTCGATGGATATGTTTATTTTTTCGGCTTTTTGTGTACGGGTGTCGAATTTGTAGATGTATCCTCCGTTTTCATAGACAATCTGGTCTTTCCCGATGGACGGAAATTTGATATCGTAGTCTGTGTATTGCGTCAGCTGTTTTGTCGTTTTGTCCTGAATGTTGTATGCGTAA
Source organism: Odoribacter lunatus (assembly GCF_943193135.1). Taxonomy (GTDB): domain Bacteria; phylum Bacteroidota; class Bacteroidia; order Bacteroidales; family Marinifilaceae; genus Culturomica; species Culturomica lunata. The sequence continues at coordinate 52,036 of NZ_CALPCZ010000013.1, forward strand.
AGGTTCATGACGTTGTCCCGGTCGGAGATGTAGTAGATTTCTTTTCCGTCGGCACTCCACATGGGGATGATGTCCTGGTTCGGGTTGTCGGTGATTTTTTCGGATTTTTTGGTATCGAAGTCAAAAATCCGGATGTCATCGGCCATCCCTCCCCGGTATCTTTTCCAGGTTCTGAATTCCCGGAATATATAGTTGTAAGCCAGTTGTTTCCCGTCAGGTGAGAAGGAGGCGAAACCTCCGTTTTTCAAAGGTATTTCGGTTGCTTCTCCGCCTTCTACAGGAATGGTCATGAGTTGTCCCGTAAAGTCGTTGAAGGTGTATTGGCGGGTGCGGTACAGAATGTTTTTGCTGTCGGGTGTCCAGCCGATAACGATGTTGTTGGGTCCCATTCGGTCTCCCAGGTCGTCCCGTCCCAAGGTGGCGGTAAAGGTTAATCTTCGGGGTTCGCCTCCTTCTGCGGGGATAACGAAGACTTCCGTGTTCCCGTCATATTGTCCGGTGAATGCGATGTATTTCCCGTCGGGAGATATGCGGGGAAACATTTCGTATCCCGGGTGGGAGGTCAGTCGCCGGGCGGTTCCTCCGTTTGCCTGAACGGAATATAAGTCTCCTGCATAGGAGAATACGATGGTGTTGTTTTGAATGTGCGGAAACCTTAAGAGGCGGGCTTCCTGTGCATAGATTCCTACATAGAAGAGCAGTAGGAGTGCTGATAAAATAATTTTTTTCATAGAATGATGTTTTAAATCGCTTTTGTGTGGCGAATTTAGTAAAAAACATCATCGGATGAAAATAAGGGAACCTGCACAGATTCAAATGTAGAAATCTAAATAAAGCTTGGTGAAATTATTAGAAGTTACTAGAATGTGCAGGTTCTGAGAAACAGGAAATTGATTTATAATTCTGTCAGGAATTTTTAATGCAATTCAAAATTGGCAACTTGCGTGGGTTCTCCCGGCAAATAACATTGCAGGCGATATTTCCCGGCTTTTAGTTTGCTTAAGTCAAGGTAATAGGAGCCATTGGCTACGGCGTTTACTTCTTCACTTAAACATAGTTCTCCTTTTTCACTTACAATCCAGAATGTGACGTACCCGTAGTTAAATGCAAATGTACCTGTAATGGTACGGTTTACATGAGAAAGGGTGGCAGTCAGGTATTCCGGTTGAAGTGATACCGGACCGAATTCTGCATCCCAGTTGGATTGTAATTCTAGGTTTTCTTCCGTTAATTGGGCATGAGATGTTTTCGGAAAGAAAAGACTTATACCCAATAGACACACCATCATAAATAGTTTTGTTTTCATAGTCGTTTTATTTGCTGTTTGAAATTTTGTCAAAATAAGTGACTCCTTTTCACATAGCCAAATAAACACAGAGGACACAAGGAGGGACAATGTCCGATAAACTGTATTATTTAGTATTGATTACCATGAGTTTATCTTTAGTGACAGAGGGACGAGGTTAAAAAGGCTATAACAGTTTTAAATTTCGATGAGGTATTGTTCGATGTTTGGAATGTCTGCCTGTTTTCTGGTGAGTTTGTTTTTTAATCGTTTTTTCCTTTTTTGGATTGCTTCCAGTGAGGTTTGAAAAACTTGGGCGATGTCGTTGTTGTCCCATTGATAATGTATCATGGAGGCAAGCAAGATATCGTTGGGCGAAAGGTTGGGATGTTTTTGTTTTAATTTTTGAGTAAACTCGTTGTTTAGGTCGGTCAAAGAGAGAAGCAGGCGTTGTGAATAGTTGATTTGCAAGTCGTGATGAAGTGAACGAAATTCATCCAATGTTTGTTGTGGAATGTGGGTGGCGTGCCGGCAGAGTATTTCTTCCAATCGGGCATATTGATGGCTGTCGTCTTTCATTAATTCTTTTGATAGCGTAAGTCCCCACTCCACTTTGGCCATTTGTCCGATGAGTTGTGCATTTTTGTTTTTTAGTTTTCGTTGTCGCCAAGTATAATATAACAAGATAATTGAACCCAGGAAAAGGAGAATGAGGATGGAGATACATAACCAAAGGATTTTGGTTTGTGCTTTGTAATATGCTTTTTCTTTTTCCGCATAGTTGTATTTTTTCTCAAGTCGGATGATTTCATTGAATTTTAGTTGTTTGTTGTATTCGTCTTTCAGTGCGATGTATTTCTTTTGTAAAGTACATGCTTGTTTGAAATTTCTTTCTGCTTTTGCTAAAAAGATTAATAAATGGTGGCCTCTTATAAGATTGAGTAAATTATTTTCTTGTTCAGCTCGTGTGAGCATTTTGTTACAATATTTATGAATGCTGTTTGTGTCATTTGTTTGTTGAATAGCAGTTAGTAAGGTGCAGTATAGGTTGGATGGTATGGGTAAATTATAATTTTCTAGTATTTCTATAGCTTGTTTTCCTGAGATAATGGCTTTCTTTGTATTAGCTTTGTTTTTGTAATGTTGGGATAGAGCATTCAATAGACTTGCATGTAAGTTTATGAATTGCTCATTGTTATTCGTGATATTTTCAATTAATTTTATAGCATTCAGTAAGGTATTTTCGGATTCTTCAAACTTTTTCTGACTCATATACATCCATGCTATTTGTTTCGCAATTGTCAGCATGGAAAGGGTGTCTTTTATGTCACTAAAGATATCGTAAGATTTTTGATAATAGTTTTGTGCTTCTTGGCAATTGTCTTGTCTTCCTTGAATAGTGCCATGGAGTGAATAAATCAACCCCAATAAATACAGGTCGGTAGGATTTGCTTTTGTTATGTTTTGTTCGGCGTTTTTTAGAGAGATGAAAGCTGCGGCCGGGTCATTGGTGTTGAGGAGGTATTTGGCAAGGTAATATTGGGTGCGTCCGGTGTTGTGGTAATCATGTTTTTGAGAAAAGTATTTTTCGGCAATACGTAAGGTGGAGTCGTCGGATATTTTTTGATAGTTTTTGTCTTTTGCGGCAGCTTCAAGTAGATAAAAGTAAGCGCGGTCGTTTTTGTCAAGTTCTGTCGGGGTTATGTGGGATAAACTATCCAGGGCCTGTTGCGGATTTTGGGTTAAAAGTGAGTCCAGTTCTTTTAAACGAGGAGACAAAGAATTTTCCGTGTGGCAACTTACGAGAAAGAAAATTGTCAGAAAATAATGAAGTTTACACATGTTTTGTTTTTGTGCAAAAATAGGGTATAAAAAAGAGATTATTTTTGAAATAATCTCTTTTTTTCCAAATATGTCAGTACTCAAATGTCAGTTTTATTTTAGAATTAACCGTTCGTTGTTTCCATACATTTCGTATCCGGAGGTGATTACTTTTTCACCCGGTTCCAGTCCGTTAATGACTTGGTAATATTGCGGGTTTTGTTTGCCTATTTTAATGCTTCGGCGATAGGCTTCTTTGCCGTCCGGTGAAACGACGAATATCCATTGCCCTCCGGTGCTTTGATAGAAAGCGCCTCGCGGTATCAATACGGATTCGTCCGATTGTCCCAGTTGCAGGTTGATGTGATAGGTTTGTCCTGTTCTGACATTATCCGGCATTTTGTTTACGAAGCATAGGTCTGTTTTGAATTGTCCTCCTTTTACATCGGGGTAGACTTTCAGTACTTTCATGTGGTAGTTGCTTCCTTGTCGTTCCAGCGAGGCTTCGAGGTCTTTTCTTACGCGGTCGATATAGTGTTCGTCGATTTGAGCGACGACTTTGTAGTTGTCGAGGACGTTGATTTTTCCGATTTCCATTCCTCCGGAAACGCTTTGTCCTATTTCAACTGCCAGGGTTCCCAGTTGTCCACTGATGGGGGCTTTGACGTTTAGGTTGTCGTATCTTTCCCGTACGAGTTTGAGGTTCCGGCGCATGTTGTTTAGACTTTCTCCCATGTTTTCTACCTGAATTTCCCGGTACATGGAGTCTTGTTTTTGGCGTTCGATGAGCATTCGGTTGTTTTCTACGGAGGTTTCGTAGTCTTCTTTGGCCGTGAGGTAGTCTTCTTTGGCAATGAGGTCTTCTTCGTATAGTTTTTTGTTTTGTTCGTATTTGCGCTTATTGCGGGTAACGGTGAGTTCACTTTGCAGACGGTCCTGACGGATGCTGAGTTTGTCTTTTTCCATGGATAGCAAGGTATTACGCAGTTCGTTTTCCTGGTAGGCCAAGTCTGCTTCGCTTTTGAGGATTTCCATTGAAAGATTGGGGTTTTCCAATTTTACGATGATGTCTCCTTTTTGTACCATAGCGCCTTCTTCTACGACTTTTTCAACAACTCTTCCGCCTTCCAGTGCACTTAGCTGGAAGAACATGATGGGTTCGACGTTGCCCATTATCCGGATGTAGTCGTTGAAGATGTCTTTTTTTATTTCTTCAATGGTGATTTTACTTTTGTCTACCCGTAGCGTCGAGCTGTGGTTTCCGAAGATTAGCCAACCAATGAATAATAAGGCGAAGGCGCTTCCAATGATGTAAGGGATATGTTTTTTCTTTAATCCTTTTTTCTTTTCGATGATTTTGTCCATGATGTATTGTGTTTTTATTGTTTTTTAGTGAATGTTGTTTAGAATTTTATTTTTGTCTGTAATGGTGTGCCTTGATAGAAGCTAACCATTTTCTTTTTTATTCCGTAGGTCAGTTTGGCTTTTAGCAGGTCTAATTTTGCTTGTCTCAAGTTGTTGTCGCTTGTATTGACGTCCATAATGGTTACAAGTCCTTGTTCGTATTTCTTTTTGTTGGCTTGATAAGAGAGTTCGCTGAAGTTCAGTTTTTTGATGGCCATGTTGTATTCCTGGGTTACGGCTTGGAGTTCCAGAACGGCTAATTCGATTTCTTTGTATGCGTTTTGCATGGTTTCCTGATAAGCGTATTCTGCGTCTTTCATTTGATATTTGGCGCGTGTGATGTTGGAGTGTCTGTATAATCCGTTGAAGATAGGGATGTTTACGCTGAAACCGAAACTTTTTCCCAGGTTGTCTTTGAATTGTTTGGAAAAAGAATTGTTTTGCGTGTCGTAGTAGGAGGTGTTCAGGTTACCGGACATGCTGAAAGATGGTAATAGTTGTCCTTTGTAAATGTACCAGTTGAGGCGGGCGGTTTTTATGGCAAATTGGGCGGAGTTGATTTCCGGAAGCTGTTCTACGGCTTGATTGAAAAGTTGCTCCGTATTGATGGATTCGTTTTCCGGCAAGATGCTACTTAGTGTGGAGGCATTAATTTCCAATTCTTCGTCTGCTTGGTAGTTCATGATTTGTTTCAGGGTAACCAATGCTGTGGATTTTTTGTTTTGATTGGAAATTAAGCTGTATTCGCTTTCGGCGACTTGCGCTTGCAAATCAAATAAGTCGCTTTTGGGTTTGATTCCCAGTTCATATTGCCGTTGTGTTTTTTTTAGTTGTAATTGGGCGTTTTCCAATTGTTCTTTGGAGATTTCAATAAGTCCTTCTACATAGGCTAAATCGTAAAATGCCTGCATGATGTTGATTGCAATGTCATTGGCACGTTTTTCGGAGTCTTTTATACCTTTTAATTTGGATACTTTGCGGTAACGCAATGTATTGATGGCGGTGAAGCCTGAAAATAGATTTAATGAAGCTCCCAATGAGTAGCTGTTTGCCATGATGCGGGTATTTATGTAGGTATTGTTTTCACCAATGGACCGACCGAAGTTGTAACCGATGCTGGAGGATCCGCTGACACTGGGAAGAAAGTCTAAATAGGCGTCTCTTAGGTGTGTTTTGTCGATTTCATTATTTAATAACTGACGTTCCATGGAAAGACTTTGTTCTATTCCATAATTGATGCACTCTTGTAATGTCCATTTGGATGACTGGGCATTTGATGAAAGAGAGAGGAGTGCGATAAATAGGATGAATAGATTTGATTTAATCATATGGTTTTGTTTTAATTTTTCTTGTTTGTATGGATATATGCCAAAACCGTGCCAAAAATGTAATATATTTATTTATAGGTGTTTGTGCTTCGTTGTAGAATCCGGTGTGTCAAAAATATAGACACTGTTGTGTGATTCTTTTACATAAGGATGTAGTTTGTGGAGGAAAATTAAAATGGATCAGAATGTCTAATTTTTTTACAGATGTTATGGATATATGGAAAATGCTTTTTAGTTTTGAGCAAATAAAAGTAAGATGATGACAAAAAAAGGAACGATTTTATTGGTAGACGATAATAAGTCTGTCTTGATGGCTGTGGAGTTGTTGTTGAAAAGCTATTTTGAGAAGGTAATTACGTCTGTATCACCGGAAAGAATACCTTCTATTTTGGCGGAAGAGAAGGTGGATGTGATATTGTTGGATATGAATTTTTCGGCGGCTATTAATACAGGGAATGAGGGTTTGTTTTGGTTGGCCAGAATTAAAGAATTAAGTCCTGAGATTCCTGTGGTGCTTTTTACGGCTTATGCGGATATCGAGTTGGCTGTAAAGGCGGTGAAGGAAGGAGCGGCGGATTTTGTTGTGAAGCCTTGGGATAATGCTAAATTGGTGGCGACGTTGCTTTCTGCTTACCGGTTGAGGGAGTCGCAGGGGGAGGTGAAGCAGTTAAGAGAGGAGAAGAATGTTTTAAAGAATCAGTTGAATCGTGAGCCTTCTATGCTGTGGGGTACTTCTCCGGCTATTATGCAGGTGTATAATTTGATAAGTAAGGTGGCAAAAACGGATGCCAATGTTCTGATTACAGGAGAGAACGGGACGGGGAAAGAGATGATTGCCCGTGAGATTCATCGGTTGTCCAATCGTTCTTCGGAGGTGATGATTTCTGTTGATATGGGGGCCGTGACGGAGACTTTGTTTGAAAGTGAGTTGTTCGGACATGTAAAAGGGGCGTTTACCGATGCGAAGGAAGACAGGGCAGGTAAGTTTGAAGCGGCTAATAAGGGGACGTTGTTTTTGGATGAAATAGGGAATCTTTCTTATGCGTTGCAGGCTAAATTACTAACGGCGTTACAAAGTCGTAAGATTGCCCGTATCGGTTCTAATAAACCGATTGATATAAATATTCGTTTGGTTTGCGCTACGAACCGGAATGTGCAGCAAATGGTTGAGAAAGGGGTGTTCAGGGAGGATTTGCTTTATCGTATTAATACGATTCATGTAGAAGTGCCGCCTTTGCGTGATCGTACAGAAGATATTGTGCCTCTTGCCGAATATTTTTTGAAGAAGTATATGTCGAAGTACGGTAAGGAAAATATTAAATTGCAGCAGACGGCGAAAAATAAATTGATGGAGTACAGATGGCCGGGAAATATCAGGGAGTTACAGCATACAATTGAAAAAGCGGTGATTATGTGTGAGGGGGATTCGATAAAGCCTTCCGATTTCTTTTTTAAGACTGTGACAACAACTTTTGTGGAAAAGAATGAGACGTTGGAGGAGATGGAGAGACAAATGATAAAGATGGCTATTGACCGAAGTAATGGGAATTTATCGGCAGTGGCTTCCCAATTAGGGATTACGCGGCAAACGCTATATAATAAGATGAAAAAGTATAATCTTTGATTTATGTTCCGGAGGATTTCGTTGCACCTTTTGTTGTATGTTTTGATTATCGTCGGTTTTACCGTAGGTGGATGCGTTTGTTTTGCAGCTGGGTTTTATGTCGGTGTGTGTGTGTGTGTAGGGGGAGGAATTGTTTTTATTTCCAAAACATTGACGTTGTATAATTCGGTAAATCGTAAGATTGCTTATTTTTTTGAAGCGATAGAGAATGATGATTATTCTATTAATTTTATAGAGAGACAGGGTACTAGTTCGGAAATGTTTCTGAGCTTTATTCTTAATAAAATGAAGGGGATTGTGCAAAAGACCAGAATTCAGGCACAACAGAAGGAAAAATTTTATGAATTGATACTGGAAAGTATTAATTCAGGTATTGTGATATTGAATGCTGCCGGGTTCGTTGTGCAAACCAATGCTGCTGCATTGAAGTTGCTCGGTTTAAATGTGTTTACTCATGTTCGGCAATTAGATCATGTTGATCCCGCTCTTACAGTGTTGTTTGAAAATATTAAGTCGGGGGATGAGAAAGTTTGTTCATTAACAATGGAACGCGGGACGATTCAATTGAGTATTAAGGTTTCGGGTTTCTTGCTGGATAAAGAGGAGGTTCGTTTAGTCGTGATTCATGATATTAATAATGAGATGGATGAGAAGGAGATAGAATCATGGATTAAATTGATACGGGTTTTATCACATGAAATTATGAATTCGATAGCTCCGATTACGTCTTTGAGTGATACGTTATTAGCTTTATATGAGAATGAAAATGGTGAAAGTCATCATATCAGGGAGAATGCGATAAACGGGTTGCATGTTATTAGTGAGACGAGTAAAGGATTGGTTTCTTTTGTGGAGTCTTACAGGAAGTTTACCCGAATACCAACTCCCGCGAAAGAGTTGTTTAATGTTTTGGAATTTGTGCAGCGGATCGTGATTCTGTGTAGTGCTGAAGATAATTTTAATTCTGTAAGAATTGATACGAGTGAGGTGGTTGAGGATTTGAAGTTGTATGCGGATTCCAATTTGTTGGGGCAGGTGATGATTAATATAGTGAAGAATGCAATTCAGGCTTTGCAGGGGCGGGCGGATGCTGTTATTAAAATTGCGGCTTATAAGACGAAAGATGACCGGACGATTTTTACTATCAAAGATAATGGTCCCGGTATACCAGAGGAGCTTATGAAGCAAATATTTGTTCCATTTTTTACTACGAAGAAGCAGGGCTCCGGTATTGGATTGAGCATAGCCCGGCAAATTATTCGAGCCCATAACGGGTCTATTCGGGTGCATTCGATTCCTGATAAGGAGACTCGTTTTACTATAGAATTGTAAGATATAGGTGGCTTTATCGGATAACTGATTTTATGTTTTCGATGAGCATGGTTACTGCTACGGAATTAAAGCCTCCTTCCGGAATAATAACATCTGCGTATTTTTTAGAAGGCTCAACAAACTCTTCGTGCATGGGTTTGACGGTGGTGATGTATTGACTGATGACGGATTTCATACTTCGTCCCCGTTCACTGACATCCCGCAATATTCGCCGAGCCAATCGGATGTCGGCATCCGTATCAACAAATACTTTGATGTCCATGAGGTCCCGTAATTGTTTATTTTCAAATATAAGAATTCCTTCTACAATCAAGACTTTAGCGGGGATGACTTTTATTGTTTTTGCCAGGCGGTTGTGGTCTACAAATGAGTATTCGGGGCGTTCGACCGGAACACCTTCTTTTAAAGCTTTGACTTGCTCAATCATCATTTGTGTATCAAATGCCTGCGGGTGGTCATAATTGAGTTTTCTTCTTTCTTCTAATGTGATGTCGTTGTTTTCTTTATAGTAGTAATCATGGCTGAGTGTTACAACGTCTTTTTCGGCAAATGCTTCGCGTAGTTTTTTTACTAATGTACTTTTTCCTGAACCGGTACCTCCGGCAACGCCGATGACTGTTGTTTGCATGATTTTTAAGATTTTGATTGATACAAATATATAAAAAGGCTGGCTTTTGCCAACCTTTTTATGTTTCACATTATTCTGCGTTGAGGTATTTTTTGACAAGTTCGGTAAGACGTTCGGTGTTATTGCCGATTTCTTGTCTTAATGTGCGGTCGTTGTATGATTTTAGTTTATGAATAATACCGTCGAGTAATTTAGGACTAAATACTTGGTGTTCTTCATAAATATGCCGTTGCTTTTCAAGGCACTCGGCTGATTCTGCACATGACGCGGGTAAGTGGTTTAGTTTTTCGGCTGTTGCCTTGTGGGCATCATCAAAGATATTAACGCTTACATAGCGTTCTTGGGCATATTCGATTGCATTGACCATCTCAAATCCATGGCGTGCGGCTACTGCTAGTCCGGCTAAGAGCAAATAGAGGTCGGCAGACCCGTCAGGACAGCGGAATTCTACTGTTTGTTTTATACCTGGGTCGCTTTCTTGTGCGTTTTTTTCAAGTGGATTGGCATCTGTTATCATGTGTGATGCACCTTGAGTCCAGCCGAGTGGAACCCGGACAAGTACTGATCGGTTACGGTCTCCCCAACAGATGTTGGTCGGAGCTTCCTGGTGCGGTACCAGTCTGAAGTAGGAAGTTGGATTTGTATTGCCAAAGGCTGTTAAAGAGGAGGCGATGTCGAGAATTCCAGCGATTGCTTTTAATGCCGCGGGTGTCAATTCTCCGTTTTTAATATACATATTTTGTCCGTTTTGCATTAAACGGGTATGTATGTGAAGTCCACTTCCGGCTTTGCCAGCTGTGATTTTGGGAGCGAAAGTCAGATTGATTCCGTATTGGTCCGCCAGTGTGCGCATAATCCACTTGGCAATGACCAATTGGTCTGCGGTGTCTTCAATATTGACAGGCAGGAATTCTATTTCATTCTGCTCGTAGGCAGTTGTTCCCAATGTAAAATTGCCGACTTCTGAATGTCCGTATTTGATTTGTCCTCCTGTTTGAGCAATAGCACGCATGCATTCGCAACGGAAAGCAGCCCATTTACAAAAAGGTGTGGATTCATGATAGCCTTTTTGGTCTTCAGTTTCAAAAAGTTCTTCTTTTTCGCTGATGACGTAATATTCTAATTCTCCCATTGCCTGAAATTCCATGCCGGTTACTTTCTTGAATTCCTCGTGTGCTTTTCGTAGGGTGTATTCCGGTGCGCTTTCCAATGGTTTGCCTTCTTTGGTGTAATAGCTGCATAGAATGTCAATTGCCGGAATTTCACTAAAAGGGTTCAGAAAAGCTGTTCGATAACGCGGAATAACATATAAATCGCTTGCTCCCGCCTCTATATAAGGAAATAAACTTGAACCGTCTACACGTTCCCCATAGGTAAGGATACTGTCAAGGTGTTGGAGGCTGTTGATAATAAAGTTCAATGTTTTCAGCCGGCCATCTCCACCGATATAACGAAAATTGACCATTTCAATGTTATTTTCCGTTATGTATTTGATGAGATCCGTTTTTGTAAAATCGTTACGGTCTTTTTGTAAAAATTGTACTAATGGGTTAGGATTTAAGATATACTTGTTCTGCATATTGTATGAATGTTAACGTTTTCGATAGCAAAACTATGAAAAATATTTAGAATATAGAAAGAACGGTAATTACGTATTTTTCATCTATTAGGGATTTACTTTTCTTTTAAAAGGAAGTCTGGGGAAAAGTTTTCTGAAACGAATGAGAAAAGGAGTAATACTACTTCCTGCTATAATAAAAGTAACAGCACAGATAATCATGATAATACCGCATCCCAATCTGAATGTCAGAACTTCTCCGAAAACAGTAATGCCGAAGAATACCGCCGTTAAAGGCTCTAAAGCTCCGAGAATAGCTGTTGGAGTAGAACCGATATATTGGATGGAAAGGGTAGTACAGAGAAAAGATACAGCAGTTGGGAAAAGAGCTAATGCTATCAAATTGCCCCATAAATACCACTCCTGTGCCAAACATAGACTTTTCCCGAAATCTACTCGGACAAAAAATAAAGACAATCCGAAAAGTAAGACATAAAAGGTTAGTTTAAGAGTCGCTATATCCTTTAAGATTGGGCGGTTTATGCTTACAATATAGATAGCATAGGAAAGCGCCGAGAGCATTACTAGCAGAATACCTGTAAGATTAAGTGGCAAACCGTCCCCTCCTTTATAGAGTAACCCAATACCGACTAATGCCAATATAATACACAGAATAGTCTGAAAAGATAATCTTTCTTTGAAAAGACTGGCCATAATAATCGCAACCATAATCGGATATACGAATAACAGAGTAGAAGCGATACCGGCTTCCATATAATTATAGCTTTGAAACAATGGGAGAGAGGAAAGGGCGACTAATAATCCCATGATAATCAGAGGTACAATCTCTTTTCGTTGTAACTGAAAATTTCTCCCTCGTGCTTTAAGCATAAAACCCAATACCGGAATCGCAAACAGATATCTGAAAAAAAGAACCGAATCCGGATTCATGCCAGATTGATATAAAGGGAGGGCGAATAACGGATTCATACCATATGTAGCAGCTGCGATAGCCCCTAATACATAGCCTTTGGTTTTTATATTCATGACATAGAACTGAATTGATAATTAAAATAAAACCCAAAACACTGATTTTAGTATTTTGGGTTGCTGTTTTGTGATCCCGTGGGTTTTTTAACCATTGGAACTTATCTTGTTAATTTTCAAACCTTCTCCAAACAATTACTTGTAATCGTAACGATTTAGTAACGTTTTTTTGGCACTAAACTGGCAGGAATTGTCTTTTGGTTTCTGCTTTGTTTCTTTGGACAAATATAGATAAAAATAAATGTCTTTCCCTTCTTTTTCGCAATTTTCTTATTTGCCTTATGTGCTTTGACAGTATTTTATATTGTTGTCGATTTTAAGGGTGTCTATTTTAGTTCAAGTTTTATGGTATTTTATATGGGGGGAGACGACTTGGGAGTCCCCTTTCCCGAACACAAAGTATGAGGGCGAGTTTCGAGTTACTCGAAAAATTTTGAGGCACTCAAAATACAACTCGCTATTAGCTGACGCTAATATAGCTAATAGCATTTTGAAGATTCAAAAGAATTTACTTTTTTTGTAAACGAAGCCAGTCCATATTTATGGGGTCTTACAAATATTATATATAGAGTTATAATTTAAATTTTTGGTAGACTAAAATAGAAAAGATTAAAAATAAAAAACCATTCTAAAATATTGGAATGGTTCAGTAAACTAAATGAACGTCTTGGTCTAAGAATCTGCAATATTCAAAAAGTCCAACGAGACAGTCAATTAGTTTCATGTTTTATACGTGGAATTATTGTACTGTTAGTTGGACAGGCTATTGCAGAGCCTTTAGACACAAATGGTTATCAATATTCCACGTTTTTGTATGTATGCAAAAAAATTTATAGACGTAAATTCTATTCAGAAAGGAAGGTTAGGTAAGAAATCTTTAGGAGAGCATTTAAATACCTTGGCAAAGGTATTTATGTGTTTGAAATTGTATTTTTTCTCTCTCTTGCCCGATTCGACATCGCCGATAAATCCCTGTGATAAGCCAGAAGCAGCTGATAAATCTTCCTGTGTCCAATTCAGTTCAAGCCTTTTAGCTCTTACTTTATCAATCACATATTGTTCTATATCAGCTAATGCCATTTAAATTTAAAATTTATGCAATTAATGCATTTTTCGTAGGTTTGTTAAACGCCAATAGGCGATAAATAGAAACGTAATTTCATTCATAATGTTTCAACAATATTCTTTATAAACAATTGATAATAAAATGAGAAAAAATACGCTTTATATAAAAAGAGGCAGGTGAAATTGTTGGAAAAGACGGAAATAACTCTGATGAGTTATTCTGACTTTTTCAATGATTTCGAGCGAGACCGGAAAGTAGCGGAGCCATTCAATTCGGCTCAAGTTAACTTTCCGGACAGGAGGAAAATATCTAGGTTAAACACTCAGGCACAAATTAATGAATAAAATAGATGAATTATCCATAACTATTCCCGCACAAATGACAAGTTCAGCAGCTGTAGATAATTTTATAGAGCTTGTTATTGATAGTTTTAAACTTCCTTCTTTTCTTATGGGATGCATAACGATAGCCATTATAAATGCTGTACGTACTTATATCTTATATGGAAATAATGGTAAACAAGGCAAAACACTGACACTTACAGCTACGAAACATCCTACGAATGTAGTTATTTGTGTGGAAGATGAAGGAGGAGGTTTAGTTTTTAAGGGAATAAATGCTGGTATTAGACTTGGAGATGCTAATGCAAGGCATGGTGATGGATTATATCTGATAGCTACTTT
>NZ_CALPCZ010000014.1 GCF_943193135.1 Odoribacter lunatus
TTTACAAAATTTACAATTATAGGTTTTGGATGCTTATTATTACCTGAAACTCCGCCATTTTAAACCTACGTTTTTTTGGTTGTGTAATGTGTTTATTATAAAACGATTATGGTATGTAATCGGTGACTATTAATTCTTAAATAATTTTAGTATGGCAAAACAGTATTTTTGGCAAGGTTGGTTATTGGATAATCCGCTGACGGAAGACCCGAATGACTTCACACTCAAGGTGAAAGCGGGCAACATGGTAACAGTCGGGGACATTGCGAAGGCATTGCAGGAGGAAGGTACTGAATTTCAGTTAGAAACACTAATTGACATTCTGAATCGTGGTGACCGGATAATCCGTAACAAGTTGCTTGCCGGCTTCAGTGTGGGAACGGGCGTGTTCTATGCTTATCCGAGCGTGTCGGGTGTGTGGTATGATAAGAATGAAACATTTGACGAGAAGAAGCACAAAGTGAGTGTGAATTTCCAATTGAGTGCAGCATTGCGGGAAGGCATCAAACAGGTGGGGGTAGAGGTGTTGGGCGTCTCTTCCGCAGGTCCGGAGATTTCGGGCGTGACGGATACGTGGACGGGCGAGTTGAACGGTTTGATAACCCCCGACGAAGTGGTGACGGTGAAAGGGCGTAATATACAGATAGCCGGCGAGGACGAAGGCAATGGCATCCGCTTCATCCGTGTGGACGATAACAGCGTCATACCGGTGGATATGCGCCGTCTGACGGTAAACAATCCGTCGTCGTTATCATTCCGTGTACCGAAGCTGACACCAGGCGACTACCATCTGGAACTGACCACGCAGTATTCGGCGGGGGGCAGTCTGTTGAAACAGGCACGTACCACACGTTTTGAGAAAGTGTTGAACGTTCCGGAAGCAGAGCAGAATTAGTGAGGTGTCCCACACGTCCGTATGGGGCATCCCCACACGGGCGTGTGACATACTCCCATTCGAGCGTATGGGACATCCCCATGCGGAAATTAATAACTACAAATAAAAATAACTATGAAACAACTATTATATTGTATGCTGTGCGTGGCTTTGCTGGCGGGGTGCAGCAAGGATCATGATAAGGTAGATGACAAAATTTCGGATTTTGCCCCTGCTTTTGCAAAAGTGTTACAAGAAAAAGGATATATCTCCGATTGTACAAAAATTACTTATGATGAGGTTAAAGATATTGATTCCCTTGATGTCAGTTTTAATGGTTTGACCTCCTTGGCGGGAATAGAGTATTTTGAATCATTGACTTATTTGGATTGTCGTGGTAATGAACTTACTTCATTGGATGTAAGCCGGAATACCGCCTTGACTGGTTTGGGGTGTGGTTCTAATCAACTTACATCTTTGGATGTGAGCCAAAATTCAGCATTGTCTGAGTTGTATTGTGATAGTAATCAACTAAAAGTGTTAGACGTAAGTAAAAATACGGTCTTGGCCGAATTATCCTGTGGTAATAATCCATTGGCTTCTTTGGATGTGAGTAAGAATGCAGCATTGACCGACTTGTCTTGTTATTATAATCAACTCACTTCTTTGGATGTAAGCCAGAATACAGCGTTGACTACGTTGAATTGCAGTGGCAACAAACTCACTTCTTTGGATGTAAGCCAGAATACAGCGTTGACTACGTTGAATTGCAGTGGCAACAAACTCACGTCTTTGGATGTGAGTGGGAATCCTGCATTGATTGAGTTGTTTTGTGCTGCTAATCAACTAACTTCTTTGGATGTGAGCGGGAATCCTGCGTTGACTTATTTGATTTGCTATTGGAATCAACTCACTTCTTTGGATGTGAGCGGGAATCCTGCGTTGACTTATTTGATTTGCTATTGGAATCAACTCACTTCTTT
The DNA here is from genome assembly GCF_943193135.1 of Odoribacter lunatus. Classification (GTDB taxonomy): domain Bacteria; phylum Bacteroidota; class Bacteroidia; order Bacteroidales; family Marinifilaceae; genus Culturomica; species Culturomica lunata. Next base: position 1,858 of record NZ_CALPCZ010000014.1, read on the forward strand.
GGATGTGAGCCAAAATTCAGCTTTGTCCGAGTTGTATTGTAGTGATAATCAACTTGCTTCTTTGGATGTGAGCCAGAATACAGCGTTGACTACGTTAAATTGCAGGGGCAACAAACTCACGTCTTTGGATATGAGCCAAAATTCAGCTTTGTCCGAGTTGTATTGTAGTGATAATCAACTTACTTCTTTGGATGTGAGCGGGAATCCTGCATTGACCATTTTGGAATGCTTTTCTAATCAACTTGCTTCTTTGGATATGAGCCAAAATTCAGCTTTGTCCGAGTTGTATTGTAGTGAAAATCAACTTACTTCTTTGGATGTGAGTCAGAATACCGCCTTGACTCTGTTGTGGTGTAATTATAATCAACTTACTTCTTTGGATGTGAGCGGGAATACTGCCTTGACTTATTTGAGGTGTGAGGATAATCAACTTACTTCTTTGGATGTAAGTAATAATACTGCCTTGACTTATTTGAGGTGTGAGGATAATCAACTTACTTCTTTGGATGTAAGTAATAATACTGCCTTGATTTATTTGTATTGTTATGGTAATCAACTTACTTCTTTGGATGTAAGCCAGAATACTGCCTTGATTTATTTGTATTGTTATGGTAATCCTGGCGACGGGGAGAGCCTTTTCCCTGTGACGGCTTGGTTTGACAATAGCACAATTCCGGAAAATATGAAATTTAATAGCGAAGGCGATGGTTCTGACGGTAAAAGCTGGACGTACGCCGGCAAAACCATTCGCATCCATTTCCGCAAGGCGGAGTGATCTTAGAATTTTCGGAAATTATTTAACCGCAGGTTCATTCCGCATGAAGCCGGAATCAGCCTGCGGTTTGTCTATTCTCCTATAGAAATCTCTGACAAATTTCCACCGTAGATTATCTGGAAAATTAGTCATTTTCATGTATTTGCCCTTGAAAATGTGGTTTTAGTTTATGAAACGAAAGATATACAATAAGTTAAAGAAGTAAAAAGAGCATGGCGGGTTTATTGTAATTATCTGGATAATCACGGTTATAATAAGTATCGGTGTGTCATTGCTAAGTTAAATGATTTGCTTTATTTTTGCCGGAGTTTAAGCCCAAAAGAGTGAATCTGGAATTATTTATAGCACGCAGGTTATTAAAAGGAAGCGATAAACATTCCGTATCGGTTCCGATTGTCCGTATAGCATTGGTGGGGATTGCGCTGGGGATGTGCGTGATGTTGCTTTCAGTCTTTATTATTACAGGATTCAAGAAAGAGATTACGGATAAGGTAACGGGCTTTTCTTCTCATTTGAACATCGTCTCTTATGGAAATTACAACTCCTACACAGGAGGAAGAATCGTAGTGACGGATACATTGGTGGAGGGATTGAAGCGGATAAAAGGGGTTGCTTCTTTTCACGGTTATGTGATGAAACCGACCATCCTGAAAAGTGAAAAAGAAATACATGGGGCTATTCTGTATGGGGTGGATTCCTCTTTCCATGCTTCTTTCTTCCGTGACAATTTAAAACAGGGGCGGATGCCTGATTTTACGGGCAGTCAAACTTCCTCGGAAATATTGCTTTCGGGCAATATCGCTTCGATGCTGGATTTAAGCGTAGGGGATAAGATACAGGCACACTTTGTGCAGGAACCTCCCCGTGTGCGGGTTTTTACGGTAGCGGGAATATACAATACGGGGTTCAAGGAATACGATGACATATTTGTATTGTGTGATTTGCGGCATCTGCAACGTCTGAATGCCTGGAATAAGGAAGAAATGACCGGAATAGCCGTAGATGTGACGGATATAGCGCATCTTCCTGCGGTCTATGAGGAAATGGATGAAACATTGCCCTTGGAGAACGGAAATGATTTTTATAAAATAGAAACATTGTACGACAGATCGCCGGCAGTCTTCGACTGGCTGGAATTGTTGAATATGAACGTATGGGTCATCCTGATATTGTTATTGACGGTAGCCGGCTTCAATATGGTGTCGGGGCTGTTGATACTGATTCTGGATAAAACATTGTTGATAGGCATCTTGAAGTCATTGGGCTATAAAAATGTCAATTTGCGGAAACTGTTTTTGTATATATCGGCGGGGTTGATAGGTAAGGGAATGGTATGGGGAAATGTTTTGGCATTTACATTGGGGGCGGTGCAATATTATTTCCATATCGTCCGCTTGGACCCTGCTACCTATTACATGGATACGGTGCCTGTTTATTTCAATTTGTGGTATGTCGTATGGTTGAACATAGGAGTATTGGTAGTTTCCGTATCCATGTTGATTGTGCCGACCATGTTAATATCGCGGATACGGCCTATAAAAACCATTCGCTTTGAATAGCGGGAAGGAAAAAATGAGAGCATGAGCTGGAAAGAGAACATAGTGAAAAAATTATATGCCCATAAATACGGAATTATGGGTACCGTGATATTCCATCTCTTGTTGGCGATATTGCTGCTTAGTATGGAAATTGCCGGACTGCGCCAGCCCGAAAGGGTCGAAATAGAATTGGCAGCCCCGCCCGAGCAGGTACGGCAGAAACTGCTGGAAGAAAAATTGAAAAAAGAGGAAATCCGTAAAAGAGTATCCCGGGAAGAAATTCAGAAAATGTTACGCTCCATAGCAGTGAATGAAAATGTCGAATCGCGCAAGCAGTCGGGAGGCAATGTCGAGCGATATATAGAAGAAATAAGGGAGGAATTAGACCGTAACCAATCCTCCTCGGGACGATATAAACCGAAAAAAGACCGGAATTATAAATCGGATAGTTTGCAGCACGCTACAGATAAGAAAGAAGCCATGTTGGACTCATTGAAGTCTACATTTTATTCAGGGAAAAGCAGCGTATCCTATAAAGTGGAAGGGCGGTTTGCCCGTTTATTGCCGATACCTGTTTTTCAGTGTGAGTTTGGTGGGAAGGTGGTCGTGAGAATAGCGGTAAACAGGGGAGGGGCCGTACAGCGGGCAGTCGTTAGTGAAGCGGATTCCGATATGGATGAATGCTTGCACGAAGCGGCCGTGAATGCCGCTTTGCGTTCCAGATTTAATGAGAAACCCGATGCGCCGGTGTCGCAGACGGGAACGATTACATATCATTTTGTGAAACAATAGCGTTTGGTGTTTAAAATTATTGCATTAACTTTGCTTTGTTTAAGAGGAATTTATGGGATTTTTTTCAAAAAATAAAAAGTTTCGCAGTACGTATGAGGCTGAGACTTTACGGAAAGTGTTCGATGAAGATTATGAAATCTATAACCGGATAGCGAACAGCGAGGATTTGAAGCGTTATAAAGAGTTGGACGAATTCGTAAATAGTCCTGCATTTAAAGAGCGGCGCCGGAAAATAGAACAATTGTCCTATAAGAACAGTGAATATTATGTAGCGGAAAAGAAGTATAAGAAATTACTGAAATCCGCCGACCTGAAATCCTACTACATTATTCGCGAATCTCAGGAATTGAAGGGTTATTTGACTGCGAAGGCCTCTCCGGAGTACGAGCGGTATGCAGAGTTGCGGGTCATTGTCAATGCCGCTGGGTTTGATAAAAAATTAAGGCCGGAAGAGTACCTGGCTTATAAAAAAGTATTGAAAGACGCAAGGATAAAAGCTTTGCTTCGTTTTGAAAAACTTAAAAAATTCAAGTCTTACCAAAAAATGAAAGAAAGCTCGGTTCCGGAGGAATTTGAGCGGCTGGCCGAATATATAAAATCGGAGGACTTCAAAAAAAATCGGGAATATCTTCTTAATAAAAAGAGATATCTGACCACCGATGATTACAAACTGCTGTGTGAATTTGAGCAGTTGAAAAAACGCTCTGACCTTATAAAATATTTTACCCTCTGTGCCGATGTGAATTTCCAGAGTATGTGTAAATGGGAATTGGTATTCAGGGATAACTTCAATCAGGGCAAATTGGATACGGATCATTGGATAACCCGTTATTATGCGGGCGAGCGATTCTTGAACGATACTTATGCCGTTGGGGAAGACGTGCAATTATTTACTCCCGAAAATGTGAATTTTACCAAGAATTCAGTAATGCTGAATTTTAAGAAAGAATCAATTATCGGTAAATATTGGGATAGGGCTTTGGGTATTCGGGAAAAGAGTTTTGATTACACCTCGGGCATGTTGAGTACTGCTATTGATTTCCGGCAATGTTTCGGAAAATTTGAAGCGAAAATAAAATTGTCCCGTACCGAAGTTAAACAATGTTTCTGGATGAGGGGGGATAACGAGATGCCTCATGTGCAGATTATGGAAAATGGTCCGGAGGGATTGAAAATGGGAACAATGTATAATTTGCGGACACAATGTATCAATACGGTGCAGGCATTGAACGGTGTAAAACTGCCGAATGACTATTATATATTTACATTGGAATGGACACGGGACAGGATGGTGTGGAAAATCAACGATACGGTCGTGAAAGAAATAAATGAAGGTGTGCCGGATACACCGATGTATATAGGTTTTAGTCTGGGAACGACCAGTGAGCCTTCTGAACGGATGGTACCGGCGGTCATGGAGATAGGTTGGGTACGTTTTTATAAAATGAAAGACTAACTGTTTATGCCGCACAGGGGGATAGGGCTTTCTTTTCTTAATGCCTTGATAGAACTTTTATATCCCCGTCTGTGTTGTGTATGCGGAACGGGTCTGACAAGAGGGGAAAATCTCCTGTGTACTTCATGTTTATACGACTTTCCTTTTTTTGATGCGGCCTTGATTTCAGGAGACGGATTATTTTCTTCTTTTGAGGAAAAATGCAGGCCGGAAGGATTTCATTCTCTTTTCTATTACAATAAATACAGCAAATATAAAAACCTTGTACATGCTGTAAAATATCGTTCGCAAAAAGAATTGGGAATCTTTCTCGGAAAAATGTTGGGAGAGAGAATGCGGGGAAAAATACAGGCGGACGCGATTATACCGGTACCTTTACATGCTGCCCGGGAGAAAAAACGGGGCTTCAACCAGTCGCAGCGGATAGCGTGCGGTATTTCCGAAGCATTGGGGATAGAGGTATGGGAAGATGTAATTGTTCGGGTAAAAGACAACATTTCACAAACCGGTTTGGAGCCGGAAGAAAGGCGTAGGAACGTTGAAAACATATTTGAATTGCGTAACCCTGCGAAAATTAACGGAAAACACTTGTTGGTTGTTGATGATGTAATCACTACGGGAGCAACCGTTTCCTCCTGCCTGAAAGTATTGGCGGATGCCGGAAACGTACGATACACCTTGGCTTGTCTGGCGCGTCCGTTGGCATAAAAGGAACTTGGGCGGAATTGTTTAAGCAAGTTTGACTTTGTATTCAACTTGCACTATCTTTGTTGTTCAATAGTAAAAATAGTTTATGGATAAAGGACATTTATTGGCAGGTTGGAGGCTGTTTTGCCGATGGTTATTCATGGGGAGCATCATTTATTCATGCGCGAACAAAGGGTATCCGGAAGGAGGCCCAAAAGATGTAACCCCTCCGCATGTGGTGGAAGAGCGTCCCGGTTCTTTTAACCTGAACTTCGATAGAAAAAGTGTGAGTATCTATTTTGATGAATTCGTTCAATTAAAAAATGTGAACGAAAAATTCATCATCTCTCCACCTCAGGCTAAAAAGCCGAAAGTCCGCTTGCGAGGGAAATACATTCTGGTGGAAATACAAGATTCTTTACGTCCGGAAACAACATATAGCATGGACTTCGCGGATGCCATAGTTGATAATAACGAGGGAAATCCCTTGGGATACTATCGCTATGTCTTTTCCACGGGCAATTCAATCGATACCCTCGAATTGAGCGGGAATGTTGTGGATGCTGAAACCAATGAGCCGGTATACAACGCCTATGTATTTATTTATCGGGATGATGCGGATTCGGTGCCTATCACACAACTGCCCGATTACATGGCGAGGACGGACAGTGCCGGATTCTTCCGTCTCACGAATCTGAAAGAAGCGGACTACAAGATAGTGGCGGTGATGGACGACAACCGGGACTATAAATATGTGCCGGAAGCGGAACAAATCGGATTTATGGATTCTCTCGTACATCCGGTAATGATGGAAATGAGCCGGGTAGATACATTGGGAGAAGACTCCGTCGTAACCACGCACTACCTGGCTTACGGCCCGAACAACTTATATTTGCGTTTATTTCAGGAGACCCAGACAAAACTGTATATGACCAATAGCGACCGGCAGCGTCGGGAAGCCTTGTTTTTTACTTTTAGCATACCGGGGGAAAATGACTTCAAGATAGAGTTGTTGGATACGGCACTGAATACCCCTTGGTATATAGCAGAACAATCTGCCGGGAAAGACACGATAAACCTCTGGCTGACCGATTCTGCGGTTTATAAGCGAGACACCTTGCATTTCAGATTATCGTATTTACGTACGGACTCCTTAAATTGTAACTCGCCTTATACGGATACCGTAAGATTGGTATATACGGACAAAAATACCTCCGATAAAAAGAAACCGGACATGACCTTTTTAAACATATCTTCGAGCTTAAAAAGTGAGCAGGATTTAAACAAGGGCATCGGGCTGGAATTTGAAAAACCCTTGGCGGGACACTTGGATAGCATCAGATTATGGGAAAAAATAGATACCCTTTATCAACCGGTGAAATACGAGCTGACAAGAGACTCGCAGTCAGTGCGGAGGTACGAACTGAAAACGGAATGGAAGCCGGACGGCGAATACATGCTGACAATCGACTCTGCGGCCATGACGGACATTTATGGGAATCATAATAACAAATTAGAGAAAAAATTTAAAGTATTGAACAAAGAAGCGTATGGAAAACTGCTTTTGCATATTCAGGAGGGAAAAGGGCAGCTGCTGATTCAACTTTATAAGGCTGAAAACAAAAAAAGCGAAAACGGACACAAGATTTTTACCATCGTGGATGAAAAAATCATACAGGAAGCGGGAGAAGTTGAGTTTGACTACTTGAAAGCAGGGAAATACGGTGTCAGGGCAATATTTGATGAAAACCGCAACGGTAAATGGGATACGGGATTATACTTAAAAGGAATCCAGCCGGAAAAAATTGTTTATCTCCCGGGAGAATTAGATGTTCGACAGAATTTCGATATTGAACAGGAATTTAATCTGAAACAATGAAGAAAATAATTGTTTTTATACTGATATGGGGGGGATTTTTGGAAATTTCGGCACAAATAAGTGTCTTCCCTAAAGACGAGGAATTCACTTATTCGGGATACTACAATTGGGGAATTATATGGATGAGGGCGGGAATCGTCACATTTCGGGTAGAGGAATCGGAAAAATATCCTGATGCCTTGAAATTGGAAGCGGTCGGAACTTCATTGCCTTCATGGGATTGGATGTTTAAAATGCGGGATACCTTAATCACCCATTTTAATCAACACACCTTTTTACCTTATGAATTTTCCCGCAAAGCACATGAAGGGAGTTATCACAAAACCTTCGACTACCTTTGGGATTACGACAACAACCGGATTTTTGCCGATATACATAAAATAGATCGCTACAAAAAGCGGGATACAATACCGTTGCAGCCGGACACCTATGACATGTTATCGGTAGCTTGGAAAGCGAGAGGTTTGGACTTTGATTCCTATCATTCACAGGACACGATACCTATCAAAATATTACTGGACGACAAAATCCATGATTTGTACGTACGTTTTTTAGGTACGGATGAAATAAAAATCGGGGGCAAAAAGAGGGATGCCTATGTATTTTCGCCTCTGTTGGTAAAAGGCGATGTATTTAAAGGGGGAGAGGGAATGAAAATCTGGGTAAGCAAAGATGAAAACAGAATACCTCTGATGGTCGAGGCAAAAATCCTTGTCGGGTCGGTAAAAGGAATATTGGAAGTGAAAAAATAAATAGGGTACAGAAATAAAATAATCAATAAATAAGAATTGTCGCTTATGAAAACAATTGCTTTAATTCGTTTCTTGGCATGGCTGCTTGTAGTTTTTACACTATTCTCATGCAATGACCGTAAAGCGCCGTTGGCTACCTTTTCCGGAGCAACCAATGAAGTTTTGGTAATCATGGATAAAAATGATTGGAACAGTCCAGCGGGGGATACCGTGAAAGACTGGTTCCGGCAGGAACAATTGGGATTACCGCAGCCGGAGCCGATGTTTGATATAATTAATCTGCCCCGAAGCTCCTTTGAAGGCAATATAAAAGCCTACCGGAACATCTTGTATGCGAAAATCTCTCCCGACATCCAATTGGCGGAATTTGAATTCCGGGAAAGCCCGTGGGTGCGCGGACAGAAATATTTTCAGATTATGGCACCAGACAGAGCTTCCTTCATACAGGAATTCAATGCCCATAAGCAGGAAATGATGGATGTATTCATGAAAGCGGAGCGCGACAGGCAAATAGCATTGAACAAGCAAAAGCCGGAGCCGAAAATTGCCGAATTGATGAAAAACAAATACAAACTTTACTGTTACATACCTTTCGGATACAACGTCAATAAAGACCTGAAAGATTTTGTATGGATATCTAGGGAAACCAAAGTAGACAGTAGGGGAATAATCGTAATACAGCGGAAATATGAAGGAATCGGGCAGTTGCAGTACGATAGAATCATTGACACGGTCAATGTTGCTTTGCAACGCAACATCCCCGGACCCTTGGCAGGCACCTACATGGCGATAGATACCAAAACTCCGCTTGTAACGGAAACCTATAATTACGACGAAAACCATTATGCCGTAATGATGAAAGGTCTGTGGACGGTCGTAAACGATTTTATGGGAGGGCCTTTCGTATTAAATACCGTATTGGATGAGAAAAACGATCGGGTTGTATACATGATGGGATACGTTTATGCTCCCGATGATAAAAAACGGAACATGGTGAGAAAAGTGGAAGCAATCTTATTCTCTACCGGATTCGTGGACTGAAAAAACGGTTACTCATCCCGAATATAGTGTGCTGCGTTATTTGAAAATGTGATTTTATATACATAGTTTATCATGACTGAAAAAGTAAAGAAAGCTTTGTGGAAGAGAGGCTTGAAATGGGTGTGTGTCTCCTTCCTTTCGTTGGTTGTATTAGTGTTGATAGGAGTAGCCTTGGCCATCAACTTCATATTTACTTCCGAAAAACTGACCCCGTTTGTTGAAAAAATGGCAAATGAATATCTCAAGGCGGAGACCCGGATTGGAAAAATAGACCTGACATTCTTCTCCACCTTCCCCGATTTCGGAATGGAAATCTCGGATGCCCATATTATTTCGGGGGTATTCAGGGACTCATCGGCAACGGCTGTCGAACGCGACTCATTAATGTATATCGACAAAGCCTTGATTACCGTAAATCCGATGGCCTATTTGAAGAAAAAGAAAATAAAAGTAAAAGACTTCGTTATAGATCATCCTAGGATATACGCGTATGTGGACCAGGAAGGAGTGGCCAACTGGAATATTTTTGAACAGACCTCCGATACGACTGTTGTAGACACGGTGAAAACGCAGGAAGAGTCGGAAGAAATGCTTTTGGATATAAAAAACGTAAGGATAATAAACGGACACTTGATATTAAATGACCGTAGCACAGACCTCTATACGCGGATAGAAGGAATGGACATAGGGATAGATGGTAATTTCTTGGGGCGTACGGCGGACTTGCAATTGGATTTCGATGCGAAGAAAATATTATTTTGGCAGGAAGGAAAATTATTGGTAAAAAATCTGGCATTCGCCATGCAGTCAGGCATGAGCATTAATCGCGACTCCCTCCAATATAAATTGGATAAAGCCGTATTTACCGTAAATGGAATAAAATTCGGTGCCGGAGGAACTGTCAAGGCGGACACCGTGCAACGCCTGCTTGACGTGAATGTAAAATACGGGATACATATACCCTCCCTGAAAACCTTAATCGACTTAGTACCGGAAGCCGTATTGCAGAAAGACCACAAGGCCGACATACGGGGAGACATCCTGTGTACCGGAGATATCCGGGGAAGCTATGGGAAAAAGAATGTACCCCTCATTACCGCAGCTTTCCGCATCAAAGACGGCTATGTCGCCTATGAAGAAATGCCCTCCCGTATAGAGGCATTGGATGCCGATTTTGAAGCAGTAATCGATTTGCAGAAACAGCAGCCCTCCGTCGTAAAATTGAACAGTTTTTGCCTGAAAGGAGGCAAGACGGATATAGACGCGGAAGCGCTCATCGAAGACGTATTGACTGACCCGGTCATAAAAGCCCAGGTAAAAGCCCAGGTAGATTTTGACGATATAACCAATGTATTCCCGCTGACGGACGGAGTAACCTGTCAGGGAAAAATAGATGCCTCATTGCGGACAAAAGTCTTGATGTCGGATATAACGGGAGGAAATTACGGGCAATTGAAATTGGGAGGTTGGTGTAAAATGCAGGACGTATCGGTATTTATACCGCAAGACAGCATCAGCGCCCAGGTTAAATCCGCCGGATTGGCATTTGCCACCAACCGGGCAAACGAGAAAGTCACGCAAGGTGTGGATTTATTAAATGGAATCGTAGGATATACCGGATTGGATGTATTTGTAAGAAACAGGATAAATCTGAAAATGGATTCGGCGTATGTTACCTTAAAAACAACGCCTCTGCGGGACACAACCACCATTGCGACCGTAAATTCCGGTATGCACCTCGGAAGGACATTGCTTATCGTAAAAGACACGTTACTGCTGGGGATGAAACGGGCGGACGTAAAAGCAAAATTGATGCCGACCAAAAGAAACCCGAAAGTACCTCGTATAGAATCCCATTTACAGGTAGATAGTTTACGGCTACGTTCAATGGGAAATCGCTTGAACATGGCCAAAGCGGACATTCAGCTGAATGCGACGCGCACTCGGCGGGACGATAAAGTATGGATTCCTTCGGGATATGTTGATTTCACGGGCTTGCGGGCATTCACGCCTTACTTCCCCTTGCGTGTCAGTATGCCGGGAACACGGATACACTTCAATCGCAAGGAAATACAATTGGATTCGGCCCAATTACGCTTGGGACGTTCGGATGTGCGTCTGACGGGAAGCGTGACAAACCTGTGGAAAGCATTTTTCCGGCATGATACACTATATGCGTCATTGGCTGTCAAATCACGTATGGTAAACTGCAACCAGCTGATGAGGGCATTGGATGCCGGGACCGCTTATATGAACAAAACAGCGGAACAAAGACAGGAAACCGTGAACGGTAACGAAGAAAATTTGGATGACTTATCGGCAGTCAGCGATACCATCGTCTACTCGGAAAACAATACTGTATTTGTCGTTCCTCCGGGAATAGATTTCCTCTTCCGGATGGATATAGACCGGATGATATTCGGTAAACTGTTGATGGATAGCATACACGGAGAAGTCGTGATGAAAAACCAGTGCATCCAGCTTTCCGATTTGACATTGCGTTCCGCAGCGGCAGACATGAATGCTACGGGTATCTACAAAGCCACCGATACCTTGCGGGCCTATACGGGATTTGCCTTGAAAATGCACGAAATCCAGGTAGACAGTCTGATAAGGATGATGCCCTCATTGGATACACTCTTCCCGATGTTGCGTTCACTTGAAGGCGTTGTAGACTTCAATGTATCTGCCGAGGCCTGGTTGGATTCCACGTTGATGGTTGATTTGCCGACCTTGCGGGGAGCGGCCTATCTGGACGGACACGATTTGGTGCTGATGGACGGGGAAACCTTTGCTGAAATATCGAAAATGCTGTGGTTTAAAAACAAACAGAAGAATATGATAGACAGCATTTCGGTAGACATCTTGGTACGGGACGGAGTAGTGGAAATATTCCCCTTCCTGTTGGAAATCGACCGCTACAAAGTAGCAGTGGGAGGAGAGCACAACATGGACATGAGCTTTAAATACCATGTATCACTGTTGAAATCGCCCTTGCCTTTCCGTGCGGGAGTAGATATTTCCGGTACGCTGGATAAAATGAAATTCCGGGTTACAAAAGCAAAATACAAAGATTGGTTCATCCCTTCCCGGCAGACGAAACTGGACAGCGCGCAGGTAAGTTTGAGACAGCGGATTCGCACCATATTGAGAGAGGGAGGAAACAACGAATTGGATAACTGATAAACAAAAAAGCGGGGAGAAACATGGAGCAAAATAAACCGCGGGCAACCGTTCGGATGGACATGTTACATGGCGGTCTGTTTCGGAAAATACTGACATTCGCTTTACCGTTGATAGCCAGTGGAATCCTGCAACAGTCGTTTAACTCGGTAGACGTTGCCGTAGTCGGGAAATTTGCAAGTAGTCAGGCATTGGCGGCTGTTGGGAGCAACGGTTTGATAATCAGTTTGATGATAAACTTGTTTGTCGGAATCTCCGTCGGGGCCAACGTCGTTATAGCCCACTACATCGGGCAACAGGACGAAAAAGGTATCCGGAACGCCATTCATACCGTTGCGGTCATTGCCTTGGCCAGCGGCCTCCTTTTGCTTGCGCTCGGTTTATCCATCGCCAGGCCCTTATTGGAGCTGATGGATACCCCCGAAGATGTCATAGACCTTGCCACCCTTTATCTGCGGATTTACTTCCTGGGAATGCCGTTCATGATGATTTATAACTTCGGGGCGGCCATACTCCGGAGTATGGGAGACACCAAAAGGCCCTTCTATAGCCTCATTGCGGCCGGCATTGTCAATGTAGGACTAAACCTGCTTTTAGTCATCGTATTTGAAATGAGTGTCGCAGGGGTAGCCATTGCGACAGTCGTGTCGAACATCGTAAACGCTGCCATAATCATCTGGTTATTGACACACGAAGAAGGCGCCTTCCGTCTTGAATGGAAAAAAATGTCGATAGCCCGGCGGGAATTGAAAAAAATACTTCAGATAGGCATACCGGCGGGAGTACAGGGAGTGGTATTTTCCATCTCCAACGTATTTATCCTTTCCACCATCAACAAATTCGGTTCCGATGCAGTAGCAGGCTCCTCGGCGGCTGTCAATTTTGAATACTACTGTTACTTTGTCATTAGTGCTTTTGCACAGTCGGCGGTAGCCTTCATCAGTCAGAACTACGGGGCGGGGCAGATAGAGCGTTGTAAAAAAATCTTCCGGCAAAGCATGCTCATGGCATTCGTCAGTTGTGCCGTTCTGAACATAGTCATCGCTTGGCAGCGGGAACTTTTCGTAAGTATGTTCACCTCCAGTCCGGAAGTTATACATTACGCCTCCATACGCATGCGTTACGTCTTGCTCTTTCAGTTCATCGCGTGCAGCTACGAAATAAGCGGGGCGGCACTGCGGGGATTGGGATATTCCATGACTCCCACCATTCTGACCATATTCGGAACATGCTTATTCCGGCTATTATGGATATATACCGTCACACCCCGGTACGGCAGCTTTGAAGTCCTGATGTACGTCTATCCCATATCATGGGTCATAACCGGCATCGCCGTATACGTTGCCTACCTGATTATCCGGAAAAAAGCCTTCGCCTTGCATTCTTAAGTTGAAAAGGCTTTTTAAACTCTTTGATTTTTCATCATGAAATCGTGTTTTTTTCGGCTTCTTAAGCTAATAATCAAGACTTGAAGTGTTCAATAAAAAATCAAACAACCCCATTATCAAGACACCCTCTTCAGTATACCAGGGATTGATGTTTTTGTAAATACCAAGATAACTCAAAAGATGCAAACTGCCAAATAACTCATTTATTATTTTTGCCAATATTGGCACTTTTTGTAAATATATAAGATTTGAGGTTGAAAACAGACGATTTATGTAAAAGATAAAAAGCCATTGTCTTGGCCGTATCATCAGTTTCTTACCTCTTTGATTTTTCATCATGAAACTGTGCATTTTTTTCGGCTAAAAATACCCCTTTTCGGAAAACCTATCATTTTCATGTTAAAAACCTATCGTTTTTGTCTCAAAAACGATAGGTTTTCGGTAGCAAAACGATAGGTTTAAAAATAACGGGTTGGGTCATTAAGCCGGATGTATCTAAATGATGATTGCTAATGTTTTTAATATCAGATATTTATTTGTTTTTTCGCGGGCATTAATTGAAAATGGATACTTAGTTTGAAAAAAAGAGGCTCTTTTCAGTACAAAAAGAGTATGTTTTTGATGCAAAAAGAGCCTCTTTTTTAGTAGAAAACATATCCTTTATTTTTTGGAGTAAAAAAAATTGGTAGAAACGGAACAATGGAAAAAGCATTTTTCCACTGCTCCATTGTCCTATTTTTTCATTCTTACCAATCCGTTTCCAGTTTGTATTTGTTTTTTCTTGCCGCGGTTTGCAGAAAGTCACCCGTTCGAGAGAATTTGTTCCTGCAAGTTGCGGTGTTAAATCCTAAACATTTGTTATGTACCGCTAACAGCGGCTTAAATTTTTAACACTATTTTCTTTTGCAGCCATTCTTTTGGGACTATGGAACGACGGGGCTGATTCGTACTTGTCCGTTTCCATCTTCTGTTTGTACTCCGCTTGACATACTAGCATTTTGGAAGACAAGACCGCTGTAATGATTGGGTTGCCCTGTCGGGGTTAGATTCCCGTCGCCCGTAATGGCGTTGCATCCCGCCATCCCGGACACAAAACCGGAACCACCACCGCCAGAGTGACTTCTATTATTTGTATTTGGACCATAGTAGCCGCCGCCGCCACCGCCACCACCACTATAGCCACTTCCTCCATATTTCCCATCGCCTCCTACTCCAAAGGAATAAGCTGTTTGTGTAGCTTGAATGTAGACACTAGCTAATGATGTTGGATTACCTCCGGTTAAACCTCCTCCAACTCCAGCAGCACCGCCACTGCCGCCACCGCCGGCTACCATGATTCTGGAGTAAAGGTTCCCGGCGACTAGACGGATGTCACTGGCTCCTCCACCTCCACCACCGGTATCGTCTCCCTCATCGTTCCCTCCTTTACCGCCTCCATTCCATCCCCCGGCTCCTCCTGTTTTATTTTTCGCTCCGTCTCCACCCTTTCCTCCAACATAAGCATAAAAAGTTCTTGAAGAAGTTAATACCAATTCGCCTTTGCTGTATCCGCCATAACCAATAGAAGTTTTTAATGTTCCCTGTATTCTGATGCGTCCTCCTTTTGCTCCCCAACACTCCATTTTGTATTTACCAGGAGCCAAGGTAATAGATTGATAACTTCCCGTATATTTAAACTCTCTTTGTATTTCCAGTCTTTTTGTCCATTCTTGTCCCGGGCATTTGTCAGAGGATACCGTTACATTTGTCCAAAAGACGGAATTGGAAGTCAAGCCCGTTACAAGTCCTTTGTTATTAATGGATATTCCCGCAGGGGGAGTTTCCAATTTCCAATGCGTTTGCGGCATGTTACCCCACGTAGAGGTGACGGTAAAGGAAGGATAAGCATTGGTAAGAGTTTCCACAGAACTTGTCCAGGGTTTGGGAGCGACGTAAAGGGTGGCGATGGCTTCTGCTTCGCCGACGGCACAAGTCGCTTTCCGTTTGATTTTGTATACTTTGAATGTCGTTGTTGTGTTTGAGAAAGAAGCTTGTAAGTTAGCTCCCGTACTCCCCGAATATAATATCCACGAAGTTCCGCTGTCCGTACTGTAGTACCAAGAATATGAAATTTTTCCGACACTGTTGTTAGGCAGGACACCTGTTAATTTCACGCTCGTACTGGGACAGACAGAGTCCCGTGTCGTGTTGTTGGGACACAGGATGGCTCCACCATCAAATCCGGTGGTGTTAAGCAGGGTGCGTACTCCCCGGAAACCAACATCGTTAAATCTTTTGGTAAAAGAAGTATAAGTTAGTCCTCGAGCTTTAGTACGGTTGGAAGTATACAACAGGCTGTCCGGATTGAGATAGCATCCTCCCCGAACTCCGAATGCAGCGGCATCATTTGGCCAGTAACTGGTAGAAATATCTGTCGAACCATCAGCATTCAGTTCTCCGTCACCATGGGAGTAAGTAACGTTGGTAGCAACGAATCCTTTTCCGGAGCTTGTTGCGACATAACATAATTCATTTAAATTACCACTCATGTCCATAACGCCCCAATAGGTAGCTCCGGATTGGGTTTGATTGGTGGAAGAGGTGGCAAACATTCCGCACCTTACAGGACCATCGATGATGCCTCCGCTATTTACGTTGTGGTTTTTATTAACGGACTGTTCCCGCTCGTCGCCGGGGTAGAGGAGGTCGGATTCGGCGGTCAGAGGATTGACTCCGCTATTGCTGTTCCAGGCGTATTCTCCTTTTGCCGGAATCTGGGGATAAGGACGTCGGCATGCCTTTTCGTATTCCAGTTCACTCATAGGGCGCAGTCCGCTCCAGTCACAATACGCTAACATGTCATAGGGAGAGAGAGGACCGCAGGCAATAGTCTGCCCGTCATCCTTAGAGAAAAGGTCATTGGCCGGGTTAAGATTGTTGCCGAACACGGCGGGTCCGTCTTTCCCTCTTTGCTCAATAAAGACGATACCGTTCCGACGGGTCGGGGTGGCTATATCCCCAAAAACGTAATCTCCGCGGTTCATCGTAGAGAAATTGTTATTGGTCACATGCGCTTTCTGTTGTGTTAGGGTCAGAGAATTCAAAAACTCCATATACTGCTCCTGGCTCGTCTCGTACTTCATGATATAGAAACCTTTGTAGCCTTTAGGGAAAGCAGCGGGCAAGGTAACAGACGTGGATGACGGATTGGCAGTGATTAGGGTTATTGCCGCTTCCGAATCGATAAGGCAGCGGGTTTTGCCCGATTGGGCAAAACCATAGTGGGACTGATTGTCCCCGAGATAGTAACTACCGTAGGGGATATATACCATCTCTATGGCATGAACAGCAACGTATATTTTATCCAGTTTATCGCCGAAACTGGAGGCAGTGAGTGCTTTCTTCGTGTTGGCCTTGTAAAGCCATTTAAGCCGTACCCGAACACTTACATTACCGTCGGAGATTTCATCCCGCATAAGGAAAACACCAGTGACTTTGGTACCTGTCTGACCGAACATGAAGGAATACTCTCCGCCTTCGTCTCCGCTTTGTGGTGTGGCTTCGTGTCCTAACTGGGCAAGATAGCCGTGATGCCAGGGTTCGGTAGCGCCCCGCTTTTTGTACTTAAGGAACACCCACGCAGCGTCCCAGTTGAAGTCATCCCGCCAGGAGTTGTCCCACGAGAGATTCAGTTCAACGAAAGCCGTATCGCCGACGATATTGACGACACGGGGTTTACCCGCGATTCGGATATTGTTTCCGAGAACGGGCGGAGAAAACAATCCGGAAAGAGTCACGACAAACAGCAACCCCAACGACATCCATAGACGCCGCATTCCGACACACTTGATTAATTTTTTCATATCAAGAAATTACTTAGCACCTTGAAAGTCCCCGGAAAGGTGGTTAATGACAAAAAGAAAGCGTGGGAACTATTCTGTTTATCTTCTTTAAGGTATCGCCAAACACCCCGTTACGAATAAACAGCTATCCCACGCTTAACCTGTATATAGCACGAACGTATATACGGCAAGCATGAGCGTTTGTACTGTTTTTCCCCGTAACTTAAAAATTGGCGATTTCTAAAGAAAGGATAAAACAAAAACGCTTCAAAATAATATATCTACATGGCAGGTCTCTCTGCCACAACGGGACAAATATAAAGAAAAAACTTCAGAAAGTAGAAAAGGTTGTGAAGCGCTTTATAGAATTGAAATAGCATTGAAGAAGAGGCTATGAACAGTTAAAATCTATACGGAATCCGGTAGGAAGTCTAAAGTTGGCTATGATTTTCCGTATTATAAATTGTTTTTGTAATTTTAGCGGCTGAATTGTAACAGAAGCAGTCATGAGAAAAGACGAGAGATATAATAAACGGGGTGTTTCCGCCTCCAAAGAGGATGTACACAACGCTATCCGCAATGTGGATAAAGGGATATTCCCCAGGGCTTTTTGTAAAATAGTCCCGGATTATTTGGGCGGAGACCCTGATTATTGTAATATCATGCACGCGGATGGGGCGGGGACGAAATCGTCGCTGGCTTACATGTACTGGAAAGAAACCGGTGATTTGTCCGTGTGGAAAGGAATAGCGCAGGATGCTCTGATTATGAATATCGATGACCTGTTGTGTGTGGGAGCGGTGGATAATATTCTATTGTCTTCAACCATTGGCCGTAATAAGAATCGGATACCCGGCGAGGTGATAGCTGCTATTATCAATGGTACGGAAGAGTTGTTGGAGGAATACCGCCGGTTGGGGGTAAATATCTATTCCACGGGAGGAGAGACGGCGGATGTGGGAGATCTGGTGCGTACGATTATCGTGGATTCTACGGTGACGTGCAGAATGAAGCGGAAAGATGTAATTGACAATGCAAATATACGGCCGGGAGACGTTATTGTCGGATTGGCTTCATACGGACAGGCGACTTACGAAAAAGAATATAACGGCGGCATGGGTT
Organism: Odoribacter lunatus; assembly: GCF_943193135.1. Lineage (GTDB taxonomy): Bacteria > Bacteroidota > Bacteroidia > Bacteroidales > Marinifilaceae > Culturomica > Culturomica lunata. Next base: position 20,292 of record NZ_CALPCZ010000014.1, read on the forward strand.
CCAACGGTCTGACTTCTGCCCGCCATGATGTATTTGCCAAATATCTGGCGGAGAAATATCCGGAAAGTTATGACCACGAAGTGCCGGAAGAATTGATATATGCCGGCGGTTGCTGCTTGACGGATGCGGTGGAAAACGTGTCGTTGGATGCCGGGAAATTGGTGCTTTCTCCCACCCGTACGTATGCGCCGGTAATAAAAAGGATACTGGATCGCTATCGGGGACAGATTCACGGTATGGTACATTGCTCCGGCGGTGCGCAGACGAAAGTGATGAACTTCGTAGAAAACATGCACGTAATTAAAGACAATCTGTTTCCAGTGCCTCCTTTGTTCCGGCTGATACAGGAACAATCCGGCACCTCTTGGGAAGAGATGTACAAAGTATTCAATATGGGACACCGTATGGAAATATACGTAGACGAAAAACTCGCCGATGAAATCATCGCCATATCCGGAACATTCAATATTGACGCTCAAATCGTCGGCAGATGCCACGAAAGCAGCGAAGGCAATAAGCTTACCTTACTCAGTGAATTCGGGAAATTCATATACTGAAAGGTAGGTTTCATTCATAAACCTTTATATATAAGAAAAGGATGCCTTTTAGGCATCCTTTTATATTCGGTTGAAGATGGCATAAAGGCGCCACCATATAAGCAGAATGAGGGCGATGGTGATTGTCCAGGTGAGTACGGCGCCAGTGTGGAGAAAGTATTGGACGGTAAAGGCCAGGCCTTCCATACCCCGCAGGGGATTCAGTCCCATCCAGGTGTACCTGTATTCTGCCGGCAGGGAACTCATGGATAATACGCTGAAGGCAATCAATACGACAATAAAAGAGAGAATCAGTGCTATTTTATTCAAATTTTTCATGGCTTTTCGTTTAAAACAAAAATCCGGCACTTCCCAGCACCGGATTTCAGCTCCTCAGGTAGGACTTGAACCTACGACCTACGGATTAACAGTCCGCCGCTCTAACCAACTGAGCTACTAAGGAATTTCGCTTTAAAAGCGATGCAAAGATAGCGCTATTTTATAAACCTCCAAAATTATTGCTGAAAAAATATAGAAAGCGAAATGCTTTTTGAGGGAATTAAATATGTGGTTTTTATTTGAATGTAAAGAAAGTAAATTAACTTTGTCAAATTATGTATAATTTTAGTGTACGTCCGTTAATTACCGGAATCATTGGTTATGAAAAAAGGTTTATTGTGGATTTGGCTTTTGTATAATGTTGCTGTTGTTTCGGCGCAGGATACGAAAGTTGCCCATCCTTTTATGTGGAAATCTTTTAATAATCCGGGATATTCGGGGTTTGACGGATTGATGCGTGCCGCTTTGGGTGTACAACGTTCGCATTGGAGTCATCCGTTGGATTTAAGAACTTATTTTCTGGCTTATGATTATCCTTTTCAGGATAAGAATACATACGGTTTGGGGGGCATTTCCATAATGTATCAGCGGGATCAGGAAAGTGCCTTGAAATATGTGACGGATATGTTGGGCGTTTCTGTTTCGGGAAGGGTGCAGGTGTCTCGTGCGACTGTCATACAACTTGGTTTGCAACCGACATTTTACAAGAAAGGATTAGACCCGTCAAGGATTACGTTGGGCGACCAGTTTGACCCTTTTTATGGGCAGATATTGGATGTTTCTCCGGAGTTAGTGAACTTTTATGCGGATAATATTTTCATGTTTGATGTGGCGGCAGGTATGTACGGAGAGACGGATTTTCTTATTGGCTGGCATGGCGTGGCAAGTCTGGAGTATGGTTTTTCCGTGTATCATATCATTGAGTCTACGCAGTCGTTTTTATCGAAACACGGTTCGGAATCTTCGTCGGAGAATGTCTTGCAGCGGCGTTATTCGGGGTATCTTTCCTATTCTCATCCGGTGGTTTTGAATGATTTGAATACGGTGTTGTCGCCTTATTTGCTGATGGATATTCACTCCACGATGAAAAGTTTTCATTTCGGGCTTTGTTGGAAAGAAGAACGTTTCGGTATGATTGGTTTGGGCATGAAGAGCGATCAGTATGAGGGCTTGAAGGTTGGTTCGGTGTTATTCCATTTAGGGCTTAATATAGCTCCGAAAAGGGATAGGGGATGGCAACTTGCTTATACGTATGAAGTGCCGACGAATCAGGGTACCATGTATCGGAATACGACGCACGCATTGTCGCTTCACTGGTATTTGAAATACTCACCGAAACGGTGTATCAGCCCCTTCGGGCAAATGCCTGACAGGACAGGCAGGATAAAAGGGCAGAAAAGAGGAGGGAATAAAACTATTAAATTGTGAAAGGGATGACAATCATGAGAAAATATATTTTATTGGTGTTGCTGGCTGCTTCCTTTATATTGCTATCCGGCAGTTTACGTGCCCAGACAGCGGGGCCGCAGTTGGCGTGGGAGGGGAAAAAGGAAGGGACAAATGAGATATTGATTTGTAGTCTTGAGGGGAGGAGATTTATCGTAAATGTGTCGTTGGAAGCGGGAGGAGGAAATTTTAAGGACGGTACATATAAATTGGAATACGGGAATGGGGAAGGAAAAGACGGATTGGAGAAGGCGGATTTCCCTTGGCGTGTGGAATATAGTGAAGCCGGGGAGTATTCGCTTGTCTTTTCTGCTGAAACGTTGGACGGGAAAAGGGTTTCAACGATTTATAAAGTAAAGGCTCTCAAGCGTCCCTTGATTGACTTGAAGCCGGAAAATCAAAACATGCAATGTGTCGGTACTGAAATCACTTATCTGGTGAATGTGTACAATGAAAATCCGGCGGGAACAACGTATAAATTGGATTTTGATGACGGGACGGTTTTAAATTTGACGAATGAGGAATTGAAAAATTTTGGCGGGCGCTTAACGCACACATTTGAGTATTCGTCTTGTGACGAGCATCATATCGGGCGTTCAACAGAATATTTCGATGTATGGCTTACCGTATCGAATGAATGCGGTACAGAGTATGAGATGAACATGCACTATGAAGAGAAAGTGGCTGAGAAAATAGATGCTAGTTTCACTTTTTCTGAATTTGATGGGGAAAATTGCACGTTTGTTCCGGTGCAGTTGCATAACACAACTAATGAGGCGCTTGGGATTAATTGTTTGCCTACCAATGTTGAATATGAATGGGATTTTGGCAATGGGAAAAAAAGTTATGCTAAACATCCATCTGTAACTTACGAAGAAGCCAGAGAGAACGGGTATAAAATTCGTTTGATAGCGACGAACGAATATGAATGTGCCGGGGATACGGCAGAGGTGTCTGTACGTGTCGTAGCGCAAGTGAAAGCTATGATAGAACCGGAGAAAGATACGGTTTGCACGGGGGAGTTGTTGTTGATAAGAAATCGGGAGACAATGTGGGGAGCGTGGTTGATCACTTCTTTGGATGCAGGATATGCGCCGCCTGAATATGATACCCGAACGGGGCATATGCAGGTAAGGTTCGAGCATTATGGGAGATACAAGGTGACGTATATGGTCGGTAATCACTGTTCATACGATGAGACGGATACGATTATTACCGTGTTGCAGGACCCCGATTTGATTCGTTACGATGTTCCGGAAAAAACATGTTTGTCGGACACATGGAATATGACTGATTTTATTTCGGTTTTGTGGAACGGCAATGTGGAAGGTGCGAAGTGGACGATTACTCGGAGGGGAGGAACGAATAATGCGGACGTGGAGTGGCTGAACGGAACGGATGCGCAGTCAGCCTATCCGGTTCTCCGTTTTAAGCAGGCGGGAGTTTACCAGGTGGCGTTGCGGTTGCCGGATGTTGGGTGTGGCGGGACAAAACTGACCGATACGAAAGAGGTTACGGTATATGACCCCGCCATAACGGTCAAGATAGATACGACGCCGCTGAATATATGCGAAAATGGAACCGTCAGGTTTGCGAATAGTTCCATAGGCGACAATTTGCAATATGAGTGGTCGGTGCAACCCATGACGAGAGTCGAATTCATAAACAATACCGATATGAAAAGCGCTTCACCGATCATAAAATTCGGCAGGTACGGAAACTATGAGGTGAAATTGCGGATGTCTGCTCCCGGCGGATGTGGGGCAGTGGATACGGTATTTCAAGTGCATGTGCGCAAAGACCCGTCGATTCTCTTTTTGGAATTGCCGGAGGCGGTATGCCCCGGAGAGGGCTATTTGTTTTATCCCGGTAGTTCGGCAGGATTTCAATTTTATAACAATGAGGCTTGGGTAAAATGGTCGATACAGCCGAAAGACGGTTGGCAGTTTGTCACCGGCGATGAAAACACGCCCTATCCGGCGATATTGTTTGAAAAGCCGGGAGAATATCGTTTTACGGTGGAATTAAACTCTGCCGGTTGTCCGGAACAAGGGGCGGAGAAGTTGAGAACAGGTAGCCTTCGGGTGCGCAACTCGGCGATGACGATGACGGGAAGTGCCATAGACTCGTTGGTTTGCGAGGGGGAAAGCCTGCAATTTAGTTTAAATGCCGAAGCGGCGGAAGGAGGCATGCAATACGCCTGGACAGTATTGCCATTGGACGGAAGTGTTAAATTCAATGAGTATGGCAACGATCATAGTGTGGCTGTCATCGGCTTTAATCATTGGGGAACGTATGAAGTACGGGGGGCGGTGGGTAGCTATTGCGGAACTTTGGACACGATTTTCCGGGTTGTCGTCCAAAAGGACCCGAAAGTCGGGTTGCAGGACAATGTCAGCCTCTGTCCCGGAGAACACGACATGAAAGGCTTTGTGACGTATCAGTGGTTTAATAATGTTCCGGAAGTCCAATGGACAGTAGAGCGGATTTCGGGAGGAAATAAGGATGGTGGGTTTACGATAGATGATGCTTCGGTTGAATATCCGAAGATTGATTTTCAACAGCCGGGAGACTATCGGGTGAAAGTGGAATTGACGTCCCATACGCAGGGATGTGACGAGGATTCTTTGACGGATACCCGGACATTTCATGTCTATGATTCGGTTATATATGGCGACATTACGATGGAGGGGACGGGTGAAATCTGTGAAGGAGGGGCGGTGGCATTCATGAATACGACTTTTGGGGAAGGCGGACTGCAATGGGAATGGCGGGTGGAAGGACAGGAAGACGGGTATGTTTTTCAGGATGGGGGCAAGACATCGACGGTTCAGTTGCCGGAGATTACATTCTCGAAGTATGGAGATTATCGGGTGTATGCAAAGGTGATAGGCCTTTGTACAGAAAAAGAGTTCCCTTATTTTTTTGTGACGGTAAGCGGTGTGCCTGAGATCACGATAGCCGATGTTTCGGGCGTTTGTGAGCCTTTTGATTTTGAAGGGAAGGAATTGATAAGTATTGATTCGCGTAATGATGCTATTCGTTCGGCGCAGTGGACGATTACGGAGAAATCCGGTTCCGTTTCGGAGGGATATGAATATTTGGGAACGTCTTCCGAGACGTCGGTTTATCCGGATATCCGTTTTCATCACGGTGATTATGTGCTTGAAGTTAAATATTGGAACCGATGTCAGACGTCAGGGGAGAAAACTTTTTATATTCGGGCGGATGAATTTGTTCCGATTACCTCGATAGAGGATGCCGCTATTTGCAGCCAGAGTCCGGAGCCCTTGTTATTGACGGCCGTGCCGGATACCGGAATTTGGTCGTTGAAAGATACGAATATACCTCATGCCGGAGAGATTATAGTTAAACGGGGCAACCGCTATTATTTTAATCCGAAATTCGGGGCGTATGATGAGCAGGATGTGAGATTGGTGTATAAGCTGTATAATTATTCGTGTGTGGATACCAAGGAAATGACGATGCATATATGGCCGTTGCCTTATGTAGAGGCGGGGGCTCCGTTGGAAATGTGTTTGAATCATGAGCCGCAGTTGTTGGTGGGGCGCGATTCGGCGGTCGGAGTTGTGTGGCAGTCTAATCGGGGCTATTGGGATTTAGAAGGGAATGTATTGGCGGGGCATTATTTCCGGGCGGAGCGTGCTGGAAATTTTAAAGTGTTTTATCGTTATGAAGATTTTCACCAATGTACGAATGTTGATTCGACGGTTATGACGGTACATGTTTTGCCGAATACGGATTTTGTTTCACAGCCGCAGTATTGTCGCGGGGTGTTGGCGGAGTTTGTTGTAAATAAAAGTCCGGAAGAGAAACAATATATGTGGGAATATTATACGGGGGCGGATTTGGAGGTTTTGTCGGGGAATGGAGGCTATGTGTATGAAGAGGCGGGGTATTATGATGTGAAGTTGATTGCGGAGTCTGTGCACGGTTGTCTGGATACTTCCTCTGTTCATCGGATCGAGGTGGTAAATGATGCTCCGCAGGCGGATTTTACGATGTCTACGCATAATGAATGCGGCCCGGAAGTAAGTATTACGCTTCAAGTGAAAGAAGCGGATTACAGCGATCATAATTTGCATTTCGAGTGGATATTGGGGAACGGGACGGTTTCCGATGCGTTGGTGCCGCCCAATCCGCAATTGTTTTATTCAACGCTGGAGGATACGGTATATCAAGTGAAGTTTAGGGTTTATAATATTTGTAACGAAACGAATAAAATTGATTCTTTGGTTGTGGGGTCTGTGCCGCATGTACATTTTCTTTTTGAGAACGGAGAAAGGAATTGTTCTCCGCTGACTTTGAAAGTATTGAATGTTTCGACGGGGTCTAATAACAGGTATGTATGGCACATGGGGGACGGGACGGATCCGTTGCATGTATTTGAGCCGATGGATTATTTGTATGTGACGGATACGGCAAGAAGGGTGTTTGAGGTGTCGTTGGTTGCCGAAAATCAATGCGGGAGAGACAGTCTTATGCATCCGTTGACGGTGTTGGCGCAGAGTGTGCGGGCATTTTTCAATCGGCCTAAGGATGATATTTGTGTGGGAGAGGAGATATGTTTTACCAATTATACGCGGGATACGGCCCGGGATATTGCTTATAAGTATTGGGATTTCGGGGATGAAGTACGTGATACGTCGTGGAATGCATGCCATGTCTATCGGGATAGCGGTGTGTATAAGGTATTGTTGTTTGTGGATAACGGTTGTTCTTCGGATACGACCAGTAAATATATCCATGTCATCGGGAATCCGAAATTGGAGTTATTGGTGGAACAGGAACATTGCGACAGGGATACGTTTCATTTTGCTTTTACGACGGATCAGAAGTTGCGTTGGCTAAAGTGGGATTTAGGAGATGATTCGACGGTGTATTCACCTGCATTTTCTTATGTTTATAAGGAGCCGGGAAATTATCCGGTGGTGTTGGAGGTTATTGGGGAAAACCGGGCGGATTGCAGCTCAAGGGAGGAGCTTGTATTGGCTGTTCATCCTCGTCCCGTGTTGCATATAACTCCTTTTGATACGCTGGTTTGTCCTCCTTATCTTTATCAACCGCAAGTGGAAGGCGTTGCGGCCCGGATGATGTGGAATTATGGAGACGGTAGTCCTGAAACGTCCGCAGAGGAGCATTTGTATACGAATGAAACCGATGCCTTGCTGGATTATGTTGTTGTATTGCATGCCGTGAGCGACAAGGGATGTCCGGAAGATTTTACGGGGAACATGCGGGTTGCCTATCTGCCGCATGCGGAAATAGGGAAGCAGGTGACGAACGGAAGGCCTCAGAAGGTGGATGTGCTTAATTTGTCACCGGAAGGGTATGTTGATTATATTTGGGTTTTACCGGATGGTAAGATGATTCATACGGTCGGCGATCAGCATTTTGAATTTATGGAGAATGGGATATATAATTTTTCTCTGATAACGGAAAATGAGTATACGTGCCGGGATACGGCTACTTTGGAACATGAAGTGTTGCTGAAAGGGTTGTATTTTCCCAATACGTTTATTCCGCATAGTCAAAATGGCAAGATTAACCGCTTTAACGGGATAGGAATGGGATTACAATATTATAAGCTGGAGATTTTTGACCAGTACCGGAATAAATTGTGGGAAACGGAAGCCTTGGAGGACGGTAAACCCTCGGAAGGCTGGGACGGTTGTAATCCAAAGGGGAAGCCGATGCCGCAGGGTATTTATATTTGGCGTGCTAAGGCAATTTTCGGGAATGATGATGTATGGACGGGAAAGAATAATGAGTCCGGTGTGTCGCAGACGACGCAGGGGACGGTTTTGTTGTTAAGGGAGTAAAGTATGTAATTAATATATAATAGATTGTATGGATTATTTTAAGGAAGTAAATGTGGCGGTGACGGTGTGCGACAAGGAGGGGAAAATTATCGAGATGAACGACAAATCGCGGAAGACTTTTTTGAAACCGGGCAGGGAGGAACTGGTAGGAAAAAATGTGCTGGACTGTCATCCGGAACCTGCTCATTCGTTATTGGCGGATATGTTGCAGAATCCGAGAACTCATGTGTATACGATTGAGAAGAACGGGGTAAAGAAGCTGATATATCAGACTCCGTGGTATGAAAATGGGGAGTATGGAGGATTTATGGAGTTGTCTATGGAGATTCCCGTAGAGTTGAAACATTATATCAGAAAGTAATATAAAAGAAGAAGTGGGGATTTCCCCACTTCTCTGTTTTTTATTGATTTATTATTTCTTCTAAATCAATCTGTTGGAAATATAAGTCGTTGGATCCTTCAAAGAATACGCCGAGTGTGGTCGGATTGATTTGTGCCAGACAGGAATAACCGAAACAGTTCGGTTCGTAGATAAGCGTGTGGTATTTTTCCGGCCAGCTCATGCCTTCGTCAAAGCTGAGTTTTAATGTCATGTGATGGCGTCCTTTGTGGGTGGCGGGATTGAAGAATGCCAGACCGTTTTTGCCGTCCGCGGTTTTTATCCGGATGAGGCTGGCTTGGCAAACGGGTTCCGGTAGAGCGGAACGGGAACTCGGGTGTTCCGTCCATGTTTGTCCGAAATCTTTGGTGATGCATACGGAGCGGGAACCTCTGTTATCGTCGCGCATATTCAGCATAAGGGAACCGTCTTCCAATTCGACTACCTGTGATTCCGTTGTATTGGGTTTTGCACCGGTACCGATGTGCCAGGTTTTTCCTTTGTCTTTACTGTATACAATGGTTGAATGCGGAACTTGTTTTTTGTCTTTGTATTGGGCAGCAAATACCAGTGTGCCGTCTTTGGTTGTAATGCCCATGCCCGGTCCGTTGAAGCAGAGATACCATTCCGGATTTTTTACCTGCGGAGTGATGTTGATGGGTTCCGACCAGGTAGCCCCTTCATCGTCGCTATATGCGAGGACGAATTGACCGGTTACTTCCGGTTCCATACCCGGTTGAGATGCCCACCAGGCTCTTTTGTCGGGTTTGCCGTGCAACCATAAGGCCGCTACCCACACACGTCCGGTTTCCGGGTCTACAAGGATAGCCGGGTCTCCGACTCCATTTTCCTTTTGCGGACGTCCGCCCCATTCACCCATGTCGATAGCTTTTTGCATGGGTAACCATGTTTGCCCGCCGTCAAGGCTCCGGCTGACACCTACGTCGATGTCTTCCTGTAAGTCGGATGAATTGTTCCAGCGGATGTCGTATACGGTGATTAATGTTCCTTTAGGTGTGCAAACCATGCCCGGTATACGGTAGGATTTACTGCCGTTGTCATTTTTTTGTCTTACGGCGTAGCCGATGGAGGATTTGGGTAGTGGTATGGATTCGTTGATACGAACGGCGGCGTCTTTTATCACGAATTCTTTGCAGTTTAGATTAACTTTATGCTGTAAAGAAGCTTTCGGTTTTAAAGATACCGATGCGTAGAAATAATTGTCTCCGGGTTTGAGGTACTGACACCCTTTGAATATCATTGTGGGGTTTGTTTTTGATGTACTGCCGAATAGTACATTCGGAGTGAATTGTGCAGCGTTCCCCGTAAAATAGATGCTGACGGATTCGATGTCGGATAGGTCGGTTGTTCCATTTGTTGTTAATGTAATGGATTTTACGCAAATTTCTTTGTCCGTCGGGTTCGTGACTTTCAAAGTTAACAGGGAGTTCTCTTTTTTGGCAATAAAGGCGGGAGAGACTGCTTTGTTGGGGGTAACTCTTACTTGATATTTAGGAGCGGAACATCCCGTCACAAGCAAAAAGATTACAATGTACAAAAGGTTTATTTTTCTCATAATGAAGAAATGATTTTAATTTATATAATGGTTTCGACAAATATAACAATATTTTATCGGTATAAGAAGTGTATTCTTTATGAAATTCCTTTTATCTTTAAAAGCTAAAATAGATATGGAAATAAGGAGGTATACATGGAAAGAATATTTACTTTTTTACGGGAGTTACGGCAGCATAATAACCGGGAGTGGTTTAACGAGCATAAGCCGGAGTTCCTGGTTTTGAAAATGGAGTTTGAGAAGTGGGTGCAGCAGTTGATAGATAAGATTGCGGAATTTGATGAGGAGTTGAGTCGTCTGGAGGCGAAGGATTGTGTTTATCGTATTTATCGGGATACCCGTTTTTCGCCGGATAAAACGCCTTATAAGACCCATATGGCTGCTTATATGTGTGCTCCGAGAGGGAGAAGCAGTGACAGGGCGGGTTATTATGTGCACCTGGAACCCGATAATTGTTTGTTGGGAGGAGGTTTGTATTGTCCCGAACCCGCCTTGTTAAAGAGGGTGAGACAGGATATTTACGATAATATAGAGGAATTTACGGGTATATTGCGGGATAAGGAGTTTGCGAAAGAATTCGGTGAATTGGACAGGGAGGATATGTTGAAGAAGGTGCCGGCACCTTTTCCTGCCGATTTCCCGGAGGGGGATTTGTTAAAGCGTAAGCATTATGATATTATTTCCCGCAAGCCGGATGATTTTTTCAAAGGGGAAGAGGCTATAAACAGGATTACGGATGTTTTTAGAGTGATGGTGCCATTTCATCGCTTCTTGAATTATACCGTAGACGGGGAAGGAGAAAATTAGGGAGATTTATTATTTTTGTGCGATTGGATGAATTAATAAGATTACGAAATACAGGAAAATAATGGATGTTTTATTATTGGGAAACGGGGGACGTGAGCATGCTTTGGCGTGGAAGATGTTGCAAAGTAAAGAATTGGGAAAGTTGTATGTGGCGCCTGGTAATGCAGGTACGGCTCGGATTGCTGAAAATGTCAATATCGGAGTAACCGATTTCCCGGCGATTGCGGATTTTATTGCAGAAAAGGGAATTGAAATGGTAGTGGTTGGGCCTGAAGATCCTTTGGTAGGGGGGATACGGGATTTTTTGGAAACGGATAAACGTTTTGCCGGAATAAAAATTATCGGACCAGGTAAAGCGGGTGCCCTTTTGGAAGGCAGTAAGGATTTTGCGAAAGAATTCATGTTTCGCCATAAAATACCGACAGCGGCTTATCGGACGGTTACTTCTGATGATATTGAAGGGGGCAAAGCGTTTTTAAGGACGTTGAAGCCGCCGTATGTTTTAAAAGCAGATGGATTGGCTGCGGGGAAGGGTGTATTGATTCTTCACGAACTTGCGGAAGCGGAAAGGGAATTGGAGAGCATGCTTGACGGAAAGTTCGGACAAGCGAGTAAACGGGTGGTGATAGAGGAATTTTTGTCCGGAATAGAGATTTCAGTATTTGCTATTACGGATGGAAAGAGTTATAAAGTATTGGGTTCTGCAAAAGATTACAAGCGTGTAGGAGAGGGGGATACGGGATTGAATACGGGAGGTATGGGGGCTGTGTCTCCGGTGCCTTTTGCCGATAGTGCTTTTAATAGAAAGGTGGAGGAAAAAATTATCAGACCGACGATAGAAGGGTTAAGGAAGGAGGGTATCGATTATAAAGGATTTATCTTTTTCGGATTGATGAATTCGGGCGGGGAACCTTGGGTGATTGAATATAATGTGCGTATGGGAGATCCGGAAACGGAGGTGGTTTTGCCGCGGTTAAAAACAGATTTGATTCATCTGTTTGAGGCTACAGCTACCGGAAAATTAGCCGATGTGGTGTTTGAGATGGATTCCCGTTTCTGTACGACTGTTATGTTGGTATCAAAGGGCTATCCGGAGAGTTATGAGAAAGGGAAAGATATCAGTATAGGAAATACTGAAGGAAGTATTGTATTTCATGCCGGTACCAAGTGTGTCGGAGAGGAGGTCTTAACGAACGGCGGGCGCGTAATGGCTGTCAGTTCTTTTGGGAGTACAATACAGGAGGCTTTGCAAAGGTCTTATGCAAATGTTGAAAACATTTCTTTTGAAGGAAAATGTTTTAGAAGGGATATCGGACAAGATTTGATGAAATTAGGATGATTTTTGACCGTTTTTTGAAATCCAAGAAGCTCTATTTGCTTTTTTGTTTGCCTTTTATTGCGGTAGCTCTTGTTGCATGGCACTTTTATGGCGATACACTTTCCTTTGTGCAGCCGGAGGGGCTGGAGAGTATGTTTCCATTGAGAGTTATTGACTATTTGAGAGGGGAAGAGCGGGTGATAAGCGGATTGGTAGGCGGTCTTGCCATGACTTACTGCTTGTTCGTTCTGAATGCAAAGTATAAGTTTTTACAACAGACAACAGCCTTGCCTTCTTTGATTTATCTTTTTTTGATTGCTTGGCTGCTTCCGGTCTATGGGGTGGATTATTTATTTATTGCTTCCTTGTTGCTGATGATTGGTTTCGGGGAATTACAAGGGGCTATTTTGAAAACTCAATTTAATACCACTCTTTTTAATTTCGGTTTTTTGGTATCTTCTGCCATCGTTGTCTATCCTAAGTTTGTATTGTTGTTTTTGTGGGCGGTATGTGCGATGTTTGTTTCCGGACGTTCTACGGTGAGAGATGTTATGGCATTGCTTTTGGGTTTTGTGACAGTATTGTTTTTCGCCTTGTTCGGTTATTGGTGGATGGGAAACTGGAGTGATTTTGTTCCAGTCTTTAAGAATATATTGTTATCGGGTGAATTTGTAGAGACTTTTTCTAAAAAGGAATTGGTTGGTGCTGGTATTTTGTCGTTTTTACTGCTACTTTCATTACTGAAAGTTATCGGTTATAATTCTCTCTTTGTTGTGAATCAGCGGCGGGGGATGCTTTCTTTGTTATTCTTGTTTTTTTTCCTGTCGCTCACTATATTTATTATACCGGGAATACAACCGAATATTCTTTATTTGCTGGCTTGCCCTATTGCTTATTTTTATGCTCAATATTTTATTTTAAAACGTACTGGGTGGGTAAGTGATTTATTCTTTATTCTTTTTCTTTTTTCTTGTCTTCTGTCGTTGTTTTAGGCAATTTAAAAAGAGAAAATTAATGATTGAACCGGAGCAATTCACCTTTAACAGTGTGGTTGAATTGACCGTTTTGATAAACAATATTTCCGTTTACAAGTGTTGTGGTAATCTGGTAAGATAACGTGCTATCTTCAAGAGGAGACCAGCCGCATTTGTATAGGATGTTTTCTTTTTCTACCGTCCACTTTTCTTTTTTAAAGAGAGATATGTCGGCTTTGTAGCCTTTGCGCAAATAGCCTCGTTTTTCAATTTTGAATAAGTCGGCGGGAGCGTGGCACATGCGTTCAACAACGGTTGCTAAAGTTGTTTCTCCTCTTTCTGCCAATTCAAGCATGACGGGCAAAGAGTGTTGAATCATGGGACCTCCGCTGGCGGCTTTTATATAATTGCCGCTCTTTTCCTGTATTGTATGCGGCGCATGGTCGGTAGCTATAACATGAATAAGGCCTTCATTGACGGCTTTCAATAGGGCTTGTCTGTCCAGTTCTGTTTTAATGGCGGGATTCCATCTGACAAAGTTACCTTTATTCTTGTAGGCGGAATCGTTAAACCATAGGTGATGTACGCAGACCTCTCCCGTAATATTTTTTCCTTCATTCCGGGCCTTTTCAAGCAAAGTCAGTTCCTCCGCGGTACTTAGGTGGAGCAAGTGTAAGCGGGTATTGTATTTGGAAGCTAATTCACACGCTAACGATGAACTTTTGAAGCAGGCTTCCCGGCTTCTGATAAGAGGATGGCAGTAAGGTGGAATGTCATCTCCGAATTTTTCTTTGTAAAAATTTAAGTTGCGGGCGATGGTAGGGGTATCTTCGCAATGAGTGGCGATAAGTAAGGGTGATTCCGCAAATATTTTTTCCAGAGATTGAATATTATCTACCAGCATATTGCCCGTGGAGGAGCCCATGAAAACTTTTATGCCGCACGTTGTAGAAGTATCGACTTGTTTTATCTCGTTCAGGTTATCGGAGGTGGCTCCCAAATAAAAGGAATAATTAACCAGCGAGTTTCGGGCGGCAATTTCCTGCTTTTCTTTTAATAAATCGAGGGTTGTTGTGGGGGGGATGACATTGGGCATATCCATGAAGGAAGTTACTCCGCCTGCTGCCGCAGCCCGGCTTCCTTCCGCAATATCTCCTTTGTGAGTAAGTCCCGGTTCTCTGAAATGCACTTGGTCATCTATGACTCCGGGGATGACAAACTGATTGGCAGCATCAATAATTTCCGCTCCCTGGAGCATACTTTCAGTAAGTTCTCCGAGAGGAATAATATCGGTGATAAATTGGTCTTCAATGATGATGTGGGCTTTAAACACTTTATTTTCGTTGATAAGTGTTCCGTTTTTGATGATTTTCTTCATCTTCTTTTCTTTGTTTTAAAAAGACTTCTGAGTTTCATCATAAACACACCGAGGAAAGCTTCCGTAAAGATACCTCCGCTCATCTTCGACGTACCTAAGGTGCGGTCGGTAAAAATGATAGGTACCTCTTGTAATTTAAAACCAGCTGTCCAGGCCGTAAATTTCATCTCAATCTGAAAAGCGTATCCTTTAAAATGAATCCGTTTGGATTGTATGTCTTCCAATACTTTTCTTGTATAGCAGACAAAACCTGCTGTGGCATCGTGGATTTTCATGCCGGTAACTATTCGCACGTATTTGGAGGCGAAATAAGACATCAGTACCCGTCCCATGGGCCAGTTCACAACATTGACTCCGGTGACGTAACGAGAACCGATGGCCATATCGGCTCCTTCCAGGCACGCGTTATATAAGCGTACCAAATCATCGGGATTGTGGGAGAAATCGGCATCCATTTCAAAGATATAATTATACCCTTGTGATAATCCCCAGTCGAATCCCGTGAGGTAGGCGGTACCCAGTCCTAATTTCCCTTCCCGGCGAATCATATGTAGTCCACTGAACTCTTTTTGCAGGTTCTCTACAATGGCGGCTGTACCGTCTGGTGAATTATCTTCAATAATGAGAATATCGAAAGCAGGTTGTAAAGAAAATACATACCGGATGATATTTTCAATATTTTCTTTTTCGTTATAAGTCGGTATGATAACTAATCTGTCGTTCACGTCAGGGTAATTATAAATATTCAACGATACGTTCCAGTTTATTTCCTCTCGACCCCTTGATAAGAATGCAGGCTGACTCTATCGGTTGGGATTGTAGCCAGACAATCAAATCGTCTGTCGTTTGGAAATGACGGATAAAATTAACATTATTACCGTAATGGGCAAAACTATTGCCGATGAGAATAATTTGGGTAAAACCGGCATTTCGGGTCATCTCGAAAATTTCTTTGTGAGCCGTTTCGCTAGCCTTTCCCAATTCCCGCATTTCGCCTAAAATTAGTATTTTGTTATCTGCCCGGAATTCGCTGAAATTGGTGAGGGCAGCTTTCATACTGCTGGGATTTGCATTATAAGCGTCTAAAATAATTGTGTTTTTCTCCGTTTTTACTAATTGTGAGCGAAGATTGGAGGGTTGATAACCTTCTATGGCTTTTTGTATATCCAATGGAGAAATCCCGAAGAATAAGCCGACGCACGAAGCGGCCATCGCATTGTCGAAGTTGTATCCTCCGATTAAATGTGTGCGGATATATAAATCGCCTTTGAGTGTTTTTAAGGAATAGACGAGAAAAGGGATGGATTGCTTGATTTCTCCTTTGGCTTGATTTCCGTTTTTACCGTAGGTATTCCTGTGTATGTCTTCCGACAATTTTACCAACAGCGGGTCATCGTCGTTGACAAATAATTGCCCGTTTTTGGCTTGGATATGCTCATAGAGTTGCTTTTTGGTCTCAATAATTGTATTATAAGAACCGAATCCTTCCAAGTGGGCTTCTCCGATATTGGTAATGATTCCGTAATCAGGGTCTGCGATATCACAAAGAGTTTTGATTTCTCCGGGATGATTAGCTCCCATTTCAACAATACCGAATTGTGTGGTTTCATCCAGGCTTAGCAGGGTGAGGGGAACGCCGATATGGTTGTTGAAATTTCCTTGTGTGGCAAATGTCTTATATTTTACCGACAGAACGGCATGACAAAGTTCTTTGGTTGTCGTTTTACCGTTTGTACCTGTAATTCCTAAAATTGGGATGCCGAGGCGGTGTCGGTGATAAGAGGCTATTTCTTGAAGAAAAATAAGTGTATCTGTTACCGGAATACACCGTTCGTGCTGGATGGTGGAATCATCAATGAAAGCTACGGATGCCCCGGCTTCAATAGCTTGCAGGGCAAATAAATTCCCATTGAAGTTTTCCCCTTTCAGAGCGATAAAGACATCACCTTCCCTGACAGTACGAGAATCGGTAGTAATCCGTTTTCCCTTAATATATCGGTCGTATAGATATTCGAGATTTTGCATAAGAGCAGTATATTCATTAAAAAAGGTTGTGTAATCACACAACCTTTCTTTTTTATAATTCGTGAAATTATTTCTTAACTTTCTTTCCTCCGATTTGACTCATGGCGCAACGGAATCCGATGTCGTTGGCTGCTTTCTTCTGGTTCAAATAGCGACGACTGCCGGGCACAATCCAATAAGCTCTGTCCTTCCATGACCCACCTTTGTAAACCCTTGCCTCGTCATCAATTAAGGTTGTGGTTTCTTCATCTGTGACATAATACATATCTTTTGTACCTTTGGTATCTTTGGATTTCCAGTCTACATCAGACAAAAGTCTTGATTTGATGTCACCGTCATCATAGTTACGGTTATCAGCTGTTCTGTAATTTTCGCGGTTAGCCAATTCTGCATCTGTCTGTAGCCGATAACGCATTCTACCTAAACTGTCTTTTTGTGCAATGTTGCCGTCTTCATCGGTAACACGTGTCTTGAATACATTACCTCGATAGGGATTAAATTCCGCCATATCCTGGAAAGATAACGGACGGTATACGTCTGATACCCACTCATTGACATTTCCAGCCATATCGTATAAACCGAAATCGTTCGGCCAAAAAGATTTAACAGGTGCCGTGTAATCAAAACCGTCATTAGACATATCCTTTTTGCCTTTTTCAGCCACACCCATGTAGTCACCTTTGCCACGAGCATAATTTGCCATCATCTGTCCCCGATGTTTTTTGTTGGCATATCTGAGCCATGTACCGTCCCAAGGGTAAATGCGGGCGTTGGAAATTCTTTCATCTTTTGTATTTCCTACAAGTGCAAGGGCTGCATATTCCCATTCAGCTTCCGTTGGTAAACGGTATTCCGGCAATAAGATACCGTCTTCCCATCTAACGGCTCTTCTCTCTTTGCCTACACCTTTGTAGTTTTTCTTGACCGTACCAGTATATTGATTTGCTAAATAAGCATCTGTATTGAAATTGTTTTCGTCTTTCTGATTTTCCGGATCGTGAGCCAATACTTTTTTCTCAACCAACAATTGTTCGTTCACACGGTCCGTACGCCAGATACAGTATTCGGTAGCCTGTTCCCAACTTACCCCTACCACAGGATATTCCGCATACGACGGGAAGCGCAGGTAATTAGTAACCATCGGTTCGTTGTAAGCCAATTGTTCACGCCATACCAATGTATCGGGCAATGCTTTGCGGTACTCTTCGGGATAGCTGACAAAAACCCGTTCCAGCCATTTCAGATATTCCAGCCAATCAATGTTTCTTACCTCATGTTCATCCATATAGAAAGAGGCGATGGTAACCCGTCGCGGGTTGTTGTTCCATTCTCCCATGACGTCCTCTTGAGTACGTCCCATGGTAAATGTACCTCCCGGTATATACACCAAACCCGGTCCGGCTTTCTGACCTTTTACTTTTTTATATTCAAACCCTCCGTTCTTGGAATCGTTATATGCCCAACCTGTAGTAGAAGATTTTTTCCCTCCGCCGAAAATACTCTTTATTTTTTGACAAGAAGTCGTGGAAAAGAGTAACAAAGAACATATACCAACGAATAAAATATTGTGTTTTCTCATCTTGAGTAAATTTTAGCTGTATTCTAAGTATAAAAAATAAGCACTCAATAATTAGTTCACAAATATAGGGAAAATTGCATTTATAAAAATAAAAACGTCATATTTTTTTGAATTCAATGCTTTATATAGTGCGGTTTTAACGCTTTTTTTGTTAATCTTGCAGATGTGAAAGGAAAAATAGACAAAAAATGAAGATAAAAACAGGAATCGGGTTTGATGTGCATCGTCTGGAAGAAGGTTTGGAGTTGTGGCTTGGAGGCATAAAAGTGGAACATGTAAAAGGATGTGTGGCTCATTCCGACGGGGATGTGCTAATCCATGCGATTTGTGACGCGCTGCTGGGGGCTGCTGGGCTGCGGGATATAGGTTATCATTTCCCGGATACTTCCGATACTTTTAAAGGGATTGACAGCAAGATACTGCTGGGAAGAACTGTCGGCTTGATTCGGGAGCAGGGATTTACAGTCAGCAATGTCGACAGTATCGTTTGTATGCAGAAACCGAAATTAAAAGGCTATATTGAAGAAATGCGCGTTTGCCTTGCTTCTATAATCGGGATTGACATAGAAGATATGTCCGTGAAAGCGACGACAACGGAACAGTTGGGATTTGAAGGAAGGGAAGAGGGAGTCTCTGCTTATGCGACAGTTTTGATTATTAAGGAATAACTAAAAAAGAGTCAGGGAAATTATTCCCCTGACTGCTTTGCTTCATATATTTCCGGAATTTATTTTTTCTCGTTTTGTTCTTTCAGTAGATCGCGGATTTCCGTCAGCAATACTTCTTCTTTGCTTGGAGCGGGAGGAGCGGTGGGTACAGCTTCTTCTTTCTTGCGGTTTAGCTTGGAAAGAAGCCGGATGAACAGGAAAATAGAAAAGGCAATGATGATAAAATCGAATGTCACTTGCAAAAAGTTGCCGTAGTTCAGTGTCACAGCGGCTTTTTCAACTCCATCGACAATTTCCGCAGGCTTTAATTGCAGCTTTAAATCTGTGAAATTGACACCGCCTACCAGTAAGCCGATGGGAGGCATGATGACGTCTGCTACGATAGAAGATACGATTTTTCCGAATGCACCGCCGATAATCACACCGACTGCCATGTCGATAACATTGCCTCGCATGGCGAATGTTTTGAAATCTTGTAAAAAACTGATTTTCATTTCTGTTTATTTTAGTGAATCCATAATTGTCAATACATATAATCCCATACGGGCAATTGCACCGGTTTGGTTTTCAGGCTCGCTTTGGCTTTGTCGTCCAGGTATTTTTTGTGGACGACGAGGCGGAACATGTATTCGTCAAACCAGTCGTCCGTGAAAGTCAGGTAACCTTTGTGGCCGCTGTTGCTTCCCCAGCTGTTCTCAAATTCCCATTTGAGCGGACGGTCGTTGCTGTCCGTATCGCAGCCGACGAGAGTCATGGCATGCGACGAACCGCTTTGACGGGTTAGGATACGGGCTTTTTTGTCCATATGCAGCTTTACTCCCAACAACGATTCGTAATCATACATTTTCGGGTCTAAAATGCCTGTTTCGCGTTGGAATTGTTTCCCCACGTCACAGGAGGCATACATGGCTTCGTTGTTTTTTATGGAAGCCAATGCGGCCTTCTTAATGGCCTCGTTCGGTAGATTCAGGTAAATCCAGTTGACTCCCTCCAGGGTATTCCGGTAATTCTGGATCTCATAAACTTTATAGTACTCTCGGGTCGGGTCGTTCATAATCATGATGTAATTGTCCGGACTGTAATCGGCAGGGGTAATCTCTTTGTAAAACTGCTTCGGGGTATAATTCACCAGTTCTTTGACATTGCCGTCTTTGTCTTTGAAGCGCCATGTAAATTCATGGGGCGGTTCTCCTAAACAGAGGGCTAAAATCCGGTATACATCCTTTAAAATCTCTTTTTTGGCCGTTTGCAGCTCTTTGGGGCTTTTTCCGGCTGCTGCCATTTCGCGCAGTGTGTATCCGCCCAGTCTCAGTTTTTCATTTATCAACCCTGTCATCTGTGAGGTATTGTTGGAATGAGCGGTTTCCGGCATTACTTCCTGAGGTACTACGCCGTATTTTTGTGCCACATTGTAATACAGATTCCAGACGCCGCCGTCATTGACGGGAGATTTGAAATATTCGGAAACTTCCCGGTCCGTCATTTCTTTTCCTGCCGTGGCAAGAATGTTTTCAAGAAACAGGTTGGACTTCTCGAAAATATCCCAGAAATAGGTGAAGTTGTGAGAGAAATCGAAATCGTTCAGATTATATTTTTTCATGATTTCCGGGCGCAAGACGTTCATGGAAGTAAACATCCAGCAGCGTCCGGAGCTTTGCTGGTTGGTAATGCCTTTAACATTTACCCGGTATTTGAAGTAATGGTCTATCTTGCCCTGTAATTCCCGGTTGAGGGCATTCTCCCTGATATTTTTATCATTGGTCAGGATATTCTGAATAGCCCGGGTAGAAGCATCTTTCTTAAAACCGGCCTGTATCTCCTGTAAATCTTTTTCTGTGACGGTCTGGGCAAATAAACCGACGCAGAAAGTTGTAAATAAAGCGGTAAAAATTTTTCTTTTCATCGTTCCTTTTATTATGAAATGGTTATAAATGTACTGTTTCTCCATGAGCTGCCGCAGCCGCTTCCATGACCGCCTCGCTCATAGTCGGATGGGGATGAATGGTTGCAATCAGTTCGCGACCTGTTATTTTCTTTTTACGGGCGACTACCAGTTCGGCAATCATTTCCGTAACATTGGCACCGACCAGGTGAGCTCCTAAAAGCGTATCGTCGGCAGCATTGAAAATCAATTTTACGAACCCTTCATTGGCTCCGGCGGCACTTGCTTTACCGGAAGCGGTAAACGGGAATTTCCCGACTTTTAATTCGAAGCCGGCTTCCAGGGCTTTGGCTTCCGTGAGTCCGACGGAGGCTACCTCGGGAGAGGTATAAGTACATCCGGGAATATTGCCGTAATCGATGGGTTCGGGGGAGAGACCAGCTATTTTTTCTACACAGCAAATCGCCTCTGCTGAAGCGACATGGGCGAGGGCGGGACCGTGTACAATGTCACCGATGGCGTAGATGCCTTCTACATTCGTACGGTAGAAATCATCCACTTTTATCCGTCCTTTCTCTATTTCGATACCGGCATCCTCCAAACCGATGTTTTCGATGTTGGGTGTGATTCCGACCGCCGATAGTACGGTCTCTACTTCATGTATTTCAATTTCGTCTTTTTTGTTGCGGATACTGACTTTTAATAATTCGCCCGATGCGTCTACACTTTCCACTGAGGATTTGACCAGGACGTCGATACCGGCTTTCTTGAAGGAGCGGGCCACCTGTTTGGATACCTCTTCGTCTTCTACCGGCAAAATGTTGGGCATAAATTCCACCAAAGTGACTTTCGTACCCATGGCATTATAGAACCAGGCGAGTTCCGAACCGATTGCTCCTGAACCGACCACTAACATGGACGCCGGTTTGTGTTCTAACGTGAGAGCCTGTCGGTAACCGATAATTCGTTTACCGTCCTGCGGGATAGTCGGGAGCACCCGGGAACGGGCACCGGTGGCAAGAATAATGTGTTGGGCTTCGTGTGTTTCACTGGTGCCGTCCAGTTGTTCTACCCGGACTTTTTTACCGGCAAGCAGAGAACCCCGGCCATTGAGGATGGTAATGTTGTTCTTTTTAAACAGGTACTGGATGCCTTTGCTCATTTTATCCGCTACGCCGCGGCTTCGGGCGATAACGGCGGAAAAATCGGCTTTCGCTTCTCCGGCTTTAACACCGTAATCCGCTGCCTGACGGGTGTAATCCAGCACTTGTGCCGATTTTAAAAGGGATTTTGTCGGAATACATCCCCAGTTGAGACATATTCCTCCCAATTCCGCTTTTTCAACTACGGCGACTTGCATCCCGCATTGGGCAGCCCTGATAGCTGCGACATATCCTCCGGGACCACTTCCAATAACAATTAAATCGAAATTCATATATCAATTGTTTTTAATCATGTGAATAAAACTGCTTTTATACAAAAATATTGAAAATCTTTTAAATACGCAAAGGGAAACTTTAATGTAGCTTTATCGCAACAGTTTTTTCCCGATGCGTGCGATAATAAAGAAAACCAGGAAGCAAATGACGATAGTTGCTCCGGAAGGAAGGTTCAGCAGGGCGGAAATGAAAAGCCCGATTAAGGAACCGAGACTGCTGATGACAGCGGAAGCTATCAGTAATTGCTTGAAGTTTTTATAAAATACGCCGGCAATGGCCTGCGGAATGGTCAGATAGGAAATGACCAGAATGATTCCTGCCAGTTTCATGCAAAATACGACGCAAAGCGCGATAATAAGGGAAATGCCGATGTCTATCCGTTGGATCGGAAGATGATGTGTGCGGCAGTATTCTTTGTCGAAAGCGATGTAGAAGAGAGGCCGGTAAAATAGAACGAAAAACAGGATGATACCCAGACACAGCAAGCCCGACAAGGCGATTTGTTCGCCGGTGACGGTCAGAATATTTCCGAACAGGTATGACATCAGGTCGGGGGCGTAGCCCGGTGTCAGGTAGATGAACAGAATACCGATGGCCATACCGGCAGACCAGAATATGCCGATGAGCGAATCTTCCCTTAGCTTTTTGTTCTCCGAAAACCAAAGTATGCCCAAAGCGGAGACGATGGCGAAAAATGTTGCTCCTGTCATGGGAGACAAGCCGATGAAATAAGAAAAACCCAATCCGCCGAAGGACGCATGGGTAATCCCCCCGCTGATGAAAACCATCCGTTTGGCTACGATGTAAGTGCCGACCAGCCCGCAGCTGATACCGATAAGCAACGTAGTGATAAAGGCGTTTTGAAAGAAGTCGTATTTCAGTAGTTCCAGCATACTATTCGTGATTGGTTAATACTCGGTGGGGTATTTGTCCGTGTGAAATCAATTCGATGGGACAGTGGTATGATTTCAGCTGTTCGGGAGAAATCAGGTTCGAGTTGTGGTAATGCAATCCCCGGTTTACACAGGCGATGGTTTTGACGTATGAACAGATCGTTCCCACATCGTGGGAGACCATGATGATACTTAAACTCCGGTTCAGTTCCCGGAGTATGTTGTAGAGCTCTTTTTCAAAGTCGCAATCGACATAGGTGGCGGGTTCGTCCAGAATCAGCAGGCGGGGCGAGGAAACAATCGCCCGGCAGAGGAATACACGCTGCATCTGTCCGCCCGACAGCTCTCCGATAGGGGTGTTCAGGTAGTTGCCCATGCCGTATTTCTCCAGCAACATCCGAGCCTTTTTCCGGTCTTCCCGGGTGTAATGGCCTTTCAGTCCTTTCTCCGACAATAATCCGGAAAGGACCACTTCCGTGATGCTGATGGGGAAATGCCGGTCAAAACGGCTGTTTTGCGGAAGGTAACCGAAAAGATTGTGTTTGGACTGATGATAGATGACTTCTCCTTCATAAGGTTTCAGCAGTCCCAATATGATTTTCAGCAAGGTCGTTTTTCCTCCCCCGTTGGGACCGATTACTCCGATAAAATCCTGTTCGTTGATTTGGAGATTGACGTCATGCAGTACGGACAGTCCATCGTAACCGGCAGTAATATGTTTTAATTCTAAAATCGTAGACATAAAGATACGTTGATCAATCTGAGGAATTTTCGCGGAATACCTGCAGCAAGTGATACATTTCTTCCAGCCAGTTTTCGTTTAAAGGGTCTATGGGGACGATTCGGCTGGCGGTTGAGCGGGCGACAGCTTCCGCATTTTTTATGTCGAACTGTTTTTGGATGAAGATTACGGAGATGGATTTGTTCCGGGCTTCATCGACAATCTCTTTCAGGTGAGCGGGGTGAGGCTCTTTCCCTTCCTCCTCGATGGATATTTGTTCCAGTCCGTAGTCATGGGCGAAATAGGTTAGAGCGGGGTGGTAAATGAGGAATGCCCGGTTCTTTTGGGTGGACAGGACGTTCGTCGCTTCCTGGGCGAAAAGGTCGATGTCGGCTTTCAATTCGTTGTAATTTGCCGTAAAAAAGTCCCGTTTGTCGGGATATTTCCGGGAGAGTGTTTCCACTATTTGCTGACAGATATGCAAGGCATAAGCGGGGGACAGCCAGATATGGGGATCCACGCTTTCTCCCGGATGGGAGTGGTGGTGACCGCAGCTGCCAGCCAGCAGTGACAGACTGTCTGAATGTCTGATAAGCAAAATTTCCGGTTTGCGAGTCAATACCGGATAGAGGTGTGTTTGTTCAAAAGGCAGGTTGCCGATGGCAAAATAGACATCGCTGTTATACAAATCTTTTAATTGTCCGATGTTTAAATCGCAGGTAGCGGGATTCATGCCCGGCGGAATCATCACGTTGACTTTTACCTCTTCTTTAGCTATGCGTTCTATAAAATACTTTTGAGGGAGGATACTGACACTTACGGTAGGTCGGTTCGTTTGTGAAGAACGGCAAGCACACAGACAGACAATGATGAAATAAAATAATACGGTCGAATGAAAAGAAACTTTCATAATTATTACATTCCTGTTTTGCTGATAAAACAGTGCAAAGGTACGAAGAAATAATTATTTCAAATCATACTTGAATATATTCATTTCTTTCGGATTTCTGAAATTTTCAGTGTTATTCTGTCATAAAAAGCATGGCTACTATGGGTTTGTTAGTAGTATGCTTTTAATAAAACGGATTGTGTAGGGAGGATTAATGTCCAACTTGTTTTTGTTGCTCAGCATTATAACGGTCACCGACAACGGGGATGGCGGCAACGGTGCGTTCCAACTCGCTCCACGCTTCGGCTGGAACGTCAAAAGCAAGCGTATGCAAATTCTCTTCCAGGTGCGACTGCTTGGTCGTTCCCGGAATTGGAACAATCCACGGGGCTTTCTGCAGAAGCCAACCGAGAGCCACCTGCGCCGAGGTCATACCGCGCTCCCTACCGAAGCGTTGCAATGCCGCCACGATGCGCGTGTTGGCGCGAATGGCATCGGGCTGGAAGCGGGGCAGGGTGTGGCGGTTGTCGTTCGCCGTATCGAAAACGGTGTATTCGTTGATGCAGCCGCCGAGAAAACCCCGGTTGATAGGGCTGTAAGGCACAAAGCCGATGCCGAGTTCCCGGCAGATGTCCAGCACGCCGTTTTGCTCCACGTCACGGTGCATCAGGTGATATTCGCTTTGAATGGCGGTAAGCGGACAAACGGCGTGAGCCTTGCGAATCGTCTCGGCACTCACTTCGCACAATCCCCAACGCTGCACTTTGCCCTTTTGGATGAGTTCTTTGATGGTTTCCGCCACCTCTTCAATCGGCGTATGCGGGTCATAGCGATGCTGATAAAACAACGGGATGGAATCCGTCCGCAGACGTTTCAGGGATTCTTCACAATAACGGCGCACCGTCGCACGACTGCTGTCCTGCCGTCCCGTGCCTTTGCCGTCAATGACTTCGTGACCGAATTTGGTGGTCACGTTGATTTTGCCCTTGAATGCCGACAAGGCTTCTCCCGCCAGATACTCGTTGGTCAGAGGTCCGTAAATGATAGCGGTGTCGAAAAGCGTGACGCCACGTTCCACTGCTTCGTGCAACAGCCGGATGCACGCTTTCTTATCAGGGTGCTGGCTGCGGTTATAAGTCATACCCATTACGCCAAAACCGAGGGCGGATACTTCCAATGCCGCACGTCCCGTGCCAAGCGTGCGGCAGGGCATACCATTCTTGATAACGGGCGATGCGTTAGCGTCACCGAGGGCGACATTAGCAGCCTTTACCTTGTTGACAACGGGTTGAATGGTGAGCGCCGCTCCCACGGTTGCTGCCACTTTCAGAAAATGGCGACGACTGATTTCCTGCTTCATAATGATATAATTAAAGTTCTGACGCAAAGGTAAACGGAAAGCCCCGCAACGGATTTGTTGCGAGGCTCAAAATGTTTTGTTGCAAGGTTCAATATGAGAACTCTTTTTACCTTACTTACTTCCACATTTCTTCAAATCAGCCCAGACTTTATCCACTTCGGTCTCTCCCTCAAAATAAGGATGTTGTTCGCTCCTGCGGAATGTTTCGCCGGCGGGGACGAGGATGATTTTGTCCGAATCGGGATATTCGCACACATCGTGACCGATGTAGGAACGCATATCGAGGTAGGTGCAAGGCTCCTCGGTGTGATTGTGGAGCTGGTGCGCACCGCTCTCTCCTGACTCAAAAAACAAAATGTCCCCTTCGTGCACGGTTTCAAGTCCGGCAGGCGTTCGCAGGGTCGCCGAACCGGACAATATAAAGAACAATTCTTCCGCATAGCGATGGAAATGATAAGGGGCATTGTATTGCTGCGGATTGAGCTGCCGCAAGTCGAAATTCAGGTATTGCGGTTCAACGCCTTTCACCTGCCGGGAAATGTCGGTCAGCAGCCGAAATCCGTCTATCTTGCCGGGATTCGGCTGAAAATCGCGTTCTTCTTTTCGAATAATGGTTGCCATAATGATTGTCGGATTTTAGTTATATACTTCCTGTCGGAGCCACGCCATACGCTTCCTTGTATATCTTTGAAAAGTGAGAGAGGTTTTTGAAGCCCACTTCATAGCAGATGTCGGAAATTTTGCGACCGCCTTTCCGGATTTGTTCGTAGGCGGCATCGAGACGTCGCTTTGTCAGCCATTTCTGTGGCGTGAGGTCGCTGACCTTGGCAAAGTCCCGTTTGAAAGTCGCCAGCGAGCGACCGGTATAATAGGCGATTTCCTGCATCGAAAGCTCGTTCTTGTAGTTCTTTTCCAGAAACTCCATAATGTCGATTTTCCACGGGTCAACGAAATCGAACAGCGAAGCATAGAGATTTTCATCCGTATGCAGAATCGCATAAACGCCCTCCGTCATTTTCAATTTCAAAACCTCTTCAGAGGGCTTTACG
Source organism: Odoribacter lunatus (assembly GCF_943193135.1). Taxonomy (GTDB): domain Bacteria; phylum Bacteroidota; class Bacteroidia; order Bacteroidales; family Marinifilaceae; genus Culturomica; species Culturomica lunata. The sequence goes on from NZ_CALPCZ010000014.1 coordinate 47,393, forward strand.
GCGGCATCGAAATAGGGAATCACGGATTCAAACAGGCTCCGTATGTCGGGACGATTCGAGGGCAGAACACGTAAGCTCGCCTTATCGCGTCTGGCATCTGCCGGAATGTCGCGTCGGTTGAGCGTCTGATAAAATTCGCCAAGAAACTCACGGGAAAATTTCAGCACGATAGAACGATAGGGATTCCCTTCCTTTGCCCGCTTTTGCAGCCACATCCGGTTATCACGCCGCATAAAAGCGCAGTCACCGGGATGCAGCACGGTTTTGCGTCCGCGTTCGGTAATCTCCAGTTCGCCGGAATAAATGTAAATGAGCGTATGCTCCCGGTTGCAGTGCGCACATCCGCGGTCATCGGTAAAATAGCTTGCCATAAACACGTTCGAGCAGTCAAAAACATCCAGACGTTCCATAGTTATTTCCTTATTTCAAAGACAAAGATACGAACTTTTCGTGTATGGAATTTTGTTGGAAGGCTCAAATTTAACAGAAATTCCCCTCAAAAACTGCTGCTTTTGAGGGGAATTGGAGAATCAGTCGGATGATTTATTTCTTAATTTCTTCCAGCAGGCTTTTTACGGTTGCTTCCAGTTGCAGGTCGCGTCCCTGGATAGCCGATGCCGGATCGTTGGTGACTCTGATGTCTGGTTCCAGTTGCAGGTTCTCCAGATAGCGTCCCTGATTGTCTTTCATGCCAACTTCGGGAATACCGAATACGAGGCTGGGGTCCTGCTGGGTTTCCCACCACACGGCGGTCATGGTACCCGGTACGGGCATACCGACCAGTTTACCGAGTCCGAGTTCTTTGTATACCCAGGGGAAGCCGTGTGCGTTACTGTAATTGCTTTCGCTCATGATGACAGCGGAAGGTTTGGTCCATTGGGCAAAAGGATCCTGGCCGATGTATTGACCGCGGGGGAGGAATTCCGCGAATTTTTTACCGCTTAGCATGTTGACGAGGTCCTCATGCAACCAGCCGCCGCCGTTATAGCGGGTGTCCAGGATGATGGCTTCTTTGTTCCGGTAGCGTCCGAAGATTTCGGAATATATTTCACGGAAACTTGCGCTGTTCATGCCTTGAATGTGTACGTAACCGATTTTTCCGTCAGACAGTTTGTCGACCAGGGCTTTCCGTTGTTTTACCCATCTGTTGTACAGTAAGCTGTTTTGCGCACCCTGGGAAATGGGTTTCACGTATTCGGACCAGTGTTCCTTGGTGGTCGGGTCATACAGGTCCAAATAAACCCGTTTCCCGCTTTGGTTGTTCAATAAATGGAAATAGTCTTCGCCTGCCTTGACGGGCTGGTTGTTGATTTTTTCAATGATAACGCCTGCTTTGATTTTGGTTTTGGCGGTGTTTAACGGTCCTTTTTCAATGATTTCCTTGATTTTTAAGCCGTCTCCTTTGTATTCCGGATCATAGAATGCACCTAATGCAGCAGTTTGCGGAGCACTGTTGTAACTGTAATACCGCGCACCGGTATGGGAGGCGTTTAATTCGCCCAGCAGTTCTCCCAATGCTTCGGCAAAGTCGTAGTTGTTGTTGATGTGCGGCAAAAAGCGCTTGTATTCTTTTTGATAAAATTTCCAGTCTACGTTGTGGATGGCTGGGTCATAGAATTTATCCACGACTTGTTGCCAGGCATGGTCGAAGATATACTCTCTTTCCTGCGGTTTTTTCAGTTCCATTTCAGCTGTATAGGTAACCGGAGTGACTTTACCACTGTTAATGTCTATTTTGGAAATCTGACCTCCGGAAAGCAGGAACAGATTTTTACCTTCTTTGTCCATTTCAAGGGCACCGCCCCATTTGTTGAGTTTGGATAAAATCTTGGTGCTTCCTTCTTTGAAATCGCGTACCCACAGGTCGTATCCGCCTTCGAAACGGGAAAGATAATACAGCTTGTTTCCGTCTTTGGTTAAAACAGCGTCTCCCAAATTGGAGGAGTTAATGGTCAGACGGGCGATGCGGTCTTCCAGATTGTTAAAGTCAATGGTAAGATCTTTTTTCTCCTCTTTCTTCTTGCTGTCTTTTTTATTAGCTTTTTCTTCTTTTTTCGGATTCTCTTTCTTCAGTTCTTTGGCCAAAGCGGCTTCCTCTTTATTCATTTTGAAGTCATCCCAGGCTTCAGGATCGAGGAACATGGCGTATACATCGTAGTGGGCGCCCCAGCTTCCGTGGCTGCGGTAACCGGCTCTGTCCGAGTGCCAGATAATGACTTTGCCGTCCATCATCCATTTGGGTGCAGCATCGCTGTAACCGCTGTTGGTAAGATTGTGGATTTCCTGGCTGCCGTCCGCTTTCACTAATGCGATGTCTGTGTTCTGCCAGCCGCCGTGCTCAAAATAATTGGCTAAAATCCATTTTCCGTCGGGAGACCATTGATACCATTGGTCTCCGTCACTGTAGGAATAGTTGTATTTTGCTGGTAAAACAGTGCGTGTTTTTTTATTTTTTAGGTTGATTACTTTGATTTCTGTGCGGTTTTCAAGGAATGCCACTTCTTTACCGTCCGGTGAAAACTGAGGTTCAAATTTGGCATTTTCACCTTTGGTGAGTTGTTCTTCTTTGATTTCCTTCGCATAGGTAAACAGTTTGTCCGTGCTGTCTGTCAATGAAGCGGTATAGATATTCCAGTTCCCGTCCCGCTCTCCGGCGTATACCAATGTCCGGCCATCCGGTGAAAAGCTGACGGAACGTTCCTGGCTGGCAGTATTGGTAATGCGTTTGGTAGTATTGTATTCAACGGAGGTAACGAAGACATCACCGCGTACGATGAATGCGATTTCTTTTCCGTTAGGAGAGAGGGCTATTTCTCTGGCTCCGCCGCTCATGTTGGATGGGGTAATCTGTTGTTCTATCTGGTCACCGAAAATGTTAATATTTAGTTTTTTGGGTTGTTCTCCTTCTTTTACAGTGTAAATTTCTCCGTTGAAGAAATAGCAGAGCGTTCCGTCATCGGATTTGGTAAGGAAACGTACGGGGTGCTTGCTGTGTTTGGTTATCTGTTTTATGTCTTTGGGATTGTTCAGGGACATTTTGCAGATGTTGAAGTCTCCGAAACGTTCACTCAAAAAGTAGATATTTTCATCGTTTTCAGCAAATACCGGATTGCGGTCTTCCACTTCCTGATTGGTGAGGTTGGTGAATTTCCCCGTTTTGAGGTCGTGCATCCAGACGTCCCGTGTGACAGAAGATTTGTGATGTTTTCTCCATTCGTCCTCATACCCTTTTTTGTCGTGGTAGACGATTTTGTCTCCTTTGGAAGAGAATTGAATGTTATAGGCATCGAATGTAAGAAATTGTTCCGGTCTTCCTCCGTTTAAATCTACGGCATACACCTGCGAACCGGAGGGGAATTGGGTGTAATTCGCATCGGGCAGCAGGTTGGTCTGGTAGAGGATTTTTTTCCCGTCCGGAGTAAAGGTAACAGGAACTTCGGATGCGGAGTTCCAGGTCAGACGTTTGGGAGTTCCTCCTGTTGCACTGACGATGTAGACATCCATGCCTCCCTCACGGTCGGAAGCGAAAGCTATCGTTTTGCTGTCCGGCGACCATACGGCACGTCCGTCATAGGCGGGATTTGTCGTTAATTGTGTGGCGCGTCCACCCTCGCTGCTGACGGTGTAGATATCGCCTTTGTAATTGAATGCGATAGTTTTTCCATCCGGAGAGATGGCCGGATAGCGCATCCATAAAGCATTGCCTTGGGCTTGAAGTCCGCAGACCGCCAAAAGCATGCTGATTGTAAGGAAGATTTTTAAGATATTCATGTCCGTTATAATTAATAATGAGCCAAATGTAACTCTTTTTTACTTATAAAACGGAGGCTTGAATATTTTTAAGAAATAATTAATACACAAAAGAAAAAACGCCCCGAAGGGCGTTTTTATTTATTTTTTGTACATTCCCAATTGGTCGGGATTGAAGTTGTCGATGAAAGCAGCGTGAGCGGCTACCTTGGCCTGGCCGTATTTGATGAATATTTCGGCTGATTTAAGGAAGCGGGCAGCACGTTGGCTATCCTGCAACAACAGGTGTCCGATAATGGTATAACCGGCGATTTCCACCAACCGACGGGCGTGGAAGTCGGTGTATTCCGTATTGCCTGCGGCATTGACGGTCGCTGTCGTTCTTTCCAGCGTATCGGCCATTCCTTTCAGCGTGTTTTTCAAATACTCATGTTCCGGTGCGACTTCCGTTTTTTCATATACTTCCCGGATGTGTTTCAGGTACTGTCCGGTGGTTACGCCACGGATGGCTGCCACAACCTGCAACTGTGAAGTTCCTTCATAGATGTTGGTAATACGGGCATCCCGAACGTAACGCTGAATAGGATAGTCTTTCATAAAACCGGAACCGCCGTGAATCTGCAACGCATCGTAAGCGATCTCGTTGGCGTATTCGCTGGCGAACAGTTTCTGCAGCGGAGTATAGATATCAGCCAGTTTCTGGTATTCTTTCATTTCATTCCGTTCATCTTTATCCAACGCTCTTTCTTTGGATATGTGATAGTAGGTTTTGTAGACATCAACAAAACGGGCCGTTTCATAGAGAACGGAGCGGATTCCGTGCAGTTTGGCTTCCATGTTGGAAAGCATTTCGTAGATGGCAGGGAATTCAATGATAGCTTTACCGAACTGTTTTCTCTCTTGGGCATATTTCAAACCTTCCCGGTAAGCGGCTTCGGCTATACCGGTGGATTGTGCACCGATACCCAAACGGGCGGCGTTCATTAGCGCCATGACGTATTTAATCAATCCCATTTTACGTTCACCTACCAGTTCTGCGGGGGCGTTTTTGAATACCAGCTCACAAGTAGGAGAGCCTTTGATACCTAATTTGTTCTCGATGCGGCGTACGGTTACGGCATTGCTGTTGCGGTCGTAAATGAACATGGAAAGACCGCGTCCGTCGTTAGTCCCTTCCTCAGAACGTGCTAATACCAGGGAGATATGTCCGTCTCCGTTGGTAATGAAGCGTTTTACACCGTTCAGGTACCATGTATTGTCTTTTTCGTTGTAGGTAGCTTTCAGTTGTACGGCCTGTAAGTCCGAACCAGCATCCGGTTCCGTCAGGTCCATGGCGCAGGTTTCTCCAGCAGAAACACGGGGGAGATACTTGGCTTTCTGTTCCGCACTGGCGAATTCGTTGATTGTTTCGGCACAGTCCTGCAATCCCCAGATGTTTTGCAATCCGGCATCGGCACGAGCAACCAACTCAGCTGCCATGATGAAAGGTACAATCGGGAAGTTTAATCCGTTGTATTCCCGCGGCAGGGAGATACCGTTTAATCCGGCCTGGTTGATGACGTCGATGTTTTGTTGGGTTCCTGCGGCATATTTTACGTGACCGTCAATTACCTGAGGTCCTTCAGCATCTACTGATTCAGCATTGACAGCTACGACTTCTCCGCATATTTCACCTACAATTTCCAATACTTTGTCATAATTGTCAAGAGCATCTTCAAAGTCTTTAGGGGCTGATTCATACTGTTGCACCTGAGTGTAGTTGCGTTCTTTCAGGTCTACAATCTTTTTCATCAGCGGATGACCGAGATGAAATTTTATATCTTCATTGTCTGTATAAAAATTAGCCATATTCTGAATTATAAATTATTTACTGTTTTTCTTGTAATATTGAATCATCTTCGGGATAACAACATTTAAATCGCCTGTAATGACATAGTCGGCGAATTTGTTGATCGGTGCGTTGCTGTCGGTATTGATAGCGATGACCATTGCTGATTCTTCCATACCGGCGGTATGTTGGATTTGTCCGGAAATACCGCATGCAATATATAATTTCGGTCTAACGGTGACACCGGTTTGTCCGATCTGCCGCTCGTGTTCGCAGAATCCTGCATCTACGGCAGCACGGGAAGCACCGACTTCTCCTCCTAATACTTCAGCCAATTCATACAATAAATTGAAATTCTCCTTGGAGCCGACTCCGTATCCTCCGGCAACAATAATCGGCGCTGCTTTCAGATTGATTTTTGATTTTTCAATTTGGCGTTCAATGACTTTTATGACGAAATCAACATCTGCATTTACGTATCGGTTGACATCGATATTTTTTACTTCTCCCTGATGAGAGGGGTTGTATATTTCTTTTTTCATTACGCCTTCACGCACGGTTGCCATTTGAGGTCTGCATTCCGGATTTACAATAGTCGCAACGATGTTTCCTCCGAATGCCGGGCGGATTTGGTAAAGCAGGTTGTGATAAACTTGTTTGGTTTTGGCATCTTCATAGTCTCCAATTTCCAGACTGGTACAATCGGCTGTCAAGCCGCTGTGCAGGGCGGAGGAAACACGGGGTCCCAAGTCGCGTCCTATGCTGGTAGCCCCCATAAAGGCGATTTGCGGTTTTTCTTCTTTGAAGAGATTGACCAATACGGACGTATGGGGAAGTGTCGTGTAAGGAGCCAGGCGTTTGTCATCCCCTTTCCATAATACATCAACTCCGTATGGGAATACCTGTTTTTCCACGTCTTTTAATCCGGAACCTAAAACGATAGCTTCCAGTTTTACACCTAATTTACTGGCAAGGGTACGGCCTTTGGTCAGCAATTCCAAGCTTACGTCGGCAATCGTACCATCTTCTATTTCGCAATATACAAATACGCTGTTCATAATCTGATTTAATAAAGTTTGAAAGTTAATGAAGTTGATTGGCTGTTTATCCGATTGTGTGATTGCTGATCAATTCTTTCACCATATTCTCAATCGCTTCGTCATTTGCTTCCACTGTTTTTGCTTCTTTGGCTTGGAAAACAACGTTCTCGATTGTTTTTACTTTCGTCGGTGAGCCGCTTAAACCAAGATCTTGTGGATCGCAGGTAATGTCGTTTACGCTCCATTCCGTGATTTTCAGGTATGGGCGTTGATTGATGATGCTGATGTAGTCGTCATCGGCATTTTGCATTTCGGATGCAGCCTTTGCATATTTGTATTGCATGACTCTTCTGGCATTGCGGGGACGACAGGATGCTGCAGAACCGTTTACGGTGATGACAGCGGGAATCGGGCAAGTTACGACTTCGATACCTCTTTCCAAACGGCGGCGGATAGTCAATTCTTTGTCGTTGCAAGCCAATACTTCTTCTGCATAAGTAACTTGCGGAAGACCGAGTTTTTCTGCTACTTGCGGTCCTACTTGCGCTGTGTCTCCGTCAATAGCCTGACGTCCACAGATGATTAAATCGGCAGATAGATTTCGTAAAGCGCATGATAAAGCATAGGAGGTGGCAAGGGTATCGGAACCGGCAAAAGCCCGGTCAGATAATAAATAACCACCATCGGCTCCACGGAACATGGCTTCGCGAATAATTTCCGCAGCCCGACCGGGACCCATCGTTAAAATATGTACGGTAGAACCTTCGTTACTATCTTTGATTCTTAATGCTTGTTCCAGGGCATTTAAATCTTCCGGGTTGAAAATTGCAGGTAGGGCTGCTCTGTTAACAGTTCCGTCTGCCTTCATTGCATCTTTTCCCACATTTCGAGTGTCGGGAACTTGCTTTGCAAGAACAACGATTTTTAATCCTTTCATGTGTGTATTTTAAATTATTGTGGTTAATATTTACCTTCTGTTATTTCGTTACACTATTAAAATTCGGTAAAGGTAACATTTAAAATTGAAAAAGCTATTTTAATGTTTATTTTTCGATTGTATTACAACTCCAAATAGCCCAGCTTTTTTCTGCTTGCTTGATGAGCATTTCCCAACCGTTGCATGTGTGTGCGCCGTAAAAGGCTCCGCGTTTCATAAATTCCGTTGTTTCCGGATTATATACTAAATCAAAAAGATAGTGTCCGGAGTTTAAAAGCGAATAGGGAATATCCGGATAAGAGTGTATGTCCGGCCATGTTCCTAAAGGTGTTGTGTTTATGATTAACCGATATTGGGAGAGCAGGGGGGCGATTTCATGATAGCCGATTTCATCGGCTTTTCGGGGGGTACGTGATACGATTAATGATTGAATGCCGAGTGCTTGTAAAACGAATTTTACAGCTTTGGCCGCTCCGCCGTTTCCCAAGATAAGGGCATGGGTGATGTTTTCGGGAATAAAGCGAATCAGGGCGTATTTGAAACCATAGACGTCAGTGTTGTATCCGATAAATTGGAGTTGTGAATTTTGCGAAATAATCTTGACGCAATTGACAGCACCGATTTTCTGAGCTTCTTCGCTCAATACATCTAAAAAAGGAATGATGGATTGTTTATGAGGAATTGTTACATTGAAGCCTTTCAAATTTTTATAGCGGGATAATAAAGGTAAGATTTCCGATATGTCTTCCTGTTCAAATTTCAAGTATTCCGCTTCAATCTTTTCACATTGAAATTTTTCCGAGAAATAGCGTTGGGAAAATGAATGTTTTAAAGGAAACCCTACGATGCCATAAGTATCCATGCTTTAAAGCTGTTTTTTTAATTTTCGGGCAAGATATTCAATCCCTTGTATCAGAAAAAAGCCGAGCAGGCATAAAAGAACAGCACGTCCTATAAATGGGTCGGATTGGGTTGCATATTTGTCCGGTAATACGTTTAGTCCGGAAGTTTCTTTCCATGGCCATACTTTATTTAAAGAGCCTAGCATAAATCCTGTCAATAAGGCTATAGTTAAAGCATGGTGGTTTTTCAGTAGCCAGGACAGAAAATGGGAAAAACTGATGATCCCGATAACGGCTCCGATAGCGAAGAGCAGAATGATTCCTAAATGTAACTCACTAATGGCTTCCATGATGAAACTATATTTTCCAAGCAAGAGTAAAATAAATGCTCCTGAAATGCCGGGTAATATCATGGCGCAAATGGCTATTGCACCGGATAACATGATGAACCACCATGTTTCCGGTGTAGAAGCGGGGGATAGAATGGTAATCGTATAAGCTCCCGCACCTCCTGCTATTAGTGCAATCCAGGTGGAGAAATTCCATTGTTGTATTTCTTTGGATATGAGTAAAGCGGATGCAATAATCAAACCAAAAAAGAATGACCAGATTTCAATCGGATGTGTGGTAAGTAGATAGTTCATCAATTTGGCTAAGGAAAAGATTGAAATACCGATGCCACAGAGTACGGAAAGCAGGAAACTACCGTTTATTTTTTTCCACAATTCTTTGAATTTTAGCTGAAAGAGTAGTTTTAATGCAGCTAGATCAAAACTTTTTATGGAGTAGATTAATTCTTCGTAAATGCCTGTAATGAATGCGATTGTGCCTCCGGATACTCCGGGAACAACATCAGCAGCTCCCATACAACAGCCTTTAATGACCAATAAAAGATAATTTCTTTGTTTCCCCATAACAACCGATTGATTTATATAAAATAGGTATTGTGTTTAAGATTTGGAAAAAACATTCCGATGTTCAAATCTTCTCAAATCAAATACGGTTTTTACGGGTGTAAAAGTAGACAACGGAACTTCTACGAATATAGTAATCCATTGAGCCATGGCTCCGTTCCAGAGACCGGGCAATTCTTGTACTTTTATGTCTTTTCCTTTGTATGATTTGTTTGTGATAAATCCCTGACTTTGGTCGATAAAGTCTGGCAGGTCGAATCGTTTGCCCTTGTAATTACGGGTACCACAAACAATATCCACTGGATTGAAATGGGTGGAACAATCAAAGATTTTTTTCTGTTCCTTGTCTTTTAGGTTGATTTGCGCCGATTCGATAATCATTAATCTGGAACTGCCATCACTTGTCTTTACCCAGAAAGGTCCTCCGCCAGGCTCTCCTTCGTTTTTAACCATACCGCAAACCCGGATAGGACGATTGAGGATATGTTGTAAGAATTTGATTCTTTCTTTTTGGGATGAGAAATTCAAGTTGTTTGCTTTTTTATAACCGATATTATTTTCAATAAAGGCATCAATTTCGTCTAATTCGGAATCTGTAATAGTCTTTTTTTCCAAAAGGTCAAGTTGTTCAAATACTTTGCTTTGAGTTTCCAACAAGACTCCCCCCAATAATTTTTTGAATTTAATGGTATCGGCTTTGCTGCGGTCCGGAATAACATTATCGATATTTTTAATAAAAATGACGTCGGCATTGATTTCATTTAAATTGTAAATCAAGGCGCCGTGTCCCCCCGGACGGAAAAGGATTTTGCCGGAATCATCCCGAACGAGTTCTCCTTTTTCATCTATACTGACAATATCTGTAGAAGGTTTTTGAATGGAGAAAGTAACTTCATATTTTACATCAAACATTTTTTCAAATACTTTGGTTACTTTTTTTAGCCGATTTTTGAATAGTTCAACATATTCGGAGGAAACAGTAAAATGCAGGCGAGCTTGTTTGCCTTTTTTGCAATAGAGTGCAGCTTCCACTAAATGTTCGTCAAAAGCTGTTCTGACGAAATCACGATATACATGGAAATCAACCAGTCCTTTCGGAGTATTTCCGTAATTTAATCCTTTCGGCCCGAGGATGTATTCTAGGATTTCTCTGAACATTCTTTTATCCAGCAATTTATCCAGGTCTTTTCCTTTTTCCCACATAATATTCTTCAATCGGGAATAGAAAGGGAACTCATTCAGGTGTGTAAAGAAATCATGCATGCTGTTGGGCTCCGTATCCTGTACAAATTCTAGAAAATCTTCGGTAGAGCCGGTATACTTTTCTAAAAATGTGAAAAGTGATTTAAACATTCGGGTGGCGGAGCCGGAAGCCGGAACCATTTTTACAACTTCGGCATTCTGTATCCCTTCTTCATAAAGATCCGTGAGGTAATTTTGTTCATCGGTAGGTATGGTTTTTATTCCGTTTTCAAGGGTAGCAGGTTCTGTAAGATTCACATAATCAAAACCTTTTTGAAAATTTTCAATCTGTTGATCAATTTGTTCACACTTGATACCCCGGTCTTTAAATTCTTTTAAATCTTCTTTTGTATACATATTATAATTCTTCTAAATTATCATATAGTTCTTCTTGATTGTCCAATTCTTTTTCATAAAAATCTTCCGCCTCTTCCAACAATGTATCAATATCATCTTGAGAAAAAGGTTCTTCGTCAATCCAATGAATATGCTGATTACTGTAAAATCCATCCAGATCACATTCAATAATACAACGTGGTTTCTCTGTATGCACGACATAGACTAAATCACTTGATTCCTGCGAATTGTCTGCAATAAGAAATTTAGGTAACATGATTTTATATTTAATTATAGTACAAAGTTAAAATAAATCTCCGGAATAACGACACAAAACAGATAGAAATGAATATAATATATTTATAATCAAGTATTTAATAAATAAATATATAATAAAAAGGAATATGTGTTCATGTCTGTTTTTCAGGGAGCAAATTGTACTCTATCGGTTCTGAATTAAAAAGGATATGTTTTTGATGCAAAAACATATCCTTTTTGCACTGAAAACATATACTTTTTAAAAACGTTTTAATCTCTTTTATATCGATATATAATTTTAACTATAGATTTATATTTTTAACATAGGTATTGATAGGATTTCTTTGGCATATTTCTGTGTAACATAAATTCAATTCAGAATATTCGATTCTCAGAGAGTTTATTTTACATTTTCTTTTTCTTTTTCTTTTCCTTCGCACCTTTTATATATATTTAATATGAGCTATACGAATTATAAAATCCATATATTTTTAAATATACCATTCGCACATTTTTCACGTAATTTTTTAATATATAATAGAAAAATATAATTTAGAATAATTATAAATTGAAATTAATAGGCAATAAAAAGTTTTTTTTACACGACTTGGTAAATATATCATATACAACTGAAAAACAGATATTTATAATTTTTACTTTGTGGAAAATGACTGCGAAGGATGGTTTTGTTGGGTAAATTGGTGTGTTGATCGTATCTTGTTTTATTCTCTTTTATCAAAAAAAGTATAATTTTGCCTTACGTAAAGAAGTATTCAGAAATGAAGAAATATTTTTTTAGATTAATCGGGATTATTGCCATATTATGGCTTTTAGGGGAGAAAGAAGCCTTTGCGCAAGGTTTATTGTGGACTGATTCATTGCGGGTAAGCATTGAAGATTCTACGGTTGTGAATTATTCTGATGGACCTTATTTGGAGTTTTCTATTTTCATTGAGCGTACAAATGCCAGTTGGAATATGAGTGATACTGTATTAGGAAACAGTGACCTTTATTTTTATGCGAACTTTAGCGCTTTCGATGGTGATCCGCAGTTTGTGTGGGTACATGATAGTTTGAGTACGGGTATTGTTTCTATAGGTAGTGGAAATCCGAATGCGGTATTACAGGCTAATGTGGGTGTTTGGGCAGAGCGATTACATATAGCTTTAACACGTCAGGATGCAGGACAAGGGAATGCTATATTGGGAGTTAATGTGAATTCCGGTGCAAAATACAAATTGAGATTGGCAGTCGGAAAACGAGAGAAGTTATGTACAGTGCGTTGGAAGTTAAGAACGCCGTTGTCAGTTATTTTAGGTATAAAGTGGGATACAGGTGTGCGTGGAGCCACAGGTTTACAAACGTATGGTGGTAATCCTATTATAGAGGCATTAACGGGAGATGTAGAGAAACTTCCCTCGGATTTGTTGAATGTGGATTGTATGGAGAAGAAATATTATGTTTGTGAAAAAGGACCTTTATCTATAGGTTTGCATGCGGAATCTACAGGTAAGGGACTTGTTTACGAATGGTATGATTCCCTGCCGGGAGCTCCTTCTTATCCGATAGTAAGTACAGATACTTTACAGAATCGGACTTTGCCAACTGGGAAGAATTATACGTATCATTATAAATTTAATGGAGAAGGGGATACCTTATATATAGATGAGGTCCCTCTGTCAATAGATTCTATTTATTTTTATTGTTTGGTTAAGGATACAACATTAACAACCCATCCGGAAGTTTGGTGCGGAACACAGTTGATAGTTCGAGATCAAATTAAGGGATTTATTTCACCATTGAGCGATGACTATGTTGCCAATAGAATAGATACAATTACGAAATGTGCCGGACAAGAGACGGTGGATGCTCGTTTTAATTTCTATGGGGTTTCAGAGAATGAATTGACAGATATTGATTCTGTTTACATGATTTATTGGGTAGATCCATGTGATGGAGGACCTTTATCTGCAGATACGGTGAAAGTCGGTATTACAACATTAAGTGAGTCAAGTACTCAAATAAATGGTGAAACCGTTTATTATTGGCAAGATAAAGTAATGGGGAAAGGCAAAGTTTTTATTCATAAAATATGGACACGTTATTGTGATAATGCATTAGTGGCAGTTGATTATGATACTGTTTTTATAAAAGAGGATAATCTTCAGATGCTTCCTCTCCTTACGGTTGCTTCAGGACAAACTATAATAATGGATTCTATTAATTCACCTGTATTTACCTATGGTACATCTAATTGGCCGATTACTACTAATGGTATTGTTTCTTTGCGTGGTTTAGGGAGTATATCAAGAGGTCCTTTGAATAAATTGCCTTTTAGTTATACTGCTAAAGATACGACAGGATTGGATACGGTGTTATATAAGATGCCTGAGGGTCAATGTGCTTATATGAGGGAAATTGAAGTGCAGGATTTAAAATATCTTACATTGAAAGTGTATTTATGGGGAGCGTGGCGAGAGGGGCTAAATTCAATGTATGCTTTTATGGGAGATGTGTCTAATGTGAATACATTTACGAAAATGCAGGATTTATCAGGAGCCTATTTTGTATCACCTTATAATCCTGATGTTAAAATAACGACGAATCGATTGCGTGAAATTGTTCAGAAAAGAAAGGATAATGGTGAATTGGGTTTTGTTGATTGGCTTGAAGTTGCAGTAGTAGAAGCAGACTCTAATATCGGTTCTCTAATTTATCCATTTAATATTATTAAGAAGGTTGATTCGTTATCGTGTTTTTTAAGGGAAGATGGTATTGTTTGTGATACAGCTGGTAATCCATATATTGGTTTTAAAAATTTACCTCAGAATGATTATTATGTGGTGGTAAGACATCGAAATCATTTGGGAATAATGTCTAATGTGAAAATAGCTTTAAGTTCATCAATTCCAAGTGGTGTTATGCTAGACTTTACATCAACGATAGCTCCGATAGCAGGAATTACGAATGTTGCTTATTATAAACCGCCGACAATAAATAATTATTTTATGTATGTGGGGGATGTTGATGCAAATGAAAAAATAACAACAGCTGATAGAAATAAGATTCAGTTGAATGTAAATTCATCAATGAATTACTATGTGGAAGATATAGATTTTAATCTGCGAGTTAATACTGTTGATATAAATACCTGGGGGACTGCTAAAGCGAATACAGCAACAGGATATATAAATCCGACACAGGCTTTTATTTGGTGATATGAGTATGAATTATAAAATATGGATACTATTAACTTTGATTTTTATAGGTCAGAGTTGGGAAGTTTTTGCAGCAGTACAGGGTGCTGCAGGTAGAGATAGTATAGAGGTTAATTTATACAATGCCCATGTTGAGAATGTGGGTAGTGCTCTTGTATATAAGGTTGATGTAAGATTGAGGCGATTGACTGATTGGTATGCAACGCCTCCTTTACCGATACCAACAACTAAGTTGTATAGTACTGATATTTATTTCAAATGGTACGATCTGTTGGATCCGACTAATAACGGAATATGGGATAAGTTTACAGGAACAGGGATAAACAATTGGGGATTATTGTGGGATTGGGCAGTTGGAGAACAAGGAAAAGCTCCTAAAGTGGATTTTGGAGGTGGTTTAGTTTATTCTGTATATAATGCAACTGCTGTTGCACCAGATGAATTCTTTTTAGCTAATGGAGCGAATCAACAGTTGGGATTGATTTATATGACAAGTCCTGTTAGTGCAGATTATGCATTGGATTTTAAAAATACAGATGATTATTTAACTTTAGGAACTATTACTTGGCAATTACAGCCGGGAGTATCGGGAGAAGTTGGAATTGTTTTAGATCCTGCGGACGATAAAACTGGTATAAGAAATCAGACGATAAATGCGGGTTCATCAGGAGAATTGATATTGAATATTAGATATTCAGGTACGGGTATTGTTGATCTTGGAGGGGATATTGAACCACCTGTGTTTGCAGAGGATATGGATACAATATCTTGTGCTACAAGTTTCCCGTTTGATGTCGATTATGCATTGAATTCTAATATAACACCTAAGGGTGCTGATTCGTGTATTTGGTATGTGGAACCGAGTGGTGCCACAATCTCAGCTACGGATAGCGGTTCTATGGTGACTATTCAATGGCAAAATCCTGGAGTTTATACGATTTATGCTTATTCTTATAATTCTGGGTCAGGAGCAACGTCCGATACGATATCGCAGAAGGTATATATTAAGAAAATGCCTAAAGCAGATATTGACAGCATTATATATGCTTGTTCATCAGTTTCGGTTATCACTCTTTCATATACAAATCTAATACCGACTGGTACAAACACAGATTGGTTAAATGCTTCAAGAAATCCGCTTATGGGTACTCCTGTTAATGGTCCTATTAATGTATCGGAAGAGGGAACTTATTTTTTGACCTTGGACTTCGAGGGGTGTCGGGATACGATAGAGGTGTTTGTACAGAAGACGATGCCGTCTGTTACTGTAAATCCATTACTGACGACTTGTGATGATTCATTGGTTTTGTGGGTAAATTCCTATGTGGGAGATTTGAAATGGTTGGATAGTGGAAAAAATCCTTTAAGTGACGGAGTTGCAAGAAAACAAGCCGGTCAAGTGACAGCTTCTTATTGGGTTTATACCTTGATTGATAATAACGGAATTTGTACTTCCGATACGTTCCCTGTTACTGTTAAATTTAATACGAAACCAATTGTTAATGTTGGGACGAATGGTGTTTTGACGAGTTGTAGTTCTAGTGTAAATTTAGTAGCCACGAGTAGTGATCCTGGAGCCACGTTGAAGTGGTTGGGATGGCAGTTATAATGCG
>NZ_CALPCZ010000015.1 GCF_943193135.1 Odoribacter lunatus
TATGTCGCCATCCATGCCATTGAGATGGCATATATCCCCTATGGCAGTTACTATCTTGGAGATAACTATTCCGCATACAGTTTTGCAAAATCGGGCATATCTCCCTGCCTTATTGACTCGGAGGATGCGGTAACCCTGAATACAGTTAATCCGACGTCTACTTCAGTCACACTACCCGCTGCTTTCCCCAAAGGGTATAATGGTTTCTATATCATGAAGTATGAGACGAGCCAGGAGCAGTATATGGAGTTTTTGAATTCCCTCACGTTGGAGCAGCAGAAGACACATGTGGCCAACAATGATTTTGCCAATATGCAACGTGGAGACTATGTTTTCGGGGATATTGCCACCCCTACGCGTCGGAATGGTATTGTCTTTATCGAGCAAAAAAAAGAAGGAGTGCCTGCTGTATTCGGCAACAACCTCAATCCGGCAAACGATCTCTTCTCCCCAGATGATGGGCAGACACTTGCTTGCAATTATCTCTCTCCCTATGACATGCTGGCCTATTGCGACTGGAGTGGACTGCGCCCCATGAGTGAACTGGAATATGAAAAGGCGTGCCGACGCCTTTATCCCCAGATTCCGGAAAAGGGAGAATACGCCTGGAACAGCAATAACGGCGTCAATCCCCTGACCGATGAAGACGACCTACTTTACCCTGGTGACGAACGGGAACAGTCCCTCAATGAAGATCACAATGTAAACAGCGATTATTTTCTCAATGGGCCTGTACGATGCGGACTGTTTGCCACTTCTTCCACCAGTCAAATCCAGGCTGGCGCTACTTGTTGGGGCGTCATGGAAATGAGTGGTAATTTAGCTGAACTATGCTATATCGCATCAACAGCCGCAAAGAATTTTGATTACAGTATTCCCTATTCCCACGGAGATGGAGAACTGACTGCCGACGGCTCGGCAGATACTGATGTAGACTATTGGCCGACCGCTGCTGGAGCTTTTGGAACTCGAGGCGGAGGCTATAATAACCCGGATAGCCTGCTGCGAGCTTCCAACCGCACAAAAGCTCAAGGAACTACTCTTTCTTCCATTACTTCAAGATCTGCTTTTCACGGATTTCGCGGAGTACGTTCTGTGGAAAAAGCTACAGGACTCGATGGTGGTACTATTTTGTGTCCCAATAATACAACCCGTGATACCATCTGTGCTAATGTGAGTGTAAAATTAACGGGTGTTCTGCCGAACAACAACGTCGGGAAACTTTCATACTCTTGGTACTACAGTTCCGATAACGGAAGTTCATGGACATTATTTTCAGGGAGTACAGGAGCCGACTTGCATGTTTCTTGCCCAAATACGACGACGACATACAAAATATATAAAATGAAGCGGAAAGTCACTTGCGCCGTAGGCGTGGCTGAAGCCATAGCTACCCTCTATGTCGCTCCTAATCCTTGGCCAAGTTCAGTGGAAACTATTACCAATAAGCCCCCATTATTCACGTCCTTCACGGTTGATTCCAGATGGGGTAATATGCCGCAAACGCATTGGAAATTGGATACACCTCCCGCAGGAATATCCATTTCTAACCAAGGGCTTGTTACGGGCTTGACCGCTAATTCTGTTTTCTGGACAAACGTAACGGTATCATCCGATAAGTGCCCGGGAATAGAATATACCAAGAAACTCGTCATACAACGTGAATTCTCCTCCGGCACCTCAACTTCCATCATGCTTGCACCAGGTGAATACGTCATGGAATGTTATGGTGCACAAGGAGGACGCGGTAGAACGAACTGGACGTTGAATCATTACGGAGGATACGGAGCCTATACCAAAGGCACAATACAATTATCCAGTAATCAAGTATTTTATGCCTACGTAGGGGAACAAGGACATAATGATGGTATATGTGCAGGGGGAGTGGGAGGTTGGAATGGCGGAGGAACTGGAGGACGTGATAAAAACTGTGACAATAACCAGGAACCTGGAGGCGGAGGTGGAGGTGTTTATAAGTATGATGGTTATTCAGGAGGAACCCTATCCGCTACAGGAGGAGCCAAACAGAATTCCGGTTATGCTTTCGGATATGGACAGGATGGTGCTACGTATAATGGTGGTTCCGGAGGAGGAGGATATTATGGAGGTTATTCTCAACAGTCCGATAGTGGTTACGGCTATGGCGGTTCTTCCTTTATTTCCGGTTACAGTGGATGCGACGCAGTAAATTCAAGTGGAAGCCACACGGGGCAATCCATACATTATTCCGGATTGCAATTTTACAATGCAAGCATGACGGCGGGTACAAGGTCCGGCGACGGTTTGGTCAGAATCAGCCCCGTTGTTCCTTAATTTAAAACAACGATTTCCTTATGGGTAAGGAAAAACATTGACGAAAACACGCTATCAGGAAAGCAAAGGGTACCGATATATTCGTATATCGGTACCCTTTTTCTTTTGTTGCTTGATTGGGGGTATTTTGTACCTTTGCATGAGAAATGAAAATTTAGCGTGGATAAATATTATGGAAGAAAAGGAAATAAAAAAGTGGAAGTTATTGTCGTCTGAATATCTTTTTCAGGAGCCGTGGCTGACGGTGAGGCGGCAGCGCATGGAACTGCCTAACGGGGCGATTGTGCCGTCTTATTTCGTGCTGGAATATCCGGCGTGGGTTTGTACGATAGCCCTGACAAAGGAGGGGAAGATGGTGATGGTTCGCCAGTATCGGGCGGGTATAGAGAAAGTGTTGTTGGAACTGTGTGCGGGTGTGGTCGATGCGGGGGATGCTTCTTTGACGGATGCGGCGAAAAGGGAGTTATTGGAGGAAACGGGATATGGCAACGGGACGTGGAAGCTGTTTATGACGACATCTGCGAATCCGGGAACGCATGCCAACCTGACCTACTGTTTTCTGGCGACGGATGTGGAGAAAGTCGAAGAGGCGCATCCGGAACGGACGGAGGATTTGTCCGTGGAATTGTGTGAACCGGAAGAGGTGTTGGAAATGTTGCAGAACGATGAAGTACTGCAATCCATGCATGCGGCTGTACTGTGGAAATACTTCTATAACCGGAAATAGTTTTTTGAAAGGAAAGGGAATATATGAATGAAAATCAGAATATAGAATGGAAAGAGAATTGGCGGGATGAATATTTGAAATGGATATGTGGTTTTGCCAATGCTATGGGCGGTAAGCTGTACATAGGTATGGACGATAGCGGGAAAGTTGTGGGGGTTGCCGATGCCTCAAAACTACTGGAAGATATTCCCAATAAAGTACGCGATGTGTTGGGTATCGTTGTGGATGTAAACCTGCTGGAAGAAAACGGACAGAAGTATCTTGAGATAGATGTGCCACCATATTCTAATCCGATTAATTATAAAGGTCAGTATCATTATCGCACTGGTAGTACAAAGCAAGAGTTGAAAGGAACTGCATTAAATCAATTCATTTTGCAGCGGACAGGTAAGCACTGGGATGAATTCCCTATAGAGAGAGCCCAAATAGAAGAATTGTCGGTAAATGCGTTAAATCGTTTTCGTAAAGAAGCTGCAAGAAGTGGACGTGTAGACAAGGGTGTCTTGAATGATACGACAGAACACTTGTTGAGTGATTTACGTTTGATTGATGATGATACCAGGCATTTGACGCGTGCAGCTTTGTTGCTGTTCCATCCCGAACCAGAAAGGTTTGTTAATGGTGCATATATTAAGATTGGTTTCTTTCGGGATGATAAAGGTAATTTGGAGTTTCAGGATGAAATTCACGGTCCTTTGATGGAACAAGTGGATAAAGCGATAGATTTGATAAAGACTAAATATTTAATTTATCGTATTTCTTATGAAGGTATTTCCCGGCGCGAAACTCCGCAGTTTCCGCTTGAAGCATTGCGGGAGTCGTTGATGAACAGCATTGCCCATAAAGACTATGCTAGTGCCGTACCTATACAGATAAGCGTATTCCCCGACCATATAACATTTTGGAATGCCGGGCAGCTGCCGGAAAATTGGACAATGGAAAGACTTTTTGAAAGTCACCCCTCCTCTCCGTATAATCCATTAATCGCCAATGCTTTTTTTAGAAGTGGGGATATTGAAAGTTGGGGACGTGGTTATAAACGTATTATGGATGCCATTGAGGAGTATAAACTCCTTCCGCCCATTTTAGAAATGCTCAATGGATTAATGATTACTTATTATACAGATGTGCGTTCACAGTTAGCGGCACAGAATGTGGAGGAAAAATATATACCTATTATCGAATATGCTGTAAAGAATGGAAGTGTAACCAATTCTGATGTACAGAATATTTTAGGGATAAGTAAGTCTACAGCCTCTCGTGTATTTCAACAATTAACGGATTGGTTAGATATACAAGGTACAACAGGGAAAGGGACTTATTACATCGTAAAGGGCTCACAAAGGGTTCATAAGTGAGACCGTTTTATTGGTGTATTCTTGTATTTATATGAAATACAAAGTATTGTAAAAGATACAAAGGGCTCACAAAGGGCTCATGGAAAGTGCGTGATTAGGAATATGAATGAGTAAAATATGAAGACAGAACGGGAGCAATTAGAGTATTTGCGGAATTTCGTGACGGACGAGAAGAATGCGCTTTTTGACCGGCTGATACGGGAGCGGACTGATTATGTGACGCTGGTGCTGGAGGATTTATACCAGTCGCACAATCAGAGCGCGGTAATGCGTACGGCGGATTGTATGGGAATACAACATGTGCATATTATAGAAAACCGGAATAAATATGATACTTCGTCTACGGTGTCGCAGGGTGCACGGGAATGGCTGACGCTGCACCGGTACCGCGGTGAAAAGAATAATACGCCTGCTGCTATCCGGCAACTTCGGGCGGAGGGGTATCGTATTATTGCAACGACGCCTCATACGAATGATGTGTTGATTGATGATTTGGATTTGGAAAAGGGAAAAATGGCCTTCTTTTTCGGTACGGAACTGACCGGCTTGTCTTCTGATGTATTGGAACAGGCAGATGAGTTTGTGAAAGTGCCGATGTATGGCTTTACGGAGAGCCTGAATGTGAGCGTATGTGCGGCGTTGCTGATGTACAGCGTGATGCAGCGATTGCACAAGGGAAAGCTGGCGTGGCGGATGGATGAGGAACAGAGAGTGAAAGTGGCGCTGCAATGGTACAAACACTCGATAAAGGCGTCCGGTGAGATTTTACAGCGTTTTGAGGAGACGGATAAATAAAATTACAGGAAAGTATGAGAGGATTTATTTTCGGGATATTGTTGTTTTGGTGGGGAGGAGCAGGGGGGCAAAATGCCGTGCAGGACAGTATGGCGGTATGTATGCAGAAGATTACCGAGGTATCCGGTGATAGTCTGCGATTGGCATATAGTGATAGGTTGGCGGAGTGGATTGGAAAGCTCGGTGTGGGAGAATACGACGCGACGCAGGGGATTAAATATTTGGGATACAAGCCCTGCCGGAATGCGAAAGCGGAATTGTTTTCCTGGAGTATACCTTTGTCCAAGGGAGCGGCTTATTACAATTATTTTCTTTTTGAGGATAAGAAAAAGAGTGTATTGCTGAAGTCATTACCGGGAGACGAGACGGGGGTACCTCCTTATCTTTTTTATGATTTTTGGGCATTTGATTCCAATAAGCGGGAGTATTTCGTTTTGCTGGGTTGGGGAGAGACGACAAAAATCAACAGGAAGGCCATTTTGATTGCCGAGTTCACGCCTTCCGGTAAGGTTAATTTTAACCGGCGTTTGCTGAAGCGGGGAAATTCCCGGAGTGCTGCTATGAGTTTCGAGTATGGCAAGGGAATGAGTATGATGTTGAAACAGGATAAGAACGGGAAACGTATTATTTTTGACCATCTTTCTCCCGGTGAGGAAAAATATGAGGGAGCCTGGATGTTTTACGGTCCCGACGGGACTGTGAATGCCTTTGAGTTGAAGAAGGGAGAATGGCAATGGAAAGAAAAGCTGAAGGACAGAGAACTGGTGAATTAAACGGATAGGAATCAAAAGAGATATATGCGGTTTGAGAATTACGTTGCGGAGCAATTCGACGATATTCGTATTTTGCGGTATCAGGTGCCGGCATTTGAACGGCTGGCGTTAAAGGAGAAATTGTTTGTTTACTACTTGAGCCGGGCGGCATCGGCGGGTCGGAATATTCTGTGGGATCAGAACAATAGGTATAATCTGGCGGTACGGGAGGTGTTGGAAAAAGTATTGCGGGAGTATAAGGGAAACCGTGATTGCGATGAATTCCGCGCTTTTACGGTATATGCGAAAAAGGTATTTTTTGCCAACGGCATACATCACCACTACTCAATGGACAAGTTTACGCCGCTTTTTTCACCGGATTATTTCCGTATGCTGTTGGAGGAAACGGGGCAGGCGGATAAATACGGGGCTCTGGAACGCGTATTGTTCGACGCTGGATACATGGCGAAGCGGGTGGTATTGGATGAGGGGAAGGACTTGGTGCAGGCTTCTGCGAATAATTATTATCAAGGGGTGACTCAAAAGGAGGCAGAACGTTTTTATGCGGGCAGGGAACAGCACGGCGATACTCCTGTGTCGTGGGGATTGAATTCGACGTTGGTGAAAGCGGAGGGCGAAATAAAAGAGGAGGTTTGGAAAGTTGGAGGAAAATACGGGGAGATTATAGAAAATATTGTCTATTGGCTGGAGCTGGCGAAAGCGTATGCTTACAATGAGCGGCAGGCTAAGATAATAGAGCTGTTGGTAGCGTATTACCGGACGGGAGATCTGGCGCTGTTCGATGCCTATTCGATAGAGTGGCTGCAAGAGAAAGAGGCTCCGGTGGATTTTATCAACGGATTTATCGAGGTTTACGGTGATCCTCTGGGACTGAAAGGCAGCTGGGAATCCGTGGTCGAGATTGTGGATGAGGAGGCCTGCAGGCGTACTGAGAAATTGGCGGAGAACGCGTTGTGGTTCGAGCGTCATGCGCCCGTGGAGGAACGCTTTAAAAAGTCGGTCGTATCGGGAATAACGGCGCGTGTCATGCAGGTGGCGCAGCTGGGAGGCGATTGTTACCCGGCGACTCCTATCGGCATCAACTTGCCCAATTCCGAATGGATACGGGAGCGTCATGGAAGCAAGTCGGTTACCTTTGATAATATTACCTATGCGTATGACAGGGCTTCCCTGAATTCGGGCGTGACGGATGAATTCGCCTATTCGGAGGAGGAAAAGGAATTGGCTCGCCGATACGGTTATCTGGCAGGCAACATACACACCGATTTGCATGAGTGTCTGGGACACGGTTCCGGCAAGATGCTGCCCGGCGTGACGACGGATGTCCTGAAAAACTATTACTCCACGCTGGAGGAGGCGAGGGCGGATTTATTCGCTTTGTACTACATGATGGACCCGAAACTGGTTGAATTGGGGATTATGCCTTCCGCCGAGGTCGGAAAGTGTGAATACAACAGTTACATCCGGAACGGACTGTTGGTCCAGCTGACAAGAATAAAACCGGGCGATAAGCTGGAAGAGGCGCACATGCGCAACCGGCAGCTGATAGCGAAATGGGCGTATGAACAGGGACAGGCGGCAGGTGTGATAGAGAAAATAAACGAGGAGGGGAAAACCTATTTCGTTGTGCGGGATTACGGCGCTCTGCGGGAGCTTTTCGGCAGATTGCTGGCAGAGGTGCAGCGTATCAAGTCGGAGGGGGATTATGAGGCTGCCAGAAAGCTGGTGGAAACGTACGGCGTGGAAGTGGACAGACGGTTGCATGAAGAAGTGCTGCGGCGTTACGGCAAACTGAATGTGCCTCCTTATGCCGGATTTATAAATCCCGAATACCGTTTGGTAAAAGAGAACGATCGCATCGTGGATGTCGCGATAGTTTATCCGGAGGATTACCTGCAACAGATGCTGGCGCAATAAAAAGAGACACCGGAAAAACCTCCGGTGTCCGCATGGTTTTTATCTTTCAAAGACAATATCCGCGAAATGATTGGAAATTGTAATTTTAGCCGAGGGAGAGGAGGAAGGACCTGCCACTGTCCCCGTAATGTTTTTGGCGAACCGGTCGTTTTCATCATTGAAGGTAATGTTATGAAATTTTAAATCGCCGCATTTTATATTTCCGTAGCGGGTATATAGTTTAGCCCAAAAACTGTGTTGAGGCGTGACAACCAGAGTTATGGGGGTATAAGAGGCTTGGATATTGATTTCAGAGAAATCAGGCGCTATTTTGTTAATTCTTAATTTCCCGTATTTGATATCGGAGGCAATGAAACTCTGTTTCAATTCCTCAATCGTGAAATTGGAATAACCCGTAGTCATTTTCAATGAGCCCAGACTCTTGATTTTAAAATTGTCGTATTTTGAGTCGAGTTGTATTTTATTGACACTGCCTATTTTGCTGTTGGAATAGCCGCTGGTTAATTTCAGGACATCCACTTTTGTAAGTGTTAAATTGCCGTATTTGATTTCCAGGTCGATTTCTTTGGCTTCGTCGATGTTGGCATTGCCGTATTTGACCTCGATGCTATTCGATTCACCCAGTAATTGATTGGCCGTCAGGTTTCCGTATTTCAAATCGCATTGGAAAGAGCGGTCGGTACGGTTTAAAGTGATGTTGCCGTATTTGTTGATTAAATTCAGATACACATCAGTCGGAACATTTATGGTGTAGTGGACTGTCGTTCCGCAGTTATTGCAGCTGCTGAAGCTTTTGTCTTTAAAAACGGTCGTCGCAGAGATTTTTTTCCCGTTTTTATTGAAATCGATGGATACTCTGTCTGCCAGTTCCTGGGCTATCTTGGCTTTTTCTCCCTTTCCCGTGATTTCGACAGTAAATGCAACTTTGTTTTTTCCCCATTCTGAGATGGTAAGATTCCCGTACTTGTTATTAACCATGACCTCGTCATTGGCGGAAACGGGAAATTCTTTGGTAATAGTCCGCTTTACTTCTTCGATAGCCCATACCGAGAAGGAGAGAAGCAAAAGGATTGCAGTGAGAATAACATGTTTTGTTTTCATGATTTTTTTATTTAAAGGTTATTATTTCTATGAGGTACATCTTCTATGATGGAATAAATGTGCTGCAATGTTTCCATTCGGCTCTGGTAATGCAAAACGATAAGGGAGATTTGCTCTTCCGTTGTCAGGGAACCATTGGCAGTCAGAGACTCGTCGCTGTCTTTGAGGATAGCGCACAGGTCTTCCATGACTTCCTGCCGGTTGGAAATATCCAGTTTATTCAGATTGTCCTGAATCTTATCGATTTCTTCTTTTAATTGGAGTTTATAATATCCTGCCACCTCTGCTACCGATTCTGTTTCGACAGGCGAGACGCTTTGCATGCGGGTGAATTGGAATATCAACGTAACGGCCAGCATAGCGGCGATGGAAGAAGTTGCTATCCACCGGTAAAACTGACGGGTACGCCGTTGCTCGTTACGGGCTAATTTTTCTTCAAAGCGTTCAAAGTGTCCGACAGGCGGGACGGCATGGTCGAATGCTTCCCGATTGCGGTTGATTTTATCAGTTAAGGAGATTTTCATGGTTGTAGTGTTCTTTAATGAGGTTAATCAATTTTTGTCTGGCTCGTACAAATTGAGAGCGGATAGTTGAAGCCGATAAATTCAGACGTTCTGCGATTTCTGCGTATTCCATGCCTTCAATCAGATGAAGCGATAGAATCATGCGGTAGCCTTCCGGAAGTAGTTGCATCATTTTTTCAATGGCTTCCAGGCGGATTTCGTCCTGTAAATACTCTTCCGTTTCCGATTCCAGTGTGGCGGAATATTTGTCATCCAACTCTATGAATTTGATTTTGCGTTTTCTGTAAAGGTCGATGGAGCTGTTGATGGCTATCCGTTTCAGAATCTTTTCCATACTCAAGGTATCTTCTTCTATGAGTTCTGGTTTATTCAGGACTTTTAGAAAGCTCTCCTGCATGATTTCTTCCGCTTCCTGTTGATTCCCTAAAATGCGGAGACAACTGTTGTATACGCTTTTGTAAAACATCATATAGAATTCCAGTTGCGCCCGTCGGTCTCTTTTACGGCATCGGTTTACTATGACTTTATAACTGTTCATCGTTCGTTCTTCTGTCTGTATGACGTAACAGTATGTCGTTTTGCTGCATGCAAGATTAAAAAAATGAAGTAATTTGAATAAAATAAATAATCCGGCAAATATCGACTTGCCGGATTATCTTTTAATTATTTGAAAGTCTTAGTGTTTTGAACGGGCAGCAACAATAAGGCTGAAGTCTTCGGCTTTCAGGGATGCTCCGCCGATTAATCCGCCGTCTACGTCCGGATTGGTGAAAAGTTCGTCAGCATTTTTGGCATTACAGCTTCCGCCGTACAGGATGGATGTATTTTCGGCAGTTTCTTTGCCGTATTTCTCTGCCACCGTTTTACGGATGAAAGCATGCATTTCCTGTGCTTGAGCAGAGGTGGCCGTTTTACCCGTACCGATAGCCCATACCGGTTCGTAAGCGATAATCACATGAGCGAATTCTTCATTGGAAAGATTGAATATACCGTTTACCAATTGTGATTTTACCACTTCAAAATGTTTTTCGGTTTCTCTTTCTTCCAATACCTCGCCTACACAGAAAATAACATCCAATTTATTTTCCAACGCACGAGCCACTTTTTTTACCAGAATAGCATCCGTTTCTCCGTAATAACTTCTTCTTTCGGAATGTCCCAGGATAACATAGCGGCTTCCCGTAGAAGCAACCATGGCTGCGGAAACCTCACCCGTGAAGGCACCGGATACTTCTGTCGCACAGTTTTGTGCAGATACGGCAATAACCGGGTCTACAACTTTGGCAACTTCAGCCAAATGAATAAAAGGAGTGCCTACGATTACTTGCACGTTTTGAGCATTCAGAGCTTTTACTTTGGCATTTACCTCTTTGGCGAGTTCGATACCCTCCTGAAGAGTTTTATTCATTTTCCAGTTTCCTGCAACAATTTTTTTTCTCATGATGATTATGTATTAATGTTAAATATTAAACTTTCGCTTTTTTGTACTTCCGTATCATATAGAGAAACAATACGGACAAATAAAGTAGAATCAAGGTATAGACAACATATTTGTCGGTAGTATTCCGGTGTTCGTTGAGACTGTATGCCAACAAGTCTTTATCTCTAAAAACATCCAGTTCAGGTATGTCGCGGTCGCCCCATTTATTGATAACGGAACCCTTTTTCAACAGCACCAGTCCCGGATTAGAGCGGACAATTGTCTTTAACTGTATTTCATCCATACTGCAAAACTCGTATGGAATATGATACAAAGATGCTAATTGTTGAATCTTATCACTGTTGGAAGCGGTCAAACCGTAGAAACGGTAACCCTTCTCACGGGCATAAGCAGATAATTCATTGAGTTTATCCAAATTGTCAGTGGAAACTTTATCCAGATTATATGCAACCACCAGGAAAGTATAATTTTCATCTTCAAGCACTTCATCGGTAATATCGCCGAGACTCGGGTGTTCCATGACAAAATCGTGAATCGGGGCTTTGAAACCTTCTTTGATTAACTTCTGCTCGGAACTGTGGAACTCCCAGTTAAGTGTGTCTTGCCACGGATAATTGGTTTCATCGAATTCCTTAACCTCGCCTGTATTTTTGTTTTTGTAATTGAGCGTAATTTTATATTCGTCGCGGGGAGCTCCCTCCGGAACAACCATACCTTCCGGAATGTTTTTGCCTATAGCGTAAGGGCGGAAATCAAGGATAGGCAGATGACGGTAACAATAGAATTCTATGCAAAGCATGAAAATAATTGTGCCTACCAGCAATACCGTCTGTTCCAAAAAGTTGAAAATGGATTTATACCGTTCGCGTTTGAAAAAGATAATCAGTACCATTGCCAGCAGGACAACGTTTTTCCAGAACGTTTCCCAATTGGACAAAACCCAAGCATCTCCGAAACAACCGCAGTCTGTCACGGGATTCTTAATTGCCAAGACTAGTGTTAGCGGAGTGAATATCGCCATAAAGAATAATGCGCCCCATGCTGCCCATTTCGTTTTGATATTGAGAAAAAGGCATATACCGATTAAAAATTCGGCCAGTGATAAAACGAAAGAAAAGAATAAAGCGGAAAAATTCATCCATCCCATGCCGAAAGCATTGAAATAATCAATGAATTTATAGTTTGAGCCTAGCGGATCAACTCCTTTTACAAAGCCGGAGAAAATAAAAACTATTCCGACAAGAATTCTGCAAATATTCATTAAAATCTTCATCTTTTTCGTTTTTTATTTATCTAATGTATTCTCTTTCTCAATAACAAGCCGGATTAAAGCAAATACGGCATAGTTTATCATATCATAATAATTCGCATCGATGCCTTCCGAAATCAGCGTATCTCCCTTAAGGTCTTCAATCTGCCGGGTACGGTTGATTTTCATGAGAATCAAATCCGTATACGAACTTACACGCATGCTTCTCCACGCCTCATCGTAGTCGTGGTTCTTATTCTCCATGAGCTTGCGGGCTTCATGGAAATAATGCAGATAACGTTCCGCGATGACCTGTTGGTTATCATCGGCATTGGCTCCCATTTCCAGTTGAATAAGCCCCATGATGGCATAATTGATAATACCGATAAACTCCGGAACGATGCCCTCGTTTACCTTCGTTATGCCTTTCTCCTCAATACAACGGATACGGTTTGCCTTGATAAAAATCTGGTCAGTAATGGAGGTCGGGCGCAAGATACGCCAGGCCGTTCCGTAATCGTGCATTTTCTGCATAAAGATGTTACGGCATACCTCAATAACCGCTTCGAATTCTTTAGGCGTTTCCGATATAGGCTTGGATTGGGTCATCTTTTGAACTTTTGAAACAAAGGAACTATGAAATATCAAAAACTAATATTTATTTTGAAGCCGTAAAAGTAGCAAAAAAGGAATCGCAAGTCAATATAAATCGCAAAATTTACGTATGATGAAAACGCCGCAATTGGGATCCCGTCTGTTGGATATCTCCAGGCCCGTCGTAATGGGTATATTAAACGTAACGTCCGATTCTTTTTTTGACGGGGGACGCTATGAAACGGAAACGGCAATCGTTGCACGTATTCATCAAATAGTGGAAGAAGGAGCGGGCATCATAGACATCGGTGCTTATTCCACTCGTCCCGGAGCGACGGATGTGGATGAGCGGGAAGAACTTACCCGTCTGGATGCCGCTGTGGAGTTGGTGAGGAAATACTTCCCGGAAGTGCCGGTATCCATAGACACCTTTCGTGCCGGGGTGGCCCGTGACATCAACCGTTGTTTGGGGCCTGTCATCGTAAACGACATATCGGGCGGGACTATGGATCCGGACATGTTTGGATTTATAGCGGAAACCGGTTTGCCTTACATCATGATGCACATACAGGGAACACCGCAGACAATGCAGAAAAATCCGGAGTATCGGGATGTTGTGGAAGATGTATATCATTTTTTCGAGAAACGCATACAAGTGCTCAATGCGGTCGGATTTGATAATATCATCATCGATCCCGGATTCGGGTTCGGAAAGAATTTGCAGCACAATTATGAGTTGATGAATCGGCTGGAGGTATTCGGAAAACTGGATTATCCGCTACTCGTCGGAATCTCTCGGAAATCCATGATATTCCGCTTGCTTGGAACATCGCCGGCAGAGGCCTTGAACGGGACAACCGTATTGAATACCGTCGCTCTGTTGAAAGGTGCTTCTATTTTGCGGGTGCATGATGTAAAAGAAGCCGTGGAAGCGGTAAAAATAGTTGCACAAATGGGGGATTTACCGTTTCAGCCGGTTTAACAATGGACGGGTAAGTTCCCACAGAACAATACCGACACTGACCGCAATATTAAACGAATGTTTCGTACCGAATTGGGGTATCTCCAGACAACCTTCCGAGCGGTCAATCACTTCTTGCTGCACGCCTTTTACCTCATTCCCGAAAACAATGGCATACTTGTCGGAATCATTTATCCTGAACTGCTCGAGCGAGCAGCTGTTCTCCGTCTGTTCCGCAGCAAAGATTCGGAATCCTGCTGTTTTGAGTTTCTCAACAACTTCGGTTGTATTTTGAGCATATTCCCAGGCAACGGAATCCTCAGCACCTAAAGCTGTTTTATGAATTTCCCGGTTGGGCGGGGTAGCGGTAATGCCGCACAGATAAATCTTTTCAATGCGAAAAGCATCCGAAGTACGGAAAACAGAGCCTACATTATTCAGACTCCGTATATTATCCAGCACAATAACCAATGGTAACTTCTCAGCTTCTTTAAACTCCTCCGTACTAATCCGGTTTAATTCATTACTTTCTAACTTGCGGAACATTTTCGGTAATTTAAGGAATTTAGCTTTCTTCTTTTACTCCGAGCAGGGTAGCAGAGGTACAATCTACCACTTTCACACGCACGAATGTGCCCGGTTTAATATCTTTGGCAGGAAAAACAATAACCTTATTCTGACTGCTTCGTCCAAACATTTCTTCTGTATTTTTCTTAGAAATCCCCTCGACCATGACTTCAAAAGTTTTGCCAATATCCCGCTTGTTACTTTCCAGTGATAACCGGGTCTGTAATTCGATAAGCTCCTGTAATCTCCGTCCTTTGTCTGCTTCACTGACATTATCAGGGAGGCGTTTGGAAGCCGTTGTTCCGGGACGTTCCGAATATTTGAACATATAAGCCAAATCGAATTCTACTTCTTTCATTAAATCCAGTGTTTGCTGGTAATCGGCTTCACTCTCATTGTGGAAGCCTACAAATACATCGGTAGAGATACCACAATCCGGAATAATTCGACGGATTGCGGCAATTCGTTCCAGATACCACTCCCGCGTGTATTTTCGGTTCATATCTTTTAATACGGAATTGCTTCCGGATTGGACGGGTAAATGGATAGCTCTGCAAATATTGGGATGTTGGGCGATAGTTTCCAGAATTTTGTCACTCATATCTTTCGGGTGAGAGGTTGCAAAACGGATGCGCATTCCCGGAACGGTACGAGCCGTTAAATCCAATAAACCAGGGAAATCGACTTCCGTACCTTCCCCTTTGTATAAATAAGAATTGACATTCTGGCCTAACAGCGTTACTTCCTTATAACCTTTGGACTGCAAATCGATAACTTCATTGATAATGCTTTTGGGACTCCTGCTGCGTTCCCGGCCACGAGTATAAGGCACGATACAGTAAGTGCAGAAATTATTACACCCCCTCATGATAGAAACGAAACCCGAAATCGCGGTCTCGTCAATGCGAGACGGGCAAATATCCTTGTAAGTTTCCGTCTCGGAAAGGGTAATGTTAATGGCTTTTTCGCCCCGTTCGGCTTTCTCGATAAGCAACGGTAAATCCATATAGGCATCCGGACCGACAACAAGATTTACATTCTTCTCTTCTTCAAACAACTTTTCTCCCAATCGTTCCGCCATACAGCCCATAATGCCGATTAACAAATCCGGCTTTCTTTTCTTGATTTCCATAAAGCCTTCGATTCTTCCGCGCACTCGTTGTTCCGCATTTTCCCGCACGGAACACGTATTTACGAGAATCACATCCGCTTCATTTTTTTCCTGGGTATGAACAAATCCCTGGTCTTTCAGGATAGCCGCCACCACCTCACTGTCCGCCACATTCATCTGGCAACCGTAGGTCTCGATATAAAATTTTTTTGCCATAATCTCTTTTTACGGCTACAAAAATAATCTAAAATCTTATACCAAGTGTAATGCGGGCTTCATGATTATTATATTTATTGCTTACAGCCTCCGAGACAACATCATATTGGGCGTCATCCGGATCGAGGTAACTGTAAAACAACGTCGTATCTTTAGAGAACTTATACAGATAAGCCACATCGCAATAGAACTGGCCGAAATTCAGACCGAAACCGGCGGAAACCGTCTGTAATTTATGTAGGTCCTTATCGTATTTATACGGACTGGCATAACAGGAATAGCCGCCCCGCAGGCTGAACAGGCTGTTATAGCGGTACTCGGCACCGATTCGGACATTGTGTGTACTTCTCAGATACCGTTTAATATCATTATTTGTACCTGTACCGGCTTCCGAATCATAGAAATCGTAATTCCCGTCTCCGTTGCTTAACTTGGCGGAAGTGTAATCGATATACTCATAATCGACGCTGAGAATCGCTTTCTGCTGAATAACTGTTGCGATGCTTAACAAAGCCCTCCACGGCGTACGCAACTCATAATCGAATTTGTATTCGTAAGGTTCACTTAAATAATTGTAATAACCTTCTGCATCCGGTGTCTTATAGGATGAAAACATGTCGCAATAAAACCGGTCGGTCATCGAATAATAAGTCGGAGTATGTATAGCTGCTCCTAAACGCAATTCGGGAATAGGACGGTAGATAACGCCGAATTTTACATTGGTACCGACACCGGTCGTCTTTAATTGCTCCATGTAGTCAAAATAATTGAGTTCATAGGGATTGTCTTTATCTGGTGTTTCCGTATACATCGATTTGGATTTGTAATAAATGGATTGCAGACCGATAGACAAGCCGAGATACAATTTATCCTTGTAGTTGGTACCGACCGAAAAAGTATATTCTCCCTGGTAGCCGTCTTCCTTAATGGTTTTCCATTGGTTGGCACCGATAAAGGCGGGAGAATAAAAACCGGTGGCATCGTCCATCAGAATAACATTCGATTGGGAAGCGATGTCCTCCATGATACTGGGTGCAAAATCATATTCAATATCATAATTGGCTCGATGCGCGATAGCCTGCGAAAATGAAGAAAGGGAGTGGGCGACATACTGGTCTGTATGCCGGTTGAAATTATTCATATTCGTATAATTAATACCGAAATTGAATCCCCGCCAGTCGAAATCGGGACTGTAAAAAACGATAGCGGCACCCAAATCTCCCAATTGAAACGAATTATCGGTCGCAGACCGACCGTCCGATTTCGTATTTGAAAGCAAAGAAGAAAGCGTAAGGCTTATTTCTGATTTCCGGAAAACACCGATACCGGCTGGATTGGAAGAAAGTACGGACAAATCACCGCCTAACGCTCCGAAAGCACCGCTCATCGCAGTGGAACGTGCCGTACCGAAATTCGTGGATTGTGAAAATCGCACCACATCCGTTGTCGTTTGGGCAAATCCCCCGATAACAAGGAACAATAAAATCGTCAGGAAATATAGCGTTTTCATATCTTTATATATTAAAACCATACATTTTATCTTCTGCCACCGGAACGGTTCGTCGTACGGGCTGGAGTTGTTGCGCGTGAGCCACCCGAATTAGACGGAGAATACACCTTCGGTGCGGAATAAGTACTCCGGCTCTGATTATAAGAACGGGTAGAATTCCGATTATAGAAACTATTAGTACCATTGTTTCCCGAACTGCTGTTATTGTATGTCGGACGGGTATTCGTTGTCGGGCGTTGGTAAGTTTTTATATTTCCGTTTTGATTGGTCGCGGCCTTATTATTGGTAGTCGCGGGGCGGGTATAACGGCTGGCGTTATTCGTCGAGCCTGTCGTACTGCTGTTGGGACGGGTTACGGTCGGACGACTGTTGCTGTTAGTAGGTCGGGTCGTTCCGGGACGTACTGTTTGGGTATTCGGGCGTACAGTGCCGGTACCCGGTCTGCCATTATTATAATTCGGTCGGGTAACGGTCGTATTATTCGGTCGGGTTGTTTGGCTACCGGGATGAACATTACTACCGGGACGGCTGTTGTTATAATCGGGACGTGTAGTATTGCCGGGACGATTGACACCGGGGCGCAATCCCACGGAACTGTTGCCGTAACTCGGACGGAGATTACCCGGCCTATTCGGGCGGTTATTGGCGGGCGGAGCCCAATTTGGGTGATGGCCTGCATAATGCGGGTAATACGGGTGCGGATGATGCCAATGAGGATAATAATGGGAACCCCACCAGGGACGGTTCCAGTTGTTCCAATAGGGTGAGTAACCGTACCAACCGTCATACCACGGACGATAAAATCCCGAATTCCAGCCGAAACCGAAACTCCAGCCGGGACGGCTCCAACCGAAACTCAAACCGACATTGAAATGGCTGTCGAAAGCCCAACTGTCATAAAACGGTTCATTCCATACCACCGTCCAGATATATTTCGGGTAAGTGCCGAACAAAAAAGTATTGTATAGCTGGACATTACTTGAAGTGGGAAACCACCAGTAACGGCCGTTATCAGTATAAACATTCCATTCCGGACTGAACGACAGATTCATGGCAATATCCTGACCGTTGGCCACAAAACCGAAACCTTCCGGATATTGGCTGATAATGCGCGCAGCCTCCTGCAAATCGCTATTGGTGCCATTGAAGCCACCAATCCAATAGCCCGTATTCTCATACAAAATTGTCGTTTGTGCCGACATCGGGTCCAGGAGAACACTTTCCGCATGAGCGGCGAGCTCGGAAGTACTTATCTGTTCCGTCCTCACTCGCTGTCGGTTGATGACAACAGCGCTGTTATCTTCCGGATAACGCTCGGAATAACTTTCCCGATTGGCTTGGGCATACATATCGATATTCTGCCCTGTAACACTTTCCACCTCTTTAACCATCAAAGGTTTTTTATTCGGAGCATAATAGATGTCATCTTCAATAGATGTACTCATGGTTTGCATGGAAGAACAAGACCAGGCAAAAAACAGTGTTAATACGGATACATAACAACGTGTTCTCATACGCAATAGATTTTATTCAATAAATAATATATCAAAAACCGTACCACAATATGTAACGATAGCTGATACATTGCATTGTTCTGATAAAATTAGCTATTTAAGAATTAGAATCATATTTTTTTGCCTAAATTTGCACCTGTTTTATCAAAAAATAAGAAGATGGCTAAGTTTTTAACATCAAGAAACGAAGATTATTCGCAGTGGTATAATGAATTAGTGACGAAAGCCGGATTGGCGGAA
This sequence comes from Odoribacter lunatus, assembly GCF_943193135.1. Lineage (GTDB taxonomy): Bacteria > Bacteroidota > Bacteroidia > Bacteroidales > Marinifilaceae > Culturomica > Culturomica lunata. The sequence goes on from NZ_CALPCZ010000015.1 coordinate 18,912, forward strand.
CCCGCAGCCGTAAGAGGATGTATGGTCATCAAACCCTATGGCTATGCAATTTGGGAAAAGATGCAACGGCAACTGGACCAGATGTTTAAGGATACGGGACACGTAAATGCCTATTTCCCGCTGTTGATACCGAAATCTTTCTTTGCTAAAGAAGCTGACCATGTAGAAGGATTTGCAAAAGAGTGTGCGGTCGTAACCCATTACCGTTTGAAAAATGACCCAAACGGGGGAGGGGTTATCGTAGACCCGGATGCGAAACTTGAAGAAGAATATATCATCCGTCCCACATCGGAGACAATTATATGGAATACATATAAAAATTGGATACAATCATATCGTGATTTACCTATCTTGTGCAACCAATGGGCAAACGTAATGCGTTGGGAAATGCGTACACGCATGTTTTTGCGTACGGCGGAATTCCTTTGGCAGGAAGGCCATACTGCTCATGCAACACGGGAAGAGGCCTTGGCGGAAGCAAACAAAATGGTGAGAGTATATGCCGAATTTGCCGAAAAATGGATGGCTGTGCCCGTCATCATGGGGAGCAAGAGTGAAAATGAACGCTTCGCGGGCGCTTTGGAAACTTTTACTATCGAAGCATTGATGCAGGACGGAAAGGCATTGCAGGCCGGGACATCCCATTTCCTCGGACAAAACTTTGCCAAAGCCTTTGACGTCATGTTTACCGACCAGACCGGAAACCGGGATTACGTATGGGCGACTTCTTGGGGAGTATCCACCCGTTTGATGGGAGCCCTGATCATGGCACACTCCGATGACAACGGACTGGTATTGCCTCCGAAACTGGCACCGATACAGGTTGTGATAGTGCCCATTTACAAGAGCGAAGAAGGATTGCAGCGCATTACGGCAAAAGTGGAGGGTATTGTGCAGGCACTGAAAGCAAAAGGAATCAGTGTAAAATATGATGACCGCGATACGCAGAAACCGGGCTGGAAATTTGCCGATTACGAATTGAAAGGTGTACCCGTGCGTTTGGCTATCGGGGAACGCGATTTGCAGAACGACACGGTAGAGGTGGCAAGAAGGGATACATTGACCAAAGAAACCGTAGCTGTTGCCGGTATAGAGGAATATGTAGTTAAGTTATTGGAAGACATACAACAGAACATCTATAAAAAAGCCGTAGCTTTTCGGGATTCCAAAATCACCAAAGTAGACTCCTACGAAGAGTTTAAATCCTTGTTGGAAACCAAAACCGGATTCTTCTTGTGTCATTGGGACGGAACACCCGAAACGGAAGAACGCATCAAAGCGGAAACCAAAGCGACCATTCGCTGCATCCCGTTTGATTCACCGGAAGAAGAAGGAAAATGTATGGTTACGGGCAAACCTTCCCGCCGGAGAGTATTGATAGCAAAAGCATACTAAACTCGGTTTGTGAAAAACTTCTTTTCCGGTATATTGCTCCAATGGTATGAGGAAAATCGTCGGGACTTACCGTGGCGGAATACCACAGACCCTTATTTGATTTGGATTTCGGAAATAATCCTGCAACAAACCCGAGTGGTGCAGGGAATGGACTACTACTTCCGTTTCGTAGAGCGTTTCCCCGATATACAATCGCTGGCGGAAGCCGACGAAGACGAAGTGTTGAAATACTGGCAAGGCTTGGGCTATTACAGCAGGGCGCGGAATCTGCATGCCGCGGCGCGGGATTTGATGACCCGTTTCGGCGGGTGCTTCCCTGAATCTTACGACGAAGTCAGGTCACTGAAAGGAATAGGAGCTTATACGGCGGCCGCAGTTTGTTCCTTTGCATGGCGTTTACCGTATGCCGTCGTAGACGGGAACGTATATCGCGTATTATCCAGAGTATTCGGCATTGACACCCCGATTGACAGCCACGAAGGACAAAAACGTTTTGCCGAATTGGCCTCCTCCTTATTGGATAAAACGCATCCCGATTTATATAACCAGGCAATCATGGACTTCGGCGCTATCCAGTGCCTGCCGCAGTCACCCGATTGTCTTTTTTGTCCCTTTCGGGACAAATGTGAGGCTTACCTGCAAGGAAAAGTGGCGCAACTGCCTGTAAAAGCCGGAAAAACCACCGTCAAGCCCCGTTACTTCAACTATTTGGACATACGCTGCGGCGACCGCTTATTGCTTTCCCGCCGTTCTGCCAAAGATATCTGGCAAAACTTGTATGAATTTCCCCTCATAGAGACCGAACGGGATATGGAGTGGCAGGAATTGGTGAAAGAACAGCAGTTTCTAGAACTATTTCAACATATTCCGGAAGTAAAAGTGCAGCGGCAATACCCCGTTTTCAAACATGTACTTTCCCACCGGATTATTTATGCCCGATTTTATACAATTGAAGTGTCGAAATTTACCTCTGCCTTTTCTGCTTATCTCGAAATCTCTGAATCTGATTTGGAGAAATATGCTTTTCCCCGTTTGATTACACTTTATTTGGAAAAATCTGATCGGCAATAAATAATAGAAACTTGATGTTTTTTTGAAATCCGTAGGTAACTTGGGGGATAAATTTTGTTGATTTTGAATATTATTATATTTTATTAATTTTGTCCGTAATCTATTTAAATAACACATAAGCTAATGGCATTGAATTATTCTTACCTTTTACCGGTAGCAGGATTGGTTACCTTGAGCGGTTGTACACAGAAGAAGGCTGCGGAGAGGAAACCTTTGAACATCGTCTATATCATGACGGATGATCATTCGTATCAAACGATGAGTTGTTACGATAAACGCTATGCCTATACGCCCAATCTAGACAGAATTGCGAATGAAGGCGTGAAATTTACTAATAGTTTCGTCTGTAATTCATTGTCGGGACCAAGCCGTGCGGTTTTATTGACCGGAAAGCACAGCCACAAGAACGGCTATACGGACAACGAAGGAGGAAAGATTTTCAACGGCGAACAACAGACTGTACAGCAACTATTGCAGCAAGGCGGCTATCAGACGGCAATGATCGGTAAGTGGCATCTGGGAGGAACGCCGACATGCTTCGACTACTGGACGATTCTGCCCGCGCAGGGAGACTATTACAATCCGGACTTCATCACGCCGGAGGGAACGGTAAGACACGAGGGGTATGTGACGAATATTATCACGGACTTGAGTATTGATTGGTTGAGGAATAAGCGTGATACGACGAAACCGTTTTGCATGTTTGTCCACCACAAGGCGATCCACCGCAATTGGATGGGGGATACTGCCGATTTGGCCCTTTTCGAGGACAGGACTTTCGAGATGCCGGAGAATTTTTGGGATGATTACAAGGGACGTGTGGCGGCTGCGAAGCAGGAGATGAACATCGACAAGGATATGACGATGATTTATGATTTGAAGATGTTGGATGACAAGGTGGAGGATCATTACCGTTCGCTGTATATCCGGGATAACGGTACGCAGGGAACGTACGGACGGATGAACGCAGCACAGCGGGCAGCCTGGGACAAGCATTACAAACCCATTATCAATGAATTCAAAAAAGCCGGTTTGAAGGGAAAAGCTTTGGCGGAATGGAAATATCAGCGTTACATGCGTGATTATCTGAAGACGGTAAAGTCGCTGGATGACAATGTAGGCCGTTTGTTGAAAGAGTTGGAAGAGGAAGGATTGTTGGAAAATACGTTAATTGTATATGCTTCCGACCAAGGATTTTATATGGGAGAGCACGGATGGTTTGACAAACGCTTTATGTACGAGGAATCCATGCGTACGCCTTTGATTATGCGTTTGCCGGAAGGATTTGAAGGAAGAGGAGAAATACCGCAGATGGTGCAGAATATTGACTATACGCCGACGTTCCTGGATTTGGCCGGACTTCCCATCCCGAAAGATATTCAAGGCGTGTCGTTGGTACCGCTGTTGAAAGGTGAGAAGGCGGCCAACTGGAGAAAATCGTTGTATTACCATTTTTACGAATATCCCGCGGAGCACATGGTATGTCGCCATTACGGCGTGAGAACGGAGCGTTATAAACTGATACATTTTTATAATGACGTAGACAAGTGGGAGTTATACGATTTGCAGGAAGATCCAATGGAAATGAATAATCTGTACGGTAAACCCGGAACGGAAGAATTGACCAAAGAACTGAAAGCGGAATTGGAAAGACTTCAGGTATTCTATGATGATCCGATAAGGAATATAAAGTAGAGTGAATGTGTATGAGATAATCGCTTTTTACAGGGAGACGGAACGGGAGGTGCAGATACAGGCGGAAAGATTTGCCGGCTTGTATGGTTTTCATGTGAGATATGAAAAGTATCCTTCCGTAGCCTCTCAAGTATCAGTGTTGGTGGGAGAAGATACGGTCGTATGTTTATTTGAGCGGGGAAGACTGAATTTTCATAAGCTGTTGAAGTATGTATATAGCGTGAAGAGACCGGCGTTGATTTATAGTGGGGAAGAAATGGGAGAGGTATATAATTGCTTGAGATTGCCGGTGGGCTATCTGACGGAAAATAAGGAGAAAGCGGCATGGGCTAATTTTTTTCTTCATAATAATCGTCAGGCCAGAGTGGAGGTATGGGTTCCGCGAGAAAGAGATGAACGGATTGCCGGAATGGTAGAGGATAATTTGATTTTTATCGAGAAGGTGTTTACAGATTCTGGTGTCGTTTATAAAACAGAAATGGCAGGTGTCTCTTTTGAAAAGTTGGTGAAATCTTTGTTTCAGACATCCGAGAAGGCAATGATTTTTTTAATGTTGCCTTTTCGGGTGTTTTCATTTTTTGTGCCTTATTATCTGCGATTATACAAGCGTTATGCCCGTACGCCTATATTGTTGATTCCACGGGATGAGACGCTTTATATTCCGTGTCATTAGCAGTTTGAGACTATATACTGAAGTTTAAAGTAAAAAGAAAGTCGGCGAAAATAGCTTTCGTTTGGGTTTCGTATCCGATTCTTACTCCCGTATTGACAGGAAAGGGCAGGCTGAGTACGTGGAGGGCTGCCGTTAGTTCCGCTCCGTAAGAGTAAAAGTTTTGTTTGTAGTTTCTTGTTTTCTCATGTGTCATGTCAAAAAACACGCCCCCGTTTATGGCTTTGATGTATAACAAAGAACCGATGTGCTGGTCGGGGTAGAAAAGCGGGAGTTTATAACCGCTTCGCAAGGTGGAAAATTCGTTCCCGTAGATTTTGATACCGCGGGGTGCCTGTATTTTTTTGCCGTAGGCAATGTTGTTCGGTCGCTTTTGGTAACCGGCATAAGTATATAAAGAATGATTGCGACGGAATCCGGGAAAATAGAAGTTGCCTGAAATCCACCATTCATGTCCTAAGTTCGTTTTTTTCAGCGGTGTATGTGCGAATCCGCCTTGTAGCATTTGTCCCCAGTGGGGATTGAGTTCTTGTGCGGTCATGCGGGTCTGGTTGCTGAACAATAGCCCGTATTCCAGTATCTGATAATAGTTTGCCGGTGTGGAGTACTGATAGTTTGCTGGATTTGCCGGGTATAGGTAGCCGATATTGTCTTGAACGCGGACTTGATAAAGTTTGCGTGTATCGGTATTGTGTAGGGCTTCTATTTTGTATCGGACGTATGGTGTGAGGTAACGATTGTAGTTTTGGGCAGAAATGTTGAACGGGAATTGTATGCTTAAACTTCCTTGTGTGTAGTTGGAGCGGTTGTATAAATAGAGGGTGTCTGTTTGTTGTGTTTGAAGATTGGGAGTGTTAAAGAGAAAGGTGTAATAGTCGTATTTCCCCGTTTTGAAGTCCAGATTGAAAACGGGCCACAAGGCTTTGTAATCGGCGTTCAGCATCCATGCTCCGTGATTGTAGTCAGAGTCGGAGATGTAGCCTGTGGCAAGAGAAAGGGTACTTAGTTTGTTTTGTGAGTACACGACTAATCCGATATTGGCTTCCAGTTCCTGCGTATTGATGTAAAGCGGTCCCCAGCTGTGCGGGTTTATCAGGTGGGTGAATTTGTTGTATTTCCGTGTGGTGAAGGTTGAGTCGTAGGTGCAGTTGAGCCGCCAGCCTTCTTGTAGGAAGAGAGTGTCGGCTAAACGGTAATCGGAGTAATGAGGGTTTTGTCTGTTTAATTGTCTTAGAGAAATGCTGCCCGGTTTGTATCCGTTTGCGGTATAGAATGAGAAGTATAATGTGTTTTGTTGTAAGTTTACAGCCGGGAAGCGGATGCCGAAGGGAGCATTTAGGATATTTTGTACCTTGCCTGTGTACAGATTTTTTTCGTAGAGGGCATTGTTACCGTTGTAAGAAGCGCGGTATACGAGGAGACTGTCATACAGTACCGGGTTGTCGAGTTCGTACCATTGAGGTTCGGTTAATTTTTTGCGTGCACCTGTTTCGGGATGAATGCTTTCGATGTGTACGCCCTGCGGACTTTGCACGATGGTAATGATTTGGTTGTCGTGAAAGGACGGATGGATGAATAGTTCGTTTTCTCCAGCATTGATTCGTCGGATTTCTTTTTGCAGGTCGGAGGTAAGTAGGATGATGGATGCCCGGTTTGCGTTATCCGCTTCGACGACACCGATATATTCTCCGGCGATAAAGGGTGAGAAGCGGTTGTTTGGGCTTTTGTGATAACGGTATTTTTTGTGTTTAATATCGTAACTGCAAAGGGTATTGCGCCCGCCATTCGCCCAACGGGTATGGGGTTTATATTCTGTCCATAACAGTTGGTGTTTGTGGTAAGTGAATTTGTTGTCGTTTAAATTACCGGTGGGTGTAAGCTGTTTTTCTGTTCCGTTGTTCAAAAGGACAAATGCTCCTGTTTGTTGCATACCTTTTTTGTAAACGACCAGTCCTCCGTCTTCAGTCGGGATGGGATAATAGTAGTTGGTATAATCGGCATCCGTTGTGGGGATGGTGTCGAAACGGTCGGTGATGTGCTGTGTTTCGTTTTTCCATATTTGTTGCAGCTCCGAGAAATTGTCGTGATACAGTGTGCGTTTGGCGTTGCGATAAGTGTTGGCTTGTTTGACTTCTTCGGGATGAATGAACAGGGAGTAGAAAGTGGAATCCTGCCATAATTCGTCTCGATGATTTTTTAGCGTTTTTTTCAGGCTAGTGGCAAAAGAGGTGATGCCTAAGGGGTATTGTCCGATGCGGGTAAGGGCATTCGACCAGATGTCGGGTCCGTAGTTGGCACGGGAGTTAGCTACCATGAAATATCCTAAGTTATATCGGTTGGGAACATAGTCTTTATAAGAACCCAAGGTAGCTTTGTAATAGGAATATATGCCTTTTTCCACAATTTGGGCTTTCATTTCGTTGAGAAACTCAGGGGAGCGTCCCCTTCCCAATTGCCCCAGGGCGGTTTCATAAGTGACGGCATCGCCTTCCATGAACCATAGAGGCAGATATAAGCCGGCGACGGCGATAGTGACTTGTTCACCAAAGATGTAGTATAGAATCTTTGTTAGGTCTTGATTTATTTTGTCAATCTGAACGACATGCCGAAATTCATGAATGCACAGATGTTCCAGCCATGTGTCTGAGGGAACTTGTGAAGGCATTGTGTAAAGTTCTGTGCGTTTGGGTGCCCAGGCAACTGTTCCGTTGGATATTCCACCGTTGGGGTGAAGAATCATTGATACTTTTGCCGGTTTGTGTGCAAGGCTGTTACTATGTGTGTACAATGCCTGATAGATATTGGCTATTTTTTGTGCATTGGTTTCAAAATAATCGGGATAGATGATTTGAAAATCGATGGTTTTTATTTGTTTCCAGCGTAAAGAAGCAGGATCTTGTCCAAAGTTTGTAAATTGCGTTTTTCCGCAAAGACTGAGAAGTAACAATAATACGGATACCGTAATTTTTTTTCCCATAACGATATGGTTTGTTTCGTAAGATGTTTCAAAGGTATGATTATTTTTTTTATAGGTGTGAGGGAAAGTATAGTTTTTACAAGATTGATTTTTTATTAACTTTGCGATAACTGTGTGAGAAGAGAATAATTTTACGAATGATGCAAGCAGAGGTTGAAAAGATTTTGGCATTAAGAAAAGCATTGGAATACCATAATTACAGGTATTATATAGAAAATGCTCCGGAGATTTCCGATATAGAATTCGATGGGATGATGCGGGAATTGGAAGTGTTGGAAGAACGTTATCCGGATATGTATGATCCAAATTCTCCGACTCAACGAGTGGGGCAGGATTTAAACAGGGAGTTTACTCAAGTGGCGCATAAATATCCGATGCTGTCGCTGGGGAATACGTATAGTGAAGAGGAGTTGAGGGAGTTTGACAATCGGGTGCGTAAGATTGTGGGAGAGGTGGATTATGTATGCGAGTTGAAATATGACGGTACTTCCATTAGTCTTACTTATCGGGATGGGGAGTTGTTGAGGGCGGTGACTCGAGGGGATGGAGTGAAAGGAGATGATGTGACGGCAAATGTGCGGACTATTCGTACGATTCCGTTGAAATTACAGGGGAATTATCCTGCGGAGTTTGAAATAAGAGGGGAAATTTTGATGCCTTTTACCGTTTTTAATCATTTAAACCGAGAAAAAGCGGAAGCAAATGAACCATTGTTTGCCAATCCGAGGAATGCTGCTGCCGGGACGTTGAAGTTGCAGAATTCGGCGCAAGTGGCGAAACGCCGTTTGGATTGTTTTCTTTATTATTTGCCGGGGGAGGAATCGGTTGCTGCGACTCATTACGGGAATTTAATGAAGGCGAAAGAGTGGGGATTTCATATTCCTCCGTATGTTGAACTATGTAAATCGATTGATGAGGTTTGGGGATTTATTGAGAAGTGGGATAAAGAACGGGTAAATTTGTCCGTCCCTATTGACGGAATTGTGGTGAAGGTGAATGAGCTGGAGAAGCAACGGATGTTGGGATATACGGCAAAGTCTCCGCGTTGGGCGATTGCTTATAAGTTTCGGGCGGAGCGGGAAGCAACAACATTGATGAGTGTGAGCTATCAGGTCGGGCGTACGGGAAGTATTACGCCCGTTGCCAATTTGGAACCGGTACATTTGGCCGGTACGACAGTGAAAAGAGCTTCGTTGCATAATGCGGATATTATTGCCGAACTTGATTTACATGAGCACGATACGGTATTTGTGGAGAAGGGGGGGGAGATTATCCCTAAAATAGTGGGGGTGGATGTTAGTCGTCGTGAAGAAAGTGCTTTGCCTGTATGTTTTATTACTCATTGTCCGGAGTGCGGGACGGAGTTGGTAAGGGTAGAGGGCGAAGCGAATCATTATTGCCCGAATGAGGATAAGTGTCCGCCACAGATTGCGGGGAAGATAGAGCATTTTGTAAGTAGGAAGGCTATGGATATAGAGGGAATGGGGGAAGAGACGATAGATTTACTGTTGAGTAAACATATTATACGGGATGTGAGCGACATTTACCGGCTTCCAGAGAAAAGGGAGGAGTTGATAGGGTTGGAGAAGATTGTTTATCCGGATAGTTTTGAAGTGACGAGTATTCCTCTTGCTAAGGTGATTTATGGGTTTGAAATAGGGTTAAAGAATATTTCTTCTAGAACGGCAGTGATGTTGGCAGAACATTTTGATTCATTGACGGAGCTGGGGGAGGCGGATAAGGCTGTGTTGTTGGCATTGCCGTGGGGGGAAAAGGAGGATAAAGAGAAATCGGTGAACCGGATATTGGAGTATTTCAGTATGCCTTTTAATGATACGTTGGAGCGCTTGAAGGAAGCGGGGAGAGTGTCAGATATACCTTTGGATTATGTGATTTATGCACTGAATATACCGGGTATAGATTGGCATAAGGCTGATTTATTGGCTTCTAGTTTTGATTATGTTTATGAGTTGGCGGTGGCTTCGGAAGAGGCAATTGGGGCTGTGAATGGAATAAGTGAAGAAGATGCCCGGCAGGTTGCCCGTTTTTTTGCAGGTCATGATAAATTGGTCAGGAAATTGAATACGCTGAATGTTTATCGGATGCAGGAAAAGTCGGTGGATAATTTGATGATGGGGATTGAGAAATCGAAAAATGCCGGTTTTTCCGCATTGTTGTATGGGTTGGGAATTCGTTATGTAGGGGAGACCGCTTCCCGTAATTTGGCGAAAAGTTTTAAGAATATGCGTAACCTCATGGAGGCGGATTACGAACAATTGACGGAAGTGGAAGATGTCGGGGAGCAAATGGCCAATAGTATTTTAAAATATTTTGCGAAGGAAGAGAATCAGCATTTGTTGGAGCGATTGCTATCTTCGGGACTTAAAGCAGAAGTGGAGGAACAGGTCGGCGGAAATAATGTTTTGGAAGGTAGGACGTTTGTTATTACGGGAACATTAAGTCGTCCCCGGGAATATTTTAAAGAGTTGATTTTGAATAATGGAGGTAAGGTAAGTGATTCGGTATCCTCCAAGACAAGTTTTTTATTGGCAGGTGAAAATGCCGGCAGTAAGTTGAAAAAAGCGGAGAAGTTAGGTATAACAGTAATTTCAGAGGCTGAATTTTATTTGATACAAGGAGGAGAAAATGGGAACAAGTGATACGAAAAGGTTAAAGCAGATAGTGACCAGTGCCGGAGAGGAGGCAAAAAGATTGGGAAATTCAAAAGTTTATCCGGAGCATTTATTTTTAGGTTTGTTGCGGTTGTGTCACGGTAAGGCTATTGATATTTTGGAGTCTTTGGGAGTAGATTTTTATGAGGTGAAAGAACGTATAGAAGAAAAGTTGCAGAAGAAAGGTGTGAAGATTGAATCTTTGACTGAGATTGATTTTACAGTGGCTGTAAATGGTGTATTGAAGCGGGGGATGGAAGAAGCTGAGAAATTGGGAGATGAACACGTGGATTCAGAACATGTGATGTTGGCTATTTTACGTAATAAAACGCTTTTTATTACGAAGTTGTTTAGGGATATGGGGGTCGATTATAATAATTTTTGGGAGCAGTTGTTGAGGCAGAAAACGACGATGGAGTTGGATTATAATGAGAATTCGGATGATGACGATGGGGCAGAGGATGAAAACTCGTTGTTTAATCCATATCATCGGGAGATGGAAAGTAAGTCGGGAACGCCCGTATTGGATAATTTCGGTATTGATATAACGAAGGCCGCTGAAGAGGGAACGCTTGACCCGGTTGTCGGACGGGAGAATGAGATTGAACGTTTGGCGCAGATATTGAGTCGTCGCAAAAAGAACAATCCTGTTTTGATAGGGGAGCCAGGTGTAGGTAAGTCGGCAATAGCAGAAGGATTAGCGATACGGATTGTGCAAAAAAGAGTATCCCGGGTGTTGTTTGGTAAGCGGGTGATTGCATTGGATATAGCGGCGATTGTGGCCGGAACGAAGTATCGCGGACAGTTTGAGGAGCGCATGAAGGCTATTTTAAATGAATTGGCTAAGAATAGGAATATAATTTTGTTTATTGATGAGATTCATACGATTGTCGGTGCCGGTGGTTCGGGAGGAAGCTTGGATGCGGCGAATATGTTAAAACCGGCGTTGGCACGGGGAGAGATACAATGTATCGGAGCGACGACATTGGATGAATACAGGCAGAATATAGAGAAGGACGGTGCTTTAGAGCGTCGCTTCCAAAAGGTGTTGGTCGAGCCGACTTCTTTTAATGAGACGGTAGAGATTTTGAATAATATCAAGTCCCGGTATGAAGAACATCATAATGTGTATTATACAGAGGCAGCGATTAGGGCGTGTGTAAAATTGACAAATCGTTACATATCGGACAGGGCTTTGCCGGATAAGGCGATTGATGCTATGGATGAAGCCGGTTCGCGGGCTCATATAAAGAATATTCATGTTCCTCAGATTATTGAAGAATTAGAGGCTTCTGTAGAGGAGATTAAGGTAAAAAAGAAGGAAGCAGTTGTTCAGCAAAATTTTGAGGTGGCAGCGGCGTTTCGGGATCAGGAACGGAAACAGTTGTCTCGTTTGGAGGAGGAGAAGGAGAAGTGGCAGAAGGAATTGAGTGATAATCCTATTGTTGTGGATGAAGAACATGTGGCGGAAGTGGTGGCTATGATGACTGGTGTACCTGTGAGACGAATTGCCAGAACGGAAGGAATGAAGTTGTTGCAGATGCATGATGAATTGGCGGGGAGCGTGATAGGTCAGGATGAGGCGATAGAGAAATTGGTACGGGCAATTCAGCGTAACAGGGCTGGTTTAAAAGATCCGAATCGTCCGATTGGTTCGTTTATCTTTTTGGGACCGACGGGTGTAGGTAAGACGCAATTGGCTAAGGTTTTGGCGCAATATTTGTTTGATTCTCCGGATGCTTTGATTCGGATTGATATGAGTGAATATATGGAGAAGTTTGCCGTATCGCGTCTGGTGGGGGCGCCTCCGGGATATGTCGGATATGAGGAGGGGGGACAATTGACTGAGAAAGTAAGGAGAAAACCTTATTCCGTTGTGTTGCTGGATGAGATTGAAAAAGCGCATCCTGATGTGTTTAATATTTTGTTACAGTTGCTTGATGACGGTCAATTGACGGATAGTTTGGGACGGAAAGTGGATTTTAAGAATACGATTATTATAATGACTTCCAATATAGGCAGCCGTCAGTTAAAGGATTTCGGGCGAGGTATCGGTTTCGGAATGGGGAATAGAGGTGAGGATAGTGAGTATGCTAAAAGTGTAGTACAAAAGGCGTTGAAAAATACGTTTGCTCCCGAATTTTTGAACCGAATAGACGATGTGATCATATTTAATTCTTTGAAGAAAGAAGATTTATATAGAATTATTGATATTGAATTGACCGGTTTGATAAAGCGGATGAAAGATTTGGGATATACAGTGAAGGTTTCCGATGCTGCTAAAGAGTTTTTGACGGAGAAGGGGTATGATCCACAATTGGGCGCGAGACCTTTGAAACGAGCTATTCAGAAGTATTTGGAGGATGTGTTGGCGGAGGTTATTATAAAGGGGAATTTATCCGAAGGGGAGGTCGTGGAGATTGATTGCGATAAAGAACATGAAAAGGTTATAATTGTGGAGAATTAAAATAAAAACCGGAACGTTTTTACCGTTCCGGTTTTTTATGGTTGGTTCTATTTTTCTTCAGGAAGAGGTTCGACTTCTTTTTCAATAATTTGGTCAAGCGAGATAAATGATTCGGTTTTCGCTATGCCTGGAATATTTTGCAGTGTGTTTATCAATACGTCCATCAGGTGTTGATGATTGTTGCATCGTAGTTTCAGTAAAAATGCATAATGTCCCGTTATGAAATGACATTCTGTGATTTCAGGGATTTTTTCCAGCTCTTTGACTACGGATTTGTATTGATGTGCAGTATCAAGAACGACACCGATAAAAGCGCATATTTTAAGTCCCAGTGCTTTGGGTTTTACGATGAAACGGGAACCTTCTATAACTTCGGCATCTTCCATTTTTTTTACTCGTTGATGAATGGCAGCTCCGGAGATACCACATTCCCTTGCTATTTCCAAAAAGGGTATTCTGGCATTTTTTACTAAGTAAGAAAGAATTTTTCTATCTATGTCATCTATTTGATATTTCATGGGATGTGGGTTTATGAAGGTTTATCTGAAATTTAATATACTGTATAATTGTTTCCTTTGTTTATAATAGGCTTTTCCTTCTTCGTTCGTAATGGTTTTCGCTAAATTGTCGATAAGATTGGTGAAAATCGTATTAAAGGTGAAACCTTCGGGAGGATAAATTTCCGGATTATGTATGTCATTTAATTTAGCGATGAAAACTCTTGCCAGCATTTCACTGGAAATATCTTTTTTGTACATGCCTTGTTGCATGCCTTTTTCGATGTTGATTTTGATTTTTTCGTAGATGAAGTCAGCACGTAAGTTTTTGTGTTTTTCAAAAATTTCCGGATAGGCTTGTGCTAACGTCATGGTAATGGATGGGGTGACATCAAAAAAACGTTCATTGATTTCATTACTTACAAGTAATAGAATATCTATCGCGTTCCAACCATCAAAATTATATTCATTGAAGATTTTTTCAAAACAGACTCTTTCATGGGTGAATATTGTTTCTACGACTTCTTCTTTGCTTGAGAAGTTTTCTTTTAATTCGGTAAGTGTCAGACCTGTCTTGGCTAAATGCTCTTCTGTAAAGTCTTTTATTCCATAGCGCGAGATATAGGTTCTTAGTTTTTCTGCTAATTGAAATTTTTTCTTGTCCATCCTGTTATGAGGGAATTTAAGGTTTTGAAATGTTATCGGCTGCTGCCTTTAATGCAATGAGATACCGGATGAAAAGTTTTGACATGTTCTTAAGTTTTAGCGTAAGTCTATAATTTCAACATCAGGATATTGTGTGGCATCAAATGTGAAAAAGGTATTTTGGGGAATCGGATTAGCTTGTTTAAGATGCTTGATGGTGATGATTAGGTTATTGCCGTCTTTTCCGAAGGATTCAACTTTTTGTATGGAAGAATCAGACGTTTTAACCCAAATGCCTATTTTTATAAAGTTCTTTTCCAGGTTGTTAGGATAGAGTTCGATATAGGCGGTTCCATTTGTATTTGATAATAGTTTTTGTTTGAAGCCAATATTGTGAATGTTGAATATTTTGGTAGGATTTAGCATTTCTTCTTCTTCGTCAGAAGGGTTCTTGATGTTTACTTCCTGAGCTTCCGGTATATAGGTGAAAATATTTTTCCCGTCATAATAGTTAATAACATCCATGACTTCTAGTTTATATAAATTGCCTTTCATATAGGCTTTCCCTTTGTGTTCTTCACGGATGTTTTCTTCTTTGTTTTCCATGGTTAGACAGAAGTCAATCTCTACAGCAGAATAAGCTTTAATCTTGTTTGCCGACTTATCCAAAATATCTTTGGCTGTATCTTGAGCAAGAACAGGGGTAAGTATAAATGAAAAGAGAAGAATGATAAAATAACGCATAATCTTTAATTTTTAGACAAACAAAGATAGTTATTTTCCTGTTTTTTCTTTAGTTTTGTCATATAAAAGTAAGATGTTTGATGCTGTTGTTTTTTATTAAGTTCGGTTTTTTTGATGTATTGGATATATTGATTGTCGCTTTTATTTTTTATCAGATTTACAGGTTGGTAAAGGGAACGGTGGCAATTAATATTTTTGCTGGGATTTTTATTTTTTATTTGGCTTGGTTGTTGGTAAGGGCTTTCAATATGGAATTGATTTCGTCTATATTGGGGCAGTTTATTGGGATGGGAGTGATTGCTTTGTTGATTGTATTTCAGCAAGAGGTGAGGCGTTTTTTATTGTTGGTCGGAAGCAAGTATAATTTGCAGAATATTTTTAATTTGAATGGAATTCTTGCTAAACCGGAAATTAAGGAAGATGTTTCGGATGCTATTGTAGAGGCTTGTGAACGTTTTTCAGCATCCTATACGGGAGCGTTGATTGTTTTTGCCCAAAATACGGAGTTGTTTACTTATGCTCAGACTGGTGTTTTATTGAAAGCGCAGGTAACGGACGAATTGATTGAAAATATTTTCTTTAAGAATACGCCATTGCATGATGGAGCGGTGATAATAGCGGATAATAAGATTTTGGCTGCCCGTTGTATTCTTCCGGTATCGGATAGAATGGATATTCCGGGGAGCATGGGGTTACGGCACCGTGCCGCTTTGGGGCTGAGTGCGGTAAGTGATGCGATGATTGTCGTTGTGAGTGAGGAAACTGGAAAAATTACTTTTTTTAAAGACGGTAATTATAAAGTGCGAGTGACACCTGAAGAGTTGAAAAAGTTTTTGAGTAAAGATTTTGCAGGATTTGTCGTAAAATAGCTTGCGTGTGAAATAGCTTTTCTTTTATTTGTACAGAGTTTATGTTGTCTGATATAACTTTTGCTTTCTTTTGGCGTTAAAGAGGGACAAAAGTTAGATTGGATGAATGTTTTTGTTACCGGATTGCATGGCTTTGTAGGAAGTAAAGTGAAAGCAGAATTTGAACGGGGAGGGCATAAGGTATTTCCTGTACTGAGGGAAGATTTGTTATTGGGAGGGGAAAGGCTGGATAGAATTGCCAAATGGGCGGATGTTGTTGTGAATTTGGCGGGAGAAGCGGTGACAGGGAAATGGACTGAAAATAAAATGATTGATATTTTGGAATCCCGCAGGGTATCTACTCGTAATTTAGTAGATTCATTAAATAGATGTTCGAAAAGGTTGAAGTTGTTTATTAATGCTTCCGCTGTCGGAATTTATCAGGCAAATAGGTTTTGTGATGAAGACTCGTTGGATATTGGCAGTCATTTTTTGGCAAAGGTTGCAAATGCTTGGGAGGAGGAGTTGAATAAATTGGAAGGTGCTCGAAAAGTTGTGTTGCGTTTGGGACTTGTTATTGCATCAAATGGTGGTATATTGAAGAGATTGATTCCATGGATAAAGGGAAGAGTTGCTTTTGTTTTGGGGAGTGGAGATCAGGAATGTCCAATTATCCATGTCGAGGATGTGACGGGTTTTATGATGTATTTGCTGAAACATCAGGAGTTGGAGGGTGTTTATAATATGGTTATACCTAATAGTGTTAATTTTCGAGAGTTTGTTAAGGCTCTTACAGCAAGGAAAGGACTTGTTATTCGGGTGAAAATTCCTGAATGGCTGTTGTGTTTGATTGTGGGGAATGCTTCAACGGTATTGACTCGTTCTGCTCATGTAATTCCATGGCGGGTTATGGAATCGGGATATGAATATAAATGTCGTACGGTCAGGGAGGTGATAGAGGAATTAAAAAGTTAAAAGAGTGAAAAATGGAGGTATTCCTTATTTTTCAACTCTTTTACTCTTTTTAATTTGTTGTTTCTTTTAATTTTTCAATTTTTTTAAGCATTCTGCTACATTGTTTTCTATGCGTTGAAGAATGTTGGAACTTTCTCCTTTTATAAATTTCTGTCCGGTGATATTTTCATATAATTCAATATAACGGTCTGTAATCCCGGAGATGATTTCTGGTGTCATTTCCGGAACTTGTTGACCGCTCAGTCCTTGGAATCCGTTGTCCATTAACCATTCTCTGACAAATTCTTTGGAAAGTTGTTTTTGTTTTTCGCCTTTGTTAAAACGTTCTTGATAGCCTTCTGCATAAAAATAGCGGGAAGAGTCGGGAGTATGAATTTCATCAATGAGGTATATTTTACCGTCTTTTTTTCCGAATTCATATTTAGTATCTACTAAAATTAAGCCTTTTTCAGCGGCAATTTCAGAACCTCTTTTAAAGAGTGCTAATGTATATTTTTCTAATTGTTCGTAATCTTCTTTGTTTACCAAACCTTGAGCGATGATTTCCTCTTTGGAGATGTTTTCATCATGTCCCGCATCAGCTTTGGTCGTCGGCGTGATAAGCGGAACCAGAAATTTTTGGTTTTCTTTCATGCCTTCCGGTAGTGTATGACCACATAGGGTTCTGCCGCCTTCTTTATATAAGCGCCATGAACTTCCTGTTAAGTAACCTCGAATGACCATTTCTACTTTAAATGGTTCGCATTTATGTCCGATGGTAACCATGGGGTCTGGGGTTGCAATTTTCCAGTTGGGGACGATATCGGAGGTGGCGTCAAGGAATTTAGAGGCGATTTGGTTCAAAACTTGTCCTTTATAGGGGATGCCTTTAGGAAGAACGACATCGAAAGCAGAGATTCGGTCGGATACTAACATGACTAAATATTCGTCATTGATGTTGTATACGTCACGAACCTTTCCTTTGTATATACTCTTTTGACCGGGGAAATTAAAGTCGGTTTTTACAATAGCTTCCATGCTTAATTAGGATTACTTGTTAGAATGAATGGTCAAAATTAATAAATTTCCGTTTAAGAATAGAGGGTAACCGTTTTATTTTTCTTCTTCAGATGGTATGTCTAGTGCTTTTTCATAAGCGTTTACGATGTCTTTTACGAGGCGGTGTCTGATAATGTCTTTTTTGTTGAATTCAATAAAGGCGATTCCTTTGATTTTGCGAAGGATTTTAAATGCCTGAATGAGTCCGGATTCTGTACGTCGAGGCAAATCGATTTGGCTCATATCTCCCGTTACAATAAATTTGGCACTGGTTCCCATACGGGTAAGAAACATTTTAAGTTGGTTGCGGGAGGTATTTTGTGCTTCATCAAGAATAACAAAGGCGTCGTTTAAAGTGCGTCCGCGCATGTATGCCAAGGGTGCGATTTGTATGGTTTCGTTTTCTAAATACTCTTCTAGTTTTTTAGCTGGAATCATGTCTAATAGCGCATCGTAGAGCGGTTGAAGATAGGGGTCTACTTTTTCTTTGAGGTCACCTGGCAGGAATCCGAGGTTCTCACCTGCTTCTACAGCCGGACGGCTTAAAATAATTCGTTTTATTTCTCGGTTACGTAGAGCACGGACAGCTAAGGCGATGGCAGTGTACGTTTTTCCGGAACCTGCCGGGCCGGTAGCAAACAGAAGGTCGTTATTTTTTGAAAGCTCAACGAGTTTTCGTTGGTTTTCACTTCTGGCACGAATGGCTTTTCCTCCGTTGCCGAATAATATGATAGAATCTGCATCTTCAGGATCTTCAATAACATTGTCTTCCAATATAATTCTTTTTATATTGGCAATTGTCAGCATATTGTAACGATGATAGTGCTCGAGTAATGCTGTGATTTTACCGTAAAGAATTTCCTGATCTTTCTCTTCTCCCTGTATGACAATTTCGTCTCCTCTTGCTGTAATTTTCAGTTTGGGGAAATAGGCTCTCAGTAGATTGAATTTTGAGTTATTAACTCCATAAAAATCAAGAGGATCAATATTCCCTATACTAATTCTTTTTTCAATCATGAAACTTCAAATAAATCCTTTATTTTTGCAGGTGCAAATTAGTAAAAAAATGATATTTAACGAGGGGCTTTGTAGGTTATGAAGAATTTAGATCAAAAAAAAGAGGCTTTTGGTGAATTGCTTGATATTATTGCCATTTTGCGGGAAAAGTGTCCCTGGGATAGGAAGCAGACGATGGAATCTTTAAGAAGTTTAAGTATAGAGGAGGTATATGAGTTGGGGGAGGCTGTTTTGAATCATGATTTACTTGAAGTGAAAAAGGAGCTAGGAGATTTGATAATGCATGTGGTGTTTTATGCTCAATTGGCTGAGGAGCAGGGGGAATTTGATATGGCAGATGTGTTGAATGATATTTGTGAGAAGTTGAGATATAGGCATCCTCATATTTTCGGAAATATTCAAGTGGAAAATGAGGCAGATGTTTTGAGGAATTGGGAACAGTTGAAGTTAAAGGAAAAAGGACGTAAGCATCAAGTATTAGAGGGGGTACCTCGTTCTTTGCCTGCTTTGGTGAAAGCATATCGGATGCAGGATAAAGTGAGAGGAGTGGGGTTTGATTGGAAACAAAGAGAGGATGTATGGGATAAAGTGAGAGAAGAGTTGAAAGAACTGGAAGAAGAGATTAAACGGGGCGAGCAGGAAAGGATGGAAGAGGAGTTTGGGGATTTTATGTTTTCAATTATAAATGCAGCGCGATTATATGGTATTAATCCGGAAAATGCGTTGGAAAAGACTAATAATAAATTTTTAAGGCGGTTCTCTTATATTGAGAAACAGGCAAAAAAGACAGGTAAGAATTTGTCTGAAATGACGTTGGAAGAGATGGATTACTATTGGAATGAAGCCAAGAAAAGTGAGTCATAAATTTTGTTGAAAAGATAAAATATAGAAGCGTATGGATTTAACCGGGAAATGGAAATATAGAGAGGATTATGGGTATGGTACTGCAGAAGGAGAGTTGTTTCTGACACAGAATGAGGGACATTTATCTGGCAAGATTGTTTTTACGGATAATGTAGCTGATAACGATAAGTATATGATTCAGGAATTTGTAGAGGGAAAGCTTGAGGATATGAAAGTGCGTTTGGATGCGTATGAATTTGATATAATTCATTCCGAACATGATATCCGTTATGAATTGGATCGCTGGTTCGGTGTTTTGGTGGATGAAAAAACAATAAAGGGAATCAGTGAGGATGAGCAAGGTATCGGAGGTGTTTTTTTGTTTGAGAAATTGGATGTTTAGATGGTTAGGGTTTAAAAAAACGGGTTAAAATTTCAGCAGGAGAAAAAAATACATTAATTTAGGCGTTTGTTTCAATAGAATATAATAATGTTAAAATATAACGTATGAAATTTGTTGTATCAAGTAATGCAATGCTTACGCGTTTACAGGCGGTAAGTAAGGTGATAGGTGGAAAATCGGTACAGCCGATATTGGATAATATTCTTTTGGTAGCTGCCAATGGTCTGTTATATGCTACGGCATCGGATAAAGAAACGACGATGGAGGCAAAGATTGAGTTGGAGAACTTAGAGGAGGAAGGCAGAATAACTATTCCAGCCAAAATTTTGTTGGATATGTTGAAAGAGTTTCCGGAACAGCCACTTACGTTTGATATAAATGAATCGACGAATGAGGTAAAGATTATTTCCGAGAAAGGAGAATTTTCTGTAAGAGGAGAAAGTGCAGAAGATTATCCGGTACAAGGAGGTGCAGAAGGGGAGAATATTTCATTTTCAACGAAATGCGGTTTGATGTTGGATGGTATTGTGAAATCTATTTTTGCAACGGCTAATGATGATTTGCGTCCCGTAATGAATTGCATCTTGATTGAAATGAACGATGACAATTTTACTTTTGTGGCGTCAGATGCTCATAAGCTCGTCAGATATAAGCGTTTTGATGCCAAAAGCGATAACGGTCAGCATGTTTTAATACTTCCGAAAAAACCGGCATTAATGCTTAAGAATATTTTGCCGAAAGATGATGCGGAACTGGAACTTTCTTTTAATGAAAAGATGGTTTGTTTTGTTTTCGGTGATTACCGGATGACTTCAACTTTGGTAGAAGGACGTTTCCCCAATTATAATTCGGTTATTCCGCAAAATAATTCAAAGAAAGTAATTATAGAAAAGAAAGAATTGTATAATTCTTTGCGGCGGGTTTCGGTCATGGCTAATCAAGCGAGTAATCTGGTGAAGTTTGATTTATCGGGGGGAAAACTTATTATTTCCGCGCAGGATGTGGATTACTCTATGTCAGGTCATGAAACGTTGACTTGTCAATATGAAGGCGAGGAAATAGCAATTGGTTTTAAATCTCCGTTTGTGTTGGAGATTTTGTCAAATATAGAATCGGAGAATGTAGTCTTGGAATTATCGGATCCTACTCGTCCCGGTTTGTTTTTGCCTTTTGAAAATGAGGACAAGGACGAAGATTTATTGATGCTATTAATGCCGATGATGGTATAATTTATATTGAAAGTTTGAAAAGTCGGGAAGATCATGGTATTGTGCTCTTTCCGGCTTTTTGAGTTTGAAGGAATTTATTATTGAATGCAATGAAATTAAGTTTAGCTAATCCGATTATATTTTTTGATCTGGAGACGACAGGAGTAAATGTCGCTAAAGATCGTATTGTTGAAATTTCTCTTTTAAAAGTATATCCTAATGGTAAGGAGGAACAAAGAACGCTTCGTGTGAATCCGGAAATGCCTATACCCAAAGCAGCTTCTGAAGTACATGGTATTTATGATGAGGATGTAAAAGATTGCCCTTTTTTTAAGGAGATTGCTAAAGATTTGGCCCATTTTATGGAAGGATGTGATCTGGGTGGTTATAATTCCAATCGTTTTGATATCCCCTTATTAGCGGAAGAGTTTCTTCGGGTTGGTGTGGATTTTGATATGCGTAAGCGCAAGTTTGTAGATGTTCAGACTATTTTCCATAAGATGGAACAGCGAACCCTTTCTGCTGCTTATCGTTTTTATTGTGAGAAATGTTTGGAAGATGCTCATTCTGCCGCCGCCGATACAATGGCTACTTATGAGGTATTAAAAGCCCAGTTGGAAAGATATGGAGATAAACTTGAAAATAATGTCGAGTTTTTGAGTAAATTCTCTACTCAAAACAATACTGTTGATTTTGCAGGCTTCATTGTCTATAATGAAAAAGGGGAGGAAGTTTTTAATTTTGGAAAAAATAAAGGTGTTACAGTTGAGAAAGTATTAAAAGAACAACCCGGGTATTTTGCTTGGATATTGAATAGTGATTTCCCATTGTATACGAAAAAGGTATTGACAGAGATAAAGTTGAGGGGGAGCGGTTTGTTAAAATAAGAAAGACGAATAATATGGGAGAATTGATAAGAAAAGAACTGAAGAGTTTTTTTGCTGCGTTGTCCGGATATGTGGTATTAGGGTTCTTTTTAGTGGTAAATGGTTTGTTTTTATGGGTAATACCGGGAATGTATAATATTCCTGAAAGTGGGATGGCAGATTTGCAACCGTTCTTTTCTTTGGCTCCGATGCTTTATTTGTTTTTAGTGCCGGTAGTTTGTATGCGGCTTTTTGCAGAAGAGAAACGTGCTGGTACATTGGAACTTTTGTTTACCCGTCCAGTTTCAATAGCTAAGATTGTATGGGCAAAGTATTTGGCTGGTTTCTTTTTGGTTATATTGTCTATCTTACCGACATTGATTTATCCGATTAGTTTGTATTTTTTATCTCAGCCGGAGGGGAATATTGATACGGGAGGAATTATTGGTTCTTATATCGGATTAATTTTTTTATCGGGAATTTATGTGGCAGCAGGAGTTTGGGCTTCTGCAGTAACGGATAATCAGATTGTAGCTTTTCTTTATGCTATGGTTTGTTCTTTTTTGTTGTTTGCCGGATTTGATTTTATTAGTGAGGTTGGTTGGTTTGAGAATTATCAAAATTTATTGCAGCAGATAGGGATTCATTATCATTACGAACCGATGTCTCGGGGGGTAATAGCTTTGAGTGATATAGTTTATTTTATTTCGGTTATTCTTTTCTTTCTTTGGCTGACAATTCGCCGTTTTCATACGACTCGTTGGAGGTGGATATATGTTTTGCCATTGCTAATTATTGTGAATATTATTGCGAGTGGATTGTATTGGCGAGTGGATATTACGAATGATAAGCGTTATACACTATCTGATAATACAAAACAGTTGTTAAGGCAACTGGATAGAGGAGTAGGTGTGGATATTTTTTTGGCGGGTAATCTGCCGGCTGGAATACAGAAGTTACAGTATGCAACAACTCGAATGCTGGAAGAGTTCAGAAGAATTACTGGAAATAAATTGCGTTATACATTGGTGGATCCAGCTGATATACGCGATGTAGAGGAGAAAAAACAATTGGTGCAATATTTGGCAAGCAGGGGTATTATGCCTGTGAACCTAAATAGAACAACAACGGATGAGCGTTTACAGCAACAGATTATTTTTCCTGGATTGATTGTTTATGATGATAGCACAGAGGTAAGTATCAGTTTACTTCAAAATGTTCCGGGATATGCTCCGAATGATAATATCAATCATTCTATTGAAGCTTTGGAATATGAATTGACTAAGGCTTTGCGTCTTCTTACTCGTACAGAGAAAAAATCGGTTGCATTTCTTACCGGGCATGGGGAATTGCCTTATGAGGAGATTGTGGATATGGCAAAAACTTTGCTGTATTATTACAATGTGGATATTGTGAGTGCTGATTCATTGGCGTTGGATTTAGAGCGTTATAAAGCATTGATTATTGCAAAACCTACCAAAGATTTCTCTGAAAAAGATAAATATGTAATAGACCAATATATTATGCGGGGAGGCCGGGTTTTGTGGTGTGTGGATGAGGTGGACGTACATGATGATGTGTTGATGAAACAAGAGACGTCCTATGCTGTATATCGTCCTTTGAATATTGAGGATATGTTGTTTAAGTATGGGATAAGGATTAATCCCGATATTTTATTGGATGGAAATTGTGTATTGGTACCGGTGATAACAGGTATGAATGGTACGGAGCCTCAATATACTCCGGGACCTTGGTATTATTCGCCTTTGCTGCTTCCTTCGTCTTTGCATCCGGTGACGGCTGGACTTCAGCCTGTTCGGATGAATTATGCCAATACAATTGATACAGTAGGAGGGAAAGATGGTTTGAAGAAGACAATATTGTTAGCCTCTTCCAAATATTCGGCCTCGATGAAAACTCCTTGCCCGATAACTTTGTCAATTACGGAAGAAAAAATGACAGAAGAGCGATTTAATAAAAGCTATTTGCCTGTAGCGGTAATGATAGAAGGGGAATTTTCTTCGTTGTTTCGTTATTCCCATCGGGTAGATAATGTGTTGGAAGATACTTTTCTTCCTCGTAGTGTGTATAATAAGATGATTGTTATTTCCGATGGGGATGTTATTGCCAATCGACAGCATGGTATTGGCAAAAATGCACGTGTTGTTCCGTTGGGATACGATGAATATAGTGGAAGGGTATATGGAAATAAGGATTTTCTTTTGAATTGTGTGAATATGTTGTGTGATGATGAAGGATGGATGCAATTGCGGGGACGTAGCTTAACAATGTATTTAATCGACAAAACTCGGTTGAAGTCTGAACTTTTAGAATGGCAGATAATCAATTTGTTTGTTCCCTTACTTTGTGTGCTGACAGGGGGAGGACTTTTATTTTTCTTCCGTCGAAGAAAATATCGTGCTTCTGTTTAAAAGCTGAAGTAATTGTTTCCGAATAGGGGAAAATAGTATTATGTTTGTGGGTAATATTAAGCTTTTGAAATTTTAGTTATATGAGAAAAAGAATTATTGCTGTGTGCATCTCGTTGTTATTGTGCTCAGTTTTTGGGTTTTCACAGGAGAAATTTACCTTTGAAATTAAAGATGGACATTTTTATCGTAATGGTGAAATTATTCCGATTTTATCGGGAGAGATGCATTATCCCCGGATTCCTCATCAATATTGGCGTCATCGTTTACAGATGATGAAAGCAATGGGATTGAATACGGTGGCTACGTATGTATTTTGGAATTTACATGAGCCGGAACCGGGTAAATGGGAGTTTGATGGAGATAAAAATTTGGCGGAATATATCAGGATTGCCGGAGAAGAGGGCTTGATGGTCATACTTCGTCCGGGACCTTATGTTTGTGCGGAATGGGAATTCGGCGGTTATCCCTGGTGGCTTCAAAATATTGAAGGCATGGAAATTCGCCGGGATAATCCGGAATTTTTGAAGCGGACGAAACTATATATAGACCGGCTTTATCAAGAAGTAGGTTCATTGTTGGTAAGTAAAGGGGGACCCATAATAATGGTGCAGGCAGAAAATGAGTTCGGTTCTTATGTAGCACAGCGGAAAGATATACCTTTAGAAGAACATCGTAGATATAATGCTAAGATTAAACAGCAATTGGCAGATGCCGGTTTTGACGTACCGCTTTTTACCTCTGATGGCAGCTGGTTGTTTGAAGGTGGAGCTACTCCCGGTGCATTACCCACAGCAAATGGAGAGGGAAATGTTGAGAACTTAAAAAAAGTTGTGAATGAATATCATGGCGGTCAAGGTCCTTATATGGTTGCCGAGTTTTATCCGGGATGGCTGGACCATTGGGCAGAACCTTTCCCGTTAGTTAGTGCGACACGGATTGCCAGACAGACGGAAAAATATTTGCAGAATGATGTCTCTTTCAACTTTTATATGGTACATGGGGGAACTAATTTCGGTTTCTCTAGTGGGGCTAATTATGATAAAAAGCATGATATCCAGCCCGATATGACCAGTTATGATTATGATGCGCCGATTAGTGAAGCTGGTTGGGTGACTCCTAAATTCGATTCGATAAGGAATGTAATACAGCGTTATGTGAAATATGAAATCCCCGCAGCCCCGAAAGCATATTCTGTGATTGAAATACCATCGATTCGTTTGACAAAAGTAGCGGATGTTCTGGAAATACTCAAAAAGCAGTCACCGATAGAGGCAGTGTCTCCTTTGACGTTTGAACAATTGAACCAAGGATATGGTTATGTGTTATATTCCCGTCGTTTTAATCAACCGTTAAGCGGTAAGCTGGAAATACCGGGCTTGAGAGATTATGCTGTAGTATATGTCAATGGGGAAAAAGTTGGAGAATTGAACAGATATTACAAGAATTATTCCATAGATGTAGATATTCCTTTTAATGCTACCTTGGATATCTTGGTAGAGAATATGGGGCGTATTAATTATGGAGAAGAAATCGTGCGGAATACCAAGGGTATTATAAGTGCGGTAAAGATTGCAGATAATGAAATTACGGACAGTTGGGAAATGTATAAACTACCTTTGGATAAAATGCCGGAATTAGAGCGTTTGGATAAAGAAGATGTTTATGCGAATAAGCCACAGACGGAACAGAATTTAAAAGGCAAACCGCTTTTTTATGAAGGTTCTTTTGTTCTGGATAAAGTTGGTGATACCTTTATTGATATGGAAGGGTGGGGAAAAGGACTCATTTTTGTTAATGGAAAAAATATTGGTCGTTATTGGGGAGTAGGACCTCAACATACATTGTATATTCCGGGTGTGTGGCTAAAAGAGGGAACTAATCAGTTGGTTATTTTTGAGCAGTTGAACAATGATTGGAAGACGGAAGTAAAAACCGTGAAAGTACCGGTTTTGACGAAATTAAAGAATAATTAAAAGATAACTTATTGTAGTCTTATAAATTAGGTGTAATGCTATGAAAAAAACTTTAACTTTTACATCTCCGATTATTGCGTCAACGGAGAGTAAATTTAATGTTGAAGCTTTTGACGTTAGTGTTGAAGCTTTTGAAAATCATGAATATCTCAAATCATTTTACGCACTGTTGGATTATATCAACGGAGAGTTTCGTACAAAGTATGGCAATGTGCAGGGAAATGAGTTTAAGATACCTCATGGTTCTATAGTTGTGAATATTAAATTGGACGACGAAAAACTTTTGATTACGGCTCCTTTTGTTGCATTGCCGGAAAAAGGGCGGATTCCGTTATTGCGTCAGGTGGCGGGATTAAATTTTAATGGTATGGATTTGGCAATGATTTACTTGCGTGGAGAGCACCTATCTTTTGAATACAGTTGTCCCATTCAGTTGATAAATCCTTACAAAATTTATGGTGTGCTGGATGAAATTTGTCATACGGGAGATAAATACGATGATGAGTTTGAAACGAAATTCGGGGCTAAACGGATTTACGAGCCGAAAATTACTCCTTATGGTAAAAAAGAGGTAGATCGTATATATGAGGCTTTACAATTGAGTTGTAAAGAGTGTTTGGATGCTGTGAAATATTTTGAGCCGGCAAGAAAATACGGCTACATCTGGAATATCATAGATACGACCTTGATGAAGTTTATATACTTTGCACAGCCGCAAGGACAATTGTTGAATGATATACAAAAAGCAATCTTTAATATGGACAGGGATGACATTCCTTTGCCTGAAATTACGGAACAAGGGAAAGCGTTTGTGGAAAAATTGCAGGGAATGACAAAAGAGGAGTTGGCAAAAGACTTGTATTTTGTAGAGACATTCATTTCTCCGAAGCGCTCGTCTAATTTGCAAAACATCCGGGATAATTTTGAAAGCAGCTATAAGAGAATTTCTGCTTATATGGATGAGGGCGATTATATGACAGCTTGCATCATGATGTTGTATAAATTCTATGAAATGTATTATTACAACGATCTTCAGGAAGATGTCAACCGAGTTGTTGTAAGTGCTTTGAAGAAAACATCGGCATTACCTTGGGAAGAAGCTGCGGAAGAGCTGTATAAAGCAATGGAAGCGATTATGGAAGATGAGTTGGATGAATATGATGAGGATGAGGACGACGAAGATGATGACGAGGAGGAGGAAGAAGATGACAATGATTCCGATGGTTTGGATATGGAGACGTATATGAAAAACGTTCAGGCAATGCAACAGCAAATAATGCAGAATATGCAGCAGGCAATGCAGGGAGAGGGAATGCAGGAATATTTGCAAAAAGTACAGGAATTGCAGCAACAGATGCTAAAGGGAGAAATCAGTACGGAAGAGTATACGCTTAAAGTGCAGAAACTGGCAGCCAAGCAATTCGGTAAGTAAAATTCAGAATATATAAATGATTTACGTTAAATTATAGGATAATGGATCAGAACTTATTTCGAACAGTATATAAAGTCAATCATGCCGGAGGATCGGGAAGTTGTTTTTATCTGAAAAAATATGATTTGTTTATGACGAATTACCACGTCGTAGAGGGATTTCGTCAAGTGGCCTTGGAAGATAATGACAAAAACCGTTATTTGGCAAATGTTATATTGGTAAATCCTTTGCTTGATGTTGCGTTATTAACGGCGGAAGGTGATTTTTCTTCATTACCTGAAGTTGCTCTTGCAACGAAAGACGTCACATTAGGGCAGAAAATAAATGTTGCCGGCTATCCTTTCGGAATGCCTTTTGTTGTGACGGAAGGAACAGTGTCTTCTCCCAGGCAGTTGATAGAAGACAGATATTATATTCAGACCGATGCAGCTATTAATCCAGGCAATAGCGGAGGGCCGATGTTCAATCAGGAAGGGGAAATAGTAGCAATTACCACTTGTAAATTCAACAATGCCGATAATATAGGATTCGGAACTCCGGTTTCTTCATTAGGGGAAGTTTTGGAACAAATAGACGGGATAGACAGGAGTTGTTTTAATGTGCAGTGTCCGAGTTGTGAAGAATACGTAACGGATGAGGATGAATATTGTCCTTCTTGTGGAGAAAAACTTCCGGAAAATGTATTTCAACAAAGGGGACTCACGGACTTGGCGAAATTCTGTGAGAAAGCCATTGAAAAAATGGGAATTAATCCCGTGTTGGCACGTGTGGGATACGAAAACTGGGTATTTCATAAAGGAAGTTCCGAAATTCGGATATTTATTTTCCGGCGTTCTTATTTGATTTGTACTTCCCCTTTAAACAATCTGCCTAAAAAGAATCTGGAACCGGTATTGACTTACTTATTGACTTCCGAAGACATCAAACCTTATCAATTGGGCTTGGACGGTAGTCAGATTTATTTGTCTTACCGTATTCATATCTCGGACATCTTTTCGGAGTTTGCAGATGAAATCCAGAAAAATATAACCGAAATGGCTTTTAAAGCTGACGATATGGATAATTATCTTGCAGACAATTTTGGTTGTGAATTTTCCGAATATGCCAAAAAAGATGCTATTTGATAGAAAATACCTTGCGGTATTCGGATATATAAAAGCAAGCGACCTAATGGTCGCTTACTTTTTATCATAGATACCGTAATGATTTAGTAACGATTTCTGATTGTTTGTAAAAGAGCTTAAAATAGCGGTTTTAAAAAAGCTATCGTTTTTGTACCGAAAACCTATCGTTTTTGCATCAAAAACCTATCGTTTTTTATTCGGAATTGATATGTATGCAATTTACACGCTTTTTGAAGGCTTTTTCCACTCCATCGATTTTGCAGGTGAAAGATTCCTTATTTTGCCAAAAACAGAGGGATTGTCCTAAAACAAAAATCCCTAATAATCAATTATTATTAGGGATTTTCTTTTCTTTGCTTCTTCAAAAAGTGATCCAGGCGGGATTCGAACCCACGACCTACGGCTTAGAAGGCCGTTGCTCTATCCAGCTGAGCTACTGGACCGACACTTTTACGGTTTGGCGGTGCAAATATAGGGTATTTTTGCCGGAATGCAAATTTTTGTTTTGATTTCACGTATAAAATTATTGATTAATTTTGCGAGAAAAGGATTGTGATAATAATATAAAGAATAGTTCATGGAAGGAAATACAGAAGCAAAAAAGATATTTTATGTGACCGGCATGATGTGTGCCGGTTGTGCAACGACAGTGGAAAACACTGTGGCGGCTCAAAAAGGGGTAAAAGAAGCACGGGTTAATTTTGCAGCTTCAAATATAGCAGTGGATTATGATGCAACTATAGTCTCTCCGGAAAAATTGCGGGAGGCGGTACGTGAGGCAGGGTATGATTTATTGATAGAGGAAGAAGACAATGATAGAATGCGTGACATACAGGAACGAGAGTATCGTCAATTAAAAAAAAGAACCATCGGAGCGATATTGTTGGCATTCCCAGTATTTATTATCGGGATGTTTTTTATGCATCGGCCTTATGCTAATTGGATTATGTTGGTATGTACGTTGCCGGTACTGGTGATTTTCGGACGTGACTTTTTTATCAATGCGTGGTCGCAATTAAAGCACGGACGGGCGAATATGGATACATTGGTCGCTGTGAGTACGGGAATAGCTTTTCTTTTTAGCTTGTTTAATACGGTTTATCCGGAATATTGGACGAAGAGGGGATTAGAGGCGCATGTATATTATGAAGCCTCTGCAGTAATCATTGCTTTGATATTATTAGGCCGCTTATTGGAGAGCAAAGCGAAAAATAATACCTCCTCTGCCATTCGTAAATTAATGGGATTACAACCTAAAACGGTAATTCGGATTACAGACGACGGCAGTGAATTAGAAATACCGGTCAAGGCCGTACAACCGGGGGACATCTTATTGGTCAAACCGGGTGAACGTATACCAGTAGACGGAACGGTGACTACCGGAGAATCGTATGTAGATGAAAGCATGATAACGGGAGAATCTCTTCCGGTAGAAAAAATCAGCGGGGAAAAAGTATTTGCAGGAACTATGAATCAAAAAGGAAGTTTTCGTTTTACGGCAGAACGGGTCGGGAACGAAACAATATTGGCTCATATCATAAAAATGGTACAGGAAGCACAGGGAAGCAAAGCGCCGGTACAGCGTTTGGTGGATAAAATCGCCGGAATCTTTGTTCCGACGGTCATAGGTATTGCGATACTGACCTTTATCATTTGGATGCTTGTCGGGGGGAATTTTGCATTTACCCATGCGTTATTGACCTCCGTGACGGTATTGGTCATTGCTTGTCCATGCGCTTTGGGATTGGCAACGCCGACGGCAATTATGGTGGGTATCGGCAAAGGAGCGGAGAGGAATATTCTGATTAAAGATGCGGAAGGGTTGGAACTACTGTATAAAACGACAGCAATTGTTTTGGATAAAACAGGAACGATTACCGAAGGACGCCCTGAAGTAACGGCATTAGAATGGAAAGAAGGGATAGAAAATGAAAAATACGCTTCGGTATTATTGTATTTGGAAAGCCGGTCGGAACATCCATTGGCAGATGCGGTTGTTGCCTATTTATCGGAAAAAAGGATAGGGGTGTTGGTGGATGGCACCTTTGAAAGTGTAACAGGGCAAGGCGTGAAAGGCATTATAGAAGAGAAAGAATATTGGATAGGCAACAAGCGGTTGATGGAAGAAAACGGCATAACAATAACGGAAGAACAATTAAAACAAGCCGACGAATACCGAATGAAGGGAAACACAGTTGTTTACTTTGCCGGAGAACGGCAACTACTTGCTCTGATTGCCATTGCTGACCGGATAAAAGAAAGCTCTGTTGCCGCTATTCATAAACTCCGGCAATTGGGGATAAAAGTGTGTATGCTTACCGGTGATAACGAGTTGACCGCCCGAACTGTTGCCACCCGTTTGGGAATACAAGACTACAAAGCGGAAGTCATGCCGTCGGATAAAGCTGATTTCGTAAAAGCCTGGCAGGCGCAGGGAGAAATTGTCGCAATGGTCGGAGACGGAATCAACGACTCTCAGGCATTGGCCCAGGCGGACGTCAGCATTGCAATGGGGAGAGGATCGGACATCGCTATGGATGTAGCCAAAATAACGTTGATGACCTCTGATTTGAATGCTATACCGGAAGCCTTGAGACTTTCCCGCCGGACGGTAAAAACCATTCGGCAAAATCTGTTTTGGGCATTTATTTACAATATTATCGGCATACCGGTGGCAGCGGGGATATTATATCCGTGTTGCGGATTCTTGTTAAATCCGATGATTGCCGCCGCTGCTATGGCATTTAGTTCCGTATCGGTTGTTACCAACAGTTTGCGCCTGAAATCATCGAAAATGTAACATTCCGGAGAAAGATTGCGTTTCTTTGAAAAATACAAAGGCTAATATTAAAAATACGCAATCATGGAATCGGAAACTAACAAACGAAAAAGTCAGTCACTTCGGAAAGAAGTAACAGAAAATCATGCCATGGGAAATGATGTGGAACTTTTGCACTCGCAGGGAGACGAGCCCGATCTGAAAAAGTATTTGAGAGACAAAAGCGAAAAAGAGTAAAAATCCTTTTTAAAACTTACTCTTTGTAAAAAAATTTACATAGATGGAGCAATTGATGAAAAAATGATATATCTTTATCCCCGCAAACGGTTGAGATAAATACCCTTGTTTTTAATTCATCAATTTATAAATTACTATCTATGTTGAAAATTTTTAGTTTTTTCGTAGTCGCTTTAATGTTGGCTGCTTGTAATTGCGGTCAACAGGCGGATGCAGCTGGAAAAAAAGTTAAACCGTTAACGGTTGCCACACCCAAGCGTCCTGCCGGACAGACAGATGTTGTCGGACTTACCACCCCGAAACTTGATACGGTGAGAGTCGGATTTATCGGCTTGGGAATGAGAGGTCCGGGAGCAGTCAAACGTTTTACTCACATTCCGGGAACCAAAGTCGTTGCTTTGTGTGATATTCGTCCGGAACGGGTGGAATTTTGTCAGAATATATTGAAAGAAGCAGGACTTCCGGAAGCAGCTGCTTATTCAGGAGATGAAGACGCTTGGAAACAATTGTGTGAACGTGACGACATTGATTTGGTTTACATTGCTACCGATTGGAAGCACCATGCACCGATGGGGGTATATGCCATGGAACACGGAAAACACGTAGCAATAGAAGTGCCTGCAGCCATGACATTGGATGAAATCTGGTCTTTGATTAATACTTCCGAAAAAACTCGTAAACATTGCATGCAATTGGAAAACTGTGTGTATGACTTTTTCGAGCTGACCACACTTAATATGGCACAACAGGGACTGTTCGGAGAAGTACTTCATGTGGAAGGTTCTTATATCCACAATTTGGAAGAATTTTGGCCTGAATACTGGAACAACTGGCGTATGGATTACAACCAGAACAATCGGGGAGATGTTTACGCTACGCACGGTATGGGACCGGCTTGTCAATTGTTGGATATGCACCGCGGAGACCGTATGGACTACCTCGTTGCTATGGATACAAAACCGGTAAATGGTCCTGCTGTAGTGGAAAAAGCTACCGGTAAAAAAGTAGAAAACTTCCAGAACGGTGACCAGACTACCACAAGTATCCGTACGAAAAACGGAAAAACGATGTTGATTCAGCACAATGTAATGACTCCTCGTCCGTACAGCCGTATGTATCAGTTGGTGGGAACAGACGGATATGCCAGCAAATATCCGATACAGGAATATTGCTTGAGACCTGCCCAGGTAGATTCAAAAGATGTACCCAATCATGAAAATCTGAATGCGCACGGTTCTGTTCCGGCAGACGTAAGAAAGGCATTGATGAACAAATACAAACATCCGATACATAAAGAATTGGAAGAAACGGCTAAAAAAGTCGGTGGTCACGGTGGTATGGACTTTATCATGGATTACCGTTTGATATATTGCCTGCGCAACGGATTGCCTTTGGATATGGACGTTTATGATTTGGCAGAATGGTGCAGTATGGCAGAATTGACCCGTTTGTCTATTGAAAATAATAGTGCCGCTGTTGAAGTACCCGATTTCACCCGGGGCGGATGGCAAAAAGTGAATGGATATCGTCATGCTTTTGTAAAATAAATTTTTGCAAAAAACTTGACTATTGATTTTTAGGGGAAAGAGCCCGGCTATATGCCGGGCTCATTTTGTTTCTATAAATAAGTATGTTAATTTTAACCCCGTAAACTTCTAAAATATAATCATGGAGGCAAAAAATAATATCGGCTGGGTGGACCTCTTGCGGGTATTGGCTTGTTTTTTTGTGGTCTTTTCCCATTGTTGCGATGCTTTTGTTGCTCAATTTGATGTAAATCGTCCGGCGTTTCTGACGGGAGTATTTGCAGGGAGCTTCATGCGGCCGAGTGTACCGTTATTTGTCATGATGACCGGTGTACTGTTGCTGCCTTTAAAGCCCGGAACCACTCTTACCGGATTTTATCGTAAGCGCATCGGGCGCATATCGTTTCCTTTAGTGGGATGGTCGCTCCTCTTGCCGGTATTGACATACCTTTACTTCACTTGTCTTAATCCGGAAACGCAAAACCCTTTGATAACCATCGGTGATTATACTGCTTCCACCTTGTGGGTACGGTTGTATACTTTTATATTTAACTTCAACTTCGATACCGTCCCCTTATGGTATCTCTACATGCTTATCGGGCTGTATTTGTTCATGCCGTTGCTGAACAGCTGGTTAGTGCAGGCGACTCGCAAAGAATTGAAAACGGTATTGGTGATTTGGGGAGTGTCCTTATTGCTTCCTTATATCAAAATGTTTGCTCCCGTCTTGGGCTATCGCGGTAACTTTGGACACATGGGAATATGGGGTGAATGCGATTGGAATGCTTACGGCACATGTTATTACCTTTCCGGCTTTATGGGCTATTTGCTCTTAGCTTATTATTTGATGAAATACCCCTTAGACTGGAGTTGGCGAAAAACACTTCTGATAACCCTGCCGATGTTTGCGGTAGGCTATTTGATAACCTCTGTCGGTTACGTAATTACTCAGGAATATTTCCCCGGCAACTATGCATATCTGGAAATAATATGGTATTTTACGGGAATAAACGTATTCATGATGACCTTCGCACTCTTTGTCATTGTGCAGAAAATACGTGTACCCTCTTTGCCGTGGTTATCCCGGTTGGCAAGCCTCTGTTTCGGGATTTATCTGTGTCACTATATTTTTATATTTGTGGATTACGACTTGTTTAACCTTGCCGGCTGGCCTTATATAGTGCGCATCCTTTGTATGGCCTGTACAACCTTTGCGGTTAGCTCCTTACTTGCGTGGGTACTTTCTAAAGGTAAATTTACCGGACGTTTTGTAAAATAAATAACAGAACCTATAAGATGAAGAAACAAATTGAATGGATTGTGTACTTTCTCTTGCTCTCTAGCTTTTCCGCTGTAGCGCAAGATTGGGTACTGGAATATGACAAACCGGCTAGAAATTGGATGAATGAGGCATTGCCCATTGGAAATGGCTATATGGGAGCCATGTTTTTTGGCGGTCCGGTTACGGACGAAGTGCAGGTTTCGGAAGAAAGTTTCTGGGCGGGAGGTGTCGGAGCGAATAAGAAATACAGAGGAGGAAATAGGCGGGAGAGCTGGAGGTATTTGGATACAATCCGTGAATTGTTGAAACAGGGAGAAAAGGCGAAAGCGGCGGAGCTGGCGGAGCGTTATTTCATAGGTGAAACAACACCTACGGCAGCCGGAGACCAATTTGGGGATTTCGGAGGAAACCAAACCTTTGGGTCGCTTTTTGTCACGGTGGAAACATCTGACACCTTATATGGGAATTACCGGCGTATGCTGGATTTGTCCAAAGCGGAGGGGCGGGTGCGTTATATAATGGGAGGGATACGTTTTGAAAACACGTATTTTGCTTCTTATCCTGCCCGTTTGCTCGTGATGAAATACACAAATGACGCCCCCAAAGGAAAAGATTATGCGGTCGAATTTCGGACGCCTCACCTGCATTCAGTCAAAGCGGTGGGAAAAGACCTGTTGGAAATAAAAGGGACACTAGCCTCCAACGGGCTGCCGTTTGAGGGTAAAATCTTAGTGAAAACAGACGGAAAACCTGCCATAAAAGATGGGAAATACCGGATAAAGAGTGCTACCTGGCTGGAACTATACCTCACGGTGGCATCCGCTTACCGGAACAGTTATCCGGATTATACGGGTAATGATTACGAAGCAGTGAATAATCGGGCGATAACTTGGGCGCGCAATACGGATTTCGATGTGCTCAGACATGCCCATCAACAGGACTTCGGAGCTTTGTTCAACCGGGTGGAAATAAATTTGGGACATTCCGGTCAAGAGCAACTGACGACGGATAAACGGCAATTGCAGTATGCGCAGGGAGCCTATGACCCAGGATTGGAGGCTCTGTATTTTCAATACGGACGTTATCTGCTGATCAGCAGTTCGCGCGAGGGAACGATGCCCGCACACTTGCAAGGACGGTGGAATCATGAATTAAACGCACCGTGGGCATGCGATTACCACATGAACATCAATTTGCAGATGATATACTGGCCTGCCGAAGTAACCAACTTGAGCGAATGCCATTTGCCTTTAATTGAATATATTGACAAATTGCGTGAACCGGGACGGGTAACGGCAAAAGAATACTTCAATGCACGCGGCTGGTCCGTACATACGATGAATAATGCTTACGGATATACGGCTCCCGGCTGGAGCTTCTATTGGGGGTATGCGCCCAACAGTGCCGCCTGGTTATGCAGGCACCTGTGGGAACACTTTAACTATACGGGAGACGAACAGTATTTGAAAGAAAAAGCGTGGTCGATAATGAAGGAAGCCGGAGAATTCTGGCTGGATTATTTAAGCGAAGATACGGACGGGACACTGGTTTCTTCTCCATCCTATTCTCCCGAACACGGAGATATTGCCATCGGAGCGACGATTGACCAGGAGATAGCGTGGGATTTGTTTACCAATTTGTTGGCAGCCTATGAATATGTGAAAGAAGATACGGGTTTTATAGACAGCATCCGGGCAGCTCGGGAGCGGCTTTCTCCTTTAAAAATCGGGCGTTTCGGGCAGTTGCAGGAGTGGAAGGAGGATTTGGATGACCCTCGTAATCCTCACAGGCACGTTTCGCATCTGTACGCTTTATATCCCGGTTGTCAAATATCTCCTGCCCAAACTCCTCAAATGGCGGAAGCGGCGAAACGGACACTGGTCTATCGGGGAGAGGAGGGAACCGGCTGGTCGTTGGCATGGAAAATCAACTTTTGGGCTCGTTTGTTGGACGGGAATCAGTCGTATAAAATGTTACGGAATATTTTACGGCCTTCCCTCAGCCGGGGAGATTACCGCAACCCTTCCGGGAGCGGCTCGTATGCTAATTTACTGTGTGCCCATCCGCCTTTCCAGATTGACGGGAATATGGGAGCGGTAGCCGGTATTGCAGAACTGTTGTTGCAATCTTATGACGGGACGGTAAATCTGTTGCCGGCACTGCCTACGGCCTGGCCTACGGGTAGTGTAAAAGGATTGAAAGCCAGGGGAGGGTACACTGTGGATATGAGTTGGAAAGACGGATTGTTGAAAGAAGCAAGTGTCACAGCCTCCCAATCGGGAAGCTGTCGCGTAAAATACCGGGAAAAAGAAAAAGTGCTGACACTGCAAGCTGGAGAAACCGTACGGCTTGACTGGTAAATGTAAAGTGTCAATATATCATACGCCGATGTCTAAAAAATAGACATCGGCTTTATTTTTTGAAGTTATATAAAAAGCTGTCATTTAGTTGTTTAATGATATTGGCATATAATTTGTTAAAAAGAAAAGCAGAAAATAATTAAATCAAAATAGAATGAGTTTTTTACAGGCTTTTGTGCGGTTATACAGAACTGCTTTTCGGAACAAAGGATTGACGTTTATCAACATTTTCGGCTTGGGAACAGGATTGGCTGTTGCGCTTTTCCTGCTGGTTTATTTGCAGTTTGAGTTTTCCTACGACAGGCATTTCAAGGATGCCGACCGGATTTACCGGATGTTAAGCGTATGGAAAGAAAGTGGTGAAAATGCGAATTATCCCATCAATCTAGGAGTATTGGCATCGACCTTGGTAAAAGAGGTTCCGGAAGTGGAAACGGCTTCCCGGCTATATACCTGGGGAACGATGGATTTGAAATATGAAAACGGAGAGAAGGCACCGGTGAAAAGCTATATGGTGGATTCATCCTTTCTGGATATTTTTTCTTTTACTCCCGTATATGGAAATCTGGAGGGAGCGTTGAATATGCCGAATACCTGTGTCATTACGAGGAGTACGGCCGACCGTTTTTTCGGGGTCGGGAGTAACCCCGTCGGAAAAAGTTTACAGTATGAAGCCAGAAGAACATCGCTTGAGGTAAAAGCGGTCATTGAGGATATTCCGCAAAATACGCACTTCCAGTTTGACTTGCTGACAAAATTACCCGAATTCGGGTGGGGAGGACTGGAATATTTTACCTATCTAAAATTGCGTCCAGGAGTAGACCCGGCGGTAGCCATAGCGAAATGCGACCAAATCAATGCAGAACTCCTGACAAATCGTTTCGGAAAATATGGTGCTGCTTTTGAAAGTATAACCGAACCATTGACGGAACTTCATACGGCGACCCGTTCCTCTTCTTACGATTTGAGCGTGCCTGCCAGTAAAACCAATCTGATATTCATTATTGTCGTGACGCTCTTTATTTTGGCGATAGCTTTGTCTAATTTTATCTCATTGTATCTCATTCAGGGAGAAAAGCGGTCCATGGAAATAAGTGTACGTAAAACAAACGGAGCGGAAAGGAAAACAATCATGGGTATGCTATTTTCCGAAACAACATTGGTTACGTCGGTCGCTTTTGTATTGGCTATTGCACTGTATTATGCGTTTGCCGGAATATTTGCCGGATTGATAGACTTCAACATGCCCGAAGAGGTAGGTGTGACGGGAACCATGTGGGGATGCTTCGTCTTGCTCTTCATATTGGTATCGCTCATTGCGGGCGGCTATCCGGCCTACTATCTTTCTCGTTTTGCACCGGTGGAATTGGTACGGAAAACGGTAGTCAGAAAATACAAACTGACGGCCGCTTCGGTGGTAATACAATTCTCGGTGGTTATTTTTTGTATATCCGCGCTTTTGGTAGTGTGGCGTCAATTGGACTACATGAAAAAAATGCCGTTGGGATTCAATCCTGATAACGTATTGACAGTGGGTGTGGGATGCAACATGCATGCGTATGAAGGTATTCGTTCCGACTTGATGCAGTATCCTGAAATAGTGGATGTGGCGATGGGGCAGGGACATCCGTTTAGCGGTTGCAGCGGGCAAAATCTGAGACGGACAGACCAGACGGATAAAGAAACCATCTCTATCGATGAAAGACGCTCCGGCCCCGGCTATTTCAGAACGTATGAAATCCCTATCATGGAAGGACGGGAACTGAAATATGAGAACAGAATGGATTCCGCTGGTATTCTCCTGACGGAGACGACACTTGCAGCATTGGGATTACAAGATCCTGTGGGGAAAAAAGTAATGTTCAACGGAAGTCCGGTAACGGTAGTCGGAATCGTGAAAGACATTCATTACGGTTCGGCTCGGACGAAGATAGGTCGTTTGGTGTACACGGCTTATTCTCCTTATTCTTCGGTATTGGGGGTAAGGTATCAGCCTGGAGAATACCAGCAGGCGAGAGAGCATGTGGCGGAAATCATGAAAAAACATTTTGAGGGAGTGCCTTATGCTATGGTGCAATTGAGAGATGTCGCCGACAACATGTATAAACAGGATGAAATAACTTCCCGTATTTTGATGAGCGGGACGGTGTTGGCTATCATACTGGCCTTGTTGGGACTGGTGGCGTTAATGGGCTTTGTTGCCCACCAGAAACGGAAAGAAATCAGTGTACGCCGGGTATTGGGAGCACAGGTCGGCAGTGTAGTGTACGATTTGAACCGGTATATATTGGTGCGGATACTTCCGGCATTGCCCATTGGAGTGGGGGTAAGTTATTACGTCATGTATCATTGGTTACAGAACTTTGCCTATGCCACTGAATTAAGTTGGTGGTTATTTGGCGGTGCTTTGCTCTTAACCTTCGTTATTGTACTTCTGACAATCTTGTATCAGAGCATTCATTCGGCAATGGCCAATCCGGTAGATGCCTTGAAAACGGAATAAACCCGAATTATTTGCTTTTTATTCTTATATGGCTCCGTGTTCTCTTGCACGGAGCCTTTTACTTTCAATATTGCTTAGATTTTTCTTAATAACAAATCTTCGGTAAATTTTGGGGGAATTTTTCTATCTGAAGTACAGGAAAAACAACTTAAAAAAGGATATATGTTTTATAAGCATGTACCTGTAGTTTCATGTTGAAAAAAAGAAAATAAGTTTTTAATATTTTATTGGGGATTATTTTGA
>NZ_CALPCZ010000016.1 GCF_943193135.1 Odoribacter lunatus
GCATCTGACACGATAACAACTATCGCCTCGCAAATCTGCTTTCAGGATGACTCCGCTCGTTCCGCGATCTATTCCATTGATAAAGAAGTGACCAGAAGCAGGTAAGGCAGTGGTGTCATTCAGCATTGGCTTTAGTTCATTACGCAAATTCACATTATGACATTGACCCACATACCAAGGACCATCATTGAAATTTATATGACCGGACTCACTCACATTCACAATAACCATACTATCCTGCAAAGCAAGGTTACAACCGGTTCCCATATCAAAAAAGCTTTGGACACTATATTCGGAACTCCTTTCAGCCAAAAACGCTATTATCGTATCACGACCAGTCATAACAAGAGCACTGTCTCCACAAAGCTCTTCTGCCAATGCGCTTTGAAGAATATCTACTACTTGTACCTTCCAGGGACCTACTCCCCCTATTATTGAGAAATGAACACGTGCAGTATCTCCGTAGCAAACAGATTGACTACCACTCATTATCAAAGAAGCCGGATCTGTATATTTTGCATGAATCACCGGTAAGTTGTCTGTAAATATACAACCGATAGTATCTGTCAAATAAGTAATCACATAATCCCCGCTATCCTTCACATTTAAAATATAAACTGTATCCATGATACCCGTCACGACATGTTCCGCAGCACTGTCAGGCGTCGTGTATTTAAAGCTCCATGGCAACGCACCATCCACCAAATGCAACTTCACATTTACGCCACTGGCATCCCCCCTACACAAAGTTACATCCATTCCCGGTTCTACCCACAAACTCCGTTGTTTATCAATTCTCAGCAACATCGTATCGGAATAAACACCCTCCGGATCGCAATGATTATAGATATGACACCATATCCGACAACTGTCATATAACACCGTCAAATTCGATATATTCAAATCATCCTTACATTCAAAGTCACTCTGAAGATGATTAAAACTTTCAACCGTGCCGTCTTTATAACAAATCGTCCAATCAAAATGCAACTGACCTCCCGTTGCCGACAAACTCAATGCCAAATCATTACCTTCACACAACGTATCGGATTGAAGATTATTCAACAATACCGGAATAGAATCGACACGAACCCAACTACTACGCGTTGTTACCGGATTACAAACTTCCGAAAACTTACAAAAATAAAAACCTGTTACTGACGTTGACATTGGTAACCACAACGTATCAGAACGTTCACCTTCCAACTCCAGAGGACTTGCATCCTCTTTCAACTTATGATAATACCATTGATAACCAACTGGCCATACTGCCCCCACTGGGGTATGTTTAACATAAATAAATGTATCCTTACCAGCTTCTGCACAAACAGTTATATCTTGCAAATCTTCAAACACCAATGTATCACCTACATGCATACGAATAACTGATTCACCCAAACTACATCTATTCTTATAACGAATGAAATAGGTATATTCCGGATCACTTAAAGACATCGGACCGACCTTTATAGAAGCATAATCTTTACCCTCTCCCTGTTTCAAAATCAAACCCGCACACTCCCATGTATATTCAACCCGTTTTTCCGGATTCGTAATAATATACAAATCACTACTATCGTCCGAGCATACCACTCCACCTGGATGAAGATTCACGACTCTAATCGTATCATCTACATATAAATGTGCTACATCCAACACATTCATGCCACAAGCATTAACCACCCGAACTGTATACCTTCCCTCATCCTCAACAACAACCGAATCCAATCGGAATACATTTCCAATTACTCCGGTAAACACATTATCATGATACCATTTCACTGAATCCGGACTATTCACCGTCAAAGTATAAGTGCTTCCCGCACAAATCGTATCTGTACGGAACGGAGGTGCAGAAACAACCGGATTTTCATCAACGTAAATCCGACAGGTATCCGTCATTTCCCCACAACCATGATGACTCCTAGTGCTATAAATATAAACACCTGTATCAGCTTGAGTAACATTTGTCAATTTATACCATGAATTGTTACCCACCATCTCAGGCTCTCCATCAACAATCTTATACCATTCATGTGATGTACCATTCAAAATATAAGCCGTCAATATCAAATCTTGTTTGACATTTCCACAAACAGCAATATCCTCCATCGGTTGCACCATCTTCACCGA
This sequence comes from Odoribacter lunatus, assembly GCF_943193135.1. Taxonomy (GTDB): domain Bacteria; phylum Bacteroidota; class Bacteroidia; order Bacteroidales; family Marinifilaceae; genus Culturomica; species Culturomica lunata. The sequence continues at coordinate 2,134 of NZ_CALPCZ010000016.1, forward strand.
ATCCCACACCTGCAAAGGCACACCAGGTGTTGATACAGAACCACACGTATTACTTACAACGCAATTATACATACCGTAATCACTTATTTTTACTGTATCAATATTATAGAACGCTTCTGTCGTATCTTTTACCACAACTCCATCCCGCATCCACGTATAATTCAATCCACATCCCTGTGCCGTAAGACTAAAATGTACTGTATCACCTTCACACCTTGAAATATCCTTATTCGGATGATAAGCCATAATTTGCGGAAAGACCTCTTCTACAATACCAACTTGACCTTTCATCCATTTTCCACAATCCGTTAGAGTATCTGTTCCCTTAATCTCATAAATATATCCCTTATCTTCTATTCCGGGTAGATTACTGCAAGGCTTCCCATCCAGTCCTAACCACAACAACTCTCCACCTGTACCGAATTGTACCATATTCATTGGATCTCCATCACGATACAACTCATAACGTACTCCAATTTGACTATTGATTAATCGAAGACTACCTTTCCGGTCATCCCCTCCACAATACCCCGTCGTAATTCCTTCTAACGGATAAACACGTACCGTATCTGCCTGCAACAACTCAAACTTCTGCAACATATTGTTCTCGCAATATGTATAGATATTTCTCCCGATTACCTTATATATTCCTACTTCACCAACCGTTGCCAAAACAAGTTTATCTCCTGTTCCAAACTTCTGACCAAGCAATGTATCTGACACTCCTAATCGCTCCCTATATAAGAAATACTCTATATTCAGCTCACTATTTTCCAAGAAAATATCCACTAACCCGTCTACACATAAGTACTTCCCATTCGTAGAATTAATCGGATAAGGCTCCGGTAATTTATTTACTTTTACCTCTACACTATCCTCTCGTACACAAGACGTAGGTGCCACTACTTTTATGTAATAATAACCAGAATCCGTATAGTTACCTGTAAAAGTGAACCCCATATGATTGGTATCGCCCACCATTGTCTCCAAGAAAACATATGCAGGTGAATACAAATTATATGTAAAATCAATATACGTCGGATATTCCACTGTTATCTGCACGCCTTTACCATATTCACAATACTCATACTCTCTCGTTAATATCAAGCCAGGCAACTCATTTACTTTTACAATTACACTATCATCTGAAACAGCCCGACAATGTCCATCACCTACATAAGCCTCCACCTTATATATACCGGTTTCATCCGCACAACTTTCAAGTTCCCCTCCCCAACCTGTTCCGGCTTCAAATGCACCAAACACATTTCCGTTTCTCAACAGACGATATTTCACACCTATCATTGTTGTATCAACACCTATACAATACTCTTCACCTCTACACAACACAATCGTATCAGTCGGTACATCGGTAATCTGAGGCTTCTCCGGAGGATTACCGATACAATAAACGCTATCCATTTCTTGCTGACAACCAGACAAAGTATCTTCCGCCAGCACATGATAACACCCCGTATCTGTTTGCACTGTAAACACAGTCGTACCCATCAACGTATCTACTCCCACATCCCCCATACCTCCGGAATAAAGCAGTATATAACGTACTCCTGCCTGGAGTTTACCATCTAGCGTAATAGCCACCTCTTCCGGCTTATCTACGCCAAGACATACATCATTCCCTTTAACAGGTACCTTTTCAGGTATCTTACCTGGACTGAAAAGCTTCTCATCCATTTTCAACCAACAACCGCTACTATCCACCTCTCCATATACAATATACTGTCCGATAGCCGAATAATAGCTAAAATCCAATTCATAACCCGTACCCAGCAAAGTATCCAACTTTTGTACACTCCCATCTTTCTTATATACCAAATAATAAGTCACTCCAGTTTCACTACCTTTCAATTTTATCGGCAACTCACCACCTACACAAACAACCTCATTCATATCCCCATCTAATTTAAACTTCGTCGGTAACGGATTCAAATCAACCCAAACACTCGCTATCAAATTATCCGCACAAGCATTCATTGTATATAACTCATACTTTCCCTGTGATAAAATACGACGATTTATACTATTCCAACTTAATTCCGCACCAGTTCCAACAAGCGTATCACTCATCCACGGTCCTTTTTTCAAATAATACTTCCATCCCTTACTGCTCTTCGTATATTTAATAACTACACCCTTTGTTGTATCATTTTCACAATACCGTCCATCCACCTTCAATTCTCCATCAGACAACTTTTCAAATATCGTAGCGCTATCTCTCATCCAAATCTCACAACCATATTTATTAACGGCCTTTATCTTATATACGCCATACTCATCATACTCGCCAAAATCAATACCCGTACTATTCGTATCCTTCAAAGGACCGGCAATCATACTACCATCTTTATATAAATAGTAATCAACCGAATCCTGCTCACAACCATCAATCAATCTGACATGCCCGATTGTATCGCATACTGCATCTACCGTAAATACTTTCGGTGCAATATTCGCTTTAATCACAACCTTACCAACCGTATCCTTACAATGTGTATACAAATCTTCAGCCATTACAAAATACTCTCCGGCCGGAGCTGGACTCAAAACCTTCGGCTTCGGACTTGGTCCAAACACGGTATCTTGACGGAAAATATACTTCACGCCATTCGTCAACCCACTAATTTGAGCTTGACAACTATCTACTGTCACACTTCCCCCCACACAATAAGTACAATTCTCCACTTTTATCTTACTAGGAAGAGTCATCACTTTCAATGTCGAATCTCCATAACGCCCACAACCTCCATCCAATAATTCTTCATATATACGATAATATCCTGACTCCCGTAGCAGATAATCATACGTCACCGGATTACCTCCACCAACTACTGTATCCAAATAAAACTCTACGGTAGCAGAGTCTTTCACCAATATATAACGATAACCTGCCTCCGTACTATATAAATCCACTAAATAATCCTGTTCCGCACACAAAATACTATCGATAGTACGCACCTCCACCCGGAAAGTATCTTTCGGATAATTATACTGCTTAATCACAATCGTATCTTCCTCAAAACATCCACCCGCAAATCCTGTTCTCTCTTTCCGGAATATATACTTACCTTCTTTATAGATTCTGCTAAACACTGTTGTAGGAAAATAAATCTCCTCTATAGCACTCACAGAATCTAATATACTATACTTCATATTTCTGCTACTGCCCGACAAACGCAACTTCACTCCCTCATCGCCGCAATACGCAAAATCCCCAATCAGTGAATCAGCTGTCACCCCTTCCCGAATTTCCTCACACAACGCATCGGAGACACAACCATTCTTCTCATCCTTGGCTACAACACAATACTCATCCGCACTCAAATGTTTAAACAATGTATCTGATTTTACTCCCCGATAATTCATCAACGTAGCAAGAGAAGAATTTGTCAATACATAACTGAGTGAATCTACCATTCCAGTAATATGAATAAATCCGCTATCCCTCAGAATACAATCACTCACTTCCCAGAAAGTTGAATCTAATACAGGAACAGGCAATGAATCTATCGTATAGATTTCTCCCTTCACTACACAATTTCCCCGTTCCGCCTCTACATAAAAACTACCAACCGGCACAGGAGTAAAACGCATCTTCCCTCCCGAAACCTTACCATCCAACACTTTTTCCCCGTCTTCTTTATGTAATGTATACACTGCCTTCTTATCCCAACTATTCAAATATAATTCCCCTGTTTCATTAGCACACAACAACGTATCTCCAAACACCTCCGAAACAAAAGGCCGTTCCCCAATTTTCACTTGCGGCTTAATAAGGGCAATACAGCCATCCTTGTCTGCTATTACTTTATATTCACCCAACTGTGCAGGAGTGATATTCCACTGTATCGAATCGCCCGTACCAGACAGCATATTCAATATCGGCATACTTTCATGCTGCAATGTATATTCCACATTCATTTCCGTCTTATGTACGCGTATAATCACTGTACTATCCGCACAACCATTTCCAATCAACGCCAACGTCGTGGAATCTGAAGGCATATCTTTTTCCTCTACTACAAGCGTACCGTTCATCCATTTTTCACACCCCCTCACGGCTTTTACCCTATATTCACCCTTGGGATGCTTGCCATCAAAAACAACAGGCAAACCTCCCCCCCTCAAATCCGTTACCTCCTCGTATCCTCCGTCACCAAGTTTCCTCTCTAACACATACTTTACATTATCTTCCGTACCGCTAATCCCAATCACCACACCTCCATCAACTGCACAATAAGACGTATTACCTGTAATATCAAACTCTTTCAAACTATCATAAATACGAAAATTACCCGGTAACTGCCATTCACAGCCATAAACAGTATCCTTCACCTTCACAAAATATGTGCCGACTTCCCCATAAGGACCCATATTAATCTGTTGCCCATTTGCTGATGAAACTTTTTCTTCCAACACCCCATTCACTTTAGAACTATCCCGCCACAACTCATAATGATAGTCCTTCGTTGTAATCACTGACATAAGCAATTGTCCCTCACCTTCACACAACGTATAATCCGGTAACAACGAATCCTTCGGCAATGTCAATTTTTTCACATGAACCGTATCTGACAACTGTAACTTACAACTATCATTCGACGCCTTCACAATATAATCTCCGGCAGGCAAATTTCCCCGCAAATAAAGTCCGTCAACAGCTACCGAATCAAACTCCCCTTCCAAATTATTCAAGACCGTATATAACTTATACTCCACACCATCCTGCGGATTAAATACTTTCAACAAACCTTTATATCCCCATTCTGAATCACAATAAAAAGCCTCTGATGTAACATTTCTATCTTCCAATGTCCCGGACAAACGCAATCGATCAGGATTCTCACGCTCACAACCCGTCTTCTGATCCCGACTCTCCACATAATATTCTCCTGGCTGACAATACGTACCAAAAGCAATCGTATCAATGCCATTAATCATTTCCAAGGTTTGTCTCGTACCTCCCTGAATCCGATTCAGCACATAATCTACACCCGCAACAGCCGGTGCAATCCGAATCTTTTCGGGACATCCACCATTACAATAACCACCTTTATCCAACATATTCACTTTAGCTGGCAATGGATTACGTTTTATCTGTATCGTATCTTTCATAGAAATCTCACACACACCCTGCTTCGCCATCACATAATACTCTCCTGTTCCGTAATCATCCGAGAACAACAATGAATCACCACTTCCCATAACAACTCCCAACACAAACTCTTTCGATAAACGATACAGCGCATAAGAAACACCTTTCTCACTTCCTGATAACCATACAGAATCTTGTACTCGTTCACCTTCACAATATTCCCGATCTTCTGAGACTACAAAAATTTTCGGAGCCCTCCGAATATTCACCTCTCCCTCCATTTCAGTCCAACATACCAAATTCACATATGACAACTTTGCCCGAATACGATAATATCCTTCACGACCAGCAGCATTTGCCAACGAGAAGATAACCCGGGAAGCAGAAGCATGATGAATCGTATCTATATCCGTAAATACAAATCCATTGCTACTATAAGAAAGAATATAATCCACTCCCGGTTCACCTCCGGTCAACTCAATCTGATACGTACTACCTGCCTGCACACATACCAACCCCGTATCCATCAAAGCAAACTGCTGGGGATTATCATAGACCTTCACCCACACACTATCACTCTCCGTAATATCCCCACTCTTCACATCCAAATGTAACCAACCATCCGTAGCACGGAAATAACCCGTCAACAACTGTTGCTTAGAAACCGTATCCTTAAACTCGTCCCACCATCTGTATGAATAAATACCAGTACCACCATTCACCCACGCATACAAACTAATCTTCTCATCCGCACAAACATGCAACGTATCCACAGGCGTCACCTTATCCGGCTTGCGAATATCAATACTCAACTTACCATCTTTCATAATCACACTCACCAATGTATCCGCAATACAACCACTCTGGTCTTTCACTGTCACCCGATAATCTTCTCGATTTGTCAACGTAACCGTATGGGGATTTGCCACAGTATCCTCTCCAGGCACCAACTTACCCGCAGGCTCCCATTTATAAGTCACGTCCCCCACTGCTCCTGTCACCACAGTATACAACTGTGTAGAAGTACCATTAGGAATATACACCTCACTTGGATTACCTACAACTTTCAAACGACTCATACGGAACACCGCTGTATCTGATAAATAAACACTACAATGTTCCACCGTCGTATCCTGCGCCAATACATAATACCGCTTCTCCTCCATCGGTACTTTCAACACAATATTAGCCCCCGTACCCATCGTATCCACATACAACTCTTTCGGACTATCCCGAAATACCTTATATAATATACCCTCTTGCGTCACCGGAAGCTCTATTGTCGCCGAATCCCGTTGATCCCGACAGTAAATAAAACCACCCGTAATAGAAGTTGAATCAGGTGCTTTCTGTGTAATTACACTCTGTCTCCCCATATCCTTCACACATCCCCACTGATTCTCTGCCCGCACATAATACACTCCAGCCTCCACCTCGTTCCATATTGTATCCATAGAACTCAGTTTATAAACACTACCGTCACTTTTCAATAAACTATATTTCGTCATCGGTTCTGCCCCCTGCAATATCAAAACAACATCAGCTTTTGCATTAGCACAATATACACTGTCATCATCTTTTGCCACCAAAGGATAAGCAACCGGCAACTCCTGCTTAATAACCTCCACAATACCTGTCATATCCGCTTGACACCCCGTCACCAAGTTCGTCGTAACCACCTTATACGTCCCCTCGGTCACATCCGTCCATATTAACGTATCACCAGTTCCCCGAATACTATTCAAAAAAGAAACCCATTGCGTCCCATCCCATTTCTGCAACTGATACTCCATCATCAAATCATTTTCACTCCCCTTCAAGCTCAAATCCGCCAGATGAAGCCCCTTACAAAAATGCTTGGAAATAAACAAATCAAATTTCGTTGGATTCGGATTTTCTATAATCTCCACCTCACCCGGCATACGGTACTTACAACCATTCTGGTCCGCTTCCACATAATAAACTCCTCCTCTCAAATTCATAAACTCAATAAATCCACCTTTAGGCCAAATATCTCCACCGAAAACTACCATTACCAACGAGTCATCCGGCACTGACTTCTTGTACAAGGAATAAATAGTAGTCGTATCCGACCCCTTCAAAACTGCAGTCAAATTCACTGTATCCGAAGCGCAAAGAATATTTGTAGGCGAGCTCAATTCAAAACGGAATGTATCTGGATGAGTAACCTTTATCGTAGCACACGTAATCTCCCCTCCACAACCATTCTGAATTTCACAACAATAAACCCCTGAAGTATCCACTGTTGCATTTTTCAACTCAATCATACTCTTAGTCCCCTGCGCCACCACACGTTGATTATGTATCCAACGATAACGAATCGGTGGCGTTCCCGTTGCTAAAACAGCCAACGCCTGATTGTCTCCATCACACAACAGCAAATCTGTGTAATCGCTCATATCCTTAACAAAACGAGCTGGTAAATCTATACTCAATAGATGTGTTTTGCCTTTCGTTTCTCCGCACTCATTATAAGTCACCAACCTATATATTCCCTTGTCCGCATCAATCACACTATCCAAATGCAATGTATCTGTCGTACTTCCCCAAACCCTTCCTGGAATATCCATTACAGGAACATTTCCACAAAACCAACGCATACTATCTATCGGTGCAATATTCGGCACGGACGCAGTAATCACAACCGTATCCCCCTCACAATATTTTTCAGCTACGTTAGATCCAACGAAGCGAGGTGCCTCTGCCATTCCCGGATACTTCTTTACTTCCACATGAATAACCGGACTCTCCACCCCCGGACAGCTATTCGTCAGCCAACAAGTATAATTACCAGCATCCGTCTCCGTTGCATTATTAATAAAACAAGTCGTATTTTTTATCCCCGTAGCAATACCATTCTTATACCATTCATAAGTCAAATTCGGAAATAGAGAAGTACCTTCACATTTCAAAACCGTACTCTCCCTCTCACACAAACTGACTAAAGTATCTGAAATACTCGTAATCACTGGCGGCTCATCAATTCTCAAATTAATAAAATCACTCGTATCCTTTCCACACTCATTTTCCACCTCCCACACATACCAACCTTCATCAGCCTTCTCCAATTTATTCAAAAACAACCTATTACTTGCTCCCCCCTTAACAAACTCCGCATCATACTTCAAAGGAATTTGCGAATGAACTTTCGTCACCTTCTTCAAATAATAACGTTCTGTTCCTCCTCCCTGCGTCTCGATATAAAACTCCACACTCTGTCCTATACAACCCGTTATAATATTACCAGGCTTCTCCACATTCAAATAAGTAATACGAATCGGAGTATTCACAGGAATAAACACACTATCCCGTGCATCCCCGCACACGTTCTTCACACTTACTAAATAAATACCCTCCTTCTCCTTCTGATTCAGCAACAACTTCAAATAAGGCTTATTATAAGTATGCGTATCCGCCAATAATGTATAATTCGGCGGAGACACCATTGTATCCACTTTGTACCACGAATATTTCAACTCTCCACCCAACGGATCTACCACCACTACATTCAAATGCGTACTATCCATCGTATTAGCGCACCTCCCCCAATCCTTATTCAATCGGGATTGAAAAACTGGACGTCCCCCTACACTAAGATAAAATGTATCACTCAGAACTGTTCCACAATCATTCTGTAGCTTACACATGTACATCCCATTGTCCGCCAGTGTCAAAGGAGTAAACTTCAAATTATGCGAACCCAATCCTTCCACACTACTACCGACAGGAGGGACAAAATCCTCAAACTCTTTCGTCGTCGTATTATACTTCTGCCAAATATATTTCAACGTACTTCCTTCTGCCACAATATTCAATTCAGCAGTATCCGATTCACAACTGGCAACACTTCTATCCTGCGTCACAATCGTCGGCTCCATACACCCCATCACATAACCGTCTTGCATTCCCCCCTTATATCCACGTCCACGCTTCACATACACTTTACAAATATCCTCCGCTTCGCATCCTTCATTCACCATCTTCACCTTTACCTCCATCGAATTGCGAATATTCGGATATCTAAAAGGATTAATACCTGTAAACACATTACTTTCTGCCTCCCAAACTAAATACGCCCCCGTAGGCGCATTCGCCGTCAATTCCAAAGTATTTCCCTCCGAAATATATACATAATCAGGCAAATTAATCTCTGGCCGATACACATCAATCCAAACCTCACCCATTGCTTGGCATCCTTGATTATCCACCGTCACCACATACTTCCCAGAAGTACGAGGAGCAACACTAATCACCGCTTGATTCGACGGTGTCACTATGGAAGGACCTGTCCATGAGTAAGTATAAGAATCTCCTGACTCCTTACCTGCCTCACTTCCAGATGCATTCAAAATTATCGTATCCCCCCAACACATCAATCTACTTGAATCTGGATCAATCATCACCTTTGGGTTCTTTCTAATTTGTAAGTCCACTGTATCCGACCACTTAGTAATCCCCGTTCGAATATCAATAACCGAACAAAAATATTTGCCCCGATTTGCTATCGTCACACTATCCAGCGTTAACGTATCATTTGTTGTCAAAGCACCATTCACGCCATACTTATGCCACTCATACCGATAGGCAAACGTACCATCATATTCCACCGTTAATACAGCTTTATCCCCTTCACACACAATGACAGGTGCAACCGCCTTTTCAACATAAAAATCATGTCCCTCCATCATATACCCGTCCTGTATACCACCTTTATACTTTCGGTTCTTATGTATCCATGAATCGGTTTGTGCCTGAACTGACATCCAGGTAAAAAACGACAGTATCAATACGAAGAACAAATTCTTTGACATCATATTCCTTTATATTTATTTTTTCGCCATTTACGGCAATTCATTCTTTACTTCTTTCTTCTTCTTCTGCTGCTGCATTTTACGACAACTTCCTTCACTTCAAAATTTTCTTCCTAGAAACAGTAGCTTAAATTTTAAAATTATTTTATTCTTGAATTAAGGAAGAGCTGGGCTGATTCTGACCAATCCCTCTCCGGATCTTGCTCCCGAGGACATAGTCGCATTATAAAATTGCAATCCGGAATAATGTATTGATTGTCCAGTGTGGCTTCCACTTATATTTACCGCGTTGCATCCGCTGTAACCGGAAATAAAAGAGGAACCACCATGTCCAACTTCTCCACTACTAGTTGCGGGCGGTCCGCCATAATATCCACCACCACCACCACCAGGACCTGCAGTAAATTTTTTATTATTTGTACCAGCCCCTCCTTCTCCGAAAGCATTGCCGGAAATCTGATTTGCACCTCCTACTGCAGACAAAGTCCCTCCCGTTCCTCCATCACTACCATAAACACCACCACCACCACCACCAGCAACCATAATCCGTGACCTTAATGAAGTTGTACTATTCCACGCCCCTCCTTCCAAACGAATGTCCGAAGCACCACCACCACCAGCACCAGGCTCCGCTGCAGAATCACAATTTCCATCTTTACCTCCGTTTCCTCCACCATTCCAACCTCCTGATGCTCCTACACATTTTCCGTTTGCACCAGAATTATATCCTTTCCCTCCTACGTATGCATAAAATAATTGACTACTAGATAATAATATTGTGCCTTTCGTATAGGCTCCGTTTCCCCCGTAATGTTTCAACTTCCCATTTGTTTTTCCTTGACCTCCCTCTGCCCCGTAACATTCCATGACGTACTCTCCCGGAGCAAGAGTAATAGAACTAGAGCCTGAAGTAAACTCACGTTGAATGACGAGTTTCTTTGTATATTCTATTCCCGGACATTTATCCGAGGATACCGTTACGTTTGTCCAAAAAACAGAATTAGCAGTCAAACCCGATACGACACCATGATTAGAAATTGATATTCCTGTGGGAGGTGTTTCCAATTTCCAATGTGTTTGCGGCATATTACCCCATGTGGATTCAACAGTAAAGGAAGTGAAGAGTGGGGGCTTATTGGTAACAGTTTCCAATGAATGAGTCCAAGGCTTAGGAGCAACGTAAAGATCCGCCTGCGCTTCTGCTTGCCCTACAGCACAAGTAACTTTTCGTTTGATTTTATATCGTTTGTATGTTGTAGTCGTATTTGCAAAAGTATATTCTAAATTTTCTCCCGTTTCCCCTGTAATCAATGTCCATGAGGTTCCACCATTAGTACTGAAATACCATGAGTATGAAAGTTTCCCGACACTGTTATTCGGTAATACACCTTGTAATTTTACATTCACATCGGCACAGACGGTGTCACTGGATAAACCATTTGGGCATAAGATAGCTCCTCCATCAAATCCAGTGGTGTTGAGCAGTGTGCGTGCTCCACGAAAACCGAAGTTATAGAACCTTTGATCTATAGAGGAAAAAGTAGTCCCTTGACATGAGCCTCGATAGGAAGTACATGCTAGACTATCTGGATTATAGTAGCTCCCCCCTCTCATTCCAAATGCGGCTGCAGTATTTGGCCAATAACTGGAAGAAATGTTTGTCGAGCCATCAGCATTCAATTCTCCATCACCGTGAGAATAAGTAACATTGTTGGCAACAAATCCCTTACCAGAACTTGTTGCGACATAACATATTTCACCTAAGTTTCCGCTCATTTCCATGACACCCCAAAACGTAGCACCAGATTGAGGCTGATTGGTTGAAGCTGTAGCAAATGCCCCACTCCGAACAGGACCTTCAATAAGGTTTCCAGCATTTATGTTATGGTTTTTATTAACGGACTGTTCTCGCTCATCGCCGGGATAAAGCAAGTCTGAAACTCCAGTCAGAGGATTGACGCTACTATTGGAGTTCCAAGCATATTCTCCTTTGTCCGGAATCTGAGGATAAGGTCGACGACATGCCTTTTCATATTCCAGTTCACTTATGGGGCGCAGTCCGCTCCAATCGCAATATGCCAGCATGTCATAGGGGGATAAATGGCCGCAGGCAAGAGTCTGCCCATCGTCTCGGGCAAAAAGATCATTTGTCAAACTGAGATTATTACCGAATACGGCAGATCCGCCTTCTCCCTTTTGCTCGATAAAGACAATTCCATTCCGACGCGTCGGTGAATTAGTAGTCCCGAACACATAATCTCCCCGCTTCATTGTAGAGAAATTATTATTAGTCACATGTGCTTTTTGTTGCGTTAGAGTAAGTGTATTTAAAAATTCCATATACTGCTCTTGACTCGTCTCATATTTCATGATATAGAATCCGACATATCCTTTAGGGAAAGCCGCAGGTAATGTAACGGACGTAGAAGACGGATTGACCGTCGTTAGAGTTACCGCATCCTCCGAGTCAATAAGGCAAGGAGATACACCTGATTTTGCAAAACTGTATCCGGAATAGTTGTCACCTAAATAGTAACTCTCGTACGGAATGTATACCATCTCTATAGCGTGAACCGAAATGTATATTTCATCCAATTTGTCACCAAAACTAGCGGCAGTAAGCGTTTTCTTTGTATTGGCTTTGATAAGCCATTTAAGCCGTACCCGAACACTAACATTGCCGTCTGAAACAACATCCCGCATAAGGAATACACCAGTGATTTTAGCATTACTGCCAGAGCCAGTTTGACCAAACATAAATGAATATTCCCCTCCTTCATCTCCACTTTGGGGAGTGGCATCATGCCCTTCTCGAGTAAGGTAGCCATGGTGCCAAGGTTCGTCGACTCCCCGCTTTTTATACTTGAGGAATATCCATGCAGCATCCCAATTGAAGTCATCACGCCAAGAGTTATCCCATGAAAGATTCAGCTCTACAAAAGCAGTATCGCCAACAATATTCACGACACGGGGTTTACCATTTATCCTGATGTTATTGGCTAAAACATTTGTATTCACAAAAAAGAAAACACAAATCCATAACAATAATCCCCTTACAATAAAGATTACATCACTAAACTTCTTCGCCTCCATGATGAAATTATATTTTAATTTTTATTATTCCCTCATTTGCGACACAACAAATGAAAACATATATTAAATTCCTCCATCAACAAACACCAATAAGAAAAAGAAGCATAACATTTATTTATCAGCTATGTTAATTCTTTTCCTAAATTTCATTAATATACTTGTCTGAACTCTTATTTCTGACACAATATATAAAAGCTAAAATCATCCCTACTTACCACCCTATAACAATAAAAATAACCATAACACTATCATTCTCATTGTTATATGTAACTTTCCGCTACAATCTATTCTCATAGATGGCTTCAAAGGTAAAAAAAATTATTTTCTCATTTCTATATTTTCGTAAAAAAATACGCTTTATTTTAAATAAAAATTTATATGTCTTTGCAAAGAACATTTGGAAGAAAGCAGCTATACATATTATAGTGTCATTAAAAAGAAAAAAAAAACGCACTCACTAGACATTTTTAGTTATATAAATACCATAAAATCATACTATCCACCCACATATTGCGGAAGCTCATCCGTGAAAACTTTTTTGTTCCTGTAATTTGCAGGAATAAATCCGCAACTGATTTTTTCTTCAGCAATCTTAAAATTTTAACACTTTCCCCACTACTATAACTAAAAATCCCCCCTAAAAGAAAAATTCTTTTAGGGGGGATTCAAATACATAAATTCCTAATAACCTTATCTGATTTCAGAATATTTATTTCGATTGCGTTTCACAATATTCCAGTCGGTCGTCGACGTGGAACTATTCCCCCAACCCGGCCATTCCACCTCTCCGTCAAAATTAAGATCATGCAACAGATCATAAGACTTGTTGGAACCGGTTAAAGAAATATCTTCCAATGTGATGACATTCGGGTCAAAAACAGTAATCAACATATTGTCATTCAACTCCCCTGCACTTAACATCCAGCCATTGCCTTTAGGAAGAGCTGTCATATGATTCCGGGGTTTGCCGTCCCTGCTGTAAATCATGGAAGAACGAGTGAAATCTATCATGGGAGCCCCCTGTTTCTTAGAGGTCAGTTCAATAGCCGAAGCCGTCATCACTCCCAGATGATTCCGATGACGAACCGCCACATAATAATGATTGTCCAGCAAATCATAGATATTCCTAATCCGGATCAATGTGTCTCCGGTAAAACGATCCACCAATCTGCCATTCGAAGCCAGATAACAGGTATCCGTTATTACAACCCGGCTGTCTCCGCCTAACAAAGCGACAGAATCTGTATTCGTTCCCGTACGGAATTCCAGTGTGATCCTGTCGATCAGTTCCACGTCAGCAGGCAATAATGGTAAAGAAGAACGGGCCGGTAAGCGCAACTGCTTTCCGATAGCACTCCACATCTGGCCGTTAGAATTGTCATAAGGACCTTCCAGCCACAATTTACCGCGGAGATAAGCATCTTGTGCAAAAGAAATTACCAAAGTATCTGCCGACGAATTCATTCCGCAAACAGAATCGTCTGCTGAGAAGAAATATTCACCTTCCTCTTTCAGGTAAACTACCGTATCCGATGAATGAATATTCTCGATACCGATATTCGGCAAATGCCAGACAGGCACCTCTGTCAACATACTGACTTGTACTTCCACACTATCTCCCTTACACATGTTCAGATCCCGACTGCCGATATGCCATGCCGTATCGGTTTTATAGCGTGTACGTACCTCCATAACCAGGTGTTGATGCCAGACTATGGTAGAACGCAACAACGTATCCTTCGCCTCTTCCGGCATATCGGTATTCATGCTGCATCCATGGCTATCCCGAATATCCGTTATTTCATATACGAGACAAGAATCGGCACCGTCCACAAGTCCCCAATTTATAGCTTCCCGGAACACGCCTCCATCCGCTTCGGTCAGGCTGATCTGCCTGTCTGTAACTATAGGAAGCCCACCGCCATTCTTATAACGACTTTGTTTTAAACTCAGTTCAAAAGCTTGAGAACCGGGGTATAATTGAATCAGAAGCTCTTCATTCGTGCTTCCACAAGCTACATCAGCCAGCGTTATTCGTCCCCAAGGCAACGTGTCGACAGCGAAGATTAATCTATGTTCATTATTACATCCCCTCTCACTGCGCAATCGATAAGAAATCGTATCCAACGGTCCCCGGGGCTGCCAAAGCGAATCTGCCACTTCACCATTGACATAGAACTGACCGCCGGCAGGCGCAGGCGCCAACAGTGAATCCAACGATATTACTCTGCAACTGCCCACATGGGTGTCGTATATCGTACGGAAAGTAATCGGCAGGATATCTTCGACGGCTATCTCCACCGTATCCCCAATAAATGCCGGACAGACATCGGCAGCGCCAAGATCCCGGATTGTATCGATAAAATAATACGTATCTTCATACACAGGCACTCCGAAAAGTTTTTCCCGTCCGCTGAATGTAAACGGATAGGTTAATCCTGATTCTGTAGCCTCTGAACCGTCCTGATTTCTAAATCCGATCTCCCAAGGACCGACACCTCCTTCTATTACCATCCGGAAATACAACGTATCCGCATCACATATCGTATCGACAGAATTCTCTCGTACTAAGTGCACTTTCGTCGTCGGCAGTACCTTCACTTCCGTACCTCCGGAAAGTCCCACAACCCGGCATCCTCCGGTCTCTATCCATTCTATTCGGTAACTTCCCGCTCCGTCATAAGGCAACGTATCAATCTCGCTTTCACAATTTCTTTCCTGTATTTCAGCGCCGTTTAAAGAATAACCGTATCTCCAGGGATATTCCCCGCTTTGTAATTTAGCCTCCAGTACCACAGAAGCAAATTCACATATAGTTGTATCGGCAGGCGTCAATTCCACGCGAGGAGCAGCCTTCACACAAAGAGACATTGTATCCGAATACACTTCCCCGCAATCATTGAATACCCGGCAGAATACCTGACAGCTATCGTATTTCGCTCCCACTCGGTTCATTTCATAATATCCCGTCGAACTCAACGAAGCGTTTTCATAACTGTATTTTTCCACAGAACCGTCTTTCAGCAAGAAGTTCCATTCATAAACAAGGCCACCACCCGTTGCTGCCAGTTCCCAACGATAGACAGCATTCTCACACGTCGTATCCGTCGCAGGCAGACTTCCCTGCAACTCCGGTACGGTATCCACCCGAACCCAACAACTCTGCGTTGTCACCGGATTACATACTTTTCCAATCTCACAATAGTAAAATCCGATATTCTTCGTGGATGCACCCACATATAACGTATCATATACTTCACCATCCAGTTTCACTGGTACCGAACCTTCGGTCATCTCCTGCCAATACCATTGATAAGAAGCAATCAGCGTAGACGGATGCGATACAAATATGGCAGCATCCCGTCCCTCGCCGGCACACATTAACACCTGAGGTACCGGATCTTCATATTCCAATCTGTTGCTTACGGAAAGTCTTATCGTTGCCGTATTGTTCGTACACTTATTCCGATAGTTCACAAAATACGTATAAACAGGTTCATCGGAATTCAACGGAGGCGTACGGTACGTGTTCCGGTCCCGAGCGATCACTACTCCACCGGTTTCCCATACATAACTAACCCGCTTTTCCGGTGAGGTACGGATATACAAATCCACTGTGGCATTTTCACAAACTAACTCGCTCGGACGCAATGAAATCACACGAATCGTA
The DNA here is from genome assembly GCF_943193135.1 of Odoribacter lunatus. Lineage (GTDB taxonomy): Bacteria > Bacteroidota > Bacteroidia > Bacteroidales > Marinifilaceae > Culturomica > Culturomica lunata. The sequence goes on from NZ_CALPCZ010000016.1 coordinate 18,842, forward strand.
TCATCCACATACAATTGGGCCACCGGTATCGTCTTACCTGCAGGAGCACATGCATTCACAATCTTCACGGTATACAGACCTTCATCCTCCGGACGTACGGAACTTAGTGGCAAATCATTGCCTGTTACTCCTATATATAAGCCATCTCTATACCATTTCACCGTATCCGGACTGACAACTCTCAAAAGATAAGACGTCCCCGCACAAATCGTGTCCGTACGGAATACCACCGGCTCATTGGACGGATCTGCGTCAACCTTCAGTTCCATCGTATCCGTCAATTGTCCGCACTCATTTTCCGCTTTGAAAATATAAACTCCTGCATCTTCCGGTCGTACAGACCTGATTTTATACCACTCCGAATAACTTAAAGGTGTAGCGTCGTCCAGACGGTACCACTCGTAAGAGCTGCCATTCTGGATATATCCGGTCAACATCACGGACTCACCCACATTTCCGCACACCGCCTTGTCTTCCATCCGCTTCAGATAGAACAGGGAATCACGCACTTTCAACTGAACGGGAGGGGTTGAAACGACGCCGCAACTGTTGCTGATTTCGCAATGATAATAGCCGAAATCCGTCGCAGACACCTCGTCTATATTATAGAATTCCTCTGTCGAATCCTTTACGACCGTTTCGTCCCGTTTCCATAGATAATTCAGGTTGCAACCCGTCGCAGACAAACTGAACTTCACATCCTTTCCCTGACAGGTCATCAAATCCTTGTTCGGATGCCATGCCGTAACAGAAGGATCGCTCTCCTCTACAATACCCACTTTACCGCTCATCCAAGCCTCGCAACCCGTAAGCGTATCCCTGGCACGAACCTCATATAAATAACCCGCATCGGTGACATTTACCTTATTACTACATGGCTGGCCTTCCAGACCTTCCCATACCAAAACTCCTCCATCACCCAATTTAACCTCACCTGTAGAAACTCCATCCCTGAAAAGTTCATATTCCACGCCGGCGGCACTGCTTAACAAACGCAGACTTCCTTTCTCAAGATCATTGTAACAATATCCGGTCTTGATTCCCTCCAGTTTGAATATACGAACCGTATCTGCCTGCTTCAACTGGAAAAGATTCAGCATACTATTTTTACAACCCGTAGTATAATCAACCGCCTCCACATAATACACTCCCGGCTGATTCACCGTTGCCACATTCAGATGACCGTCATTGCCATATTTCCAACCGATTTCCTTATCTGCATCCCCGGCATTCTTCCGATACAAATGATATTCCACGCCGGTTTGAGTGCTATCCATATACATCTCGACCGTTCCGTTCACACACAGCCAATCGCCATTGGAAGCCCCTAAAACATAAGGCGTCGGTAACGGATTTATTTTTACTTCCACACTGTCTATCCGGAGACATCCTGCCGGATTCAACACGCCGATCTCATAATATCCCTCCGTCTGCTGAGCTCCCGCGACCGTAAATTCGAATCCCTTTCCTTCTGCATCTCCGTTACGTTCTTCCAATACAACACCCTCCGGAGATTTCAGTATGTATCTGCACTGCTCATTTGTCGGCTGCTTAACTCCTAAAACAACACCCGCTCCCAAACTGCAATAACTGAACTGTTTCTGCAAAAACATGCCCTGCAACTCATTCACATACACCAGTACGCTGTCCTTCATGATCTGCCAGCAGTCATTGCCCGCATAAGCCTTTACCTTATAAACTCCGGACTCCGTCACACAACCGACCTCTATATCCATACCGTTTCCGATGGCAGGTTCACCCTGTTGCATGCCGTCCCGCATCAAAACATATTTCACGCCGACATCACTTCCGTCGAGCCGGATGCAGTATTCCTCTCCCCGACACAATTTCACCGTATCCTTCGTTTTGACCACATTATACTGCGAAGGCGGCAATCCCATACAATATCTTCCCTCCATCGTCTTCTCGCATCCGGTCGCCACATCTTTGGCCACTACATAATAACAACCGGTATCACGCTGCGTCTCAAAGCAAAGATCAGACGTTCCGCTATGCAGCGTATCCCGTGCCCCATCCTCTTTCAGTCCGGAAAAATACAGTATATAATCTACGTCTGCCTGCAAAGGTGCCGTAACGCATACATTCATTTCCGCCGCAGATGTCCCGTTCAGACAAAGATCCGTTCCGCTGATCTTTTTCACCTCGGGAACAGAACCGGGATAAAACATCTTGTCATCCATCTTAGCCCGACAGCCGCTGCTATCCACAACGGCATACACGATATACTGCCCTATCGCCGAATACTCTCCAAAATAAAGTTCTCCGCCGACTCCCGCAAGATTCTTTAACTCGGTTTCCACACCGCTGTTTACATACATCAACTGATAGTGAACCGCAGGCTGGCTTCCCGACAAGATAATATCCACACCGGTACCGCTGCAAATGGCTTCATCCTTCCCTTTCAGCTTCATTTCCGCCGGCAACGGATTTTCCTCGATCGTAATAGATTTCAGTAAATGGATTTCACAGGCATTTCCCGCATACAGGTCATATTTTCCGGCAGAAAGAATCCGATTGCCGTCGATTGTCGTCCAGGACAATTCGCCTCCGGTTCCTTTCAATGTATCACTGCTCCATACGGTAGATTTCAGTAAATAATAATTCCAGCCTAAACTGCTGCACCCGTATTTAACGGTTACTCCCGTCAAACCGTTCTGACAATAATACCCTTCCTTAACCCAATCACACACAGACAAAGATTCAAACAGCGTAGCGCTATCCGCCATCCAGCTCTCGCATCCCCGGTCACTCACCGCTTTTATCTTATAAACTCCCGGATCGGAATAAACCCCGAAACTGATATTGCCTCCGGTTCCTTTCACCGGCACGCCGCATCGTATGCCGTCCCTATACAAATAATAAGTGACGGTATCTCCTTCACTTCCGTTCAGGGTTCCTATTTCTCCCGATGCTCCACACACAGGAGTTACAGCAAATACCTTAGGTTTCGGCATCGCCGTAATGCTGACCTCGGCAACAATATCCTTACAAGAGGTTCCGAGATCTTCTCCCGTAATAACATATCCGCCCGCAGAACAAGCATGGAACACGCCTCTTCCCGGTCCATAGAGCGTATCCGCTACCGAAATTCCATTCAGAACATACCGCACTCCGCTTGTCAAGCCGCTTACTTTTATTGAACAGCTGTCCAGTTCGCCCACAGCGCTGCAATAACTGCATCCTTCGGCCGTAATAGCTCTGGGCGCAGCATATACCCGGAAAGCCGTATCCAGATACAATCCGCATTTCCCGCCAGGAGACTGGGCATATACCTTATAAAATCCCTTTTCTCTCAATACTTTCTGGAAAACAAGCTCGCCACCGGTACCGACCGCCGTATCGACATAAACCTCACTTTGTGCTCCCGGATCCTTTATCAGCTGATACTCAAATCCGGACTCACTGTTCACCAACTTCACCCCATAACCTCCATTCTCACACAAATAATCCGTACCGCCGACAATTTCCACCGCGATATCGGCAAGCGGATAAGCAAACGAATCTATCGTCACCGTATCTACCGCAAAACATTCGCCTATAATTCCTGCACGTTCTTTCCTGAACAGATATTTTCCTTTCCCGTAATTTTTCGAAAAACGCGACTCCCCACCCGGAATCTCCTCTATCAGATCACCTTCCAGCGTCAACATCTGATAAACCATGCCTCTGTGAGTGCCCGACAAGTATAACACCGCTCCGGCTTCTCCTGCACAATATGAAAAATCTCCTGCCAGAGAATCGTCGGTCACACTTTCATTTATTGTCGCACACAACTCTTCTGAACGACAATGGCTCCTTTCATCTTCAGCCACAAGACAATAATGATCAAATATCAAATCCCGGAAAACGGTATCCGACTTCTCTCCCTTATAATCCATTATCTCTCTGCCACTGGCCGTTGTCAGCACATAACGCAGCGTATCGACCATTCCCGAAATAGCAATCACCCCTTCTCCCCGTTTCACACATTCGCTCACGCTCCAATTGTCAGAAGACAACTCCGGAATCGGTATGGAATCGACCGTGAAAGACTCGCCGGTCACTTTACAATTGCCTCTTGCCGCCACCGGATAAACCACTCCGACCGGAACGGAAACGAAATACAACTTACCCGCACTTTCCGCCCCCTGGGCTATTTCCTCTTTCTTTTCATCATATAAAATATAGGTCGCCTCCCTATCCCAATCCGTCATGTACAACTCCCCGTACAGATTGGCACATAACAACGTATCGCCGTGCAACGGATGAATGAAAGGCAAATCGCCGATCTCGATATGCTTCGGGAAAACATACACACATCCCTCTTTATTGGCAGTAACTTTATAAGTCCCCTTCTTCGCTTTATCCACTGTCCAATATAAATCCTGACCCGACAACGTGTTGTCGACCTGTGTACCATTATAATATAACGTATAAACGACATCCGGTTCGCTTTTATCCAGGCGAATCACAAACGTACTGTCCACACAGCCATTTCCATCCAGAACCAAAAGCGTAGAATCGGCAGGAGCGGCTTTACTTCTCACCTCCAGCTCATTTCTCATCATCTTCTCACATCCTCTGACAGCCTTTACCCGATACATCCCTTCCGGATAATATCCCTTAAATGCCACCGGCATGCCCCGTCCGGTCAGACGGTCCACATCCTTGTACTCACCGTAAACCTTATCCCACTTCTGCAATACATACGTCACATTATTTTCCGTACTGTCCATACTAATTACCACCCCAGCCTCCGAAGCACAATAAACAGTATCTCCCAGTACGCTGAAATCCTTCAATGCCTGATCTATATGATATTTATCCGATAATGTCCAGGCACAACCTAAAGACGGATACGCCACTTCTATATAATAATCCCCGATCTGGTCATATCTTCCCAAATACAAAGTTCCACCCGTACCGGCTTTCGAATCCATCTGGGTCATCACACCGGAAGAATCCCGGAAAAGAGTATACTGATAACCGACCGAAGATACAACATTCATTGCCAGTTGCCCATTTCCGCTACACAATGTATAGGGAGAGTAAATAGACGCATTCGCAGGCAATGACTGCCGTTCTATTTTTACCGTCTGTACCAAATCAAGCGAACAGCTTCCCGCTACCGCCTGTATCTTATAATTTCCCTCTGCCAGCACTCCCCGGAAGAAAGCAGCTACATTCGTAACTGAATCAAAACTCCCCACTACGCCACCCGTACTCGTTAAAATCCGGTAATTCACACCATCCTGCGGATTGGTGATTCTCAACAACCCCGTATAGCCGGATTCCGTATCGCAATATTTCCGGTTCCCGTCAACATTGACATCCGTCAAGGTCCCTGCAAGATAAACCCGGTCCTTAAAAATCCGCTCGCATCCATTTTGCCCATACGCGACTATATAATACTCGCCTTCATCTGTCGGACCCGAAAAAGTTAAATTACCCGGACCTGTCAAACGGGCGACTTCCGTATCCCCCACACCGAAATTTCTGCGCATCAAAACGTACTCTACACCTGCTTTCCCTCCTCTCACCGATATTTTAGAAGGATAACTTCCCTCACAATAACTTCCTTTCTCACGAATACCCAAATCCGCCGGACTACTGTTCCGGACAATATTCACCTTTCCGGACATCGTATCGGTACAAATCCCCTGCTTGGCCGTCACAAAATAAGTCCCGTTACCGAAATTCCCGGCAAATACCAACGCCTGATTCTCTCCGGACAACGTCTGCAACAATTGGTTCGGCGTCTCCCTGTACAAAGAATAAACGACGTTCCTCTCCGCATAAGCCAACAATATCGTATCTCTCTCGACGCTTCCTTCACAATACTCCCTGTCTCCCGTCAGGGTAAATATCTCTGCGCCCTTTCTCACCTCCACCGTATCCTTCATCGGAACAACGCACGTAATGACCCCGTGCGGATATTCCGCCCTTACCGTATAATACCCTTCACGGGTATAAGCCTCCTCGATTCGGAAAACAACCTCCACACCTGTGCATACAACCGTATCAATGTCATTAAATCGAACATTATCCGTACTATAAGATAATATATAACGGACTCCTGATTGAAAACCGCTCAACTTCAACTGAGGTTCGCTGTTCTTCTGCACGCACAGCAAACCGCCCGGCAGTAAAGCATATTCCTCCGGAGTCTCATAAAGTTCTATCCAAACGCTGTCCTTCTGCGTAATGGCAGCACTCTTCACTTCCAATATCAACCAACCGTCCGAAGTACGGGAATAATTGCGTAACGACTGGGTTCCCGCCAACATTCCGGTTTCATCTTTCCATTTATATTCATAAACTCCGGTGCCGCCGTCGGCCCATGCATACAAATCTATATCCGCACCCCGGCAAGCCTTCAGCGTATCCACTGAAGTTATCTTATCCGGCTTCCGGATGTCGCACGTCAGCTTTTCGCTCTTCACAATCACGCTTACCGTAGCCGTTGCTACACAGGCGCTGTAATCCTGCACCCGAACGATATAATCCTGACGCTCCGTAACAGGCAGAGTCGTCGGTGTCCGCAACGTATCCTGTCCGGCTACCAGCTTCTCCGCAGGAGACCAGGTTACCGAAATCTTCCCTTCCTGACCGGTAACGGTGATCGGCAGCTGACACTGTTCTCCGTTCCAGAGAATATGCTCCTCCGGATTGCCCACCACCTTTAAACGGCTCATCCTGAACACAGCCGTATCCGAAAGGGCAGTCCGACAATGTTCCCGTGTCGTATCTTCCGCCACAGCGTAATAACTCTTGTCCTCCAAAGGCACCTTCAACAATATGGCGCCTCCGTTCCCCATCGTATCCAGATACTCTGCTTTCGGAGACTCCCTGTATACCCTGTATAAATAAGCCGGATTGGTATTCTTAATCTCCACCTGAGCCAACCCCGACTGATTCTCACAATAAATCATACCCCCCTGTACCGAGGTCGAGAGAGGTGGCTGCTGCGTCATGACTTTCTGATTTCCCATCTCCCGTCGACATCCCCATTGATTTATCCCCTCCACATAATACACGCCTTCTTCCACTTCCGTCCAGTTGCTTACATAAGCCCCCGGACGATAAAGTCCGTCCTGACGATAAAGAGCATATTTCGTATTCGGATCCACAGCCGATAACTCCAATGCCACATCCGTCTTCACATTGGCACAATAAACACTGTCATTATTCCGTGCGCGCAAATCATACGCCGTCGGCAGATCATGCTCGTCCACTTTTACGATATTCAACATATCGACATGACAACCGGTCGTCACATTCGTGGATCTCACCTTATAATCACCCGCCGGTACATTTTTCCACACAATCGTATCTCCCGTACCCTTTATCTTATTCAGATAAGGTACCCAGTCTGCACCGTCCTGTTTATATAAGGTATATTCAATCTCTACATCCAGCTCACTCTTCGTAAGCGCCAATGTTGCCTGATGCTGTTCCTTACAGAAATGTTCCTTGATAAACAACTCGTATTTAGCAGGCAACGGATACTCCGTAATCACCACATCCCCAGGCATCCGGTAGGTACATCCGCTGACATAACGCGTATCCTCCGCCATCACATAATAGGTTCCGCCCATCAACCCGGTAAACTCGATAAAACCTCCCGGCGTCTTCAAATCCCTGCCGTGAATTTTAGTAACCAGGACATTCGGTTCCTTATATAAATAATACAGCGTATTCGTATCCGATCCCATCAAAACCCCGGTCAAGCCATCCCGATCCCCCGCACAGACTTCATTCGTCAACGAATTAAGCTCGAAACGGAATGTATCCGGATGGCTCACTTTGATTTGAGCGCAAGCGACTTCACCACCGCAACGATTTTGTATTTCGCAGCAATACATGCCGGCGGTATCGGTTTTGACATTGTTCAAACGAATCGTGTTCGAAAAACCGTCCGCCACGATCTTGGCATTGTGCGTCCATATATATCGTATCGGAGCCGTTCCGGAGGTAGATACCGTCAACGCCTGATCGGCACCGTCACACAAAACCAGATCCGTATACCCGGACAAATCTTTAACGAAATGGGCGGGACGGTCTATCACCAGCCGCGCCGTTTCACTGAATGCACTCGCTCCACACTCATTATAAGCCTGTATCCGGTACCCGCCTTCATCCTCGGGCAAAATCCCAAGGATAGACAAAGCTGATGCCGTGCTTCCTTCTATTCTTCCGGCAATATCCGATACGGCTCTTCCGTCACGAAACCAACGGACACTGTCAACCCGGGCACTTCCCAGCTCCACCTTCAGATTCAGTGTATCTCCCTGACAATAAAAATCCTTGATATAAGGACAATCCAGAATCTTAGGCCTTTCCTTGACTACGATCGTATGAACCGGTCCGTCCACAACAGGACACGTATTGCTGACCCGGCATACATAATTTCCCGCATGGGAAGACGCCGCCCGGTTTATATTATAATAAGGTACCTTGACTCCTGTAGAAACACCATTTTTATACCATTCATATTTCAATTCTGAAAATGAACCGGAAGCCTGACACTTCAACTGCAGATTTTCATCTTCACACAAGGCAATCGTATCAGAGATTCCTTCCACCACCGGAGGCGTTTCCACCCTCAACTCAATAAATCCCAGCGTATCGCGTCCGCATCCGTTGTCCACCTCCCACACATAATTTCCTTCATCCTCTTTCGTCAGGTGATCCAGTACGATCTTCGAACCTCCGACGATAGAATAATCCGGTAAATATTTGATCGGATAATCACTGATAACCTGCTTAACTTTAGTCAAAGAATACCGCACCTTGCCTCCTCCGGTAACCTGAATGGCAAACTCCGCCTGCCCGTCGACACAGGCTACGATCCTTTTCTTCGTCGCATCATCGCGTACAATCTTTACCGGCATATTGACCGGAACAAATACGCTGTCGCGGGTATCGCCGCATTCGTTATGGATATTTACCAGATAAACTCCTTCATCCGATTTGTTTTGCAACAGAAGTTTCAGATAAGGCTGGTTATAGACGGCGGTATCTTTCAGTAATTTATACTTCCTCGTCACCGTATCCACCTTATACCACGAGTACTTCATCTCTTTCCCCTGAGGATCCATCGCCGCTACATTCAGATGGGTGGAGTCATGTCCGTCCACGCACTGATCCCATTCCCGGTTCAGTCCGGACTTCAATACGGGCACGCCTCCCACACTGAGCGAAAACGTATCGGTCGTCACGCTCCCGCACGCATTCTCGATCCGGCACAAATACACGCCATTATCCTCCATCAACAACTTGTCAAACGTCAGCCTTCCCGTTTCCCAACCGGAAATCTCCCGGTCTGCAGCAGGCACGAACTCTTCGAACAATTTGGTCCTGTCATTGAATTTCTGCCAGATATATTTCAGGGAACTACCTTCGGCTTTCACCCACAACTCCGCACCCGTAGCCAGACAACTCGCTTCGGAACGATTCTGCTCCACAATCGACGGCGGATTGCAAGAGCGGTCGAAACCATCCTGCACACCACCCTGATTCGCACGTCCCCGTTTCACGTAAACTTTACATTTATCCGAAGCTTCACACCCTTCATTCACCATTCTCACGCTAACCTCCATCGTTTCCCGGATAGACGGATATACAAACGGATTAAGATCCTCGAAAACATTCCCCGCTGCACTCCAGATCAATTTAGCCTCAGAGGGGACATCGACAGACAACTCCAACGTATTTCCTTCAGAAATATACACATAGTCCGGCAAATCCACTACCGGACGGTAAGAAATTACATCAATTGTCGTATCACTGACGCATCCGTCATTGTTTACCTTCACCGTATAAACGGTATTCTTATCAGGCGATACCCTTACAAACGGCTGATTGGGATTGCTAACGATGCCTTCTCCGCTCCAGCTGTAAGTATAGACATCCCCCGCCTCTTTTCCCGCTTCCGATGCCGACGCATTCAACATAACCGAATCTCCGTAACAAACCAGTTTCGGAGATTCCGGACTGCCGATTACAGCTACGGGCAATTTTTTAATCTTCAATTCCACCGTATCCGAATAAAAAACTTTTCCGGACGAAACATCGGTCAATTTGCAATAATATCTTCCTCTCGCACCCAGACCCGCTTGCGAAATGATTAAAAGAGAAGTGTCTCCCAATATATCATTCCCTCCCACTTTACGCCATTCATAATCAAAAACATAGGTACCTTCGTAATCGATGGAAAAACGCGCCGTTTCTCCCTCGCAAATGATTCCCGAACTATTGATATTCTCTATATGAAAAGTATGATCCGAACGGTCGAATCCGTCCTGAATGCCTCCCTTATATCCCCGACCGCGTTTGAAATATACCATTCCGCTGGATCTGGCGACACATCCCCGGTCCGTCACCGTTACCTCCACGGCCGTTGTCCGGTTGATACCGTTGAATACCAGCGGATTCATATCCGGTATATTCACATCCCCGACCTTCCACGCCAATGCGCCCGTAGAGGATACCCCCTCCGGTTCCAACTGCAGCGGCATGCCCTCTGTCAAATAAATCACATCCGGAATATGCACTTCCGGTTTATACACCTCCATCTCAAACGACGCTTCCGCCAGACACCCGCTGTTATTCACCGTAACGATGTATTTCGCGGATTCCTTCGGCTTCACCGTAATCATCGTCTCATTGGCATTCCCCGATATATCGGGTCCTTTCCAAGAATAAGCATAGACATCTTCTTTTTCTTTGTCATCTTCCGAAGCCACGGCGTTCAAAACCGTCGAGTCTCCGTAACATTGCATGTAGGGAGCCGTCGGTGTAGCTATCAAGGCTGTCGGACGTTTCGTTATTTTCAATTCGACGGTATCCGAATAACGGACAGCCCCCGACCGGACATCTGTCAGACAACAATAATACCTTCCCCGATGAGCGGTTGTTACTCCGGCAATTTTCATCACGGCCGTATCGGACCAACTTTCCCGGCTATCCCCCAGTTTCTTCCATTTGAAATCGCAGACGTACGTTCCATCGTAACCGACGGAAAACACCGCCGTATCCCCTTCGCACAAAATCGTCGGCGCTTTTACCTTTTCGATGACAAAGCTATGGGGAGACCGGTCCTGTCCATCCCCGAAAGCCCCTTTAAAACGGCTGCGGGTATAGACATAGTTCTGAGCAGAGACTCCGCTCCACAGCAGCAAAAAGAATACTATTGAAACATAAATCTTCAACGGACCTTATTTATTACTTCGTCAAACGTTTTAAATACTGCAATACCACCATTCCGTTATTTCCGGGAGTAGAAGTCTTTCCACTGGCCAAAGAAATTACACCGACACCGTAAGTTCCTGTCGAATAACCCGCAATCGTCGTTCCGATCTGAGTAGGCCTGTTCTGGATATTACCAGTATAGGTTTTCCCCATAATACAGATACTCCGGTTTATATATCCCGAACCTCCGGCAGCAGGTCTTCCATCCCCTGTCGTAGTTCCTCCTCCGTAATATCCATCACCGCCACCACCACAGTCATTTCCTGTATTAGTATCCGCATGTGCCCCTTGCAAATATCCTCCCTTACGAGGTCCACCTCCTGCTGTCTGCGTTCCGCCGGTTGAATAACCGCCGGTTGAATTCTGCCCCGATAAACCGCCACCTGCTCCTGAATGTCCCGCATACCCAGCATTTCCTCCGCCTCCTCCGGCAATAGCAATAAGATTATTTCCACTTACAAATCTTACCTGGGAACGTCCACCACCACTACCGGCACTTACGTCACCTCCCTGTCCGATACCTCCGTTCGGATAAGCAGCAGCCGACCTTGCACTACGATTCCCTGAACGTCCGCCTTGACCGACGATTACCCCCACTTGTCCTCCCACAGGGAAAAGAACATCTGTATATCCTCCCGCTCCCGACCACCAAGTATTGGCAGTATATGCACCGCCACCACCACTCGCGCCGATCAAATACGCCCTGATATGAGTAGCCGTTGCCGGCACACTTGCAGTTTCCTCACTTCCTCTATACAAGAATTGCTGTTTTCCGACCTCCTCATAAGGATATATCTCCATCGCCTTTTTGTTGCCGTCGCATACCCCCGAATAAGAAGCGTAATACACGCCAGCATCATTTAAGGTAAATGAGGGTATGGTCAACGTTGCCGAGTTGGTTTTGGCTCCATTGGGATGTGTCCAAACATACATAGCCCCGGAAGGTCCCGCAGGCATCGTAAGTGTCAATGTTTGCCCGATAATCGCGATAGCGGCGTCATCCTCCAGTGCAGGAGCAGCAAAAACTGCCGGAATAATAATCTTTACCGTATTGGAAAACAATTCCCCTACAGCACACATGGCCTTTCTCTTAAATAAAACCGTTTTGGGAGATGCCGCCGTATTTTTTATTCCATTGTTCACCAAAGTCAGAGCATTACTCCCTTCCAATACCGTCCAGCTTGTCCCGTTATTCTCACTCATATACCAAGAATACGTGGTCTTGCCAATGGTTTTTTCCGCAGCTCCTCCCCCGATCGTAAAAGCAACCCCGCTGCAGACAGTATCCTGCTCCAAACCATTTTCTCCATAAATCCGGCCGGCAGTAAAACCGGTCGTATTAAGAATCGACCGGGCTCCTCTGAATCCGACAGAACTGTCACGTGTAGTTACTGCCGCAAAATAATTACCTAACGCATACGTACGATCCGATGTGCGAAGTAGTGTATCCCCGGAGGGGAACCCCCCCCCTCGCACTGCAAACGCTGTATTAGCATTGGGCCAATAACTCGTGGATACATCCGTTCCGGCTGTTGTAATATATCCGTCACCATGCGAATAAGTCACATTATTAGCAATAAAAGAGGACCCTGCCGACTGAGCATTATAACACATCTCCCACAGATTCCCGCTCATTTCCATCAATCCCCAGTAAGTGGCTCCCGCCTCCTGCTGGTTCGTACGGGAAGTCGCGAACGCCCCGCTCCGAAGCGGACCGCCAACTCTCCCTCCGGCGTTCACATTCATTTTATAATCATAAGGCGTTTCCCGCTCCGTCTTGCTTGCATTCAAATCGCTCTCCGAGCGAACCTTATTGACGCCGGTATTGGTATTCCAGGCAAATTCCCCCTTATCCGGAATTTGCGGATAAGGACGTCTGCACGCTTTTTCATACTCCAGCTCACTCATCGGACGCAATCCGCTCCAGTCGCAATAAGCCAGCATGTCCGCCGGACTAAGATAATTACATGCCAGAGTCTGCCCGTCATCTTCCGAATAAAATTTATTGTCCGGATTCAGATTATTGCCGAATACAGCCGGAGCATTGGGTTCTTTCATCATCAAAAAAGCGATGCCGTTCCGGCAATTCGGCTGTTTTAAACTTCCGAAAACATAATCCCCCTTGAGCATTTTCTCAAAATTGGTATTCGCCACCCGGTTTTTTTGCTGCACCAAAGTCAATGAATTCAAAAACTCGACATACTGCTCCTGGCTCACCTCATACTTCATCAGATAATATCCCTGATATCCTTTGGGATAATTCACTGAAAGCGTTATCCCGCTATTCACCAAATACAACGGATCTTCCGAACTGATTCTTAAACTCCCTCCCTCCGGAGCTGAAAAAAGATTCTCTTCCGTCATGGCAACATTCTGCATAATAATATTGCTTGAAGGGAAATACAAACGATAATACCGGTAATTCCCCGGATTGGATACCCTGATGGAATGCTGTACCGGATAAGACGTCGCCTCCGCTTTCCACAACGTGCGATCAACATAGGAAAGAACCGTCCAGCGCGAATTGTCATTCGATCCCTCCAATCTCCACGTTGTCCCAGGGTTATAAGCAGATGGATAAGACGTCGAAACGCTTACTCCAAAAAACAGCACCTTTTTGGGAGACTTGAAATCTATCGCCCACCAGCTCGGAGAGGTTCCGGAATACCACGAATTCACACTCGGTCTGTAAGTAGCATAATCTATCCGTTTCGCTATATTGCTGGGAGTAGACCCCTCGGATGAATTATTGGCGGTAATTGTATAACTCGTCGTAACGATATCCGACTCTGCAGGAATAACTCCGTAGAAATTCGTTTCCTGTGAAAAAAAAGAATTATTTGAATACCCATCTCCCAATACATACTCCCCGAAAGGCACATAGACCATTTCCACCGCATAAGCCGCCACAAAAATGCTGTCCAGGTGAGTTCCGAAATCCGATGCGGATAAAGCCAATTTCGTGTTCGATTTAATCGGCCACTTCACCGTAAGGTGCGCATTCACCTTGCCTTCCCCCAGATTGTCCCTCAACAGATAAATGCCGGTGACTTTGGCAGCCGTACCGCTCCCCACTTCTCCGGTCATGAACATATATTCTCCGCCTTCATTCCCCGCCAACGCCGTAGCAGTATGGCCCTCTTTAGCCAGATAAGCATGATGCCACTCCGACATAACGCCTCTTTTCTTGTATTTCAGAAAAATCCAGGCAGCATCCCAGTTAAAATCATCCCGCCAGGAGTTTTCCCATGAAAGATTAAACTCGACGATCGCAGTATCCCGGGCCGAACCCACAAATCCTGTCACTTTGGCTTCCGTACCGATCTTTACGTTATTAGCCACTCCCGAAAGACACCCGAAGAGCAAGGTGGTCATTACAAGTATTTTATACATAGCTTTCAAAATACAATAATCTTTTATAAACGCAAAATTAGACAAATATTCACTAAGGAACAATTTTTTTTTGCAAAAAAAATGCACCTTATAAAAATGCACCCAAAAAGTTTTGCATTTAACTTTTTGGGTGCAATTCATAACTGAACAGATCGAAGATGCAAATCCGTCACAGATAATCTATTTATTTTGAAAATCTCCTGCCGTGAAAACAGGCCTCCTTCCCCAATTGTTCTTCAATCCGAAGCAACTGATTGTATTTTGCCATACGATCTGACCGACTCATTGAACCTGTCTTTATTTGCCCTGCATTAGTTGCAACCGCAATATCTGCAATAGTCGTATCTTCTGTTTCTCCCGAACGATGAGAAGTTACTGTTGTATAACCAGCCCGTTGGGCCATTGAAATCGCATCGAGAGTTTCTGTCAGCGTACCAATTTGATTTACCTTAATCAAAATGGAATTAGCACATCCTAACTCTATTCCTTTTTTCAAATACTCCACATTCGTAACAAATAAATCATCTCCTACCAATTGACAACGATTCCCTATTTTAGTCGTCAAGCTTTTCCAACCATCCCAATCATTCTCAGACATTCCATCTTCAATCGAATCTATCGGATATTTAGAAATCAATTCCTCCAAATACAACACCTGCTCCGTTGAAGTACGTTTTGCTCCTTTCATGCCCTCAAATTTCGTATAATCATAAATACCATCTTTATAAAACTCCGAAGCAGCACAATCCAATCCAATCATCACATCTTTACCCGGTTTGTATTTCGCTTTTTCTATAGCAAGAATTATAGATTCCAACGCATCCTCCGTTCCAGACAAAGAAGGAGCAAATCCACCTTCATCTCCAACCGCCGTACTTAATCCTCGTTGATGCAAAACATTCTTTAATGTGTGAAATACTTCTGAACCCATGCGAAGAGCCTCTTTAAACGAAGAAGCACCTATTGGACGTATCATAAATTCCTGAAAAGCGATAGGAGCATCGGAATGGGAACCTCCGTTGATAATATTCATCATCGGAACTGGCAGGACCTTCGCATTGCATCCTCCGATATAACGGTACAAAGGAATCTCCAATGCTGCAGCTGCCGCTCTCGCACAAGCCAAAGAAACTCCTAACATGGCATTGGCTCCTAGGTTGTACTTTGTCCGGGTACCGTCCAGTTCTATCAGCATTCGGTCTACGGCCACCTGCTCCAGCACATTCATGCCCAAAAGCGCATCCGAAATGACCGTATTGACATTTTCAACGGCTTTCAGCACACCTTTTCCCATATACCGCGACTTATCCCCATCACGCAATTCCAATGCCTCATTCTCACCTGTCGAGGCACCGGAAGGCACAGCTGCCCGTCCAACGACACCGGATTCAAGTACTACGTCCACTTCAACAGTGGGATTTCCACGGGAATCCAAAATTTCCCGTCCTGTAATTTCTACTATATGCGTCATAAATTCGATTTTTCAGGATTAACGCAAAAGCATTAATATAAGTTACGGCAAAAAGAAAAAACCGTCCTGCCGGAGCAAAACGGTTTCTCTATACAAATATCGGAATTTATTCAGCCTTGGGAGCCTCTGTCTCCGATGCTTCAACAGCTGCCGCAGGTGCTTCTTCAACAACAGTAGCTTCTGTCACTTCCGCAGTCGCTTTTTTTGCAGAAGACCTTCTTCTACGGGTTGCAGTTTTCTTTACTTCCTGCTTAACTTCCGTATAAGTTGCATTAAAATCAACCAATTCAATTATACAAGTTTCCGCATTATCTCCCAAACGGTTTCCCGTTCTCAATATACGGGTATAACCTCCCGGACGATTTACAATCTTCGGAGCCACCTCTCTGAACAATTCTGTAACAGCTTCTTTCTGTCCTAGATAACTAAAGACAACCCGCCGGGAATTACTATTATCATTTTTACTTTTAGTAATCAAAGGCTCAACATACATTTTCAATGCCTTTGCTTTAGCAACTGTAGTACTAATTCTTTTGTGAAGAATCAAAGAAGTCGCCATATTGGAAAGCAGAGCTTTTCTGTGAGCACTCTTCCTATTTAGGTGGTTAAATTTCTTACAATGTCTCATTTTACTTATTCCTTGTCTAATTTATACTTAGATACATCCATACCGAACTCAAGGTTATTGTTTTCCAACAAAGCCTCCAATTCCGTCAACGATTTTTTACCGAAATTACGGAATTTCAATAGATCATTCTTGTTGAATTTAACCAATTCACCCAACGTTTCAACTTCAGCAGCTTTCAAACAATTCAACGCTCGAACTGAAAGATCCATATCTACCAACTTCGTTTTCAAAAGTTGACGCATATGCAAAACTTCTTCATCGAACTCTTCATTTCCATACTTATCTTCAGATTCAAGTGTAATCTTATCATCTGAAAACAACATGAAATGATGAATCAAAATTTTAGCCGCTTCTTTTAACGCATCGGTAGGATTGATAGAACCATCTGTCTCTATTTCAAGTAAAAGTTTCTCATAGTCCGTTTTACCTTCCACACGATAGTTCTCTACCTCATATTTCACATTTCTAATCGGAGTGTAAATCGCATCTATCGGAATAAATCCGGCCTCGGCATCTATCGGCATATTCTCTGTACTGGGAACATATCCCCGACCTTTTTGAATTGTAATCTCCATTTGGAAATGTACATCCGGAGCCATATTACAGATTACCAAATCTGTATTCAACACCTCAAACCCCGTCAAAAAACGATTAATGTCTCCCGCAGCAAAAGTTTCCTGCCCAGAAACAAGCACAGTCAGTTTTTCATCTTCCGTTTCCTCAATTCTTTTCTTAAACCGAACTTGCTTCAAGTTTAGGATAATCTCCGTAACATCTTCAATAACCCCCGGAATAGTTGCAAACTCATGTTCTACACCCTGAATTCTTATACCGGTAATCGCATATCCTTCAAGAGAAGAATGTAAAATTCTGCGAAGCGAATTACCAATGGTGATTCCGTAACCAGGCTCTAACGGACGAAATTCGAATTTTCCAAACGTGTCCGTCGAATCAAGCATGATTACCTTGTCTGGTCTCTGGAAAGCTAATATTGCCATAAATATTTTATTTATTACTTAGAATACAACTCTACAATTAACTGCTCTTTAATATTTTCCGGGATATCCGTTCTTTCCGGAACATTCAACAGCTTACCGCTCATAGAAGCTGCGTCCCATTCCAACCAAGAATACTTACTCACCCGATTACTTCTTAAAGAATCAGCTATTACTTCAAGAGCTTTTGATTTTTCCCGAACTGCAACAATATCTCCTTGAGAAACTGATGCCGACGGAATATTACATACTCCACCGTTAATCGTAATATGACGGTGAGATACTAACTGACGAGCTGCTGCACGAGTCGGTGCAATACCTAACCGATAAACGACATTATCTAAACGACATTCCAGCAACTGCAACAATACTTCACCCGTAATACCTCCTGAACGTTCTGCTTTCTCAAACAAATTTCTGAATTGCTTTTCCAACAACCCATAAGTATATTTTGCTTTTTGCTTTTCTTTCAACTGAACACCGTATTCTGAAATTTTCTTACGGCGACGAGCCAAACCATGCTGACCTGACGGATAATTTCTCCGTTCCAGTGCTTTATCCGGGCCATAAATCGGCTCCCCGAATTTTCTTGCTATTTTAGACTTAGGTCCTGTATATCTAGCCATTTTTATTCAAATTTATTACACGTTACATTTCATTATACTCTTCTACGTTTCGGAGGACGGCAGCCGTTGTGCGGCAGCGGAGTAACATCGATGATTTCCGCAACTTCAATACCGCTCGCATGAATAGCACGGATAGCGGATTCACGACCGTTACCGGGTCCCTTAACATATACTTTTGCTTTTCTCATTCCGAGATCAAATGCCACTTTTGCACAATCACTTGCAGCCATTTGTGCGGCATAAGGAGTGTTTTTCTTAGATCCTTTAAAACCCATTTTTCCTGCCGACGACCAAGAGATTACTTGTCCTGTCTGGTTTGTCAAGGAAATAATGATGTTATTAAAAGATGAATGAACGTGTGCTTGTCCAACGGCTTCTACTTTAACTAACCGTTTTCTGTTTGATGTAGACTTCTTTGCCATAATTCAATTCAATTTCTTTTATTTAGTTGCTTTCTTCTTATTAGCAACAGTTTTCTTCTTACCCTTACGTGTACGGGCATTGTTCTTTGTACTCTGTCCTCTTACGGGCAGTCCTAAACGATGACGGATTCCACGGTAACAACCGATATCCATCAAGCGTTTAATGTTCATCTGAATGGTTGAACGCAACTCTCCTTCAACTTTGTACTCTGTATTAATCACTTTTCGTACAGCTGCGAGTTGGTCATCATTCCAATCTTTCACCTTCGTGTCATAATCGATGCCGGCTTTTTCTAAAATAGTCCGGGCACTACTTCTACCTATACCAAAGATATAGGTCAAGGCTATTTCACCTCTTTTGTTTGAGGGTAAATCTACACCTACGATTCTTGCCATAAATCTTTTTAATTTAACTTAGATTAATGATTAACCCTGACGCATTTTAAACTTCGGGTTCTTTTTGTTAATGACGTACAAAACGCCTTTTCTTCTTACAATCTTGCATTCGTCATTACGTTTTTTAATTGACGCTCTTACCTTCATGGTTTTCTAATTTGACGTTCTTATTCTATTAATTTTTATATCTAAAAGTAATTCTCCCTTTGGTTAAATCGTATGGAGACATATCCACACGCACCCTATCTCCCGGAAGTATTTTAATATAATGCATTCGCATCTTGCCAGAAATATGAGCCGTTATAATATGCCCATTCTCTAACTCGACCCGAAACATAGCATTCGACAACGCTTCGGTAATTACACCATCCTGCTCTATTGACGGCTGTTTTGCCATAAAAACAATTTTAAATTAATCGTCAATTTTTAATTCTTTCTCTACAAATTCAAAAGAAGACAAAATATCCGCTTTATTCTTCCCTACAGCTACCGTATGTTCAAAATGAGCGGAAGGCATCCGATCTCTCGTTCGTATTGTCCAACCATCTACATCTTGATAAACATGGCGTTTCCCCAAATTAATCATCGGCTCTATTGCTATCACCATTCCTTCCAAAAGCTTTGAGCCTTGTCCTCTTTTTCCATAATTCGGCACTTGAGGTTCCTCATGCATATCCCGACCTACACCATGTCCTACCAACTCACGAACAACAGAATATCCATTGCCCTCACAATAACTCTGCACCGCATAACCGATATCTCCTACCCTTAAACCAACCACTGCCTTTTCAATCCCTTTGTAAAGTGCCTCTCTAGTCGTCTGTAATAACCTACGAACTTCCGGTTTGACCTCCCCTACTTCAAAAGTATAGGCGCTATCCCCATAAAATCCGTTCTTTACAGTTCCACAATCTATTGAAACAACATCCCCCTCTTCCAAAAAACGCTTCTTTGAAGGGATACCGTGAACAACTTCCTCATTAATTGAAATACATAATGTATTCGGAAATCCATCATATCCTAAAAAACCAGGTTCTGCACCATGATCCCGAATAAATTCTTCTGCAATCTTATCTAACTCCAGCGTCGAAATCCCCGAACGAATATGTTTAGCCAATTCCCCCAAAGTCATTCCGACCAACAAATTGCTTTCCCGAAGTAATTCAATCTCTTCTGCCGTCTTCAATAAAATCATGCCGCAAAAGTAATACTTTTTTTTCTATCGACAAAAAACATTTCTTAAACGCCAAGTTCCTGAGACATCCACAGTGTATCCTTTAATAAGCTGTCGGTCCTCCCGGTGTCTTACCTTTTATTCTCCCCGATTTCATCAATCCGTCATAATGACGCATCAACAAATGAGACTCTATCTGTTGTAAAGTATCCAAAACGACCCCCACCAAAATCAACAATGAAGTTCCACCATAAAATTGGGAGAATTGATTATTAACTCCAGCAATAACAGCAAAAGCAGGCAATATCGCCACAATACCTAAAAAAATAGAACCCGGTAAAGTTATACGCGACATGATCGTATCTAAAAACTCCATGGTCTTTCTTCCCGGCTTCACTCCCGGAATAAAACCACCGTTTTTCTTCATATCCTCTGCCATTTGCATTGGATTAACTGTGATAGCAGTATAGAAATAGGTAAATGCCACAATCAGCACAAAAAAAGTGAAATTATACCAAAATCCGGTAAAATTCGAGAAAGCGGCAGCAAAACCCGACAAAGAATCGGAAGCTGCAAAATTCACGAAAGAAATCGGCAAAAGCATAATTGCCTGTGCGAAAATAATCGGCATAACACCGGCAGCATTTATTTTCAATGGAATATATTGCCGTACGCCGCCGTACTGTTTATTTCCAACAACACGTTTCGCATACTGTACGGGCACTTTCCGTGTTCCCTGTACCAACAATATCGTTCCGCAGAATACAAAAAATAAGACTATCAACTCTAACAATAAAGCAATCAACCCACCTCCTTGTTGAGACAACCGAGAAGTACCCTCTGCTATAAACGCAAAAGGCAAACGAGCGATAATACCTATCATGATGATAATGGAAACACCATTACCGATACCCTTATCCGTAATCTTTTCACCTAACCATAAAACAAACATAGAGCCTGCTGCCAAAATAATTACAGATGAAATCGTAAAGAAAGCACCTTTCATTATAAAAAACTCCTGCGGAATTTGACTATGCAAATTCGTAAGATAGGCAGAACCCTGCAATATCAGGATTATAATTGTCAAATAACGGGTAATCTGATTGATTTTGCGCCGTCCGCTTTCTCCCTCCCGCTGCATACGTTGAAAATAAGGCACCGCAATGCCTAACAACTGCACAACAATAGAAGCAGAAATATAAGGCATAATACCCAAAGCAAATACAGAAGCATTCGAAAATGCCCCTCCGGAAAACATATCCAACAAACCAAGTACTCCCTTGGAAGTTTGTTCCTTTAAAGCAGAAAGTCCGGCAGGATCAATCCCCGGCAATACAATCTCGGTTCCTAACCTATACACGGCAATCAAACCAAGAGTCATCAAAATCCGGGTTCTTAACTCTTCGATTTTCCAAATGTTCTTTAATGTATCAAATAACTTCATAAGTTTGGTATTTAAATATCTGAAGACATAAATCCGTCTTCAGATATTATTTTACAAAACAACTACTGACCCGCCAACTGCTTCAATGGCTGCTTTTGCTTTTTCCGAAAAAGCATTTGCTTTCACTTCCAGCTTTGCTTTCAAGACACCATCTCCCAAAATCTTTATTAAATCATTTTTGGAAGCCAATCCGGCCTTAATCAATGTATTAGGGTCAATAACGGTCAAATTGTCCCGTTCTGCCAACTCTTGAAGCATGCTGACATTTATTGCTTTAAATTCAACCCGATTTATATTTTTAAAACCGAATTTCGGAACACGTCTCTGCAAAGGCATCTGTCCACCTTCAAAACCGATTTTCGTATGATAACCGGATCTTGATTTAGCTCCTTTGTGTCCTCTTGTTGAAGTGCCTCCTTTTCCCGAACCTTGTCCACGACCTATTCTCTTTTCGTGATGTGTGGAACCTTTAGCCGGTTTTAAGCTACTTAAATCCATTTTTATTTTGTATTAAAATAATTCAACAATTTATTTTACTTCTTCCACTTTTACCAAGTGAGCCACTTTAGCAACCATCCCCTGAATTTGGGGTGTAGCCTCATGCTCTACACTGCTGCTGATTTTCTTCAGCCCAAGTGCGTTTAACGTGCCAACTTGACGCTTATCGCTTTTGATTCTACTTTTTACCAACGTAATCTTGATCTTTGCCATAACTCTACTCAAATTAACCGTTAAAAACTTTATCCATACTGATGTTTCTCTGACGAGCCACCATTCGTGCATCCCTCATTTCCTTCAAAGCTGCAATCGTAGCTTTTACCAGGTTATGCGGGTTGGAAGAACCTTTACTCTTGGCTAATACATCATGAATACCGGCACTTTCCAATACGGCACGCATTGCACCTCCAGCCACCAATCCCGTACCGGAAGAAGCAGGCTTCATATATACTTCTGCTCCACCAAAACGAGCCACTTGTTCGTGAGGTATAGTTCCTTTTAATACAGGTACTTTCACCAAATTCTTCTTTGCAGCTTCTACACCTTTTGCAATAGCAGTGGTCACTTCATTAGCCTTTCCTAATCCCCAACCCACAATTCCGTTTTCATCTCCTACCACAACTATGGCCGCAAAACTGAATGTTCTACCTCCTTTTGTAACCTTGGTCACACGATTGATTGCCACCAATCTGTCTTTCAGTTCCAAGTCAGTATTATTTATTTTTTGTTCCATTCTGCTAACTTTTAAAATTTAAGACCTCCGTTGCGGGCAGCATCAGCTAATGCTTTTACTCTACCATGATATAAATAACCGTTTCTGTCAAAAACAACAGCTTCAATACCGGCAGCTTTCGCTTTTTCAGCCACAGCAGCACCTACATAAGTAGCCTGTTCTATTTTCGTCCCTTTTTTCTCTGCAATATCCTTGCTTAATGAAGACACTGACAATATCGTCTTACCTTCATTATCATCTATCAGCTGTACAGAAATCTGTGCATTTGAACGAAATACGCTCAAACGAGGTCTCTCAGCCGTTCCGGAGACAATCTTACGAATTCTCCTTTTTATTCTTAATCTTCTTTGTTCTTTAGTTAAAGCCATAACTTTTACTTACTTTAAGTGATTAAACTTTAGCTGACTTACCTGCTTTCCGACGTACTTCTTCGCCAACAAAACGAATACCTTTACCTTTGTAAGGCTCCGGTTTGCGGAATGAACGGATTTTAGCAGCCACCTGACCTATCAGTTGTTTGTCACAACTTTCCAATGTAATAATCGGATTTGCACGTTTTTCCGTAACTGCAGAAACTTTCACTTCCTGCGGTATTTGCAAAAAGATGGAATGAGAATATCCCAAACCCAATTCCAATACATTGCCTTCCGCATTAGCTCTGTAACCAACTCCGACTAATTCCTGCTGAATTTTATAACCTTCAGAAACTCCTACAACCATATTGTGAATCAATGAACGATACAAACCGTGCATTGCCTTATGGTTTTTATCTTCCGTGTGACGTTCTACATGAACAGTCTTTTCCTCCACTTTTACCGTCAAATCTTGACTTACTTTCTGAGAAAGCTCCCCTTTAGGACCTTTAACGGTGACGGTATTATCCGGACTTACGGCTACCGTAACTCCCTGTGGTATATGAATCGGTAATTTCCCTATTCGTGACATTTCTTCTTCACTTTTAAATTAATACACATAGCACAATACTTCACCGCCAACATTCTTTTGGCGAGCTTCTTTATCTGTCATCAACCCCATAGAGGTAGACAAAATAGCTATACCCAAACCGTTTAATACGCGAGGCATTTCCTCCACATTCGTATAACGTCTTAATCCTGGTTTAGATACCCTTACCAACGATTTAATCGCTGATTCTTTCGTCTCTGGATGATATTTAAGAGCTATTTTAATATTGCTTTTTACTCCGTCTTCTTCGAACTTATAGTTCAAAATATATCCTTTTTCCTTCAGGATTTTGGTCATTTCCCGTTTCATATTGGAACCCGGTACTTCAACCACCTTATGACCGGCACTTATCGCATTTCTTAAACGCGTAAGATAATCTGCTATTGGATCTGTCATTTCTTTTCAATTTTAA
This sequence comes from Odoribacter lunatus, assembly GCF_943193135.1. GTDB lineage: Bacteria > Bacteroidota > Bacteroidia > Bacteroidales > Marinifilaceae > Culturomica > Culturomica lunata. The sequence continues at coordinate 43,250 of NZ_CALPCZ010000016.1, forward strand.
TATTTACCAACTAGCTTTTTTCACTCCCGGTATCAAACCTGCTGATGCCATTTCACGAAACTGAATACGGCTGATACCAAACTGTCTCATATACCCCCTCGGTCTTCCGGTCAGTTTGCAACGATTGTGCAAACGAATAGGATTTGAATTTTTCGGTAGAAGGCTCAATCCTGCATAATCACCTTCAGCTTTTAATTTTGCCCGTTTCGCTGCGTACTTTTCTACCAATTTTGCACGCTTTACCTCACGGGCTTTCATTGATTCTTTTGCCATTTTCTCTGGTTTTAATTCTTTTTAAATGGTAATCCAAATTCTCTCAGAAGAGCGAAACCTTCTTCGTCGGTATTAGCCGAAGTTACAAATGTTATATTCATACCCATTATCTTGTGTACGTTATCCAACACAATTTCCGGAAATATGATTTGCTCTTCCAAGCCTAATGTATAATTGCCTCGTCCATCCAGTTTACTGTTTATCCCCTTGAAATCGCGGATACGCGGTAAAGCGGAAACAATCAGACGTTCCAAAAATTCATACATACGCTCTTTACGCAAAGTTACCTGAACACCGATCGGCATTCCTTTACGCAATTTGAAATTGGAAACATCCTTTATTGATTTACAGGTAACCGGTTTCTGTCCGGTAATTGCTGCAATCTCATTCACTGAAAATTCAAGAATCTTTTTATCTTGAATTGAAGCACCTACTCCCTGATTGATTACTATCTTCTCCAATTTGGGAGCCTGCATAACTGACTTGTATCCGAACTCTTTCATTAAAGTCGGTACAATTTCTTCGTTATACTTCTTTTTTAAATTTGGTACGTAACTCATTTATTTAATTAATTTTAATTCACGATTGACGTTTATACACAATTATCCCCTTTTAGGGGAATGAGGCGGCAAAGATATAAATTATATTTCGATTTCTATGAAAATCTGTTAACAATTTACACTCCACACCCCACTGCGGTAAATATCACTTCGTAAATTCTCGTTGTTCTAACTAAACGATTTTTGATTCACAAAAGGCAAATCAAAAATCGTAATACAAATCTACTACTTTAAAATCTCACCCGATTTTTTAGCATATCTAACCAACTTCCCTTTCTCATCCAACTTACGACCGATTCTGGTCGGTTTGTTCGTAGAAGGATCTAATACATTCAAGTTAGAAATATGAATCGGAGCTTCTTTTTTTATAATACCGCCTTGCGGATTAGCAGCATTCGGTTTAGTATGTTTGCTTACCATGTTGATACCTTCAACAATAGCTCTTTCCTTTTCCGGAAGTACTTCCAGGACTTTGCCTTGTTTACCCCGATCAACACCGGCATTTACATAGACTAAATCGCCTTTCTTTATGTGAAACTTTCTGTTCATTGTTTTGATGTTTTTAACATTACAGTACTTCCGGAGCTAACGAAACAATTTTCGTATATCCTTCACGAACTTCACGAGCTACCGGTCCGAATATACGGGTTCCTCTCATTTCTCCCGCATTGTTTAACAATACACAGGCATTGTCATCAAAACGGATATAAGAACCGTCAGGACGACGGAACTCTTTGCTCGTACGCACTACTACAGCCTTACTTACAGTACCTTTTTTCAAGTCACCTCCCGGTAAAGCATTTTTTACAGAAACAACGATTTTATCGCCTACACGCGCATATCTTTTCCGGGTACCACCTAGAACACGGATACAAAGCACTTCTTTGGCACCGCTGTTGTCTGCTACTGTTAATCTGGTTTCCTGTTGTATCATGATTACTTAACTCTTTCAATGATTTCAACTAATCTCCATCTCTTCATTTTACTCAAAGGACGGGTTTCCATAATTCTCACCTTGTCTCCGATGTTACACTCGTTTTTTTCGTCATGAGCAGTAAATTTCTTCGTCTTATTCACAAATTTACCATATATCGGATGTTTTTCTTTAAAATGAACGGCAACCGTGATGGATTTGTCCATCTTATTGCTTACCACCATACCGATACGCTCTTTTCTAAGATTTCTTTCTTCCATTACCTATTATTTCTTTACCGTTAATTCTCTCTTACGTAACTCTGTCATCATACGGGCGATGTCTTTGCGTTTTGCACGTATCTGCATCGGATTCTCTAAAGGAGTAACCGTATGATTCATGATCATCTTATTCAAAGCCGCTTTTTCTGCAACAACTCTTTCTTTAAGATCATCTGTGGTCATTTCTATAACTTCTGAATTTTTCATCTTCTGTCAAATTAATTAGTTTACAATCAATAGTCCTGAAAGACTATTCGGTATAATCTCGTCTGACCACAAATTTAGTCGTAATAGGTAACTTCTGAGCAGCAAGACGCAATGCCTCTTTTGCTACTGCATACGGAACACCGTCTGCTTCAAAAAGAATGCGGCCCGGAGTAACTGGAGCAACAAAACCTTCCGGATTACCTTTACCTTTACCCATACGCACTTCGGCAGGCTTTTTGGTAATAGGTTTATCGGGGAATATGCGAATCCATATCTGCCCTTGACGTTGCATATAACGGGTAACGGCAACACGGGCTGCTTCAATCTGGCGTCCTTCAATCCATTTTTCTTCCAACGCCTTAATGCCAAAAGATCCGAATGCCAGTTGATGTCCTCTCTGGGCATTTCCTTTCATTCTTCCCTTCTGCTGTCTTCTGAATTTAGTCCTTTTTGGCTGTAACATAACTCACTACTTTTTTCTTTTTTTGAAACTCTTCTTACCTGTAGCATTTGCATTGGCTGCATTACGCGTTTCACGAGAAGCTAATACAGAATTGGGAACCAATTCACGCTTTCCGTAAACTTCACCTTTACAAATCCACACTTTAATACCCAGCAAACCGTAAGTGGTCAGTGCTTCTGCTTGTGCATAATCAATATCTGCACGGAATGTGTGCAACGGAATTCTTCCTTCCTTAAAGATTTCCGCACGAGCCATTTCTGCACCGTTCAAACGGCCGGAAATCAAAATCTTGATTCCTTCAGCTCCCATTCTCATGGTAGACTGAACTGCCATTTTGATAGCACGACGGTATGCTACACGTCCTTCCAGCTGGCGAGCTATGTTATTACCTACGATGACCGCATCTAATTCCGGACGTTTGATTTCGAAAATATTAATCTGTACTTCTTTATCAGTGATTTTCTTAAGCTCCTCTTTCAGCTTATCAACTTCCTGTCCTCCTTTACCGATAATGATACCCGGACGAGCGGTATTGATAGTGATTGTAATCAGCTTAAGGGTCCTCTCGATAACGATTTTTGCGATTCCGGCTTTAGCCAAACGGGCGTTCAGGTATTTTCTGATTTTGTAATCTTCAACCAATTTATCGCCGTAGTTTTTGCCACCGAACCAGTTAGAATCCCATCCTCGGATGATTCCTAATCTATTGCTTATTGGATTAACTTTTTGTCCCATGCTAATTATTCTTTTACTACGTTTTCAACAGCAGTCTTGCTACCCAAGACAATTGTCACATGATTTGATCTTTTGCGAATCCGATGAGCCCGTCCCTGAGGCGCAGGTCTCAATCTTTTCAAAATTCCGGCTCCGTCAACGAAAATCTCCTTAACATATAAAGCAGCGTCGTCTATACGTTTGCCTTCATTTTTCACTCCCCAATTGGCAATTGCCGAAAGTAACAGTTTTTCTACTTTACGGGCAGCTTCGCGAGGACAAAATTTCAGTGTATCCAAAGCTTTCTGTACGTCCATTCCACGTACCAAGTCAGCCACCAATCTCATTTTCTGCGGTGACGAAGGACAACCCCGGAGACTTGCAAAAGCCTTCTCCTTCTTGGCTTCCTTTATCTGATTTGCTCTTATTCTTTTTCTTGCACCCATTTTAATACATCTTCATTGGTTTAACTTCATCATGCTTATTTCTTATTGGCATGACCTCTAAATGTACGTGTCGGTGCAAATTCTCCCAATTTATGTCCCACCATATTTTCGGTGATATAAACCGGAATAAATTTATTACCGTTGTGTACAGCTACAGTATGGCCTACAAAGTCCGGAGAAATCATAGAGTAGCGAGCCCAGGTCTTAACAACCGATTTTTTATTGGACTCATTCATTGCCAATACTCTCTTCTCCAGCTTTACATCTATAAAAGGACCTTTTTTTAACGAACGACTCATAATTTAATTTTCAATAATTATCGGTTATTACTTCCTTCTTTCTACAATATACTTGCTTGAAGCTTTCTTCGGCGCTCTGGTCTTGTAACCCTTAGCCAACAAGCCCTTACGTGATCTCGGGTGACCTCCTGAAGCACGGCCTTCACCACCACCCATCGGGTGATCAACCGGGTTCATTACAACACCACGTACACGAGGACGACGGCCTAACCAACGGCTACGACCTGCTTTACCTGAGCGTTCCAACGCATGGTCCGTATTGGATACTGTACCGACCGTAGCCTTACAGGTTACCAAAACCATACGAATTTCTCCCGAAGGTAACTTGATGGAAGCATATTTGCCTTCTCTTGCCACCAACTGGGCAAATGAGCCTGCGCTACGAGCCATAACGGCTCCTTGTCCCGGCCTTAATTCAATGTTATGTACAATCGTTCCTAATGGAATTTCAGACAAGAATAATGCGTTACCGATTTCCGGAGTTACGCCCTCTCCGCTCATGACTTTCTGACCTACGGTCAAGCCAACAGGAGCGATAATATAGCGTTTTTCTCCATCCGCATAAACCAACAAAGCAATACGGGCAGTTCTGTTCGGGTCATATTCAATAGAAGCAACCTTTGCCGGAATGCTATCTTTGTCCCGTTTGAAATCAACTACTCTGTATTTTTGTTTGTGACCACCACCTATATATCTCATTGTCATCTTACCGGTATTGTTACGGCCACCGGTTTTCTTCACGGGTCTTAACAATGATTTCTCAGGTCTATCTGTAGTCACCTGTTCAAAGGTATTTACTACCTTATGTCTTTGACCAGGAGTTACAGGTTTTAATTTTCTTACAGCCATCTTCTTTAAATATTGCTAAAAAAATCAATACTATCACCTTCTGCTAAGGTTACAATCGCTTTCTTGAAAGAATTGGTCCGGCCGGTAATAACGCCGGCTTTCGTATAACGGGATTTTACTTTTCCCTGATAACGCTGTGTATTGACAGCCATTACCTTTACGTTATACATTTCTTCCACAGCTTTCTTAATCTCTATCTTATTCGCATCTTTCGCTACGATAAAAGCCACTTTGTGCTCTTTGTCGGTCAGCGCTGACATTTTTTCTGTCAGAACGGGCTTCAATATAATTTCCATCTCTTCTTTTATTAGTTAAGATTGAACATTTCATTCAGGCCCTTCACAGAACTTTCAACCAACACGAGGTTTTTAGCTCTCATGATGTTGTAAGTTGACAAATCGCTGACTCTTTTAATTTCCACGTTCTGTAAGTTGCGAGCCGATAATAATATATTCTCATTCGATTCAGTCAACACCAACAACAATTTGCCATTATTCAATTTCAAATTGTTTACCAACTCAACAAACTGTTTGGTTTTCGGTGTTTCAAAGCTGAAATCTTCAACAACCGTCACGGCATTTGCACTGGCTTTCACTGCCAATGCTGATTTACGAGCCAACTTTTTCAATTTTTTATTCAACTTGAAGCTGTAGTCTCTCGGTACGGGACCAAATATTCTACCTCCTCCTCTGAATTCAGGGTTTTTGATACCCCCGGCACGTGCACCTCCGGTTCCTTTTTGCTTTTTCAGCTTTACAGTACTACCTGACACTTCGTTTCTCTGCTTTGACTTGTGAGTCCCCTGCCGATGATTGGCAAGATACTGTTTTACGTCAAGGTAGATGGCGTGTTCGTTAGGCTGAATTCCAAAGATAGCGTCATTTAACTCTATCTTTCTGCCTGTTTCTTTTCCGGCAATGTTTAATACACTTAACTCCATTACTTCTCAATAATTACGTATGAACCTTTAGTTCCGGGAATAGATCCTTTCACCAACAACAAATTATTTTCAGGAATTACTTTCAAAACCTGCAAGTTTGCGATAGTAACTCTGTCGCCGCCCATACGGCCGCCCATTCTCATGCCTTTGAAAACCCGTGACGGAGTAGAACATGCTCCGATAGATCCCGGTTTCCTCTGGCGGTTGTGCTGACCATGGGTTGCTTCTCCGACTCCGGCAAATCCGTGGCGTTTTACAACACCCTGGAATCCTTTACCTTTGGTTGTTCCGATAACATCCACAAAGGTTGCCCCTTCAAAGAAAGTAACATCCAATACATCGCCTAACTTGTGTTCAGTCTCAAATCCTGAAAACTCTACGAGCTTTCTCTTAGGAGTTGTGCCTGCCTTTTTAAAGTGTCCACTTAGCTGCTTCGTTGTGTGTTTTTCGCTTTTTTCGTCAAAACCCAACTGGAGCGCTTCATAACCGTCGGTCTCTTTTGTTTTGACCTGGGTTACAACACATGGACCGCACTCAATCACAGTGCATGGGATACTTTTCCCCTCGGCACTGAATACGGAAGTCATTCCGACTTTTTTTCCAATTAAACCTGGCATTTTCTTTTTTTCTTTAATAGGTTTACATTCTAATAACGACATAGGATTTCGCCGTTATCATACTTTAATCTCTACTTCTACACCACTCGGTAATTCAAGTTTCATCAGAGCGTCGATAGTTCCGGCTGTTGAGCTGTAAATATCAATCAATCTTTTGAACGTGCATACCAAAAATTGTTCACGGCTCTTCTTGTTTACGAAAGTTGAGCGATTCACAGTAAAAATTCCTTTGTGGGTAGGAAGCGGAATCGGACCGCTTACTACTGCTCCGGTAGCCTTTACTGTTTTAACAATTTTCTCTGCCGACTTGTCTACTAAGTTGTGATCGTAGGATTTCAACTTAATTCTGATTTTTTGGCTCATTGTTTTATTTAAATTATACTAATTCAACTCTTCCGTTATTTTTTTCAACCACTTCTTTGGCTATATTCTTCGGAACTTCCGAATAATGTGAAAATTCCATAGAAGAACTTGCACGACCGGAAGACAAAGTTCTCAACACAGTCACATAGCCGAACTGTTCTGACAGCGGTACTTTAGCCTCAATAACACGGGCGCCGGTACGGGATTCCATACCTTCCACCTGTCCGCGACGACGGTTCAGGTCGGCGATAATATCTCCCATGTAATCTTCCGGAGTTACCACTTCCAATTTCATAATCGGTTCCAACAATACCGGTTTTGCTTTCTGTGCAGCTTCTTTATAACCGATTTTGGCAGCCATTTCAAATGAAAGTGCATCAGAGTCCACTGGGTGGAAAGAACCGTCGATCAACGTAATCTTCAGTGCTTCCAACGGATAGCCGGCCAATACACCGTTCTCCATAGCTTCTTTGAAACCTTTTTCTACAGAAGGGATAAACTCTTTCGGGATGTTACCACCCTTCACTTCGTTTATGAAGGTTAAGCCCTCTTTACCCTCATCAGCAGGTTCCATGCGGAAGATAATATCGGCGAATTTACCACGACCACCGGTCTGTTTCTTGAATACATGACGATGTTCAACAGGCTGCGTAATAGCTTCCTTATAAGCCACCTGAGGTGCACCCTGGTTACATTCAACTTTGAATTCACGACGCAAACGGTCGATAATAATATCCAGGTGAAGCTCACCCATACCGCTGATAACCGTCTGACCGGAATCTTCATCCGTTTTAACACGGAATGTCGGATCTTCCTCAGCCAATTTAGCCAAAGCCATACCCAATTTATCCGTATCTTTCTGTGTCAGCGGCTCGATAGCGATACCGATTACCGGTTCGGGGAAAGTCATACTTTCCAAAACAATCGGTTTTTCTTCCGAACACAAGGTATCTCCCGTACGAATATCCTTGAAGCCTACGCAAGCGCAGATATCTCCTGCTTCCAATACCTCTTTCGGCATCTGCTTATTGGAGTGCATCTGGAACAAACGGGAAATACGTTCTTTTTTATCTGTACGCGGATTGTAAACATACGAACCGGCTTCTATCTTACCGGAATAGATACGGGTGTAACACAAACGTCCCACAAACGGGTCGGTTGCAATCTTGAATGCCAATGCCGACAGCGGAGCTTCCGGGTCTACTGGGAAATGTACTTCCTCTCCGGTGCTCGGATTGGTTCCCTTGCTGTTCGGAATATCCAACGGATTCGGCAGATAAGCGATTACGGCATCCAATAAGTTTTGTACACCTTTATTTTTAAATGAAGAACCGCACATTACCGGACAAAAATCCATAGCGATCACAGCCTTACGAATCACCGTCTTTAAGTCTTCTACGGTAATGGAGTCCGGATCTTCAAAAAAACGTTCCATTAAAGCTTCATCCTGAACGGCAGCAGCTTCTACCAGCTTCTCTCTCCATTCCTGGGCTTCGGCTTTCATGTTTTCGGGAATTTCTTTTACCGTAGCTTCCAAAGCTCCATTTTCCCAAACATACGCTTTCATTTCTACCAGGTCGATAATTCCCTGATAGTTTTCTTCTGCACCGATCGGAAGTACCAAAGGCACAGGGTTTGCACCCAATTTCTCTTTGATTTCCCGTACAGCCTTGAAGAAATCGGCACCGGAACGGTCCATCTTATTGACGAACGCGATTCTCGGCACACCGTATTTATTGGCCTGACGCCATACGGTTTCCGACTGAGCCTCAACACCCCCCACGGCACAGAACAATGCTACCGCACCGTCCAATACACGCAAGGAACGTTCTACTTCCACCGTGAAATCAACGTGTCCCGGGGTGTCAATAATATTGATTTTGTAGTCATTATCCTGATATTTCCAGAAGCAGGTTGTAGCAGCGGAAGTAATGGTGATACCTCTCTCCTGCTCCTGCACCATCCAGTCCATCGTAGCCGTACCATCGTGAGTTTCACCGATTTTGTGGTTTACTCCGGTGAAGTACAGGATACGCTCTGTAGTAGTAGTCTTACCGGCATCAATGTGGGCCATGATACCGATGTTTCTCGTATAGTGTAAATCTCTCTTTGCCATTTATCTATCCCTCCTGATTTAAAATCTAAAATGTGCAAACGCACGGTTGGCTTCTGCCATACGGTGCGTATCTTCTTTCTTCTTGAAAGCAGCGCCTTCTTCTTTATAAGCAGCCATAATCTCGGCAGCCAATTTCTCTGCCATATTCTTGCCGCTTCTCTTGCGAGCGAAGAAAATCATATTTTTTACAGAAATAGCCCGTTTACGATTCGGATTGATTTCCATCGGCACCTGAAACGTAGCACCACCTACACGGCGACTCTTTACTTCCACTTGGGGAGTAATGTTCTCCAATGCTTGTTTCCAGATATCCAACGCCGGTTTTTCTTCTTTCTGCGCCATCTTTTCCTCTACGATATCCAATGCTTCGTAGAAAATTCTATACGCGATGGTCTTTTTACCATCAATCATCAAATCGTTTACAAATCGTGTTACCAATACATCATTGAATTTCGGATCCGGTAACAGGATTCTTCTTTTCGGTTTAGTTTTTCTCATTTCTTTCAGTTTACGAATTTGTTCGATCAGCTGTCCTTTTTGTCTTCAGCGGTTTCACAACCATTTACTCAACTTTCCGGGAACAACCCATAAACACAATTCCTGTTAATTACCAATTTTACTTTTTACCTTTTGCAGGTGCAGCCTGTCCCGGCTTCGGTCTCTTCGTACCGTACTTTGAACGTCCTTGTTTTCTTTCCGCAACACCGGCAGCATCCAACGTACCGCGAACCAAGTGGTAACGCACACCCGGAAGGTCTTTCACACGACCACCGCGAATCATTACGATTGAGTGTTCCTGCAAATTGTGGCCTTCTCCCGGAATGTAAGCATTCACTTCTTTTCCGTTGGTCAATCTGACACGAGCAACCTTTCTCATGGCTGAGTTCGGTTTTTTCGGCGTTGTCGTGTAAACACGTACACAAACACCTCGTCTTTGCGGACATGAATCCAAGGCAGGAGCCTTACTCTTGTCCTGAATTTTCGTTCTTCCTTTTCTTACTAACTGTTGAATAGTAGGCATTTACAATAGTTTTAATTAGTATACTTTTATTCAAATTGGAGTGCAAATGTAGCGACTCTTTTACTAACTACCAAACATTTATAGCTTTTTTTACAATTCTTTGAAGATTCTCTGGGAATTCGTTGGAGCAGTTCATACACGCTGAATACAGCGAATCTACAGCCAATCCCCTGACAATTTCTCTAATAAACTTTTTTCTTTTATATTTGCGATGTCGTGGCAGTGAGACCTGCCGTAATTTATTATTCAAAAGCGTTTAGATTTATCCTTCACAAGGAAACGGCCAATTTTCAGACAGATAGGATAAGACACACAAACGCTCGCTTGCCGTATATATGTAACTCATATAATGGTCAGGCGTGGGCGCGTAGTTTATTGTCTGTCGGGTGCTTGGCCGTACCTCTTGTGAAATAAACTAAAGTTCCCACGCTTTCTTTTTGTTATAAACCCACCTTTCCGGGGACTTTCAAGGTGCTAAGTAATTTCTTGATATGAAAAAATTAATCAAGTGTGTCGGAATGCGGCGTCTTCGGATGTCGTTGGGGTTGCTATTTGTCGTGACTCTTTCCGGATTGTTTTCTCCACCCGTGTTCGGTAACAACATCCGGGTGGACGGCAAAACCCGTGTAATCGGCTTTTCGGGCGATACGGCGGTTATTGAAGTGTATCTCCGCTGGGATAATTCGTGGCGGGATGATTTCAACTGGGACGCCGCGTGGGTGTTCTTTAAGTACAAAAAGCGAGGTTTAACCAACCCGTGGCAGCATGCGTATTTGGGCTCTTCGGGGCATGTGTTGAGTCCGGCCGCCGGCAATGAAGATGGCGATTACACGTACATGGTCGGTACGAACAGCAGTAAGGTTAACGGTCTGTATGTGATGCGGGAGGGCATTTCGGAAGGGAATGTGAGTGTACGACTGCAAGCAAAATGGCCGTTAAAGAGCACGGGATTGACCCGCTCGGATTTTGGCGAAGCGCTGAATGAAATTTACGTCGCCGTTCATGCTATCGAAATGGTGTATATTCCGTATGGAGCATATTATCTGGGCGATGCGTATTCCAACAAGAGCTTTGCGGTGGGCGGTACGGATGCCGTGGTGATAGATACTGAGGCGGCTATGACACTTTCTGCCAAAGACGGTATGGCGAACGTTTCTCTGTCGGCTTCTTATCCCAAAGGCTATGCGGGCTTTTATATCATGAAATACGAGACAAGCCAGGAGCAATATGCGGAGTTTCTTAATTCTCTGACTTTGGAACAGCAGAAAGCGCGGGTAACCAATAACAACTTCTCTTCGATGCAACGGGGGGATTATGTTTTCGGGGATTTAAAGAATCCGAGTTGCAGGAACGGTATTGTGTTTATTGAGCAACGGCAACCGAATACGCCCGCCGTATTTGCCAATAATCTGAATCCGGCCAATGATTTATTTTCCACGGATGACGGGCAGACACTTGCCTGTAATTATATGAGTATAGAAGATATGATTGCATATTGCAGTTGGAGTGGATTACGTCCCATAAGTGAATTGGAGTATGAAAAGGCGTGCCGGCGGTTTTATCCCCAAAAGCCCGATAATGGAGAATATGCGTGGAATACAAACAATGGCATCAACCGCCTAAGCGGATTAAATGATTTAAACTACTGCGGAGACCAGCGGGAGCAGGCTTTGAGTTACTTAAAGAATGTGAATAGTGGTACAAGCAATAGTATCAACGGCCCCGTGCGGTGCGGATTATTTGCCACATCGGCCACGAACCAAACCCAAGCAGGCGCCACATATTGGGCAGTCATGGAAATGAGCGGGAATTTGAAAGAGTTATGCGCCAATGTAAATTATACCAATCTTAATGGCGGTAGCTGTGGTACGGGCGTTTATAACGCCAGTCTGTGGGATAAGACTGCGACGAAATACGGAGTTCGGGGCGGTGGTTTCAACAGTGCGGATGAACTGTTGCGGACTTCCGACCGGACGGAAGCGATGGATTATTTCACAAGTGTTACCCAACGCGATAGTACGGTCGGATTCCGGGGCGTTTACAATCTTTCCGGTATCAAAATAGACGGTGGGAAAATCAGTGCTCCGACAACGGGATGCTGGAGCGGTTCGGATCTTACCAATACGCAGGAGGCTTCTTGTCCGGATTTCCCCGATTTACTTTTTCAGTACATCTGGTACGTGAAAAAGCCCGGAGAATCAAAATTTGATATAATTCCAAATGAGAGCGGTGTATCGCTGAAGTACACCAATTTTGTCAATAACGGTACCACTACTGTAACGTATCAGTTCAAGCGGGTAGGTATTTGTGCTGTGGGCATCGCTGAAAGCAACACTGTGAGCATTAACATACTGCCGAAACCTTTCTCCCAATCGGTTTATACTTTCAATGCGGGAAGCTCTGTTACCTTGACACAATATTGGGGAACGAACAGTTCTGCCGTATGGACATTGGACGGTGCGCCGTCGTGGGCATATATACACAGTAAGACGTCCAATTCGCTGATAATAGCGGGCGGATTGGCCTGTGTGAATTTCACGGTGAGGGCCAAATTGTCGGAATGTCCTTCGGATGAATTCTCTGCGAAAGTTGAAATTAACGGCACATTTCCTTATAGAGGATATCCGGATAGTGTAACACTAGTAGCAGGAAAATATAATATGGAATGTTGGGGGGCACAAGGAGGAACAGGATATGCAAATTATACTTCTAGCACTAGTGCTTTTCAATCTGCACGGGGAGGCTATGGAGGATATGCCCAAGGAACTATAAATGTAGGTACTATTACGACGTATTATGTTTATGTTGGAGGGCAAGGTGGTTCAAGCCCGAAAACTTACGGAGGTACCGGAGGATGGAATGGTGGTGGTACCGGAGGTGCGGATGAAGGAGATGATTGTGGCGGCGGCGGTGGAGGAGGAACGGATATACGGTTTGGAGGGAAGGCTTTGTCTAATCGGGTTATGGTTGCCGGAGGAGGAGGTGGTGGTTCGGGTGGTGCTGGAATTGGCGGTAGTGGAGGAGGTACAGAAGGAGGATATGGCCAACGATATACTACGACAATGGCTACGGAGCCGGGTAAGCAGGCTTCTGGCTATCTTTTGGGACAAGGAGGAACAGGTACGTATGGTGGGACAGGTTATGCAGGAACCGGTGGTGGCGGAGGTGGATACTATGGAGGATATGGAGCTGGAAAAGGACCTAAAGCTTCTAGTAATCCTAGACATGGAATTGGAGGCGGGGGTGGCTCCGGATACGTCAATACCGGTATATTCACTAATTCCTCCATGTCCAATGGTGCAAGAAGTGGAAATGGGCAAGTCAAGATTACACCACAAAACTAAAAGTAAAAAATAGGATAATGGAGCAGTGGAAAAATGGTTTTTCCACTGTTCTATTTTTGCCCATTTTTTTACTCAAAAAAATAAAGGATATGTTTTCTATTCAAAAAGAGTATGTTTTTGATGCAAAAAGAGGCTCTTTTTGTACTAAAAAG
>NZ_CALPCZ010000017.1 GCF_943193135.1 Odoribacter lunatus
TAAAAATATAAAATCATATTAATACATCTGAAGAAAGAAATATAAAAAATAATCAGCTTATACCTGCTTGGTAGGCATGTATCTTTTTGATAGTTCTATTATTTTTAAATAATTTCTTATTGTTTTAAGGAGTATTCAGGAAAGTCGCATCCGAATTTTTCGGAGAGATAGCGGGCGGTTTTATCGGCTTGTAGGGCGAAGTCGGTAATGTTTCTTTGTATGCTGTCTTCAGTATCGGCTTGCAGGTCGGAGAGATGAATGCGGTAGGATAGAAAGATTTGGTTGCCTTCCAGGCCAAGTTGGTAGCGGGAGTTATCCGGGGAGGATAAGAGGTAATGAAGGAGGGGAGCAAAGTTTTTCTTTGGCAGTAGGTTGATAGGAGAGGTGCAGATTAAAAGTTGTTGCCGATAGACGAATATTCTGATTTCCGATTTGTCTTTGTGGAATGTCCAGCTTTCGTGTCCGGTGCGAGCCAGTATGGGAGATATGCCCATGTCGGCGATGGCTTTTTCGCAGTAGACAGCCAGTTCCGACAGGGTGCGTTCGTTGAACAGGTAGAAGGGGAGTTTGTTGCCGCATTGCGGACAATATTTTTCGTCTTCGGGTATGATGGCGTCACAGCAGCTGCATTGCAGGTTGAGTTTGTGCGTATCGAATTGGTCGCTTTGTTCGAGCAATGGTATTAGAAACCGGACGGGAATACCGAATCCCATGTTGTCGGCGTTTGTGAATTTGTTGCTTGTTATGGCGACGATTTCTCCTCGGGCGTTAAACATGGCTCCTCCGCTGTTTCCGGGATTAACGGCTGCATCCGTCTGGATGCGGTATTGGCCGTCAATGAACTGGAGCGGGGCGGAGACGGTGCCTTCGGTGATTGTGAAGGGGATGCCGAAGGGGTAGCCTGCGACGTATATTTTCTGACCGGTGTGGGGCTCTTGTCGGGCAAGGTGCAGTTCGGGCAGGAATGAGAAGTCATTGTCGGATTTTAACAGGGCAATGTCTTGGCTGGGATTGGTCAGCAGGACGCGTGCCAGGTAGCGTTTGCGTGTATGGTCTTCAACGGCTACTTCCCGAAATCCTTCTATGACGTGGTGGTTGGTAACGAAGAGGTCGTATTTTTTTAAGTAGAAACAACTGCCGGATCCTCTGGCTTGTGTGATTTTATATATGGCCTGGAATAGATGTTGTTGCATGCTTATGAAATGTTTGGGTTCGTTATGCGGCAATAAAGGGATTGCGGGAACCTGCTTTTACTGTTTGCCGGGTGAGTGCTTCCAATGTCTCGTAGAGGATGGAAGCAGCTATTTCCCACGGTTGTCCGGAGGTTTTACGTAATGCCGTTGTCAGAAGTTGATAGGTCTCTTCGGGTAGCTTGAATCTATTAAGGTGCTCATAAAATTTTTGTGTGATTTGTAAGCAAAATTCCCTGTATTCTCCGGATTCCAGCTGTCCGCTTGCTTTTTGGTAACAGCGGTTGTATTTCTCGCGGATGTCTGAGGGGTAGATGTATGGTTTTTCCGGTATGATGCTTTCTGTGTGGTAGAGGCTTTCCGCTAATTCTTCCTTGGGAGTATCGATGAGGGTTTTAAGGGCTTGTTTCCCATCGGCAATGATGACGGATTCGGGAATGTCCCTGTTTATGTCTTGGAGATTTTTTCGTAGTGTATGGAGTAGTTTTCCCTGCGGCTGCGCAACGTACATGATTTGCAGCAGGGTGATGGAGAGCAGATACCGCATCTCGTCGAATTTACGCGAGTGTTCAAAATAATTCAGATTGCGGAGGCAGTCGTGTCCGCTTTTTTGAATGACGTTGCAGATGTATTGTACCGTGTCTTCGGGATAAGGGGTAAAGTGGGGGGACAGGATTCTCCGGGCGTCGAATTGGTTACGGAATTCATAGTCATACCGGCTGCCTGTCAGACAGATTTCTTCAAGCACCTGATAGATTTTACGCGGATGGCTGAGTGCTATTGGACAAGTGTATCTGAAATGGATTTGATTGTCTTGAAGATGCAGGTGTGCGAGGTCTAAGTCTTCAAAGTTCAGGCTTGCGATTTGCCGCATCATGGCTATGGGATTTTTATCCGGAAGGGTCAGGAATGGGGCGTGTATGTGTAGTTTCTCGTCTTCTGTTTTGATGTGAATGGTGAGCGGACCGTGAAAGAGTGTGAATTCTTTGTCCGAAGTATGGTTGTTTCGCAGGTTTGGGTCGATGGAGTCCAATAAAGCATGTAGTGCTTTATGGTATTGTTTGTTTTCAAATGCTTCAATACTGATGTCCGGAGCATTGGCAGCCGGCATTTTTCCGGTATCTTTTGGAAGAATACAGGGATAATACGTAAAGGTTTGTTTCATGATTGAATTATTTAGCCGATAGCAAAGATAATGTCGGAAGGAGGGGAGTGCAAGACGTAAATATCTGATTTATGTATTTTTATATTTAAATTAGATGTGTTAGTAGGGGTTGTATTTCTTTTAGATTTAAGAAAAAAGAATCCCTTAGAAAGGCAGGTGCTACTGCCTGTTCTAAGGGATGTGTTATTTATTTTCAGAGACTATGCCTGAAGGGCTATTCGTAGGTGAGCGTGGCTTTGTTTGCTGCGTCACTTGCGTTCTTAACCGGAATGATAGTGAAGCCCCACGTATATTCCTGATTTGCCGGTATGGTATAGGCTTTGTCAGGTCTGGAGCCCCAACTGTCGTAGCCGGCTACGCCCTGTTGTTTCATATCTACGCATACTTCTACGAAATTACGCGGAGTGATGTCGTTGATGTGGTGCATTCTTCTGAGGCGGTTTTTGGCCTTTTCCGGATCGTGTCCTGCAATCTCTTTTTCGGTGAAGTTATTCCATTGATAGTCGTGTTTAACAGCTTCTTCGGAGTCAAAATCTTCAATGGAGTTACGCAGAGCGTTGAATCCGACGGTCTGGTCTGCTTTGATTAGCAGGCCTTGCCCGGTTTTGCCCGTGAGGGCTACCCAGCGGGTATCCGTATGGTGTCCGTTTTCCTGCGGGCGTACGTACGGATAATAAAGTTTTTCGGCTGTGGTTTTGTATAGTCCGACTAATGTACCGGCTTGGCGGTCGAGGTAGTTTTCTTCCGGTCCCCGTCCGAAATATTGAACTTGTTGCAGGCTTTCCGGCAGACGGAAGCGGACGCCGATGCGCGGTACTTCAAGTTTGGCAGCGGCTTCCCGGGCGGCTTGCGATTTGGGGCTGAATGTAGCCAATTTGGTTTCTTCGGAAATCTCACCCGGTGCTGCTTCCATAGATACGGAGGTGAAGCGGGCTTTTACATTAACGACTCCCGATGGATAAATTTTATAGGTCACGATGTAGAGGTTGCCGGCTGCTAATAAGTAGTTGGCCTGTATGACTGCTGCATTTCCTTCTTTTTCGATATTGGCTTCGACTACATTGAAGTCTTTGCTGGATTGTTTCCATACCTGGAGACGGGAAGGTGCGCCGTTACCGTAGTCATTATCATTGGGAGCACGCCAGAAGTTCGGTTGGATACCGAAGCCGTCATGGAAGTATTCTACTCCGTCTACCCGGTAGGATTTTACTATTCCCGTTTTTTTGTCGAAAACAAAAGAAACTTTGGAAGATTTTGCCGTCAGCAGGTCTCCCTGATTGCTGATTTGCAATTGGGGGGCACCGGAGGTTGTATATTTTTTTACCGGTGCTTTTATCGGCAATTTGAATTGGTCTTGTGCAATGAGGTAATTGGCGGGAATTAAAGGTTCTGCCGTTTTGGTGTAAACTTCAAAATTAACGAAATATTCCGTACCTGCTTTGGGTTGCAAGGAGGCCATCGGAATCGTTATGATTTCGGAAGCCTGCGGGGCTAATGAGAGATTCAAAACTTTTTCGCTAATCTTTTTATCGTTGGCTTTAATGATGTATTTAACCAAGTATTTTGACAGGTTGGTGAAATAAAAACGGTTGGTGATTTTTATTTTGCCTTCTGCCAGGTTTTCAGCTTCAAATCCGACATTCTGATGTGCATACTTAACTTCAGCCATTGCCGGGTGCGGGTTGCGGTCAGGGTTGATGATACCGTTGCATAAGAAGTTTCCGTCGCTGGGGGTATTGACTCCGAAGTCTCCGCCGTAAGCCCAGTAGCCTCCGTCTTTGTTTACCCATAATCCCTGATCAACCCAGTCCCAGATGTAACCTCCAGGGAGGTTGGGATATTTGTAAATGGCTTTCCATTGGTCCCAAAGGCTGCCGGAGGAATTACCCATGGCATGAGAGTATTCGGAAGGAACAACCGGTCGGTCGCTGCCCTTACGTCCTATTTCTTCTAACCATTCGGTATCCGGATATTGGGGGACGTACATGTCGGAATTCCATTCCCACTGTGCGCGTTCGTAGCATACCGGACGATTCATGTTGCCGTTTTCCCGGTTTTTAATCCACAGATAAGTCTGATAGAAATTGTACCCGTTTCCGGCCTCATTTCCCAAAGACCATACGGTCACGGACGGATGGTTCTTATTTCTTTCGTACATATTGATGGTTCGGTCCATGTGAGGTTTCAGCCATTCCGGATTATTTCCCAAAGTACCTCCTTTACGCAGGCTGTAATACATACCGTGGGATTCGATGTTGGCTTCGTCATACACATAGATACCGTATTGGTCGCATAACTCATAGAACCGACGGCTTTGCGGATAGTGGCAAAGACGTACGGAATTGAGATTATGGCGCTTCATCAGTTCAAAGTCTTTCCGCATCAGTTCTTCCGGTACGTAGTGGCCTGTCAACGGATTGTGCTCATGAATATTGACACCTTTTAGTTTCAAAGGTTGGCCATTAATCATCAAGACGGTATAAGGACGGTCTTGTGCGTCTTTTTCCGCAATCTGTTTGATTTCTATCCTGCGGAAACCTACGCGAGCCGGCACGATTTCCTGTTTTTGTCCGTCTTTTTCTATTGTCATCACCAACCGATAGAGATTAGGTGCTTCGGAAGTCCATGTGGCAACATTGTTGAGTGTTTGTTCAAAATCAACGGTCTCAACACTTGCAGGAGACAGAGTCAGATTTTTGTTTGCCGTAGCAACGGTTTTGTCATGACTGTCAAGCAAGTTATAGCTTACTGTAACCTGTTGTGTTTTGTCGGACGTGTTTTTGATGTCCATACTTAGTTTGAAAATACCGTTTTTATAAGTATCGTCGAGGGTTGAAATGACGCGATAATCTTTCAATGCCGTTTTAGGTTGTGACCACAGATATACATCGCGTTCGATACCGCTGATGCGCCAAAAATCCTGACATTCGAGATAAGAGCCGGTACTCCATCTGAATATTTTTAAGGTAAGTACGTTTTTGCCCGGTTTTACATACGGGTTAATCAAAAATTCAGCTGTATTTTTAGAATCTTCACTGTATCCGACTTCTTTGCCGTTGATGTAAACATATACACCTGATTTGGCGCCGTCGATATTGAGATAAATATCTCTGTCCATCCAGTCTGCGGGAATTTCAATGTCCCGGCGGTAAACACCTACCGGATTGGCTTCGGGTAAGGTGGGAGGTTGTGGATTACGCGGTTTGAATTCGTAGCCGTGGTTGGTATAAATGGCTACGCCATAGCCTTGAGGCTCCCAATTGCCCGGTACTTGAATGTCTTTCCAGTCTGATGTGGAACGTGCCGGATCGGTAATATCCGCAGGTAGATTTTTGTAGGCATCGGTGAAATAGAATTTCCATGTCCCGTTGAGTAAGGTGTAGTATTTACTGTTTTCATACTTGAAGCTTAGAGCCTGGTCTAAGTTGTCGTAAGTCATAAAAGAGGAGCGGGGATATTCTTTATTTACCGCAACAACCTGCACATCTTGCCAATAGGGCTTTTCTTGTGCTATCGTTTGCAGTACCCACAGTCCACAAAACAAAAGGAAGAAGATTTTTTTCATGAAATAAAATTTATAACGTTAAAAATATCACCTAAGACGGAACGAAGATAGTAAAATTTTTAACTAAGCAACGTGAATAGTTGTTTTTTGCTGTAGTCTCTTTTTTTAATTTTGCTTGATGAATTTGAAAAAGAGGAATAATGGCTGATAAAGAACAAAAGTTGTTTATGCGGGAATTTTTTCGGAAAACGGGGAAAGCTATTTATGATTACGGTCTGATTGAAAGTGGCGATAAAATTTTAGTGGGGGTATCCGGAGGGCAGGATTCATTGGCCTTGTTGGAAGTGTTGGCGTTGCGGGCAAGAGACCGTAAGCATAATTATCAAGTGGTGGCGGCGCATATTGCGGTGGAGGATGTGTCTTATGAAGTGGATGAAGAGTATATCCGGCAGTTTTGCGGGCAATTGGGAGTGGCGTTTGTACATCGGACGATAGATGCGGCGGTACGGGATGGCTCCGGTAAACCGGCCTGTTTCGTTTGTTCCTGGAACCGGCGGAAAACATTGTTTGAGATAGCCAAAGAGCAGGAGTGCAATAAACTGGCTCTGGGGCATCATCGTGATGATGCCGTGGAAAGTCTGCTGATGAGCATGATGTTTAATGGAATAATCGCAAGCATGCCTCCCAGATTGGCTATGTTTGAGGGAACTTTTACATTGATTCGTCCTTTGATTTATTTGAGTAAAGAGGAGATTTCCCGTTATGCGGCCTATCGGGATTTTAAGGAGCAGAAAAAACTCTGCCCTTATGAGCGGGCGACGAATCGGGATGCGGTGGCGAGGATTATTAAGGAAATGGAAACACTTTCTCCACATGTAAGAAGTAATTTATTTGCTGCCATGAGTAATATTCAGCAGGAGTATTTACCTTGATAAAGGAATATTGGAATAATTTTAAGGGAAAATTTTGTTGTTTAGGTAAAAGTCTTTATTTTTGTACTCGAAGGTGAGAGTTCCAAAATTAATCGGAATTCTTTTTTAGATAAAAGGCACTTATTGGAGGATAAGTGTCGTTTATTTTTTTGTGTATCAACTGAACTTAAATAATATGTTATGAGTGGAAAAGTATCATACGTAACGAAAGAAGGTTTAAAAAAATTACAGGAAGAACTTGAGAGATTACAAAATGTAGAGCGTCCTAAAATATCTAAAGCGATTGGTGAAGCGATAGAAAAAGGGGATATTTCCGAGAATGCGGAGTATGATGCGGCAAAGGATGCCCAAGGGTTGTTGGAAGCAAAAATTGCCCAGTTGCAGGATACTATCGCCAGCTGCCGTGTAATCGACGAATCTCAATTGGATACGTCGAAAGTGCAGATGTTGAACAAGGTGACCATCCGCAATACGAAAAATGGGGCGAAGATGACTTATACGTTGGTATCGGAAACGGAAGCCGATTTCAAAGCAGGCAAGTTGTCCATTCATACCCCGATAGCCCAGGCGTTGGTAGGGAAAAAATTGGGTGACATAGTGAAAGTAAAGGTGCCTGCGGGAGAGATGGAATTTGAGATTATGGATATCACTTTATAATTTGACGGTTATGGCTTCTATTTTTTCAAAGATAGTCCGGGGAGAAATACCTTCTTACAAAGTGGCGGAGACGGATAAATACTATGCTTTCCTTGATATTGCTCCTTTACAGAAAGGACACACTTTGGTTGTTCCGAAGCGGGAAGAAGACTATATCTTCGATCTGACCGATGAAGAATTGGCCGGACTGATGGTTTTTGCGAAAAAAGTGGCGAACGCCATCCGGAAAACCGTTCCCTGCGAAAGGGTGGGCGTCGCCGTAATCGGCTTGGATGTGCCGCATGCTCACGTACATTTGGTACCGTTGAACGGGGGAAACGACCTGAATTTTTCCAATCCCAAAAAAGAATTTTCCAAAGAGGAAATGCAGGCCTGTGCTGCTGAAATTGCTGCTAATATGTAAGATATACCGGAGCGGAATAAAAACAGAGAATGAGGTTCGGAAACGAATCTCATTTTTTTCTGAAAATATACTACTTTTACCGACACATAAATCGGATTTTACATGAGATACAAAAATATAGTCTGGGACTGGAACGGTACATTGCTCAATGATGTACAGGTCGGAGTGGATACGTTGAACGATATGTTGGGAAAAAGAGGATTGCCCCTTCTTTCTTTGGAGGGCTACAAAGACGTATTCGGTTTTCCTGTCGTCGATTTTTATAAAAAAGTCGGATTCGATATGGAAAAAGAGAGTTTGCATGAAATCTCCGTTGATTTTGTGGAAACATACGATCGGTTTGCGGGAAATGTGACCTTGAACAAAGCTGTGCCGGAAGTTTTGTGCCAGATAAAGCAAAGCGGCCGGAAACAGTACATATTATCGGCTTTGAAAGAAAACCTTTTGAAACAAATGGTGCTCGATTTCCATATCGGGGATTGTTTTGAACAGGTCTGCGGCTCCGATAATATTTACGCGGCGGGCAAAATCGAGAGAGGCAAGAGAATGGTGGAGGACTACGGTCTGCGCCCGGAAGAGACGCTGATGGTGGGAGATACCCTGCATGATGCCGAGGTGGCGCAGGCGCTCGGATTCGGCTGCGTCTTGTATGCCGGAGGCCACAACAGCCTCCCGCGGCTTCGGGAAAAAGCGCCGGTCATTGCAGGAATGGAAGAATTGTTGGAGAAAGAAATGGTATAACATGGAATAATCTACCTTGGATACACTAATTTGACAAAAGCGTATGAGACACCTTATTTTTTCAATTTTTTTATTGTTTGGTATGCAGACAATAGCGTCGCCGGTGAATGAAATGTTAGATCGGATAGACCCGGGAGCTTCCAAGAAATTTAAAATAGAACTGCAGAAAAGTGACCGTGATTTCTTTGAACTGGACCAGGAGGGTGACCGCGTGGTTGTCAGGGGAAATACCTATGTGAACATAGCTGTGGGAGTAAACTGGTATTTAAAGTATCATGCAGGTATTCACCTGTCATGGAACGGCATGAAAGCGAAATTGCCGGATGTATTGCCTCCGGTCACTCACAGGGAAAGACATGAAACGGACCTGAAAAAACGTTATGACCTGAACTATTGCACCTACTCATACTCCATGGCATTTGGGGATTGGGAGCGTTGGGAGAGGGAAATCGACTGGATGGCGCTGCACGGCATAAACATGCCGCTCTCCATTGTCGGAATGGAAGCCGTGTGGAAAAATGTATTGACACATCTAGGCTATACACCCGAAGAAATAGGGCGTTTCATCGCCGGACCTGCATTCTTGGCTTGGTGGCACATGAATAACCTGGAAGGGTGGGGAGGACCCGCTACGGAAGAATGGTACGCGCAGCAGGTAAAATTGCAGCAGCGGATACTGAACCGCATGAAACAGTGGGGAATAGACCCCGTATTCCCGGGATATGCCGGAATGCTGCCCAACGATGCGCGGGAGAAATTGGGTGTAAACGTGGCAGACCCCGGAAAATGGTGCGGATTCCGTCGCCCCGCATTCTTGCAGCCTACAGATCCCTCTTTTGAAAGAATTGCGGGTTTATACTATGCGGAAATGGAAAAACTCTTCGGAAAAGCCTGCTATTACAGCATCGATCCTTTTCATGAAGGAGGAAATACGGCTGGGGTAGACCTGGCTGCTGCCGGAGAGGCCATCATGAAAGCCATGAAAAAAAACAATCCTCAGGCCGTTTGGGTTATACAGGCATGGCAGGCGAACCCGCGTCCCGCCATGATTGACGGATTGAAGGCTGGCGACCTGATGGTTCTGGACTTATCCAGCGAAAATCGCCCCATGTGGGGAGATCCCGACTCTCCTTGGTACCGGGAAAAAGGATACGGCAAACACGACTGGCTTTACTGCATGCTGCTTAACTTCGGCGGAAATGTTGGGATGTACGGCAGAATGGACAGAGTGATAGAGGGGTACTACCTCGCGCGGAATCACCCGAACGGACAGACGATGGTGGGGGTGGGCATCACTCCCGAAGGGATAGAAAACAACCCCGTCATGTACGAACTCCTGTTTGAGCTACCCTGGCGTGCGGAAAAATTTACCAAAGAAGAATGGATAAAAGGATACGTTAAGGCGCGTTACGGCACGGACGACCCGCAGCTGCTGAAAGCGTGGGAAATACTGGCGGCGACCGCTTACAACTGTCCGCGCATACAGGAAGGCACCACCGAATCCGTCTTTTGCGCCCGTCCAGGAGAGGACGTCCGCTCAGCCTCCTCGTGGGGAAGCTCCCGGATGTATTACGCTCCTGGCGCCCTGCGGCCTGCTGCGGAAGCCATGCTGGCGGTGGCGGACTGGTATCGGGGAAACAACAACTTTGAATACGACTTGGTAGACATTGTACGTCAGACATTGAGCGACAGAGGAAATGAACTCCTGAAAGAAACAATGGAGGCCTATCGCAAAAAAGACAAAACGGCGTTCGCTACGCGTAGCAAACAATTTTTAGATTTGATATTGGCGCAGGATGAACTGTTGAGCACTCGTCCCGAATTTATGCTCGGCACGTGGCTGGAACAAGCTAAAAAAATAGCTCCGGATGACGAAAACAGACGTCTCAATGAATGGAATGCCCGCACCCAGATAACGACATGGGGCGACAGAACTGCTGCGGATGACGGAGGATTGCGGGATTATGCCCACAAAGAATGGAACGGCTTGCTGAAAGACTTCTATTATCCTCGCTGGGAAGCCTACTTCAGACTGTTGGAAAAACGCCTTCAAGGCGAAGACGTTGCGGACATTGACTGGTATGCTCTTGAAGAACCCTGGACGAGGCAGCAAAATATTTATCCGGTACAGGCTACGGGAGATGCCGTGGAAACGGCACGACGGATTTACCGGAAAGTATTTTAATTCTTTCAAAATATAAGGAAGCGGAGCCAACAACTGATTCCGCTGGATTAACTCCGTATCAATTTGGGGGTTATGATTGTTGTGGGAATACTCCTAATTCAGCGGCGATCTTGAACATGTAACGGCGGGCTTCTTCCGGGTTGTTGCCGATAATCCCGTCAAGAATGGCTTCTTTGATGGCATTCTTAATGTCGCCGATAAGACGGCAGGGAGGCAGGTTAAATGTTGCGATGATTTCTTCTCCGTTGATGGGAGGCTGGAAATTACGGATAGAGTCTTTTTCTTCGACTTCTTTTAATTTTTGACGTACGATTTTGAAATTATTCAAAAAGCGCTTAACCCTCTCTTCATTTTTTGAGGTAATGTCGGCTTCCGCCAAGGTCATCAAGTCGTCAATATCATTGCCGGCATCGAAAAGCAGGCGGCGGACAGCAGAATCCGTTACGATTTCTTCACTCAATACGATAGGGCGCATGTGTAGTTTTACTAACTTCTGTACATATTTCATCTTTTCGTTCTGCGGTAGCTTCAGCCGATTGAAGATTTTGGCAACCATGCGTTCCCCAACGTGATTGTGTCCGTAAAAAGTCCAGCCTTGGCCTTGTATAAATTTCTTGGTGACCGGTTTAGCAATATCGTGGAGTAAAGCTGCCCAGCGTAACCATAAATCATTTGAATAGAGGGAAAGGGTGTCCAATACCGTAAGAGTGTGGCAAAAATTATCTTTGTGTCCGACACCGTTTACCACTTCCACGCCTTTAAGTGCCGTCAGTTCCGGGAAAAATTGTTCCAATAGTCCCGCTTCGTCCAATAGTCCGATGCCTTTGGAGGGTTCGGGAGAAAGCATGATTTTATTGAATTCATCCATGATTCTTTCCATGGATATGATAGAAAGGCGTTGGTTGTGGGTTTGTATCGCTTTGAAGGTTTCTGCTTCAATTTTGAAATTGAGCTGAGAGGCAAAACGGATGGCGCGCATCATGCGTAATGGGTCATCTGAAAACGTGATACCCGGTTCTAATGGAGTCTTAATCAAACGCTCTTCAAGATGTTGTAATCCGCCGAAAGGGTCTATCAGTTGTCCGTAAGTAGCTTTATTCAAAGAAATAGCAAGAGCATTAATGGTGAAATCCCGTCGTTTCTGGTCATCTTCGATGGTACCTTCTTCCACAATGGGTTTGCGGGAGTCGGCACGGTACGATTCTTTGCGTGCACCTACAAATTCAATTTCAATCCCTTTGTATTGAAACATGGCGGTACCGAAATTCTTGAAAACAGATACTGTCTGTTTTCCCAACTTTTGAGCAGCGGTTTGTGCCAATTCAATACCGTTTCCCCTGACTACAATGTCAATATCTTTTGACGGGCGGTCGAGCAACAAGTCACGAACATATCCGCCAATGACATATATCTCGGCGTTTTTCTCTTCGGCAATATCTGATAGTACGTTAAATATGGGGTGTTGTAGGTATTTTTTCATAGACGAATCGATTGACGGAATTTGTCGTGCAAAAGTAGGATATATTTTGTTTCATTGGCGGCTTTTTGTGTAATTTCGTCCCAAAATAAACGATACGGAATATAACGATGAGAGAAAAAAAGGCAGGTTTGTTTGATTTGGACGGAGTAATTTTGGATACGGAAGGATATTACTCTTTATTTTGGTCGGAAATGGGGCGTTTGTTTTATCCGGATGTTCTTGATTTTAGCAACCGGATAAAGGGTAAAACCTTGAAGGAATTGCTTACCTCTTATTTTCCGGATAAAAATCAGGCAAAAGTCATTGTGGATAAGATTACAGAATTTGAAAGTCAGATGTCTTATAATTTTATAGCGGGATTGCCTGAATTTATTGAGGATTTGCGGAGGCAGGGGGTGAAACTGGCAATTGTCACCAGTTCCAATAATATGAAAATGGAAAATGTATACTGGGCTTGTCCTGAGTTGAAAGAGTGGTTCGATACGATTGTTACAGCAGATAAGATTACGCATTCCAAACCGCACCCGGAGTGCTATCTATTGGCGGCAGAAGAGTTGGGCGTCTCTCCGGACGAATGTTGGGTATTTGAAGACTCTTTTTCGGGACTGGAAGCGGGGAGAAGCGCCGGTATGACAGTGGTTGGATTGGCTACAACAAATCCTTCCGGAGCGATTCAGGATAAAGCGGATATAATAATACCCAATTTTACAGGATTAACCTACGAGCGATTAGTTAATAAGTTCGTACGATGAAATCACGCGTTGCCTTTTTACCCCATCGGTCGAATACGGTAAGCCGATACATTGTTGAAACTTTATAAATCCTGTCGGGGATGTAGTAGAACAACATTCCGTGGAAACCGGCGCGTTGCATTGTTTGGCTGACATCATGCCCGTCTATCTCCGGTCTTAAAGGTGTTGTTTCAGGATACCTAATGGCGTCAGCAGGAAAGTAAAACTCATCACTTCCTTTTTGTTCTATATGGAAGGTGATACCTCTTTTTCCAACAATATTCCAACTATTGGCTTCTTTTGAATCTCTGTGGATAGGATAGGCTGTGGAATCACATTCTTGCCCCTGAAAGACGGGAGAGAGCGGGATATAACTGTATAATTGGTTTAGTGTATCATAGAGTTTATCTTTATCTATATGCAAATCATAACAGGGATTGACATTATAGAATTGAATATTGATATTTCCCGGAGAATAGGCCCGGAAAGTTTTGGTAAATTTGGTCTCTTTACCTCGTTTGTCTGTAAAAGTGAACAAGATTTGGTAATTGCCGACAGCTTGGGGATTGGCAATACGGAATTTGTTCGTATAGCCTGCCAGTAATTTTATCGAATCGCTAAGAGCCCCGCCGTTTACAGATAGCTCGACACCTCTGGAGATGACTGTCTCACTTTGTCCCGCAATTGGTGATTGGAGGGGCATTTTAAATTCCGGGATAATCGTGTCGACTTTTAAATTATATGATTCACCCGTTGCCCCCCGGATGATAAAGCGAAATTCAGCCGATTGGTTGACAGCAATGCTATCGGGAACCGAAAGGAATCTAATTTCGGACTCTGGCGAATAGGTACGAATCCCGACGGTTCGGCTCGTATCGTGCTTTTCGCTTTTTACATGAAAAGTAATGAGTGACTGTCCTTCTTCTTTTGGGGTAAACTTAAAATCATAAGATAAATCGGTTAAAATAGAATCTATCTGTGTGAAGTTTTTACCATTGGCTTCCAATGAGAATTTTCCGATGGTGTCAATGTCAAGCCGGACAAAATTTGTCGGGGTATTTTGAAGAACGCGTAATGTAAACTGAGCATTTTCCCCCATGGGTATACTATCGGGTAACCTGCCTATAACAATTTCAATTTCAGAAGAAGAGGTGGTTTGGTTCGGTATCAATCCGGGATCCGGTTCATCAACAACATTGATAGATGAACAGGCAAATAAATGAAACAGAATGATAATATACCCAGTTAATCTTTTCATGAATAGAAAAGCAATTAATGGATTCTTCTGTCTGGAGACAGAAAAATCCGAGATAATATTATACAATACCGGAAAAACCCATAAATGCCATTGCTAACAGACCGGCTGTTACCAAAGCGATAGGGGAGCCTTGCATCCCTTTGGGCACTTTTACTAGATTGAGTTGTTCGCGAATACCTGCAAAAATTGTCAGTGCCAAACCGAATCCGATAGCAATGGAAGCGGCGAAAACAATAGATTCAAGCAGATTGTATTCTTTTTGAATAACCATAATGGCCACACCCAATACGGCACAGTTTGTCGTAATTAGAGGCAAGAATACCCCCAGAGCCTGATAAAGTGCCGGACTTACTTTTTTCAAGATAATTTCCACCATTTGAACCAAGGCGGCAATAATCAGGATAAAAGTAATGGTCTGCATAAAGCCGATATTAAACGGGTCTAATATGGTTTTTTGAACAATAAACGTGACGAGAGTTGCCAATACCATTACAAAGGTAACGGCGCCTGTCATACCTAATGCCGTGGATACTTTTTTGGAAACCCCGAGAAACGGGCAGATTCCTAAGAATTGTGCCAATACAATATTATTGACAAAAACGGCAGCGATAAAAATCAATATATATTCCATGTTCTGGAGAGGTTAGTTGGTTTTTCTCAAATGATTAATAAAAGCAATCAGATAGCCTAAAGCAAGAAAAGCACCTGGTGCAAGGACGAAAACAATCATTCCATAGTGTTCATTGTATATCGCGGAATTGAAAATCTTTCCGCTTCCCAATATTTCCCGTATGCTTCCCAAAATGGTTAAACTCATGGTGAATCCTAAGCCCATGCCTAATCCATCCAAAACAGAAGCCCATGCGTTATTTTTGGAAGCGAAAGCTTCGGCTCGCCCCAAAACAATACAGTTCACAACAATCAAGGGAATGAATAATCCTAAAGACTCATGAAGGGAAGGCAGGTAAGCCGCCATGCACATATCGACAATCGTTACAAATGCTGCAATGATTACGATAAATGAAGGAATGCGGATTTTATCCGGAATGATGTTAGCGACTAATGATATAACCAAGTTCGCCATAACTAGTACAAATGCCGTGGCTAGTCCCATACCCATACCGTTAATGGCGGATGTGGTAACCCCTAAGGTCGGACACATACCGAGTAAGAGTACGAAAGTCGGATTTTCTTTAAATAATCCCCGTGTTAAATTTGATATATTACTCATATTTCAGGTGATTGTATTTGTTTTATCTAAATTAATGCTTGCAGGGTAAATTGCAGAGTGAATCGCATTTTGCTTTTTCCTCGCATATTTTCGTCGTGTCTGCGGTGGCTTTGGGGGTTGCACCCGAATAGCTATCCGCATTACCGGCTAAAGCGGCAGATGCTCTGTTTACAGCATCAAGAAATGCCTTTGACGAAATAGTTGCAGCTGTAATAGCATCTACATCCCCGCCCTCCTTTTTTACTTTTAGAGCGGTTGTACCGGGGTGTTTTCCGATAACGCTTCCTTTACCATTTTTGGTAAACCAAACATTCATTTTGGAACCTAAACCGGGGGTTTCCTTGTGTTCCAATACGGAATAATTGGAGATGCGTCCATCCGGATAAAAACCGACCATTAACCATACTTCCCCTCCGAATCCTTTTTTGCTATAGGTCTTTACAGCAGTACCAACGGTTTCTTCGTTTTTCTTTGCCGGAAAGAATTCCAATTCCTCTCCGTCGGGTGTTGTTACTTTCCAAGCCTCGGCAATAGGGTTATTATTATATTCCCCCGGGATGACCTGACGGATGGCGTTGGCCTGTTTGTTTTGCTTTGCTTCATTGATTGCACTGCCCGTTAATGACTGAACATAGGCTACGGCAGCTGAAGATATAAGTGTTACTCCCAATAACACTAATACCATATTTTTGAAGTTTGATTCTAATTTTTTTCCCATAATTTTACTAATGTTGTTAAGCGAATCGCTGAGGTTTGCAATAGCGGTTGATTAAGGGCGTAAAGGCATTCATAATCAATATGGCAAACGACATGCCTTCGGGATAAGCTCCGAAAGTACGGATAACTACCGTAATGATACCGATTCCGATACCGTAAATCACCATTCCTTTTGTACTCATAGGAGAAGTGACGTAGTCTGTTGCCATAAAAATAGCACCTAACATCATACCACCCGTAAGCAAATGGAAGAGTGGACCTGCGAAATGTTCCGGATTGCATATGTGTAAAATGCCTGTAAATACGAATACGGTAGCGAAAATGGCTACGGGAATATGCCATGTAATAATTTTGCGGAATAGCATAAATGCAAAACCAATCAGCAAGGCAATGGCAGCAACTTCACCCAAACTTCCGCCCGTATTACCGATAAGCATGTCTCGAAAGGAGATAAGGGTATCTGATGACAATACTTCACTTACGGAACGACCGCTTTTCAAGGCTTCTTTCATAATAGCCAAAGGGGTAGCACCTGTTTGAGCATCTAAATAAGAATTGCTGAAACCCGCAGGTAAGGGCCAGGTAGTCATTTGTACCGGAAAAGAAATTAGCAAAAATACACGTCCTACCAAGGCAGGGTTGAAAATATTGCAACCTAAGCCGCCGAAACTCATTTTACCGATGCCGATAGCTACCAGAGCTCCGATAATGATGATCCATACCGGAAGATTGGACGGTACGTTAAAAGCTAAAAGTACTCCGGTGATGAGGGCGGAGCCGTCAAGAATAGTCGGTTGTTGTTTCAATAAAAATTTTTGAATCAAATACTCGAATAGCAGGCAAGCGAGGACAGAAGTTAAAGTAACTATCAATGCACCTGTACCGAAGAAGAAAATGGAACAAAGAAATGCAGGAATAAGTGCAATCAATACTCCATACATGTTTTTCTCAATAGAGTCTCCGCTATGTACGTGTGGAGAGGGAGATATTAATAATTTATTCATACTGTTCTGGTTTATTTTTTTCTATTTCTAATCATAGCGCCAGTCCGGGCTTTGCCTAAACGGATATAGTCCAGAAGTGGACGGTCTGCCGGGCATGTGAAGCTACAGGAACCACATTCAATACAGTCCATGACTTTTTCTTTTTCCATGTCTTCCAGCATATTATGGGTAGCTAATGTCATTAACAAATAAGGCTCCAAGCCCATCGGACATGCGGATACGCATTTAGAGCAGCGAATACAGTTGCGGCTTTGTTTGCGGGCGCCTTCTTTGTCGTTTATGATTAAAATACCACTCGTACCTTTCAGTATGGGGGATTCCGGATTAACCATGGCCCGTCCCATCATAGGCCCGCCACCGATGATTTTGGTGGTATCTTCGGGAAGTCCTCCGGCTGCTTCTATCAGTTTGGATATCGGTGTTCCGATACGGCACAGGTAATTACCCGGGTGTTTTACTGATTTTCCGGTGATAGTCACAACTCTTTCCACTAACGGTTTGTTTTGCATAACAGCCTCGTATACAGCTAATGCGGTTCCTACGTTTTGTACGACAGCTCCTACTGCAATCGGAAGTGCACCCGAAGGAACGGAACGTCCTGTAATGGCTTTGATAAGTTGTTTCTCACCTCCTTGAGGATACCGTACTTTAAGCGGGCATACCTCTACTCCTAATGTTTTGGTTGCCAAGCTTTGCAATTTTTCGATAGCGTCTCGTTTATTATTTTCGATACCGATGACTGCCTGTTTTACATCAATAGCTTTCATTAGAATCTGAACGCCTACAATAATCTCTTCTGCTTTTTCAAGCATAATGCGATGGTCGGCAGTCAAATAAGGTTCGCATTCCACGCCATTGATAATTAATATTTCAGCTTTGTTGCCGGGAGGTGGTGATAGTTTTACTTGCGTAGGAAAGGTGGCTCCTCCCATACCAACAATACCTGCGGCACTGATAGCCTCGATGATTTTCTCTTTGGATAGCGTAATGTTGTGATCCGTTTTTTCACTGCGGGTGATGTTTTTTTCCCATTCGTCACCTTCTACCTTTATCGTAATGGCCGGTTTAGATAAACCTGCCGCATCGGTAAAATTATCAATGGCTACGATAGTACCTGATACTGAACTGTGAATATTGGCGGATACAAAACCTGTAGCTGTGGCAATTAGTTGCCCTGCTTTGACATAGTCTCCTTTTTGTACTATCGGTGTCGCAGGAGCACCGATGTGTTGTCCCAGCGGAATGATTACCTGTTCAGGTACAGGTAAAATCTGTATTTTCTCGCTTGATGATAGCTTATTCTCGGGCGGATGTACGCCTCCGATTCTGAATGTCTTTAACACAGTATAAAGTTTTAAATTTGCGATATAGATCTATTTTATTCTTCTGATGCTTGGGGGGCTTCCGGAGTTACTTTCCTTTCAGGGAAATTTACTTCATGAATGGCGCCTATTGGGCAAACTGCAACACATTTGCGGCATAAGCGGCATTTGTTGTAGTCAATGTAAGCTAAGTTATTTTCTACCGTAATTGCTTCAAAAGGACATTCCTTAGCGCATTTCATACAACCTATACAAGCAGCCGTACAAGCTTTGCGTGCTATGGCTCCTTTGTCTTTATTGACGCAGGATACAAATACTCGGCGATCTTTTGGGCCTTTGTTACGCAACTCGATGATATTTCTCGGACAGGCTTTCACACAGGCTCCGCAAGCGACACATTTGCTTTCGTCTACTTCCGGTAAACCGGTAGACGGATTAATGTGTAGTGCGTCAAATTGGCAAACTTCCACGCAGTCTCCGCATCCCAGACAACCGAAAGGACAAGCAGTGTCTCCGATATATAAAGAGTGTTCTATAGCGCATGAATGGGCTCCGTCGTACATACTGGTACGTGGACGGTTTTCGCAACTGCCATTGCATCTAACAACCGCAATTTTGGGAGCTTGGGCAGTTATTTCACGTCCTAAAGCCACTGCTACTTTATTCATTACCTCACTTCCTCCTACGGGGCAAAATACGCCTTCCATGGTTTCCGATTTTACAGCTGCTTCTGCCAATCCACGACATCCGGGAAAACCGCAACCTCCGCAATTGGCTCCTGGAAGAAGACCTTCCACGATATCGATGCGCGGATCTTCTTCTACTTTGAATTTTTGTGCAACAAAATAAAGTATGACTGCCGAAGCAACACCAATTGCACATAAAGAAATAATAGTAATAAGAATCGTATTCATGTTTAAGTGTTTATGTATCTTTAATTTTTTTCTATTGTAAATTTGATTTTTCTGCCAATCCGCCGACGGTTAAGATAGAGGATTATGAAATAAACGGTGATACCGCCTAATGCACTCACTGCTGCCAGCGTTTCATCGCAACCGAGATATAATAGTAAGAATAATAACAGGATAATAATGATAACCGGAATAATATAGGCTAAAATAACGGAATACACGGCGTTGTTCAAACTGGCGTATACTGTTACTTTATCGCCTGCGGCTATTGGAAAGGAAGGCCGCTCTGCCGTAATGGTCTTGCGTTTTGCATCTGTCATGCCGCATACGCTCTTGGCGTGACATCCCGCACAAGCCGACAGGCTTTCGATAATCACGTCTACCGTATCAGTTGTAATGTTCTTGACAATTCCGTCGTGTTCTATCTTATTATTTTGAGTCATGCGTATTTCAAAAACGCTTGCAAAATTAATAAAAAATAGAAAAAAACTTATTAATTTATTTTTTTCTCATGAAGAGCTGGATCGGAACACCCGTAAAATCCCAGTTCTCCCGGATTTTATTCTCCAAGTAACGTTTATAAGTCTCTTTTATGTATTGAGGCAGGTTACAATAGAAAGCGAATGAGGGGGAATGTGTCGGCAACTGGGTGACGTATTTGATTTTTACGGACTTGCCTTTCGTCATGGGAGGCTGATAGGCTTCAATTGCTTCCAGCATAATCCGGTTGAGTTCGGATGTCTTTAGTTTTTGTGTTCGGTTCTCATACACTTTTATGGCCGCCTCTAAGGCTTTTAGTAAACGCTGTTTGGTTACGGCGGAGGTAAAGATGATATCGACATCCCGGAAAGGAGCGATTTTCTCCCTTAACTCTTTTTCAAAGGCTGCCGTCGTTTTGTGGTCTTTTTCTATAAGGTCCCACTTATTGACCAGAATAACGACCCCCTTGTGATTGCGTTCGATCAGGCGGAACACGTTCAGGTCCTGGGCTTCCATTCCCCGGGTGGCATCGATGAGCAGCATGCACACGTCCGATTCCTCGATCGCCCGGATGGAGCGCATCACCGAATAAAATTCCACGTCTTCGCTTACCTTGGCTTTTTTGCGCATGCCGGCGGTGTCCACCAGGATGAAATCGTGACCGAAACGGTTGTATCGCGTGTAGAGCGAGTCACGGGTCGTACCGGCGATTTCCGTCACGATGTTGCGGGCTTCTCCAATAAGCGCGTTGATTGTCGATGATTTCCCCACGTTCGGACGCCCTACAATGGCGATGTGAGGCAAATGGTCCGTATTCTCTTCTTTTTCTTCCGAGAAGTGCGAGCAGATGGCGTCGAGCAGTTCGCCTGTCCCGAATCCGTTGGCCGAAGAGATGCAGTAGAGTTCGCTGTCGATGCCCAACCGGTAAAACTCGCTGGCATCGTATATGCGCTCGCTGGTGTCCACTTTATTGGCTACCAGGTAGACCGGTTTCTGTATGTTGCGCAATAATTTGGCAAAATTCTCGTCCAGTCCCGTCAGGCCGATTTCCGTATCCACCATGAAAAGGATAACATCGGCTTCGTCCAGTGCCAACAATACTTGTTTGTTGATTTCTTCTTCAAAAATGTCATCGCTGTTGGACACATAACCGCCTGTATCGATAACCGAAAACTCTTTGCCGCACCATTCCGATTTTCCGTAGTTCCGGTCTCTCGTTACCCCGCTTTCCTCATTGACAATCGCTTTGCGGGTGCCTATCAGGCGGTTGAATAAAGTGGACTTGCCCACATTGGGTCTTCCGACAATTGCTACGATATTGCTCATGTTGTTCTTGATTTACACGCTTTTCTATTGCACGTATCCGAAATTTTTTAGATCCCGTTCTTTGTTACGCCAGTCTTTCTGGACTTTCACATATAACTGCAGAAAAACCTTTTTCCCGAAAAAGGCCTCTATGTCCAGACGGGCTTCCGTGCCCACTTTTTTCAGGGCTTCTCCCTGCCGGCCGATGATGATGCCTTTTTGAGAATCGCGCTCCACGTATATGACGGCCATGATGTTGATGCGGCGGTCGTCCTCTTTGAATTCTTCCACCTCCACTTCCACGGAGTAGGGGATTTCCTTCTCGTAGTTGAGCAGAATCTTTTCCCGGATGCTTTCCGTCACGAAAAAGCGGGCGGGCAGGTCTGTCAGTTCGTCTTTCGGGAAAAAGGGTTCCCCCTCTGGCAAAAGCTCAATAATACGTTTATATAGATTGTCGATGTTGAAATTCTCTGTTGCCGATATGGGAAAAATCTCGGCGCGGGGAATAAGCTGTTGCCAGTTCCCGTATAATTCTTCCAACTTCTCCTGATTGGTCAAATCTATTTTATTGAGCACCAATAATACCGGGGCTTCGTTTTGGTTTACCTTTTCAATAAAGTCTTCGTTTTTGTTGATGTTTTCGATAACATCCGTAACATACAGGATGATATCTGCATCTGTCAGGGCCGATTTGGAAAACTCCAGCATGCACTCCTGCATCTTGTAGCTCGGTTTCACCACGCCGGGCGTGTCCGAAAAGACAATCTGGAAATCCTCTTCATTGACAATCCCTTTTATCCGGTGACGGGTCGTTTGGGATTTGGAGGTAATGATGGAAATTTTTTCCCCCACCAGCCGGTTCATTAGCGTCGATTTGCCGACATTGGGGTTTCCTACGATATTGACGAATCCGGACTTATGCTTCATTTCTTCTGTTTTTTCGCCCGCAAAGATAGGGATAAAATGTGAATACAGCAAAACCCCCGGAAATCAGTGAAACTTCCGGGGGCTCGTTGTTTTTTTTAATCAAATATATTTTTTGGTCTAATGAAACGTTGTGGTTTTTTATATTTAAAATGATATTAAAGCTAAATTAAATCCAGATTAAATCCATGTTAAATCCAAGTTAAATCCAAGTTAAATCCAATTAAAATAAATTATATTATGAATTTAAACAGGATATATTCTGTTTTTAATCTGATTTTGATATGGCGTATCTATGGCGAAACTAGGAAGAAGTGTATGATAGGGAATTATTAATATAAAGAATAAATATCTTTGTTTTTATAAAACCGTCATCTATTTTTGTAAGATGGAATGGGGCGGAGGTGTTTTGATGTGCTTTAAAATGAAAATATAATGATTATAGATGCTTTAAAAAACAGTGAATTAGCGGAGTGTCTGCACCCTGCTTTTAAATCGGTGTTTGATTATGTGAAATCGCACGACTTGTTGCGGATGGAGCCGGGAAGAGTGGAGCTGGACGGTGAGGATGTTTATATCAATGTGGTGGAGCCGGAGGGCAAGGATAAATCGGCAGCGGTGCTGGAGACGCACGATGAGTATATCGATATTCAGTTCCCGCTGGCGGGAGAAGAGACGTTCGCCTGGAAATCCCGTTCCGGTTTGGTAAAACTCCGGGAGGCGTATAATGTGAAGGATGACATCGCTTTTTATACCGATGAGGCGGGTTTGTACTTTACGCTGCATCCGGGAGAGTTCGCCGTGTTTTTCCCGCAGGACGGGCATGCCCCCTGCATCGGGACCGGAAAGATGAAGAAGGCGATTGCGAAGGTGAAAGTAAAGAAATAGGTTTTTAATAGTTGCTGCCATGCGTATAGGTATTCTTGTTATCGTGCTTTTGTGGGCAGGTCCGGTATTTGCCCGTCAGACAAAGGTAGCTTGTGTGGGGAACAGCGTGACGTATGGCTACCTGCTGGAAAACCGGGAGCGGGATTGTTATCCGGCTCAGTTGGCACGATTACTCGGGGATGGGTATGAGGTGCGTAATTTCGGGAAGTCGGGAGCGACATTGTTGAATAAGGGACACCGGCCTTATGTGCAGCAGCAGGAGTTCCGCGATGCGGTGGCTTTCGCCGCCGATGTGGTGGTGATCCATTTGGGGTTGAATGATACGGATCCCCGGAACTGGCCTAACTACCGGGATGAATTCGTCCGGGATTATTTGCATTTGATTGATACGTTCCGGGTGGCGAACCCAGATTGCCGGATATGGATTTGCCGGATGACGCCGATAACGAACCGTCATGCGCGCTTTAAGTCGGGTACGCGGGATTGGTACGAGCAGATACAGCAGGCGATAGAGCATGTGGCGCGGGTGGCGGATGTGCCTTTGATTGATTTGCAGGAAAGGCTGTATAACCGTCCGGATTTGTTGCCGGATGCGTTGCATCCCGTTGCGGAGGGTGCCGGGATTGTGGCGCGGAAAGTTTATTCCGCCGTGACGGGGGATTATGGCGGTTTGCAGATGCCTGCCGTGTACGGGGATAATATGGTATTGCAGCGGGATCGGGCATTGGTGTTGAAAGGAATTGCCAATAGCGGCGAGGAGGTCGCTGTGAGAATCGGAAAGCAGCGGAAAAAGGCCGTTACAGGAGCGGATGGACGCTGGCAGGTGGTACTGGAACCGCTGGAGGCGGGAGGTCCGTATGAATTGTCGGTGCGGACGGCGGGAAAGAGTCTGGTTTTTAAAAATGTGTTGGCGGGGGAAGTATGGCTTTGCTCCGGCCAGTCGAATATGGCGTTTATGGTGAAACAGGCTGCCGGAGCTAAGGAAGCTTTGGCGCAGGCTGCCGATGACCGCATCCGACTTTATGATATGAAGCCCCGCGTATATACCGATGCGGTGAGTTGGGATACGACAGATTTGCTTCTGCTGAACCGTATGGAGCACTATCTGCCGGCGTCCTGGACGAACGCCTCGCCCGAAAGCGTGGCGAAGTTTTCCGCTGTGGCCTATTATTTCGGAAAAATGTTGTCCGATAGTCTGCATGTGCCGGTCGGCCTGATTTGCAATGCGATCGGCGGAGCGCCGGCGGAGGCTTTTATCGACAGAAAAACGATGGAGTTTCATCCGGTGCTGGTGGATGAGCTTTACGACTGGACGAAAAACGACATGCTGCAGGATTGGGTGAGGGGGAGAGCTGTTTTGAACATGAAGAATACGACCTCTAAATACCAGCGTCATTCTTATGAACCGTCTTATCTGTATGCGACGGGCGTGTTGCCGCTGGCGGGTTTCCCGGTGAAGGGCTTTGTGTGGTACCAGGGAGAATCGAATGCGCACAACGTGGAATTGCACGAGTGTGTTTTCCCAGCCCTGGTGGAGAGTTGGCGGAATACGTGGGGAGAGGAACTGCCGTTTTACTATGTGCAGCTGTCGAGTATAAACCGTCCGAGCTGGCCGCATTTCCGTGACAGTCAGCGGCGTTTGGCGGGTAAGATTGCGAATGTCGCCATGGCGGTGTCGAGTGATTTGGGGAACCCGACGGATGTGCATCCCGTGCGGAAGCGGGAAGTCGGAGAGCGGCTGGCGAGATGGGCGCTGCACCGGGATTACGGGTTCGGCAGACTGGTGCCTTCGGGACCGTTGTACAGAGGGATGGAGTCCCGGAACGGGGCGGCGTATGTTGCTTTTGATTACGGCCAGGGAATGAAAGCGTCGGACGGACAGGCATTGAGGACGTTTGAAGTGGCCGGGGAGGACCGTTTGTTTGTGCCGGCAGAGGCTGTAGTCGTAGGAAATGAGGTGAAGGTATCCAGCCCGAAGGTGAAGAATCCGAAGTATGTCCGTTACGGATGGGAACCGTTCTCCACGGGGAATCTCGTGAATGAGGAGGGGCTGCCGGCTTCGACGTTCAGAAGTGAAAGTGATATATTTTAAAATATAAGAAATGGAAAAGATTAAAGGATTGATTGACGCACCTTTTACTCCGTTTTATGAAAACGGGGAGGTGAATTACGAACCGATTGCGGCGTATGCGAAATTACTGGTGAATAACGGCCTGAAGGGTGTATTTATTAACGGCTCTTCGGGGGAAGGCTATATGCTGACGGAGGAAGAGCGGATGAAGCTGGCGGAAAAGTGGGTGGAAGTGGCTCCGAAGGGATTTAAAGTGATTGTGCATGTGGGAAGTACGTGTGTGAAGACGAGCCGTAATCTGGCCGCTCATGCCCAGAAAATCGGGGCATGGGGAATCGGGGCGATGGCTACGCCGTTCCCTAAAATCGGCCGGGTGGAAGAGCTGGTGAAGTATTGTGAGGAGATTGCTTCCGGTGCACCGCAGCTGCCTTTCTATTACTATCATATTCCGGCATTTAACAATGCTTATCTGTCTATGGTCGAGTTTTTGAAGGCGGTGGACGGACGCATTCCCAATTTCGCCGGCATCAAGTATACTTACGAGAGTCTGTATGAATACAATCAGTGCCGTTTGTACAAGGGCGGCAAGTTCGATATGCTGCACGGACAGGACGAGACGATTTTGCCGTGTCTGGCCATGGGCGGCGCGCAGGGAGGTATCGGCGGCACGACGAATTATAACGGCCGGGCCCTTGTGGGCATTCTGGAAGCCTGGGAAGCCGGCGATCTGGAGAAGGCTCGCGAGTTGCAGAATTTCTCCCAGGAGGTGATTAATGTTATTTGCAATTACCGGGGAAATATCGTGGGCGGGAAACGCATTATGAAGCTGATTGGTCTGGATTTGGGCAAGAACCGTACTCCGTTCCGCAATATGACGGACGAGGAGGAAAAAGCGATGAAAGCGGAACTGGAAGCTATTCGCTTTTTCGACAGATGTAATAAAATGTAAGGATTTTTTTATAAAAAGATTGTATGAGAGTACCTTTTAGATACTGCTGGCTTGTCGGATGTCTGATATTCGGGGCTTTCGCTCTGAGAGCCGAAACGCGTTCTTTGACGGAAGAGAATAAAGGACGGGATAATCATCACAATGTGGTGAGTGTAAAACAATTGTCCGGCTTATGGGTATCCGGAGAGGAAGGAAGCAGACAGGGCGTTTCCGCCCCTTATGCAGGAATTCTGGGTGACAGGCTGGTGGTAGCCGGAGGGTGCAATTTTCCCGGAGTTCCGGCAGCGGAAGGCGGGGAAAAAGTGTATTACGATGATATTTTCGTGCTGGCGGACCCGTTGAATCCGGAGGCGGAATGGAAGAAAGCGGGCAAGTTGCCTGAAGGCGCTGCTTACGGGGTGAGTTTTACTACGCCGGAAGGGGTGGTTTGTGTCGGTGGCCGGAATGCAGCGGGAGGACTGAACAAGGTATGGATATTGAAAGAGCGTGCCGGAGGGGAGATTGTTGCGGAGGCTTTGCCTGATTTGCCGGTGGCGATGGATAATATGGCAGGCGGATTGAGTGGAAATGTCGTGTATGTGGCCGGCGGAAATATGGACAACAAGCCGGGTAACCGTTGTTTTGCGTTGCGTTTGGGCGAGAGCAAAGGCTGGGAAGAGGTGGCTCCGTTTCCCGGAGAAGCCCGCATACAGCCTGTAGGGGTTGTGCAGAATACGGCGGAAGAGGCTCGGTTTTTCGTTATGGGAGGCTTTTTGCCGGCAGCTGACGGACAGGAGAGCCGGGTGCATACGGACGGATACGGCTACAATCCTCGGAACGGCAAATGGGAGGCGGTAGCCGATGCGGTGCCTTATGAAGAGGGGCGTGCTCGGGCGTTGGTCGGCGGCACGGCTGTTGCTTCGGGAAGTCACCATGTCGCTGTGATAGGAGGCGTGAATTACGACCGGTTCAAGCGGGCGCTGGACAGGCCTTTGTTACTGGAGCAGGCGCTGCAGGCGGGAAATGATTCGCTTACCGCACAATTGCAGGAGGAGGAGCGTGCCTATTTGCGGCAT
Organism: Odoribacter lunatus; assembly: GCF_943193135.1. Taxonomy (GTDB): domain Bacteria; phylum Bacteroidota; class Bacteroidia; order Bacteroidales; family Marinifilaceae; genus Culturomica; species Culturomica lunata. Next base: position 27,105 of record NZ_CALPCZ010000017.1, read on the forward strand.
CCTGCCGACTGGTATGATTTCAACGGCAATCTGTTGATTTATCATACGCTGACGGATTCGTGGGTGTCGGAAGGCTATTTCTCCGAACTGGCGCTGGCCGGGGCGGCGGTTGTGCCTTACAAGGGAAACTGGCTGGTGGTGAACGGTGAAAGTCAGCCCGGCATACGCTCCGCAGGGGTATATGCCGTGGAGATGGGCACCAGGACGGGATTCGGCTGGGTGAACTGGTCGGTGCTGGTTGTGTATCTGGTGGGGATGTTGCTGCTGGGGTATTATTTCATGCGCCGCGCTTCGAGCAGCGAGGACTTTTTCAAGGGAGGCGGCCGTATTCCGTGGTGGGCTGCCGGAATCAGTATTTATGCCACGATGTTGAGCGCCATCACGTATATGGCGATTCCGGCGAAGGCTTTCGCCACCAACTGGGCTTACTATCCGATGCTGGTGATGATTCTGCTGGTGTCCTATCCGGTGATAAAGTATTATCTGCCTTTCTTCCGGCGTCTGAATGTGACGAGCGCGTATGAGTATTTGCAGCTGCGTTTCAATTATACGACCCGTCTGATGGCCAGCGTATTGTTTATCGCGTTTATGGTGGCCCGTACGGCGCTGGTGCTGTATCTGCCTTCCCTGGCGCTGACGACGGTGACCGGTATCGATATTTATATTTGTATCATCCTGATGGGTATCGTTACGGTGGTGTATTGTACGATGGGCGGTGTGGAAGCCGTGGTTTGGGGGGATGTGATTCAGGGGTTCATTCTGGTTGGCGGAGCCTTTTTCGCTGCCATTTACCTGATTCTTCATACGGAAGGCGGTGTGGGCGGATTTATAGATATCGCCGTAGATCACGATAAGTTCCGGATGTTCGAATGGAGTTTCGATTGCACGAAAGCTGTTTTTTGGGTGGTTATTTTAGGAGGCATCGCCAACAACCTGATTTCCTATACTTCAGACCAGACGGTGATTCAGCGTTATCTGACGACGAAGGATGAGCGCAGTGCGGGAAAGGGCATCATGATGAACGGCTTGATGAGCGTGTTTATTTCGGTGGTGTTCTATCTGATCGGTACGGGGTTGTATACGTTTTTCAAATCGCGTCCCGATGAATTGAGTTATGCACTTTCCAACGGGGATGCCATTTTCCCGTTCTTTATGATGAGCCAGATGCCGGTGGGACTTGCCGGACTGCTGATTGCTGCAATTTTTGCGGCTACGATGTCCACGATTTCTTCCAATATCAATTCTACCTCTACGGCGTTTTCTATGGATATTTATAAGCATTGTGTGCCGGGTGCTTCGGATAAGAGCGTACTGAATGTGGCGCGCTGGGTTTCTCTCGCGGCAGGAGCTTTGGGAACGGTGCTGGCGGTGATGATGGCTACGTGGAATATTCTTTCGCTGCTGGATTACTTCAATTCGATACTGGGATTGCTGTCGAGCGGACTGGGAGGTCTGTTTATGATGGGCATCTTTTTTGACCGGATCGGGGCGAAGGGGGCTTTGCTGGGCTTTATCTCCGGAACGGTTGTGGTGTTTGCGTTGAGTATTTATACGCCGGTGTCTTTCCTGCTATACGGAGCTATCGGTATTGTCGTGTCGGTGGGGGTAGGCTGGTTGTACAGTCTGGTATGGCCGGCGGGAGAACAGCCGAAGGGGCTGACCTGGAGAAGATTGGAAAAATGATTAATGATTGATAAAATAGTATGACCATGTTGGATTTTAAAAAGTTAGCACAGCAATATAAGTCGGAGTTGCTGGACAAGGTGATTCCTTTTTGGCTGGAGAAGTCTCAGGATAAAGAATTCGGAGGTTACTTCACTTGTTTGGACCGTGTCGGGAATGTATTTGATACGGACAAGTTCATCTGGCTGCAGGGGCGGGAAGTGTGGATGTTTTCGATGCTTTACAATAAGGTGGAGAAGAAACAGGAGTGGCTGGATTGTGCCGTTCAGGGAGCCGAGTTTCTGAAGAAGCACGGACACGACGGAAATTACAATTGGTATTTTGCCCTGACGCGGGAAGGGAAACCGTTGGTGGAGCCGTATAATATTTTCTCCTATACGTTTGCCGCGATGGCTTTCGGACAGTTGAGCATCGCCACCGGCAGCAAGGAGTATGCGGACATTGCCAAAAAGACGTTCGACATTATTTTATCGAAGGTGGATAATCCGAAAGGAAAATGGAACAAGGCTTATCCCGGCACGCGGAATATGAAGAGTTTCGCGCTGCCCATGATTCTTTGCAATCTGGCGCTGGAAATCGAACCGCTGCTGGACAAGGATTTTATGGAGAAGTCTATTTATAACTGCATCCATGAGGTGCTGGACGTGTTTTATCGTCCGGAGCTGGGCTTGGTGGTGGAGCATCTTGGAACGGACGGGCAGCTGGTGGATAACTTCGACGGACGTTTACTGAATCCGGGGCATGCCATCGAGGCGATGTGGTTCATTATGGATTTGGGTGTCAGACTGAATAACAAGGAGTTGATAGAGAGGGCTGTGAAAATTGCGTTGCAGGAGGTGGAATACGGCTGGGACAAGGAGTATGGCGGCATTTTCTATTTTATGGACCGTCTGGGACATCCGGTGCAGCAGCTGGAATGGGACCAGAAATTGTGGTGGGTGCATATCGAAACGTTGATTACGATGCTGAAGGGGTACCAACTGACCGGCTCGGAGGAGTGTCTGAAATGGTTTGAGAAGGTACACGATTATACATGGAGTCATTTTGCCGACAAGGAGTATCCGGAATGGTTCGGCTATCTGAACCGGAGAGGCGAGGTGCTGCTGCCTTTGAAAGGGGGCAAGTGGAAAGGCTGTTTCCATGTTCCCCGCGGTTTGTTCCAGTGTTGGCAGGTGCTTGAGAAGTTGAACAAGTAGATCAGTCGGTATGAAGAAGTGTATTGTTTTTATTTTGTTTACGGCGTTGTGTATGGGAGTCCTTGCACAGCGGGTGCCGGAGGCTTTTCAGCCCGCAGAGCAGGCTAAAATCGTTTCCGGACGGGAGGACGGCCGTTTTCTCAGTTCGCTGGGAGCGGTACACAACCGGATGAAACAGATTCAGCCGAAATGTGCTTTCCGGGAGGGAATGACAGCCGGGGAGATGCGTGAGTGGCAGGAGGAAGTGAGGGAGGCTATGAAAAGGCTGATGAATTTTCCTTCGGGGACGGGAGTTGCGGATGCCCGCAGGATTTCCGTGACACCGCGGGATGGTTATGTGGTGGAGAAGTGGGAGATTTATCCCGAAGAAGGGATGGTTTTTCCTTTTCTGGTATTGTTGCCGGACGGCTGTGGGCAGGGGAAAAAGCTGCCGGCGGTTTTGTGCATACCCGGTTCCGGCAGCACGAAAGAGGCGATTGCCGGAGAAGACCCCGTTTATCCGAAGCTGGGAGCAGGAGGCAACCGGGACAAGGCGGCAATGGCACTCCATTATGTGAAGGCCGGCTGTATAGCGGTGGCGGTTGATAATCCGGCGGCGGGGGAGACTTGCGATCTGGAGCGTTATACGGGAAGGGGCTATGATTACGATATTGTCGCCCGTTATCTGTTGGAGATGGGCTGGAGTTATTTGGGATATACGGCGTGGCTTGACCAGCAGGTGCTGGAATGGATGAAGACCCGTCCTTATGTGGACCGGGAACGGATTATTGTCAGCGGATTCTCGTTGGGAACGGAGCCGTTGATGGTGTTGGGCGTATTGGATACGACCGTTTATGCTTTTGTCTACAATGATTTTTTGTGCCGTACGAAAGAGAGGATGGAGGTGATGACCTATCCGGGAGAGAACGGCAACAGGCCTTTCCCCAATTCTATCCGGCATCTGATACCCGGTTTCCTTTGTCATTTTGATTTCCCGGATCTGGTTGCGGCCTTAGCGCCCCGTTATGTAATCTGTACGGAAGGCGGGATGGACCGGGATTTCGGGATGATACAAAAGGCTTTCGCCGCATCGGGACATCCGGAACGTTTTGTTTATCACCATTATCCGCGTTTCGCTGCACCGGAAGACCGTACCTATTTGGAGCGGTTGCCCGAAGGTATCGACCGGAGCACTTTTTTCCGTTTGGCGAATGTGGATCCGCCTATGCATTATTTCAAGAAAGAGTGGGTTTTGCCCTGGCTGAAGGAGATTTTTTCAATAGAAAAAGATTAACGGTATGATGAAGTATTTGGTGGTATGCATGTTATTGCTTCTTTGTCAGTGGGGGCATACTCAGGAGAGGAAGTATTCTACATATTGGTATCAAAAGGCAACGTTATACGAGGCGTTGCCGGTCGTTTCGACGGATATAGTATTTTTAGGCAACAGTATTACCGACGGAGGGGAGTGGGCGGAATTGTTCGGGGATGCCCGCATGAAGAACCGGGGAATCAGTGGGGATATTGCGGAAGGGGTGTATGATCGGCTGGATGCCGTATTGGGCGGACAACCGGCGAAGATTTTTTTGCTGATAGGTATTAATGATGTGGCGAGAGGCACTTCGGCGGATACGATTGTCGCCCGCATTCTCAGGATTGCGAAGAAGATAGGGGAGGATTCTCCCCGAACGAAGCTGTACGTACAGAGCGTGCTGCCGGTGAATGACTGTTACGGGATGTTTAAGGGGCATACTTCCCGCGGGGATGTGGTGCTTGAAATAAATCGCCTCCTGCAGGAGAAGGCCGTGGAGGGGCGTTTTACTTATATCGATTTGCATTCGCATTTTTGCAATGAGGAGGGGAAGATGAATCCGGAGTATTCGAATGACGGCCTGCATTTGCTTGGAAAGGGGTATCTGCTTTGGAAGCAGATCGTGCTGCCGTATGTAAATGAATAAAAAAACGCAGTAGAAAATACTGCGTTTATTGGTTCCAGTCCGAAGCAAGAAGCTGAAAGTAGATGACGTCTTCCCATTCTGCGCCTCGCTTTAGCCATTGCTTTCTGTATCCGGTTTGGGCAAAACCCATGGATTGAAATAGTTTGAGGCTGGCGATGTTGCAACTTGGCACGCTGCTGTAGACCTGGTGCAGTCCCAGCGTTTCAAAGCAGTAGTCGAGCATCAGTTTGATGGCGCTTCGGGCATATCCTTTTTTCCGGTTTTCCATGTCGTGGATCATGATTCCCAGACCGGCCCGCTGGTGGTAGGGGTCGAAGTCGTAAAGGTCTATCAGCCCGACGGGGGTATTGTTTTCCTTGTCGGTGATCATCAGGCGCAACTGCTTGGTCTCGTATATGTCCTGATGAGAGTTTTCAATGTATTTTTTTAGTGTGAAATGGGAAAACGGGGTCAATGTGTCGCTGACTTCCCATAAATCCATGTCGTTTTCCCATTTGTATAAATACTCCAAATCTTCCGGCTCGAGTGCCCGGACAAGAATGTTTTCATCGTTCATCATAGGCGGTTTATTTTATTCGGTCCATATTTAAGTCGACGGCTTGTCCCAGTTTTTCTTCGTCAATTTCGCGGATGAAAGCGTCCGGATATATTTTGCGAATGGTGGGCAGGGCGGTTCGGGCTTCTTCGATAGAAGGATAGATGTTGTATATGTAACGGTAGATGTCTCCCATCCGGATGAGTTTTACGCCGTATTGGCCTTTGAAAAATGTGTCCGAAAGGGGAAAACTCATGGAGCAGATTTGGATGGTATATTGCTTAGCTGCCGGTTTATAGTTTTCGGGCATAAGTGAATCGGAAGATATGAAAGATGTCTCTGTTGTCTCGGGTGTTAAAATTAAATGTTGTTTGCACAATATGATTTGTGTGTCGATTTTTTGGTGGAAGTTTTGGAATTTTTCCGGGACTAATTTTTGAAGTTGTTTGTAATTATTGAGAGCATCGGTATATTTAGTGTTTGCCTCATAGGCTTGTGCCAAATGATAAATGATATCGATGTCTGTATATCTGTTTTTACTAAGTGATAGGGCATTTTGTAGGGTTGAAATGGCTTGTTCTTTTTGTGAGGAGATGTTGTAGTAGCAGATTCCTTTTAATAGTAACATATCTACGTCTGTCGTATCCGTTGGCTGGAAACTTTCTATTACAGACAAGGCTTTTTCAAAAGAATTTTCCACAATGAGTTTTTCGACGATTTCTTTCTGCTTTATCGGTAAAGAAAAACAGATATTAATCATTCCCAAAATAGCGATAGCCGTCCAGAGCCATTTATTATTCATAAGTAATTTTTTAATATTCTTATAAGCATTCACGACAAATATATCTGTTTTTGGTTAAAAAAGAGTGATATTGATTACATTTGTCATATAAACGTGTAAAAAACGTATGCTTGGGGAGAAATACGAAATAAGAAGGAAAAATGTTTAATCTTTTAAGTGTTATTGGTCCTACGGCTTCTGGAAAAACAACGTTGGCAGTACGATTGGCGGCAGAGTTTAAAGGGGAGATAATCAGTGCTGATTCCCGACAGGTATATCGTGGAATGGATATTGGAACGGGGAAGGATTTGGAGGAATATGTGTATGAAGGAAGGCCGGTTCCGTATCATTTAATTGATATTGTGGAGGCTGGATATAAGTATAATGTTTTTGAGTATCAGAAGGATTTTGTTCGGGTATGGGAGGATTGCCGGAGAAGAGGGGTTTTTCCGGTATTGTGTGGAGGTAGCGGGTTGTATGTCGAGGCTGTACTGAAAGCGTATAAGTTGTTGGCTGTTCCGGTGAATAAAGAGTTAAGGGAGAGCTTACAGGGAAAGAATTTGGCAGAATTGACAACTATTTTATCGACTTACAAGAAAATGCATAATACGACGGATGTTGATACGGTGAAACGGGCGTTACGGGCAATAGAAATTGAAGAGTATTACCGGACACATCCGATGGAAGAACAGCATTTTCCGAAACTTCGTCCTTTGATTATAGGAGTGGATGTGGATCGGGAGGTGCGGCGTAAACGTATTACAGACCGATTGCATACACGTTTGCAGAACGGAATGGTGGAGGAAGTGAAAAAGCTACTTGAGGGGGGGCTTGCAGCAGAGGATTTGATTTATTATGGTTTGGAGTATAAATATATTACGCTATATCTGACAGGAAAATTGAACTATGGAGCTATGATAGAGCAATTGAATGTTGCCATACACCAATTTGCCAAACGTCAGATGACCTGGTTCAGGAAGATGGAAAGGGATGGAATGGAAATCCATTGGGTGGACGGTGGATTGGCTTTGGAAGAAAAAGTGGAGCAAATAAAGAATTTGTTAAAATAAACGTCTTATTCTTCTGTTTCTTCCATGGTCCAAGTTGCTAAGATGTTATCTACCAGGAATTGTTTTTCATCAGTGGTGTCAATGGTCTTGATTTCTTTGAGAAGTTGTGTTTTCTTTTCTTGGTTTATATGATTTAGGTTCTCTAATATAGTGGCAGCTTCTAAGGCTACTATAAAATCGTCATCTTTGAGAATCTTAACAAATTCTTCGGCATAGTCGGAAAAGTCGAGGGAGGATTCCCAGCAAATTCGGAGAAAAAGGGATTTACAAGCAGGTTGTTGGGTGTTTTTTATCCGATTCATTAAGAGAGATATGAATCCGTTGTCTTTTATATCCGCCAACAAATTGACAATGGTTGTTATGTCATGGTGGTCATTGATAGACGATAAATAATCTAATAAAGAAGGAATTATTGAAAGATCACCTTCGTTTTTGATTTTTTCTGTAACCTCTTTTCGTATTTCCGGATTTTCGCTATTCAGCTGTTTGAGAATTTCCTCGTTGTTTTCCATAAGATGTTTGGGAGTAAAAAAAAGAGCGTTATTAACGCTCTTTTGAGTTTTTATTTTTCTTCCTCTTCTTTTTCTTTGTTTTCGTTTCCTTTGACTCTCGGATGGTACTTATTGATTGTTTCTTTTAAGTAGTTATTATCGAGATGTGTATAAATTTCCGTGGTTAAGATGGATTCATGTCCTAACATGTCCTGTACGGCTCTTAAGTCGGCACCTCTTGTAACTAAATGAGAAGCAAAAGAATGACGGAACGTATGGGGAGATACGGCTTTTGTAATGTGAGCCCGTTCTGCCACATGCTTAATAATGTTGAATACCATTACCCGGGATAAGGAGGTTCCCCGTTTATTCAAGAACAAGATGTCCTCATATCCTTTTTGAATATCGAGATAGCTACGATATCCTTTCATATAAAGTTTGATTTCCTGTTTGGCATTCTTGCTTAATGGAATTATACGTTCTTTGTTTCCTTTTCCTTCAATTCTGATGATTCCCATCCGGAAGTTGATATTGGATATTTTAACACTGATTAATTCCGAAACCCGAAGTCCGCAGGAATATAGAGTTTCAACAATAGCTTTGTTACGTTGGCCTTCCGGTTTATACATTTCTACGGCATTCAGGATTGCATCGACTTCCTCTACGGTAAGTACACTGGGTAACTTACGTCCGATTTTTGGGGCTTCAAGCAATTTGGTCGGATTGTTTTCCAATATTCCGTCGTATACTAAAAATTTGAAGAAAGAACGGATGCTTGAGATGCTTCTGGCCTGGGTACGGTGGGTTACTCCCATATCGCTGACAAAGCTCAGATAATCTTTTAGTAAGTCATAAGATACTTTCTCAATATCTTTTTGCTTGTGATTGTCTTCACAAAATTTGGCCAATTTGCGAATATCATTTAAATAGGCTTCTACTGAATTTGCTGACAATGATTTTTCAAGAATCAAGTAAGTCTTGTAATTTTCAATTGCATTTTCCCAAGTCATTTCCTGTTGTTTTATAAGTGTAATAAATTTAATATATCTTCGCTGAAAAATAGCAAAATGCTTTAACTTGCGGATAAAGGTATATATTTTTGTGTAAATAATAGATAATTTTGGAGGATTTAATTTAATTATTTCGATAATTTCTTTTTGAATATTATTCTATGTGCTATGTAAAACATTGAATTTAAATATATTATAAAGATATGAATAATGAAGGAGTAAAGAAGATTTTAATATTGAATGGGCCTAATCTTAATTTAGTTGGCATGCGTGAACCTGCTATATATGGAGAGGAAACGTTTGAAAATTATCTGGAATATCTATCTGGAAAGTATAAATGTGTCAATATTGAATATTTTCAATCCAATATTGAAGGAGTCTTGATAGATAAAATTCATGAGGTCGGATATACGTATGATGGTATTGTTTTGAATGCAGGGGGATATACCCATACCTCTGTAGCTATTGCGGATGCTGTTGCTGCTGTTGCTGCTCCTGTCGTTGAGGTGCATATTTCTAATACGGCGGCAAGGGAGGCTTTTCGGCATTGTTCATTTCTTTCACCGGTGTGTATGGGAACAATAACTGGTTTCGGCTTGAATTCGTATGAATTGGGTATACAGGCCTTATTGGCAAATCGGGAATGAAAATTTTGTTGTAAAGATTGATAAATTGGAATTATGAAACGGACAAAAATTGTAGCTACTATTTCGGATAAACGATGTGATGTTGAATTTTTACGTGAATTGTATGAGGCTGGAATGGATGTGGTGCGTCTTAATACGGCTCATCAGACATTGGATGATGCCATGAAAGTGATACGGAATGTGCGGGAAGTGTCGAATAAGATACCTTTACTAATTGATACGAAAGGCCCGGAAGTAAGGACGAGAATGGTTACGGAGCCAATGCAGGTGAAAAAAGGGGAGATTATTTATGTAACAGGGGAGGAAGGGCTTACTTCCGAGAAAAAGTTGATACATGTTTCTTATGACCATTTTGTGCAAGATATAAAAATTGGTGATAAGATTTTGATTGATGACGGAGACATAGAATTTATTGTCAGGAATAAATATGCTGACCGTCTTGAATTGGAGGCAACGAATGCAGGGATTGTAAAAGACCGAAAGAGCGTAAATGTACCGGGTTCGACAATGAAATTGCAGTCGTTGAGTGAGAAAGATCGCACTTTTATTGATTTTGCTATTGAAAATCATCTTGATTTTATTGCACACTCTTTTGTGCGTAATAAAGAGGATGTGATAGGAATTCAAAAAATATTGGATGAGGCGCATAGTAATATAAAAATCATTGCTAAGATTGAAAATCAGGAGGGGGTGGATCATATTGATGAAATATTGGATCATGTTTATGGGGTGATGGTCGCTCGGGGAGATTTGGCGATAGAAATTGATGCGGAAAAGATACCCGGAATTCAGCGTTATATAGTCAATAAGTGTATAGAGAGTAAGAAGCCTGTTATTATTGCTACACAGATGCTTCATACTATGATAGAGCATCCCCGTCCTACGCGGGCGGAGGTCAGTGATATTGCGAACGCTGTTTTTATGGGAACGGATGCTGTCATGTTAAGTGGGGAGACGGCTTATGGTGATTATCCGCTGGAAGCTGTAAAGGTTATGAACAAGGTGGCTGCGGCTAATGAATCGGTTACACCTTCGGATTCAAACAGAAATTTGGTTCGGATTAATAATGAGGTAACAGCGGCTCTGGCACGGGTGGCAGTCCGGGTTACGGCGATATTGCCCATAAAGGCTGTCGTTGTGGATACATTGAGTGGTCGGACGGCTCGTTATTTGTCGGCTTTTCGGGGAGGTTTGCCTGTATATGCCCGTTGTTATAATGAAAAAGTGATGCGGGAGTTGGCCTTGTCTTTCGGTGTGGTTCCTTATTATACGGAAAAACCGTGTTCTCGGGATGAATTTATTCGGGATATTCCGCAAGTATTGTTGGCATCCGGTTATTCCAAAGAAGACTATATTGTTGTAGTCGGAGGTAGTTTCGGTCCGGCAAGAGGTGCCTCTTTTATGGAAATTTGTAAGATTAGTGATATTTGTTAGGATAATCTTTTTAATATTTATGGCTGTGGCGGTGTGTATTTAAGAAAAATATTCTATGTTTACACAAGAAAAATAAAAGCGTGTAATAGTAAAATGGATTTTTAATTGATAGTTATGGTAAAGAGTATTTTATTGGCCTTGTTTGTCGGGCTTGGTGTTATGGTGTGTGCTCAGCAAAAGAGCTTCTGGAAAGAGGATTTCTCTTCGGGAAAGTTACCTAACGGTTGGATTATTGTGGATTCTACGGGTGCGGAGGGGCATACTTATGAATGGATGCTGACGGATCAGCCTTATCCCGGTTCTTTTCAGTTTGAGCAGCAGGCGCCGCCTATTGCTTCCGTGAGCCGGGGGTATCACATGCAATATCGTCCTGGAGTTTTTACCGGAGAGGAGATTACCAAGTGGAATCAAAAAAAGCAGTATCCGCAAGGGTATTTTCAAACTGCAGCTATTGACTGCCGGAATAAGAAAGATGTGGTACTGAAGTTTCAGCATGTTTTTCGTTGGAATGACTGGTTTACCAAAAAAGGAAAGGGATTGTGGGTTGGTGTTAGTAATGATGGTAAGACGTGGAAAGAATATGATGTATTAGGGGGGCGTCCTGCTTCAACGAATATGCATGAGCCTATTACAGAAGAGATTAATATATCGGAAATAGCTGCCGAGCAGGAAAAGGTTTATATCCGTTTTTTCTGGAAAGGCATATTTTCATGGTATTGGATGGTAGATGATATTGAATTAACGGAACCCTATGCGCAGGATATTGCTTTATTGAATTTGGATTCTCATCGTTCGGAAGGGAATGAGTTTACGGCGCATGATACATTAAAAGTCAGAATAAAGAATATGGGTTCTCAATCTGTAAATGAGGATTTTGATGTGCGGGCGTTGTTTAATGACGGGCGTCAGTTGAAGGCGACGGTAAAAGCTTCCGTAAAGCCTTTGGAAAAACAGGAGGAGCGATTGCTTGTGTTTCCGCCGGTGGATTTGACACAACAGGGCTCGCATAAAATTACATTTGAAATTCTGTATGCGAAAGATCAGAGAAAGGATAACGATGTGTTAAACGTACATTTATATGCTGCCAAAATGTCTTTGGGAAAAGTAACCGGTTTTAAAAAGTTGAATAAACATGAATTTGAATTTGTTTCCGGTTATGCGAAAGTGAAACTGATGTTTTATCGGGATGATATATTCCGTATTTGGCTTGCTCAAGATAATGAGTATACGAATCCTGCTGCGGATGCTATCGTGGTGGATTATTCAGTTAAAAATCCCAAAGTGGCGGTAAGTGAAAATGGCCATTACTATAAATTTGCTACTCCCCAGTGCGTAGTCCGTGTTTATAAAAATCCGTTGCGTTTTGCGATGTATGATAAAGATGACCGTAAGATGCTGTTTGAAGAGAAAGAGCCGATTTCTTTTGGTTCTAAAACTTCTCAGATGTTGAAGCGGGGAGGGAAAGAGTATTTTTACGGAGGAGGAATGCAACAAGGGCGTTTTTCACATGCGGGAACAGAATTGGATATTGCTGTTACCGGTTGGCAGGAAGGTGAAGCCTCCAATCCTGCCCCCTTTTATATGTCGTCCAATGGGTACGGAGTATTCAGAAATACATTTGCACAAGGGAAGTATGCTTTTAACGGAGAGGAAACTAAACCGACGGAAGAAGGGATGAAAACAGCTTATTTCAGTACCTTGACGCATGATGAGAATCGTTTTGATGCTTTTTATTTCTATGGCCCCGGTTTAAAGGATATATTGGGAGATTATACGACAATGACCGGAAAACCTTTTATGCCGGCTCAATGGATGCTGACAATGGGAGATGCCGATTGTTATAATAAACCCGAACAGCGCGTGGGATGGAAACAGCAGACTCCCGATGTTATAACCCAGATTGCCGACAAATATGTAGAACATGATATGCCGAGAGGTTGGATTTTGCCTAATGACGGTTACGGGTGTGGGTATGTAAAATTGGATTCTGTTGTGAAAGAGTTAAAGAAGAGGGGATTCTATACGGGACTTTGGACGGAAAACGGGGTAGATAAAATTGCTTATGAGGTAGGTACCTGTGGAACCCGTTTGTGTAAATTGGATGTGGCTTGGGTTGGTGCCGGTTATGAGTTTGCGCTGAATGGAACGAAAGCGGCTTACGAAGGTATACAGAACAATACGAATGAACGTGGTTTTGTTTGGTCGGTATGCGGTTGGGCTGGAACTCAGCGTTATTCTACCGTGTGGAGTGGGGACCAGGTTGGGGATTTCGATTATATCCGCTATCATATTCCGACAGTAACGGGAGCGGGATTGTCTGCATTTAATGCGGCGACCAGTGATATTGACGGGATTTTTGGCGGTTCGGCATTTACCTATACACGTGATTTGCAATGGAAAGTATTTACACCGATTATTATGACAATGAGCGGTTGGGCTCCCGTGGACAAACAACCTTGGTTATACGGACATCCTTATGAAGAGATTAACCGGAATTATCTGAAATTAAAAATGCGTTTGATGCCGTATGCTTATACTTATTGCCGTCAGGCTCATGAAACCGGAGTGCCGATGGTACGGGCTATGGTGCTTGAGTTCCCGCAAGATGAGGTTACTTACGATACAGCTACGCAATATCAGTTTATGAGTGGAGAATGGATGATGGTAGCACCAGTGTATAAACGGGGAGACTGGCGGGGTACGTGTCAGCGTGAGAACATATATTTTCCTGCCGGAACATGGTATGATTATTGGACAGGAGAGGCTTATGAAGGAGGGAAATGGTTGGATAAATACAAGGCAAGTTTGGCAACGTGTCCCGTATTTGTGCGTGAAGGGGCTATCATTCCGATGTATCCGGATATGAATTACGTTTGGGAGAAACCGGCGGATGTTCTGACACTTGATTTGTATCCGTTCGGGCAAACCTCTTTTGATATGTATGAAGATGACGGCTTAACAAGGGATTTTGAAAACGGGAAATTTGCCCGCACATTAATTTCTGTTTCTGCACCTACCGATAAAAAAGGCAATGTAACTGTGACTATAGGAAAAGCCAGGGGAGATTATGAAGGACGTCTGAAAGAACGTGTATATGTTTTACAAGTGAAAGCGGAAGAAGCTCCGGTTGAAATCCTGCATAACGGAAAATCTTTGCCGGCAGTGTCGGTTGGTGAATTTGAAGAGGGAAAAATAGGATGGTGTTTTAATCCCGAGGAGAAGAAGGGACGGATACATGTACGTACGGAGAAAGTTTCGACCGATAAAGAACAGGTGCTTCAGATTTGTTATTGAATATGATTCCGGTTACCAAACATACAGAGCAAATCAAGATTTATAATCATTATACGAATTATAAGGGACGTTTATTTATAAAGACCTTGTGTGATTTGTTTAATGATGTGGCGGAGAGGCAGACGGAAACCTTGGGCGTGGATGTGAATACGCTGAATAAACAGGGACAGACATGGATGTTGCATCGTCTGCATATTCAGATTTTCAAGATGCCTCACAAAGAAGAGACGGTGATATTGGAAACATGGCCTTCGGGGATAGAGCGTTTGTTTGCTTTGCGTGATTACCGGATGTTGCGTCAGGATGGAGAAGTACTGGTCAATGCCACTTCGGAATGGATGTTGATTGATTTGAAGCGGAGAAGACCGTTGAGACAGACGCAGGAAATAGTTGAGATGAGTACCGGTCACCGGATTGAAAAAATAACACTGCCTCCTTTGCTACAAGAAAAGGAAAGAATGTTACGGATGACGGAAGGGCGTTTGTTTCCGGCAACTTTTGACAACATAGATTTTAATGGTCATGTTACACAGGCTTCTTATATGCGGTGGCTGACAAATTCCCTGCCGTTTGATTTTTTGAGAAATCATATTCTTACGGAGGTGGAGGTGGTATATGAGCATGAGATAATGCCGGATACTGACATTTATTCGTATTATCAGATAGAACAGGAGGGAGAAGAAATCGTGATTGCTCATCAGATAAAGGATGAAACAGGGGAAAAGCTGCATTGTGTGGCGAAAAGTGTATGGAAGCCGCATGCCGACAGTAAGTTTGCGGAGGAATAGAAAATAATTGATGGTGTATGTAATTTATAAAGTATGGTATCCCGTAGAGATTTTTTGAAAAAAGGCGGTTTGGCGATGATGGCGGCCGCAGTGGGTACTACGCCTCTAAAGGCGGTAGCACAAGCAATAAATGGTGAAAAAGAATTTGTCAGTAACCGTCCTTTGCCGGCAAACCGGCGTTTTATGTCCAAGGCCGTGGAAGAGGTCATTGAGTCGGTAAAAAAGCAATTGACGGATCCGAAGCTGGCTTGGATGTTTGAGAATTGTTTTCCCAATACATTGGATACGACTGTTGATTTTCAGATGAAAGACGGGCGGCCCGACACATTTGTGATAACAGGAGATATCAATGCGATGTGGTTGCGGGATTCCGGTGCACAGGTATGGCCTTATCTGCCGTTGTGCAAGAAAGATGAGCAACTGCGGTTGTTGATTGCCGGCGTGATAAATCGGCAGACCAAGTGTATTTTGCTTGATCGTTATGCCAATGCCTTTACGCATGGGGCGGAGTCTAGTGAATGGAAATCTGATTTGACGGAGATGAAGCCTTATATACATGAAAGGAAATGGGAGGTGGATTCATTATGTTATCCGGTCAGATTGGCTTATAATTATTGGAAAACAACGGGGGATACTTCCGTTTTTGATAAGGAATGGCAACGGGCGGCACAGTTGATTTATCAGACATTTACGGAACAGCAGCGTAAGAAAGATAAGGGACCCTATCGTTTTCAGAGACGTACGGAAAGGAAATCGGACACCTTAACCTGTGACGGTTGGGGACAGCCGGTAAAGCCGGTCGGTTTGATTGTTTCTTGTTTCCGGCCTTCGGACGATTCTACGGATTTGGGATTCCTGATACCTTCTAATCTATTTGCTGTAAAATCTTTGCGGCAATTGGCCGAAATATGGGATAAAGTGATTGGGGAAAAAGAATCGGCAGCACGGTGCAGAGAATTGGCGGACGAAGTAGAGCAGGCTGTCAGGAAATATGCGGTAGCTCGTCATCCTCAACATGGCAAAGTATATGCTTTTGAAGCGGATGGTTTTGGTAATACGCTTTTTATGGATGATGCGAATGTACCTAGTCTTTTGGCATTGCCTTATTTGGAATGTGTGTCTGAAAATGATGAGGTTTATAAAAACACCCGTCGTATGGTATGGAGTGACAGCAATCCGTATTTCTTCAAAGGAAGTGCAGGTGAGGGGATAGGCGGACCTCATATCGGATACGATATGGTGTGGCCGATGAGTTTAATAATGAAAGCTATAACAAGCAAAGATGATGCGGAAATCCGGAATTGTGTTCGTATGCTTCGGGATACGGATGGAAATACTGGATTTATGCACGAGTCTTTCCATAAGGATAACGCCTCCAAATATACCCGTCGTTGGTTTGCATGGGCGAATACGCTTTTCGGAGAATTGATATTGAAATTAGTGAACGAGGGAAAAGTTGGCCTCTTGAATAGTTTGTAGGATGCAGAAAACAGTCACAGTCCCTTTTATGCTTTTAGGCGTACTCTTCAATGTATGCCTGATTACGTCCAATCTTTTGGAAACGAAAGTTATACAGGTTGGAGGGATTACGGCTACGGCCGGGTTAATTGTTTTTCCGGTATCATATATTATCAATGATTGCATCGCGGAGGTTTGGGGATTTAAAAAAGCACGGTTGGTTATTTGGTCAGGATTTGCCATGAACTTTTTGGTCGTGGCTTTTGCTCAATTGGCCATAATGCTTCCTGCGGCGTCTTTTTGGACGGGAGAGGCGGGATTTAATTTTGTCTTTGGCATGGCACCCCGTATAGTGGTTGCCAGTCTTTGTGCTTTTTTGGTCGGCTCTTTTCTGAACGCTTATATCATGAGTCGGATGAAAATAGCTTCCCGGGGACGCCATTTTTCTTTGCGGGCAATTGTTTCAACAATAGCGGGAGAGAGTGCGGATTCTATCCTCTTTTTTCCGATTGCTTTTGGAGGAATTATTCCGGTAAGGGAATTGTTAGTCATGATATTTACCCAGGCTCTTTTGAAATCGTTTTACGAAGTATTGGTATTACCGCTGACAATCAGAGTCGTGCGTCTGATAAAAAAGGTGGAAGGTACGGATGTATACGATACGGATATTTCGTATAATGTATTGAAGGTAAAGGACGTGTGATAAAAAATGTATAAATAAACCGTGTCGGATATTTTCGACACGGTTTTGATTTTATTCTTCTATGGGTTCAAAATCTTCTTTCCCGACTCCGCATAAGGGACATACCCAATCATCCGGCAGGTCTTCAAAAGAAGTACCCGGTTCAATACCACTATCCGGATCTCCTACGGCCGGATCGTAGATATAATTACATACTGTGCAGATGTATTTTTTCATGATGTAAGATTTAGAGATAATGAATTATTGCATGATATTTCCGGTTGTGTCGATATCTATTTTTACCTCTTTGTTGCCCGATTCCAGTTCAAAACGGTAATAGGAAATTGCCGGTGTTTCATAGAAGTCAATATCGTCAATCGCATAATCCTTGTATTGAGAGGCTGATAAAGCATCCATTACATTTTGGGGCACGTTTGAGCGAAGAACTTCATATTTGGTATACACCCATTCATTTTTATTATTGAAAACGACTTCTTTGGCTTTGTTGTTTTCGTCAAGAATGTCTACTTCTAAATTGCCGTTTTCGATTTCGTATTCGATAATGCGGGCATTCGGATAATGCTCTTGTATAAAACTCTTTACAGAAACGGGAAGATTATTGGTCAGATGGTCTTCGGGTTTGGAATGGTCATCGGTTACGGTTTTAACCAAAATACCTTCTTCCGAATAATACAAATCTATTTCCTGTTTGCCTTGTTCTACTTCAATGATATAGACGGGTTCACTGTCCGGCCGTTCCACTTTGTCTACGTCATCCACTTTCCATGCAGCGTATTCGCTGTTTCTGAATCCTTCTTGTACTTTTGCCGGTAAGGCAGCAATGGTTTTAAGTTCTGTTTCGGTCATATACCATCCGCCGGAATGATCAAACCAAGCGTGTACTTCTTGATTGTTAAGCCGAAATTCGGCGACGCGATAAATACCTTTCTTTTCCCAGGATATCCGGGTGGCATTGGGGTATTTTGCTGCGAGAGCTTCTTCTAATTCTTGGGTAGGTTTGTAATTGTCGTCATCACTGCAGGCAAAGAGACTTAATGAGCCCAAAATTACAGCTAATAATAAAAATTTCAGTTTCATAGTTTTTGTTGCATTAGTTATTGTTTTGTTATTTTATTACGTTTTATTCTGGATATTGTTCTGTAAGATACTTCTTGTACATTTTGGGGATGTAAATTTAGAAAAAATTGAACAATTCGGATTGCGGGAACTATTTTTCATTTTGGGAAGGATGAATAATATTCTTCCAGAAATTCTTGAGTTCCAGCAGGAGATATTCTATCCAGACCATAAAAATACCGATGCCGGCCCCGACGGCTGCTTCACTGAAACGTAAAAGACCGTTTTCCCACGGTGGTAAATGAGGATATTCCAGACTGGTAATTAAAATAATAACCAGCGTAATAGTGGCCATTTTGCCGTTATCAGGGACTTTTATGACCATACAGATAATTTCCACAATGAAGACTGCAAGCAGCATGCCGGGAACGGAAAAAGAGTATAAAGTTAGGTAAATCCAGGCGATAAAAGCACCGATAAAAGTTCCTAAAACCCGAAGCCAGCCGGTATGGAGCGAATTCTTTAAATCCCTTTCCTGCAATACAACAATAGCGGAGGTACAGGCCAGAATCGCACCGATAGCTCCAGATTGTTCATGGAGACGTTTGGTGACAAATGAGCCGAAAAAATAGGCTAACAGCACAGCCGTGCATTTTAATACGGCTATACCGGGGTGTATACGTTGAATAATTTCTTGTAAGTGCATAATTTAAAACTTGATGCTGATAATACGGATGAAACATACTTTAGTTGCATGACCTTGGAAAATGTAGCTCCCCATATATAAGGAGACAAGCGAATAAAAAACTTTGTTTTTTACCTTGAAATGGGGATTGTACGACAGCTGAATCAGTACTATTTTTGTTTCATCATAAGTACTGAATTGTTGATTAATATCTTTGAAAAGAGCCGCAAGGGGGAAACCTTTGGGGCTCTTTTCTTGGGTGTCTTATTACCGCTTGTCTTATGGCTATCTTTGGGGTAATTCGGCTATAGAGCCGTTTTTCTTGAAATAATTATGAAAGAAAAGCAATTGATACTCTATGGCATTCTTCCAGTACTTCCCGTTATGGGCACCCGGTCGGATAATAAAATCATGGGGAATATGATAATAAAGCAGCTTTTCGTGCAATGCTTTATTCACTTCATAGAAAAAATCTTCGCTTCCGCAATCAATGATAAGTGCGGGTTGTCCTAACGGGGCAGGATAGGGGATTTGATTTATAACGGTATGCGCATCCCAGCTCTCCGGATTTTTATAATATTCTCCCAATTGTTGTTTCATATCCCATCTGTTCGGGAAAGGGCGTATATCCACGCCACCGCTCATGGAACCGGCGGCACCGAAAATATCGGGATGGCGGAAAGTAAGCCACAAAGCTCCGTGGCCGCCCATGCTGAATCCTGCAATAGCCCTGGATTCCCTTACCTTGCCGGTTGCATAGTGGGCATCGATATAATTTGTTAATTCCTGGCTGACATAAGTCTCATACCGGCTTTCCGGATTGACGGGGCTGTCCCAATACCAGCTTTTGGCACCGTCGGGACATACAATGATAACATTATAAAGGGAGGCCAATTCGGGAAGATTGGTATGAACATTTTTAAGCCACGTATCATAGCGGCCGCCGAAACCGTGCAGCAGATAAACGGTAGGGTAAGTCCGGTTTTTATCCTTTCCGTAGCTTTCCGGCAGAATAAGGACATTTTTAATTTCCTTATTCATGGATGGACTGTAAATATTGATAGTATCAACATTTTGTGCCTGAACAGACAGGCAAACAGACAACAACAGAATAAATCCTAAAAAACGTGTTCTCATATCTTTATTGAATAATTACTTTTCCTCCGGGTAGTACCGCTTCAATTGTATTGTCATACATCGCATTACAGGTAATGGCGGGTTGAGTGAACATACCGGGGAAAGCCGCATTGAAGCGGAATTTGAAAATTTTCGTTTGTCCTTGTTTCAGACCAAAATAAATATAATAGCGGTCGTCCCGGATATCTGCGTAATCCGCTTCTTTAAAAGCGGTGATATTACCTGTCAGCCGGTCATTGATAATCTCAAAGCCGGAGGGAAGCAGATAGGATAGGGCGAGATTCTGGTAGGTACCGGTGATACCGGTATTTTGAATACTGATTTCCGCCGTAATATCCGTACCCTGTTTTATTTCTGTCAGGTCAATCGGATGACCTGCACCGTCATAATAACGGGTTTGCATATTCAGACCCGACATCAGGCGTTTGCTCACTACATGATAGGGAGCGGAAGAAGAAATCAGACGGGCATACACCTGGCTTTGGCTCTTATTGGTAACCTCTGCGGCTGCCTTTTCCTTGGTAATGGGAACTTCCTGTTGGTAAACAGTACGCTCCAACATCACTTTTTGCGTTTTATTATTCACTTTTATCGACAAATCCACATCGTCCAATTTGCCTACAAAATGTTGAACGTAATCACATACAGCCAATAAAGCGAAAGCCGTGGTTTGTGTACTCATCCACTCATCGGAACTAAGGGATGTACATATTTTTTCCAACATCCGGAAAGCCTCATTCGGCATATCCAGCTGTACCATAGCCTGAAGCATAATCGCCTGGTCTCTCGTTGTGGAGCCGAAAGTATACCCTGTTTGACGGTAAGGAGCCACCTCCGTCGTAATATTCCGGACAAGATTGCGGGCCGTGTTCGGATGATTGCTTACGGCATAAGCCGACGCCAACAGCCACACAGCCGTATTGTCCATCGGCGTAACTTCCTTCATCCGGTTCATAGCGGCAAGATTGGCTTGCCCGGCTAAAGCAAGTACATACAGGCGGTAGCCTTGATTCATAGCGTCATAAGCACTGCCGATACGGGCATGGTTGGCAGCCGTCTTCAGATAATTCAAATCATTTTGTAACAGCGAAGCTGGCACCTTATAGCCCAATTGTTGGGCGGTGAGCAGAAAATGGGCGACATAGCTGCTGACCCATTCGGACGTATAGGGCTCTCCCGGCCAGTAAGCGAAACCGCCCTCTTTCGTTTGGTACAGGCTGAGCCGGTTAATAACAGTCTTCACATGCTCCTCAATCTGCGCTTTTTGTTTGGGTGTCAAATTGACAAGTTGGTTCAGCGTCAGTTGCGGGAATACAGCCGACGTAATCTGCTCGGCACAACCGTGCGGATAAGTAATGAGCTCCTCCAGACGTTCAGCCAGATTAAGCGGAGGTATTGTCGTAATCTCCAACGTAGCTTGCGGGTTAGCGCCGGCAACGGAAGCTTTGAACTCATAACTCTCGCCGGGCTTCAGCATACGGGATTGTACCTCCGTAATCGGGGGATTGGGAACACGCACCTCGGCTTGTTCTTTCAATACGGATTGTTCCTTCTCCGAGCGGGCGGTGAATTGCAGGGTAGCTGTCCCCGTAGTTTCCTGTACACACAATTTAAACCACAACAGATTTTCCCCTTTCTCCGGGAACCTTGTTTGTTGCTTTGTTTGGCCGAGTACCTTGATTTTATCATTTGTCGTCAATTCGACATCCACCTGTCGGATACTGTTATCCATGGCAAAAACAGTCAAAGGAATATCAAGAGTATCGCCGGGTGTAAAAGTACGGGGCAGGGCAACCGAAAGCATCAGCGGTTTTTTCACCAAGGCCGATGCGGAGGTGGAACCGTATTGGCCCTCATTCGTAGCGGCAACGACCATGGCTCTGACTTCTCCGATATACTCCGGCATACGGAAAGTAAGCGTCTGCTTCTCGCCTTTTTTCAAATGGAAAGGGCCTTTGAACAGTACGACCGGTTTAAACCGATTATTCTTTTCGTCTTGCATAGACTTTATCGCCTCGTCGCCACCTATGGCAAAAGCCTTTTCAAGCCGTGCACCGTAAGCGCCGAAGACAAAATCATAAAAATCCCAAGTCCGGACACCCAAAGCCTCTCTTGCATAAAATGCAGGGAACGGCTGGGGAGTACGGAACGAAGTAATGGAAAGCAAGCCTTCGTCTACAATAGCTACGGTATAATCCATCTCTTGCTTGTTCTCCTCACTGACGGTAATTCGGAAATCCTCTTCCGGACGCAATTCCGCCGGTAACTTAATAACAGGTTTCAGGTGAAGAGAAGGATCCTCTATATTGATATTGAGAATACCGTACATACGGATAGGGTGGTCATTGTCGCGTTGTTCTTGCGGTTGAATCAACGTGACAAAAACATACACATTCGGGCACATACCGCTGGTCGCCTCAAACTCAAACCAAGTCGTACCTTCTTGTGTCTCGATACGGCGGATATCCTTAAAAGAGGTCCCGTTTTCGAGGCTCACGATAGCAACACCCTGTCGGGAAGAGGGAATCCGGATACGCACTTTTTCTCCCGTTTTGTAAGATTTCTTATCCGTGGAAAGGTTCAGCACCGTGGCGGTTTCACTGTTTTCGCTATTCACCCACGAACCGAAATAGGCGATTTTGCTCGTGGTATGTCCCGATGCTTTATTGGTTGCGATAATGCAATAACGGCCATACTCCCCGATATGCAGGTCGGTGGAAAAACTGCCATTGACAGCCGTTACATTTTTCTCGAACACCAGATTGTCAAAAGAGCGGTTGATATAAGCCCCCGGGGAATTATTCTCGGCATCCCACCACCAGCGCCAGGTTGTTTTGTACACCCGGATATTCACGGTTGTCCGGGTCGTTGTCTTTTCTCCGTCCGGCCGAAGCACAACCCCGTTTAACTTCACATTCTCTTGGGTCGGGAACCAGTTGTCATCCGTATCCGGCAAGCGGATGCCGGTATATAGTGAATAAGGCGAATATTTGACTGATTGGCTTGAAATGCTGAAATCCCCGCCGTCCTCAAAAATACGGGTCGTAAACGTGGCATGGAGCATACCCGGCGCATTCTCTGTTTTGATTTGATTCACATCAAACGAGAAATCTCCCGCCGCATTCGTCGTCCCGTCGAACAGCGTCTCCACATAAGGCTCAAATCCCGAAGTGATATTTTGGAACCAATAATCGGGATAATTCTTAAAATTATAATTCGCGGTATATAACCGTACTTCCGTAATCGCTTTCCGGTTGGGAGCGGAAGCCCCGTTCAGCCAGCGGCTCTTTACTTGAATAACAGACGAGCCCGCCCCTTTGCCGACAATATCATCCTCCGGGAAGAGCATATGAATGCTCAAGCGGTTTGGCTTTATTGTCTCGATACGCAAAGTTTTGGAGAAAACCGAACCTCCGATTTTAACAAGGGCTTTCCAATAACCCGTCGGAGCATCTGCCGGAGTAGAAAACTTAAAGGTATGAATAGGAGAGCTGCACGTCGTACTTTGGCGGGTTTCCACGCAATTCCCTTTCGGATCGATTAATTGAGCCGTAATGGGGTGGCCTGCCGGCAAAACATGCTGTTTGTCCTCCAGAATAAAAGAGAGATAAACATTGTCACCTGGGCGCCATACGCCGCGTTCACCGTAAATAAAACCTTTCAGCCCGGATTGTACATTCTCGCCTCCCACATCGAAATTGCTTAACGACAGACTGTTGGCATCCGATACTTTCAGCCAGGCACGGTCGTTATTTTTGGCAGCCTGAACAATAAACCCTTTACTGCCGGGATTCAGGTAAGCAAAGCCCTGCTTATCCGTTACGGCGGAATCAAGCTTTTGATTTTGGTAATCATATACGCTCACTACACAATTGCCGACCGGCTCGGCGGTAACGATATTATTGACGGCGACGAAATATTTATTGTCGGTACTTCTTTTGGCTAGAATACCCAACGACGTGTTGATAATATTTTTGCTGATAAAACGGCTTCCCGTATAATAGGAATCGCTGCAGGGATTATTGCGTTCGTTCCACTGATAATTGCGGGGATAATAATATCTGTCATAATAGTAACTGTCTCCGTCCCAGTTCTGCGTATAATAATCGGCGTCATCCTCTCCGTCCGAAGCGCACGCCAGTGTCGTATAAGATTTGCGGAAACGGATTTCCACCCGGTAAATAACACCCTTTTCCAACTGGGTCAATTTCGACAAATCGATGGTGAAATCATTCCAGCGGTTCAGATTCAGATGTTCATGCTCCTTCGTCAAATCAATCTTTTTGCGGAAAACAGGACGGGCCGTCTGCATAAGATCACTTTCACCCGTATAATTGTTTTCCTGGAGAAAAAAATTCATATTCTGACGGAATACCTTGATAATCTGAATATCGACGGCTTTTAACGCGACGGCGGAAAAAGGAATGAGCAATTCTCCATCGGCGGGAACAATCACCCCCTTCCCGATGAATTTTACCGCCGGCATGTCCGAAGGCAAAGCAATTACCCGGCTATCGCTTTCACTTAATGCCACACCCTCTGAATTTTGAATCCCCGGGTGCACGGTAACATGCAATTCACTTTGGTCTTCCTTCGGTGTAAAATAAAGAAAAAGAGTATTGCCGGAAATCTTATAGCGGATGTCATCCACTTCCTCTATACTTATCAGCCCGTTTAAATCCTGTTCGGCGGAGATAGCTTCCGAAAAATCAATCCGGACGGAATTACGGTCATCCTGATTGAGACGCATATCCAGAATACCGAATTGCTGGATAGCTGGAATCTGAATCTCAAACTCCTCGTAATTCTTGATTAATTTGCCGAACTTCAATTTCAGGGAGGCAGGCTGTTCGTTCTTGGCTATACCTTTGATTTTAAGTGTATGATTATTCCCCTGGTGGCGCCATTCCTGCTTTAAGCCGGATGATTTCCATTGTACGGATACACTGTTTTCAACCTTTTTCGGTTCCGTATTATCGGAAGTCACAATCGTTGCTTCGTAAGAAAGTGTATCATTATTTTCCGAAATCAGGAATCCGGGAGTAAACGATGCCTGCAACTCCGTAATCTGAAGGGGAAACTCAAAATATTGATACTCTTGGGGAACATCCATAATCACTCCCAGATGAAATTTCACCTGATAAGCCTGTCCGTTTTTGAAAGGTTGGTCGGGAATAAATTCAAGCATCGAAGCGTCGGACAGCGTCAGTTGCCCTTTCACTGCGGGAGAAAACTGTAAAACGGAAGCGGGGAGGACCTCTCCGCTCTGAAATTCGCTCTTGGCTGTACCTTCCAGCCAGATACGGACAGGGGTACCCGAAAGAATCGTACCTGCGGTGTGGCTGTAAATATATTTATTAGTTGCAGCCGATTGCTTATTCTTGGATATACAAGAAACCGACAAAAAAATAACCAGGCAGCAATAACAGAAAAAATATTTATTAAATCGCATGATAATATAGAATTTAAAAACGAAATTAAAAGCGAAATATACGAACGGCAAAATTATAGATTTTTTCTATTTTTGTACACGATTATAAAAATAGAATCCATGAGAATATCAGTTGTTGGTACGGGATATGTCGGGTTAGTATCCGGAACTTGTTTGGCAGAATCAGGTGTCACCGTTACATGTGTCGATGTAAACGAAGAAAAGATAAAGGTATTAAATGACGGGAAAATTCCGATTTACGAACCCGGACTGGCGGAACTGGTAGCGAAAAACCGGGCGGATAACCGTCTGTTCTTTACCACTTCATTGAAAGACTCCTTAAAAGATGCGGATGCCGTATTCATTGCAGTGGGGACGCCTCCGGATGAAGATGGAAGTGCGGATTTGAGTTACGTATTGGGGGTAGCCCGGGAAGTAGGACAACTACTTGACCACTACGCTGTGATTGTGACAAAATCCACGGTCCCCGTAGGCACGAACTTTAAAGTAAAGGAAGCTGTGGCGCAGGAACTGGCAAAACGGAATGCACAAGTGGAGTTTGACGTAGCATCCAACCCTGAATTTTTGAAAGAGGGGGACGCCGTAAACGACTTTATGGCTCCCGACCGGATTGTTGTCGGAGTGGAATCGGAAAAAGCGAAAAAAGTAATGGAACGGCTCTACCATGCCTTCCTGTTGAATAATATACCGTTGCTGGTGATGGACATACCGTCGGCGGAAATGACGAAATATGCCGCCAATTCCATGCTGGCAACCCGTATTTCCTTTATGAACGATGTGGCAAACCTGTGTGAATTGGTCGGGGCAAACGTAGAGGCGGTAAAAAGAGGCATCGGTTGCGATACCCGTATCGGCAAGAAATTTCTGAATGCGGGATGCGGTTACGGAGGTTCTTGCTTCCCGAAAGACGTAAAAGCACTGATAAAAACCGGCGATCGTTACGGATACGGTATGGAAGTACTGAAAGCCGTTGAACGTGTCAATGAAAAACAAAAAGGAATACTTTTCGATAAAGTAATGAAACACTACCGGCAGGATATTCGGGGCAAGCGTTTTGCCTTGTGGGGATTGGCGTTTAAGCCGGCGACGGATGACATGCGTGAGGCACCTGCACTGGTTTTGATAGACAAATTGATAGAAGCGGGTGCTACGGTATGCGCTTTTGATCCGGTGGCCATGGAAGAATGCCGCCGTCGGATCGGCAATAAAATAGAATATGCGCCGACCATGTATGAAGCGCTGAACGGGGCGAATGCCTTGATAGTCGTGACGGAATGGCAGGAATTCAAAGTACCTAAATTCACCTATATAGAAAAAGCCCTGAAAGAAAAAGTGATATTTGACGGGCGTAATATTTATAGTCCTGAACAGATGAAAGAGTTCGGTTATGTGTACTATGGAATCGGAAGATAGGGAGAACAAAGCGGCGTGGCATTTATTATTTATCGTCAATCCGATTTCCGGCGTCGGAGCGGGGAAAAAATTGCCAGACAAAATAAAGGAATTGCCGGAATATCGGGATGTAGCGTATGACATCCGTTTCACGGAATATGCGGGACATGCCCGGACAATCGTTCAGGAAGCCTTACAAAAAGGAACATATACCCATATCGTTGCGGTAGGAGGGGACGGAACAGTCAATGAAGTCGGAACAGCGCTTATGGGAACATCGGTTGCCTTTGCTATCGTCTCTTTAGGCAGTGGAAATGGATTTGCCCGGCATCTGGGCTACTCCGTTCACATGAAAAAAGCATTGAGGCAGGTACTTTCGCACGCTTATGCCCGGATAGATGTGTTGGAAATAAACGGCATTCCTTCTCTGAATGTAAGCGGAGTGGGCTATGATGCCGAAGTAGCTCATGAATTTAACCGTTTCCGGGTCAGGGGAATCATCTCCTATATATGGGCAGGACTCAAACTATGGTTTAATTACACCTCTAAAAACTACCGGATAACCTGTGACCGGGAAGTACACGAAGAAAAATGTTTTATTCTCAGCCTGGCAAACAGCTCTCAATTCGGTAACAACGCTTGCATAGCTCCCCATGCCTCCTTGCGGGACGGATTAATGGATGTATGTTTGTTGCGGCGGCCGAATCTGTTTAAAGTATTCTATTTTCTGTGTTGCTTCATGAACGGCAAAATCGACAGACTGAGTTATTACAAAAACATCCAGTGTCGGGAAGTCATCATCGAGGGGGACATCTCCCATGTGCACATAGATGGAGAAGCGACAGTCATGTCCTCACCCGTATGCGCCAAAATACAGCCCGGCGTCCTCAAAGTCGTCGTCCCTAAATTCTCCCGGTAAAAATTATCGGTTTAGAACATAGCTTATAGAAAGGAATCCTATGGATTATGAGGAGATTTCTATATACTTTCGTATGGATTTCACATCTCTATCGACCATTTTAACCTTTTCTGCTTTTTGAATTTTTTCCTTATATTTGTCCTGTTGTGGCAGAGAGAACTGCCGTAATTGAAATATTATTTTGAAGCGTTTAGCTTTATCCTTGCCTTAGAAATCTGGACAATTTCTTGTACAAAGGGATAACAGTACAAACGTTCACGTTTGCCGTATATACATATTATATATCCGGTCAAGTGTGGGTAACTGTTTATTTTTGTACAGGGAGTCCAGACCCATAAGGCAGATAAACTAAAGTTCCCACGCTTTCTTTTTGTTATAAACCCACCTTTCCGGGAGCTTTCAAGGTGCTAAGTAATTTCTTGATATGAAAAAATTAATCAAGTGTGCCGGAATGCGGTATTTACGGAGGTCATGGGTATTCCTTTCCGTAATGGTTCTTTTCGGTGTCTTTTCCCCGCCTGTTCTCGGTAATAATATCCGGGTAGCAAGTAAACCCCGTGTCGTCAATATCGTCGGCGATACGGCTTTTGTGGAAGTGAATGTTTCATGGGATAATTCGTGGCGGGATGATTTCAACTGGGACGCTGCGTGGGTGTTCCTTAAATACAAAAAGCGGGGCGCCACCGAATCCTGGCATCACGGCTATCTTGCCCGTGCAGGACACGAAGCTACGCCCCAAGCCGGGAATGAAGGCGGCAATTACACCT
>NZ_CALPCZ010000018.1 GCF_943193135.1 Odoribacter lunatus
GGTTACAAACGTTCATGCTTGCCATATATGCCTATCTTAGTATATATTCGGTTGAGTGTGGAGTAGCTGTTTATTTTTGTGCGGGTGCTTGGTCGTACCTCTTGTTAAATAAACTGATAGTCTCCACACTTCTTTTTTATTTAAAACTTGCCTTTCAGGAGATTTTCAAGGCGGAGAAATAATTATTTTATATGAAAAAACTATTTTATTTATTCATGGTAGCCTTATGTGCTACGATGTTTGCGGCATGTTCAGATGATGATGACAAAGACCCATTAAATGAGGAAGAAGAAGGTGGAGAGGGCGTGATTACGATGGTAGTGGAAAATAATTATGACGATGATTATGATGTTGATTTAGATGTGTACTCTTTCAAAGAAGGCGAAATTATTACCGTAGATTGGGGAGACGGAAGTGTTGAAGAGTTTAAAACTGTTCTTGACGAGGAAAATTATGAAGAGCATAATGAAATTCGTTATTTGATAGACATAGAACATGAGTATAGTAATTCAAATCCCCATACCATTATGATTAAAGGGAACATTAAGGATTTATATTGTTACTACAATAAATTAACTTCTTTAGATGTAAGTAAGAATAAAGAATTGATTTATTTGAATTGTGAGTACAATAACTTAACTTCCTTGAATGTAAGTGGATGTACGAAATTGACTTATTTGGAGTGTGGCCACAATAACTTAACCTCTTTAGATGTAAGTAAGAATACTGCATTGACTTATTTGGATTGTGGCAACAATAACCTAACCTCTTTAGATGTGAGTAAGAATACTGCATTGACTTATTTGGATTGTGAGGACAATAACTTAACTTCTTTAGATATAAGTAAGAATAAAGAATTGATTCTGTTGGATTGTGGCGACAATAACTTCTCTTCATCTGCATTAAACAAGATTTTTTACGATTTACCTAAAGGGCGAGATTTGACAGAAGAAGAATTTCGTGAGTACTGTGATTATGGGTATAGAATAAAGCATTCAACCATTCAAATATATAGCAATCCTGGCACTAATACTTGTGACAGAAGCATTGCAGAAAAGAAGGGGTGGGATATAGTGGATAGATTGTATTAAACAGAATAAATAACAATTAATTATTAACCTTTCATCACTCCTGATACTTTCGTGTTGGGAGTGGTGAGTTTTAAAGTTTGAAAGGTATGGGAAATTGTATTGCTACAATATTCAATATTGCTTTAGGTATTTTGAATACTATACTAATAGTAAAAAATTCATCTATTCAAAAAAAGCAAAGCCAGTTTACAGCTCTAACCACTATATATTCACAGATTCAAAACTCAATTAATACTTTATTTACGGAAACGGATAAGGGAAATATCTGTATAAAAGGGATATTTGGTTTAGAAAGATTGAGAAAAACTATTAATAACGAATCCTCAATTGGGTATTCAAAAATAAATATACTGTGTTCAAAGTTGAGAGAAATTGATGCTAATATTAAATTGTTTTATAAAACTAATTTTGAATCATCCATTGATAAGGGTAATAAGTTCATGTTTTATCAATTAATAGAGCCTGTTACGAATCAAATTATTTTATTCTACGAATTAGTTACTAATGACCAAATTTCAATTGCAGCAGAAGGAGCAGAATATACAGAAGGAGATGAAAAGACAGAAGAGGAGTATTTGCAGGAAAGAGTAAAAAAGGAACTTGAACAACTTCGTGAATTTCAAAAGATATATATAATTCAGCAATAAAAAGAATATATCAAACATAAAAGTCAGCAAGTATCACCGCTTGCTGATTTTTTTATATATGGATTTTAAGTGAGAAGTTTAACTTTAAAATGTGATTGCCTATGAAACATGTATTATAAATTAATGGCATATATGCCACCTTAAAATTATAAGTAAAAAGAATGTTTAACTTTGCATTTCAGAGAATTTATTTATAATATTGCAGAGAGCAAAAGCGAGTGAAATATTGTTTGTTTAATCAGGCTGCCAATTTGGCACAAGGCAATAATTTGTTTCCAATTTAGTCCCATATTTAAGGCGTCGTTTTATAACATGCTTGTATATATGTATTTAGATTATTATGGCATTAATAAAACTTGCCTTGGTAAGGAAGAGGTCTCGGGTTCAAATCCCGATAACAGCTCAGCCGTAAAGCCTGCCTAGCAGGCTTTTTTAGTTACTTCTTTTAAACAATCTTTGTTTACCTCTCATATTTATTCTATATTTGTTAGCAAAGAATAACTAAATCATCATTTAATAAAAAACAAAATCTATGAAATTCTTTATTGACACTGCAAACCTTGACCAGATACGGGAGGCAAACGAACTGGGAGTATTGGATGGTGTAACCACAAACCCCTCCTTAATGGCAAAAGAAGGCATAAAAGGAGTGGAAAACTGTAACAAACATTACGTAGAAATCTGCAACATAGTAAAAGGAGACGTCAGTGCGGAAGTAATAGCCACAAACTATGAAGGCATGATAAAAGAGGGAACAGCCTTGGCGGCCCTACATCCCAACATCGTAGTTAAAATACCTTGCATCGCAGACGGGATAAAAGCCGTAAAATATTTCTCGGAAAAAGGAATCCGTACAAACTGTACATTAATATTCTCTCCGGGACAAGCCTTATTAGCAGCTAAAGCTGGGGCAACCTACGTATCTCCCTTTGTTGGACGTTTGGACGACATCGCCAGCGACGGAATAGAACTAGTTGAGAAAATCGTAGACATGTTCAACTACTACGACTTTGAAACACAGGTACTGGCGGCATCCATTCGGAGCACACAACACATAATGCAATGCATCGAAGCAGGAGCAGACGTTGCAACATGTCCATTAAGTGCCATAAAAGGCCTCTTAAACCATCCTCTGACAGACAGTGGATTAGAGAAATTCTTGGCAGATTATAAAAAAGTCAATCTTTAAATCCGATGCTTCTTAAACTATTTGAAGACAATCCGAATACAAAAGACATTCTTAAAATAGTAGAAATCTTGCAAAAAGGTGGGGTAATCATTTATCCCACCGATACCATTTATGCAATAGGTTGTGATATATGCAGTGTAAAAGCCGTACAGCAAGTAGCTGCGCTAAAAGGTGTCAAACCTGATAAAGCAAACTTCTCCATCATCTGTCGGGATTTGGGGCACATTGCAGAATACGCAAAAGTAAACAACACCACCTTCAAACTGATGAAACGTTCATTGCCCGGACCATTCACATTCATCTTAAACGTAACGCACAACCTGCCCAACACATTAATGAACAAACGCAAAACCATCGGAATCCGGATACCCGACAATCGTATCATTTTAGACATCGTAAAAGAACTGGGGCATCCATTATTAACAACCTCAGTTCGCGACGACGACGACATAATCGAATACATGACCGACCCCGAACTAATTTATGAAAAATATAAAAACCAGGTAGATTTGGTCATAGATGGGGGATACGGTAAAAACGTCGCATCGACAATCGTAGATTGTACAGGAAACGAAATCGAAATAATACGTCAGGGAATAGGAGAACTGGATAACTAACTACTTCTTCCAGAAAGCCTTCGTAAAAAGCACCAAAACCGTAAAAATCTCCAGACGTCCGATTAACATCAGAAAAGCCAGAAAAATCTTGGCAAAATCATTCAAATGAGAAAAATTACTCATAGGCCCAATACTCCCGAACCCCGGACCGATATTACTCATACTGCTTAAAACAGAACTGCAAGCAGTCGCAATATCCTCGGTAAAAAAAGCCATAACAATACTTCCTATACCGAACACAAGAATATAAAGAATAGAAAAACCCATGACACTATTCATAATAGTAGGGTGCACACTCTTATTATTATACTTCACATTAATCACCGCATTAGGGTGAATATTCCGCTTCATCTCGGCCACAGAATTTTTAAACAACAAAAGAACCCGGATAATCTTCATACCTCCAGACGTCGAGCCGGCACAAGCCCCCACAAACATAAGAATAAAAATAATCAGCCCCAGCAACGTCGGCCACAGCAAATAATTGGTAGAAGTAAAACCCGTACTCGTTATAGTCGTTGTCACCTGAAACAAAGCATCGCGGAAACAAGTCCCGACATTACTCCAGCCCGAAACATAAAGCCCTGTCGCAGTAAACAACGTCGTAACAAAAACAATAATCATATACCATCTGAACTCCTCATCTTGAAAAAACTTGCCGAACTCACCCTTCAAAGCAATATAATATAAATTAAAATTCGTAGCCGAAACAAGCATAAATATAATCGTAACATACTGAATATAGGAAGAATCCCAAAAAGCAATACCATCTTGTTTCGTCGAAAACCCCCCTGTACCCATCGTCGCAAAAGCATGGCAAACAGCATCAAAAAAAGACATACCTCCCACAACCAACAACACCATCTCAATAAGCGTACATGCCAGATAAAACAGCCACAACCTCCGGGCAGAAGACTTAAACGTCGTAGCCATCTTATTATGAGTTGGTCCCGTCATCTCCGCCACATACAAATCTCGTCCCTCAATACCGAGACTTGGCAAAATAGCAAGGAACAAAACCGCAATCCCCAAACCACCCAGCCACTGCGTCATCGAACGCCAAAAAAGAGAAGCGTGTGGAAGCGCTTCAACATCACTTAAAATAGAAGCACCGGTCGTCGTAAAACCGGAAATAGTCTCAAAAAAAGCATCCACAAAAGAAGGAATACTACCCCCTAAAAAAAACGGAAGACAACCGAATAACGAAAAAATCAGCCAAATAAAAGTAACCGTAAAATAACCGTCCTTCTTAGACAAAACCTTATCCGGAGCCTTAATCGAATACGCCATAAGCGCCCCCGTACATGCCGTAATAACAGCAGAAAGCAAAAACGCCCGGCTATCATATTCATGATAAATCAGAGAAATAACAACGCAAACTAAAAAACACGCACTTTCAATTAACATCAGCCGCCCGATAAGACGGACAATGAATCGAATATTAATCATAACAACACATTATTTTTGGAAATACTTGATAACCTTCTTGACAGCACTAGGCAAAGCGAAAATAACCACATGGTCCCCCGCAGCAATCTGTACATCCCCCTTAGCGATAAGCGTCTCCTCTCCGCGGATAACCCCCCCGATAGTTGCATCATCCGGGAAATGCATATCCTTCAACTCATACTTGGTAATCTTGGAACCCTCTTCAGCCTCCAGCTCAAAAACCTCCGCCTCCGAAAACGTCAGAAACTTCATATGCTTGACATCCACATTCATCGTATAACCGTAAATATGGGAAGCGGCAATAAGCTTCGTATTAATCAAAGTACCGATACCGATATTCTCTGCCAAATCAATATAATCAATATTCTCCACCTCCGCCACACTCTTTTTCACCCCCATCTTCTTAGCTAACAAACAAGACAGAATATTAGTCTCCGACGACTTCGTCACACTGATAAACGCATCAATATTCTTAATCCCCTCCTCCCGTAAAAGAGACAAATCCCGTCCGTCCCCATTTATAATAAGAGTCGATTTCAGCTTATCGGCCAATTGGATACACTTCTCGCGGTCCTTCTCAATAATCTTCACATTATAATGCTTCTCAAGCAAAGAAGCCGTCTTAATACCGATACGGGAAGCACCCACAATAACAATATTCTTAATCTCAAGCTGCTCCTTCCCGCACAACGTAAAAACATTTGAAACAAAAGAAGGCTTCGTAACAACAAAAATCAAATCGCCATACTTCAAAACCTCATTACCATGGGGAATAATCGTCTTATTCTCCCGCTTAATAGCCACAAGGCGAAACTGATCGGCACCGTAAATCTCACCCATCTTGGCAAGAGTATGATTCAAAATAAGGGCATTATCCCACAACTTAATCCCGATTAACTGCAAACGTCCGTCCGAAAACTCATGCAACTGCCTCGAACCGATTTGCTTCAAAGCAGTAACAATCTCCTCCGCAGCCAGCCTCTCCGGATAAATAAGCGTATCAATACCGATAGACTTTAAATACTCCGCATTCTCATTCTCCAGATACTCACTATTATTCACCCGCGCAATAGTACGTTTCGCACCCAACTTCTTAGCGAGAATAGCCGAATTTATATTCTGGTCCTCAAGAGGATTCACCGCAATATACAAATCACACTTCCCCACCTCCGCATCCTTCAGCGCCCCGATAGAAGTACACGACCCCACAACAGACATAATATCCAATTGACTCTCCAAATTCTCCACCTTCTCCTGATCAGAATCAATCAATAAAATATTATGCTCCTGTCTGCTAAGCATCTTGGCAAGATGCGTGCCAACCGCACCGGCACCGGCAATAACAATATTCATACCTATTGACTTTAGCTCATTTCAACCGCAAATTTAAGCGAAATGCACCTTACTTAATCCGTTCAACTACTTTTTTTTCAAAGAAACCGGAAGATGAACATCACCCTCCTCCTCCGTAAAACGGACAGCAACGCCCAACTGCTCGCAAACCCTCCTCCATGCCTGCCGGCAATAATACCGGTTAGACCCGTCCACCACCACCAGCTCCGGAACACAATCGGACAACCGTAAAAAAGAATCGGGATAAACATTACGGGTAACAATCCACACCCCGCCCTCGGGACGAACACTGGAAAGC
The DNA here is from genome assembly GCF_943193135.1 of Odoribacter lunatus. Classification (GTDB taxonomy): domain Bacteria; phylum Bacteroidota; class Bacteroidia; order Bacteroidales; family Marinifilaceae; genus Culturomica; species Culturomica lunata. Next base: position 6,645 of record NZ_CALPCZ010000018.1, read on the forward strand.
GAATCAATAACATAAAACCTACCCGCCTCACAAGCCAGACACCCCTCGCAAAAACTCATATCCGGATGGATAAAACCCATACCACCATCCAGCAATTGAACCCTGTTCAAGCGTGCATAAGAACACAACAAAGGCGAAGGAGTAGGAGAGAGGCTACTCCTCAAAACAACCCCATATCCCTTATCCTGTAAAAAAATCTCACTATGTGCGTAACGATGAAAAACAACCACCTCACATCTACGTCTCAAACAACAATCATACAGACAAGAATAAACACACAAAACAAACAGACAAACAACAGCCAGCGATAAAAACACCTTACTGCGCCTCAAAACATAAACAAAAAACAAAACCATCCAGCCATACCAAAGCAAAACATGAGCCACACTCGGATACAGACACCTGACCTGTAAATTAATACAATTAAAAACACCCAACACATACACCAAAAAACCGCACAAACCTTCAATAAGCACAGAACAGCATCCCCCCACAAAATCAGGAAGCAGCAAACACAAAGCACCCCCGTACAGCAAAAGCGTACAAAGAGGAACAGCAACCAAATTCACAAGAAAACTATTTAAACTGACAGCGTGAAAATAATAAACACACAAAGGCAACGTCGCCACTTGGGCCGACACACTGACACCGACCGGCAACGCCAGCTTGCCCAAAACGGAAAACACCCTCTTCAACACCGGATAAACACAGACAACACCGGTATAAGCCGCATAAGAAAGCTGCATACTCACCGAAAAAAGAGCATAAGGATTAAAAACAAGAGCAACCAAAGCAGAAGCGGCAATCGAATTAAGAGCCGAATAATCCCGGTTAAACACCCTGCTTAGCGTCAAAAAAGTCAGAATATGCGCTGCACGGACAACCGAAGGAGACAACCCTGTAACACAGGCATAAGCCCACAAAACAGGAAGCAAAAACACCTGCATCCTCCTGCCGGAAAAAACCGCAAACCTGAAAAAACAAGTCAGCAACAGCCACACCGCACCCGTATGCAAACCCGAAACAGCCAACAAATGCATCGTCCCCGTCTCGGCAAACAGAGAACGCGTCTCCGAAGAAAGCCCCATTTTATCCCCCAGACACAAAGCACATATCATAGAAAAAGCAAGAGAATCACGGAACACACCTTCCGCCTTCTGAACCAGCCGCCTTCTCACATCGGAAAAATAATAACAAGGACGCCCGGAGCGCCCCACCAGCAAAACAGAATCCACCACCTGCGCACGGACATGCACATCCCGCCGCTCCAAAAAACGGTAAAAATCGAAAACACCCGAACGAAACCGTCGCGGCAACCTCGACAAACGGGCAGTAAATCGGAGAGAATCACCCGGAACAAACACCTGGGAAGACTCAAAACAAAAATAACAGCCATCCACAGAAGCAAGATGAGAATGGGACGACAAACCCTTCTCATAGCGGCAGGACAACTCAACAGGGCAACTCGGCAAACAAAGCGGAGTCGGCTTACTCACATACGCACCGCATAAAAACAGACAGGGAAAAAGAAACAAAAACGAAAAACGGCGGGTCGCGGAAAAAACAAAAAATAACCCTCCGCACCCGTAACACCCCCAAAGCCAGACAACAGAAAAATCCAACTCGGCACATAAAACACCTCCCGCCCACAAACACAACGGGAACAACAAAGGAACCTTATGATACAGCACAACAAACAGACACCATAATAAAACTAATCAACACAATTTAAGACAATATTATGGAATCTCGATGCAAAAAAAGAAAAACATCACTTGGGAAGAACCACCTTATACGTCGCCCTGAACTTACCCATACTGATATTATTCAACTTATTGCGCAACAAACGCTTCTTCAAAGACGAAAGATGATCCGTAAAAACAATCCCCTCCAGATGATCATACTCATGCTGAATAATCCAGGCCTTAATCCCCTCAAACACCTCCTCCTTCCGCTCGCCCTTCTCATCCTCATACACCATGCGGATGCGATTCTTCCTCTTCACATCCTCATGAATACCGGGAACACTCAGGCAACCCTCATTCCGGCTAACCTCCTCACCGTCCCGTTCAACAATATGGGCATTAATAAAAGCCCTCCTGAAACCGGCGCAATCCGGATCCATCTCCGCAAAAGCACTCCCGTCCACCACAAAAACACGGATACTCTTGCCCACCTGCGGAGCCGCAAGCCCCACACCATCGGCCTCATCCATCGTTTGGAACATATCCTTCAAAAACTTCTCCAAATCGGGAAAATCTGCCGGAATATCCTCCGAAACCTTTCGGAGAACCGGATGACCGTAAATCACAATCGGTAATAACATATCTTCACACTATAAATGATTAACTGAATATTGGTGGCTCGAAAGATAAGAACTCAAAATAATCGTCGCACTCATCGTATCAATAAGAGACTTATCCTGCCGCACCTTCCTTTTGGCCCCCCCCTCAAGCAAAGCCCGGTGCGCCAGCACCGAAGTAAAACGCTCATCATACAACTCCACCGGAATATCCGGAAACCTCCTCCTTAGAGCCGTCAGAAAAGGCCGGATATAACCCATACACTCCGAATCCTCATTATTCATCTGCTTCGGATGACCCACAACAAACAAATCCACCTTCTCCATAGCAACATACTGCTGTAAAAACTCAAGAATCTCATGAGGACCCACAGTCCTCAAACCATTGGCAATAATACGTTCAGGATCCGTAACAGCGACACCCACTCGCTTCCTACCGTAATCAATAGCTAAAATCCTGCCCACAACTACTCAATAATAATAAAAATATCCTCCTCCTCATTCTTCATCAGATACTGCTCCCGCGCAAACTTCTCCAAATTATCCCGGTTACTGATTAACTCCTGCATCTTACGGTTATCCTCCTCAATCCGCCGCTCATAATAAACCTTCTCCTTCGTCAAAGTATTAATCTTATTGCGCAACTGCGCCTTCTCGACAAAACTATTCTTATCGAAAAAAGAAATCCATACCAAAAAAAGCAAACCAACCAGCGTATACTTATTGGTAAACCTTCTTATAACCTTACGAAATTTGGATAAATCATACTTCAACATGCTACAAATTTAGGGGAAAAAAACAGGAAATCAAACTTAAAATCATTAAATTTGTAAGCAAATTCTAAAAACAACAAACATGGCCTTTAACTTAAAAAACAGAAACTTCTTGAAGCTGCTAGACTTCACCCCACAGGAAATCAAATACCTGCTGGACCTCTCCGCCGACTTGAAAAAAGCAAAATACACAGGCACCGAACAACCTCGTCTCACGGGAAAAAACATCGCGTTAATCTTTGAAAAAGACTCCACACGCACCCGCTGCTCCTTTGAAGTAGCCGCACACGACCAGGGAGCCCACGTCACCTACCTCGGACCTTCCGGCTCACAGATAGGCAAAAAAGAATCCATGAAAGACACCGCGCGCGTACTCGGAAGAATGTTTGACGGAATAGAATACAGAGGATTCGCACAGGAAATCGTAGAAGAACTCGCACAATACGCAGGCGTACCCGTATGGAACGGACTCACAAACGAATTCCATCCCACCCAGATACTCGCCGACTTCCTCACCATGACCGAACACATCGATAAACCCTTAAACCAAATAACCTACGCCTACATGGGAGACGCCAGATACAACATGGGCAACTCACTCATGGTAGGAGGAGCCAAAATGGGCATGGACGTAAGAATCATTGCGCCCAAAAGCCTCCAGCCCGACCCGGAACTGGTAAAAACCTGTAAACAAATAGCTGCCGAAACAGGAGCGAAAATAACAGTCACCGACAACATCCAAGAAGGCGTAAAAGGATGCGACTTCCTCTACACCGACGTATGGGTATCCATGGGAGAACCCCAGGAAGTATGGAAAGAAAGAATCCAACTTCTCTTACCCTACCAGATAAATAAAAAAGTAATGGAAATGACAGGAAACAAAAACTGCAAATTCATGCACTGCCTCCCTGCATTCCATAACCTGGAAACAACAGTCGGGAGAGACGTATACAAACAATTCGGCTTAGACGCACTCGAAGTAACGGAAGAAATATTCGAATCACCCAACTCCATCGTATTTGATGAAGCGGAAAACAGAATGCACACCATAAAAGCAATAATGGTAGCAACACTGGGAGCCTGAAACATAAAACAAAAATAGCGGGAAATACTTCCCGCTACTCTTTATAACTCTCAATACACGACTTCTCGTCATCGTAAATCTCCAGAATCATCTGCAAATGCAACAAATCAAAAACAGCCCGCACCTCCTTTGACAAACCGCAGAGCTTAAGCATAGAACCATTACTCTTGGCAACCTTCACCAAAGCAATAATACAACCGATACCGCTGCTGTCAATAAACTCAATCCCCTCCAAATTAAAAACCATCTTGACGCCGGGTGAAACCAATTCCGCTTTTAATTCCGACTTAACCTCCTCAATAACGGCTAAAGTGAATCTTGAAAGATGGGCAAACTGGGCAATCTTAACCCCATCCTTTTGTGAAATTTTGATAATCATACATTGTCCTTTTTTAATGATTTAATTTATGATAAAGATAAGAAAAAACACATAAAACTCAAAATCATTTTTGTTATGAAATTAATTTTTTAAGAATAAATAAAAATTATACCTTTGTTGAGCCTGCAAACTATAACGTTTGCAAAACAAAAAAGCAACAACTAATACAATAACCAAAATGAAAACAACACCGTTTACTCACTTCCACGAAACATTGGGCGCACGGATGGCCCCCTTTGCCGGCTACAACATGCCGATAGAATATACGGGAATCAAAGATGAACACATGGTAGTCCGCGAAAAAGTCGGAGTATTCGACGTCTCCCACATGGGAGAATTCTGGATAAAAGGCCCCAAAGCCTTCGAACTCGTCCAAAAACTCACATCCAACGACGTAGCCCTCCTGGTCGACGGGAAAGTACAATACAGCTGTTTCACCAACGAAACCGGAGGAATCGTCGACGACCTGCTCGTCTATCGCTTTAGCGCCGAAAAATACCTCCTGGTCGTAAACGCAGCCAACATAGAAAAAGACTGGAACTGGGTCGTAAAACATGGCGAACAGCTGGGCATGAAACCCGGAGTAGAACTGGAAAACGCCTCCGACAACACCTGCCAGCTCGCAATACAAGGCCCCTTAGCCTTAAAAGCCATGCAAAAACTCACCGACGCCAACGTCACCGACATGGAATACTACACCTTCAAAGAAATACCCTTTGCCGGAATAGACAAAGTAATATTCTCCACAACCGGATACACCGGTTCAGGCGGATGTGAAATATACGCATACAACAAAGACGCCGACAAACTCTGGAACGCCGTATTTGAAGCCGGCAAAGAATTCGGAATACAGCCCATCGGACTGGGGGCACGCGACACACTGCGCCTCGAAGCAGGATTCTGCCTCTACGGGCATGAAATCGACGACGACCATTCGCCCATCGAAGCTGGACTCGGATGGATAACCAAATTCGTACCCGGCAACGACTTCGTAAACAGAGCTTACCACGAAAAACTCAAAGAAGACAAACCCGCCCGCTACCTCAAAGGATTCGTCATCGAAGACAAAGGAATCGCACGGCAGGGATATCCCATCGAAGACGAACAGGGCAACCAGATAGGCATCGTATGCTCCGGAACAGTATCCCCGCTCACAGGAAAATCCATAGGAACAGGATACGTAAAAAGCGGATACCACAAACTCGACTCCGTCATATACATCCGGGTCAGAAACAAAGCCCTCAAAGCCAAAATCGTAAAAACGCCATTCTTTTAATAAAAAACAATAAATATTCACAACTAACACTTTAAAAAAATGAGAAAGCATATCTTTAACGCAGGACCCTGCAAACTACCCGATGCAACATTAAAAAACACCGCGGCAGCCGTATTGGAATTCGGCAACACCGGACAATCCATCATGGAAGTATCACACCGCTCAGCAGACTTCCAGGCAGTCTACGATGAAGCAGTTGCCCTGTTCAAGGAAGTATTGAACATCCCCGACAACTACCACGTACTATTCTTAGGAGGAGGCGCCAGCATGCAATTCTGCATGATACCTTACAACTTCCTGAAAAAGAAAGCCGGCTACGTAAACACCGGAACATGGTCTACCGCAGCCATCAAAGAAGCAAAACTATGGGGTGAAGTACAGCTCGTAGCATCCTCCGAAGCAGACGGATTCACATACTATCCGGAATTTACAATCCCTTCCGACATAGACTACATGCACATCACCTCCAACAACACCATCCGGGGAACGGAAATCTTCAAAGACCTCGACTCACCCGTACCCTTGATAGCCGACATGTCATCCGACATTTGCAGCCGTCCGGTAGATGTATCCAAATACGCCATGATATACGGCGGATGCCAGAAAAACCTCGGACCTGCCGGAGTCACATTCGTCATCATCAAAGATGAATTCCTAAAACAGGTAGTAGCCGACAGACCCATACCTACCATGTTGAAATACCAGACACACGTAGACAAAGGCTCCATGTACAACACACCTCCCTGCATCAACATATTCGGAGTAAAAGAAACCTTAAAATGGGTAAAAGAAATGGGCGGCGTAAAAGAAATGGAAAAACGCGCCATCGAACGCGCTGACGCCATCTACAAAGAACTCGAAAACAGCAAAATGTTCCGTCCGGTAGTAAAAGAAGGCTCTCGCTCCAGAATGAACATACCATTCTTATTAAGAGAAGGATACGAATCATTGGAAAAAGAATTCCTCGACTTCTGCAAAACAAAAAACATCGTCGGAGTAAAAGGACACCGCTCCGTAGGCGGATTCCGGGCTTCAACCTACAACGCTTGTACAATGGAAGACGTAAACGCCCTGGTTTCAGCCATGAAAGAATTTGAAGCAGCTCATAAATAAAAAACAAAAGATATTATTACAATGACAAAAGTTTTAATAGCAACGGACAAACCTTTTGCACCTATAGCAGTAAAAGGAATACGTGAAATAGTGGAAGCCAGTGGATATGAACTGGTACTGCTGGAAAAATACACCTCTCCGGAAGAACTGATTGCAGCCGTAGCCGACGTAGACGCCATGATCATCCGCTCGGACAAAGCAACCAAAGAAGTAATCGACGCCGCAAAAAAACTAAAAGTAATCGTAAGGGCGGGAGCAGGTTACGACAACATAGACCTGCAGGCTTGCACAGATAAAGGCATAGTAGCCATGAACACCCCCGGACAAAACTCAAACGCCGTAGCCGAACTCGTATTCGGCATGGCGGTATACATGGCGCGCAACTTCTACAACGGAAAATCAGGGCATGAACTGAAAGGCAAAAAAATCGGAATACACGCCTACGGCAACGTAGGACAAAACGTAGGACGCATCGCCAAAGGATTCGGCATGGAAGTATACGCATTCGACCCATTCATGACGGCAGAGCAAATCAAAGCCGCAGGAGCAACACCGCTCACCTCCGTAGAAGAAATGTACGGCATGTGCGATTACGTATCCTTACACATCCCGGCCACCGAAAAAACCAAAAAATCCATCAACTACGAACTGGTAAACCGGATGCCGAAAGGCGGCGTACTAATTAACACGGCACGCAAAGAAGTAATCGATGAAGAAGGACTGGTAAAATTAATGGCAGACCGTCCCGATTTGAAATACATCTCCGACATCGCACCCGACAATGCCGCCGAATATGCACCCTTTGAAGGACGCTACTTCTTCACACCCAAAAAAATGGGAGCCCAGACAGAAGAAGCCAACATCAACGCCGGACTCGCTGCAGCACGTCAGATTGTAGCTTATCTTGAACACGGCGACGCCAAATTTAAAGTAAACAAATAACACATACCATGGCAATAGTAAAACCATTCAGAGGGCTGCGTACACCCAACCAGGCTGTTTGTGAAGAACTCGCCTGCCTGCCCTACGACGTCATGAACTCCGAAGAAGCCGCCCAAATGGCAGCCGGAAAACCGAAATCCTTGCTCCACGTTACGCGTGCGGAAATAGACTGTCCGGCAGGAACCGACATACACTCCGAAACCGTATACAACAAAAGCGTTGAAAACTTCAAAATATTTCAGGAAAAAGGCTGGCTCGTGCAGGATGAACAACCCAAATTCTACATCTACGCACAGACCATGGACGGCAGGACACAATACGGAATCGTAGGCTGTGCCGCTTGCGAAGACTACATGAACGGAATCATCAAAAAACACGAACTGACCCGTCCCGACAAAGAAGAAGACCGGATGGTACTCACCCGTTACGTAAACGCAAACCTGGAACCCGTATTCTTCTCCTACCGTGCCGTACCCGAAATAGACGCAATCGTAGAAAACATCGTTAAAAACCAAAAAGCAGACTACGACTTCGTCGCCGAAGACGGATTCGGACACCACTTCTGGGCAATCAACGAACCCGAAACCAACAAACGGTTGGAAGAACTCTTTGCAACAAAAGTGCCATACACCTACGTAGCCGACGGACACCACCGCACAGCTGCTGCCGCACGCATCGGAGCCGAATACAAAGCAAAAAATCCGAAACACAACGGCAGCGAAGAATACAACTTCTTCATGGCAGTACACTTCCCGGACAACCAATTGAAAATCATCGACTACAACCGGGTAGTCAAAGACCTGAACGGATTGACCGAAGCGCAGTTGCTCGAAAAACTGGAAACACAATTCACCGTAGAAAAAATAGGGACGGAAATCCACCATCCTGCCCGTCTGCATGAATTCAGCATGTACCTCGCAGGCAACTGGTACAAACTGACCGCCAAACCGGGAAGCTACAACGACAGCGACCCCATAGGCGTACTCGACGTAACCATCCTCTCCAAACACGTACTGGCCGACATACTGGACATACAAGACCTGCGGACCTCCAAACGCATCGACTTCGTAGGAGGCATCCGTGGATTGGGAGAACTCAAAAAGCGGGTAGACAGCGGCGAAATGAAAGTAGCCTTCGCGCTCTATCCCGTATCCATGGAACAACTCTTGAACATAGCCGACACCGGCAACATCATGCCGCCCAAAACCACTTGGTTTGAACCCAAACTACGTTCAGGACTAGTCATCCATAAAATCTAAAACAAACACCCCCGCCTGACAGCGGGGGTGTTTTTCACATAAATAATACTCTGTTCCGTTTCTCCATACTGAATTTATATCATACTTAAGATATACACAAAACTCCTTATCGCTTTTTATTTTGGTATCTCCTAAAGATTATATCATATAATATAAATTTATCGCAAAACCAAACCATATAATACAGTTTGATTGTGCGATAAATTAAAACCAATATATAAAAAGTGAGCTACTCTTTTAATTATCTTATTCTAAAAAATTTTTGATAATCGGTTGTATAGTAGTGGGAAGATCTGTTTCCACCGCTAAAAATCTTTTCACTCCCATTTCGTGAAACCACTCTTCAAGAACATGAATAAGTGGATCGCGTTGAGTCGGGGTATAAGGATTTACTTCAAGCATCAACACCTCGAGATTTTCCAAACCTTGACGTTTGGTGATTAATGAAGAATTAGCTTTTGCCAATGTTTGCGGGAGTACATAACTATAAGCATTGCCTTGTTGTTGCTTATTATTGGCATAATACAAATATCCGTCTGTCAGTATAATAATTATATTACGAGCATTAGGGCGGATACATAACTGGTCTACTTTTTTATTGCTAAAAAAATCCCAAATATCACATCCGATAAAATTTTGTTGTTCAAGTGCTACATTATATATTTGAGAAAGGTTTGTTAAAAAATTTGTTTTCATGCTATCTAAAGCTGTGCGTTTTTTAACACCTTTTAATGTCGCAATTTCAACGCTTAAACCTTGAGCCAGAGTGCTTATCTCCTGAATATGGGGTGTAGGATAAAAAAATACCTTTATACTATTCTGACTATTTAAAATCTGAGGTCCTAAGGTTTGTTGTTTGAAATAATCCGTCAAATAAGCGATAATAGCTGTATCTCGGCTCATTTGTGATGGAGGAAAAGTTGCGCGTGTCAATCGATCCGAAAGGTCAATAAAGACAGATATATTCAAAGTCGGAGCTTGTTGTTTCGCTGTATCTTCTTTCTTTGTATTACAGGAGAATAGCAAAAGAAATATAGATAAAATAAATAGGTTTCTCATTTTATTATTTTTGAAGAATAAGAGTATTAATGGTTTGAGTGAATATATTTTGGGCTTGCGTTTGTTCATTTAATGAACAGCTAAGTACCTGCATTTGAGTAATCCATCCGCTGAAAAAATTATTCATTTCAGTACGGATTGCGGTATAATCAATATAAACTTGATTTCCTAACTTGGAAGTTAGGATTTTAATATCATTTTGATGTCTTGATATATCATTTTCAAGTTCGTTGATTTTAATCTTGTAATTCTTGTTTTCTTCTTCTAAAACACTCATCTCTCTTGAGATACTTTCAAGTCGGGTTTTGTTTAAATCCATAGCATGATAGGCGGTCATACACATATCAAAAACAATACCCCAAATAATATAGACAATAAAACCGCAGAAAATAACCGCCCAGGTATTAATATCTGTAAAAGCTAATTTTAATGTATATTTTTCTCCAAGCGGAATAGACCCAGATATCATTCCTAATTCATGCAAATTTTTACCGATTTTATAGGCTAAAATACTGTCAAAAGCTACTGTTACAAGTAGAATAGCAGCTATCTTCAGATACTTGTCATTTCCTTTTTGCATGGAGAACGAATGCAAGCCGAATCCAAGTCCCAAAAAGATAATAGGAGCACTTAAAACAAATAGCAATTCAGTCCAACTTTGTTTGTAAGCATTGTTCAGTGCATGTGGGTCAAACATACTGTTAAGCACGGAAGTACCCATACTTTCTGCATCGGCAAAAAAAGCAGAATAAAACGTAGAACTGTAAAATAAAAACAAGTAAACTGTCAAAGGAACAATAATGAATAATCCTATAATTAAATGTAGGCGTTGGTCTTTATTGATTTTTTCCTTACTTTCATTAATTTCTTGTTTTTCATGTTTTAATTCTTCGATTTTATTTTTATTATCATTAATACAATCATGAGAGAGTCTGATTTTAGCATGACACTCTTCAATATTTGTATTCCGCTGTTCTATCTCCGCTTGGGTATTTTTTCGGGCTTGTTCTTGCAATTCTTTATTCTCTGCCTGCTCCCTATAAATGTAATTATATACATTGTGCAAATAGGGAGTCAGTGCATTCAAACTACTTTCTACAATACCGCAAATACGTAAGCCCCAATGCCGATACGTTTCACCTTCTTGGCGTGACTCCGAATTTCTTGCAGCTGGTGCAATAGGAACCTGTTCTGTCCTAACGGTGGTGAATAATTGTTTTATATTATTTATAAATTCCATGATATTCTATCATTTAAGCATTGGCAATTTCTTTTAATACTTCCTCAAGACCTACTCCGTTTTTTACCTGTTCGAGGAGAAATGTGGCAATATTTTCAGCATTTTCCTCCAGAAATCCCAAACGGATAACATAACGATGTAACAAATTCTTTTCCGTTGAATCAATTTCACCGTCTGCCCATGCAATTTCTGCTAACTCATAGAGAATGCGGATACGTTCTTCTACGCTTTCAGGAACAATAAAAGAAGTTCCGGCAGATACAACATATTGATTGATTTCATCGGGTGTAAGATGATAATTTTCGCTACCTATTCGATAAAAAGTTTCGAGTTCTTTGGCTGCAACAATCCCGTCAGCCATAATCATACTGTATAGGCTGAGAAAATGCGATTTAAGCTTTTCCTTCATGATTAATATATTTTAATTAGTAAACCCTCCACCCTTTATTTTCTGCAATGCTCTTATTGCAGGTTTCTGTGCCAGGATTGTTATATATATAAAGCCATCCCTGTGTAACTACAGGTAAATCTGTAAAAATCTTGTTTAGAGCTTCTGCATCGAATTCATTCCTCCTACAATCCAATTCCGTCAATTCTGTATTTTTACTAACATCTAAAGAGGTAAGTTCATTATCACTTAAATCCACTTCTTGTAGTAAAGAACCATTAGAAAGGTCGATTGTTGTGATTTCATTAGAAGATAAATCTAAACTTTCCAACTGGCTCCCTTTGGGAATACTTAATTCTTTCAGTTCATTATCACTTAAATCCACTTCTTGTAATAAAGAACAATTAGAGAGATCGATTGTAGTGATTTCATTTTCAGCTAAGTTTAATTTTTCCAACTGGCTCCCTTTGGGGATATTTAATTCTTTCAGCTTATTGTAATAAAGGTCTAAAATTTTTAGGTTTTTACAGTCATTTATATTAAGTGATTCTAAGTTGTTATAATAATGTGAATCACTGCTTAAATAACAATAACTTAATTTAGAACAACCGTCTGCGTTTAAGGATTTTAAACGACTATCTCTAATTTTCAAATACCTTAATTCCGTAAAACCTGCTATATCTATTTCGTAAATATTTTGATTTTCTAAACTCAATCCTACTAAGCTATTGCATTTTTTTAAATCAATAGCCGTGATCTCTTCATAAGTCGCCTCAAACCATCTCAAATTTTTAGCACTGATTATTACGTTATATTTTCCTGAAACATCGTATTTATGTGAATTTGATTGAGTAATACTTCCATCACCCCAATCAATGCTTAAATCTGTAGGAAAAGGTATTCGGCCAATACTGGAAATTAGTGAACTATCACGATCGTCGTAATTAAGCCATTCTTCATTGTCTAACGTAAATTTAACAGTACTGTTTACATCAATCGTCAGAGTAATCGTCCGGACAATATTCGGGTCAGTCGGATCTTCTTTCGGGGAATCTTTGTCATCGTCATCATCAGAACATGACACACAACACATTGTAGCAAAAGCTACCAGCAATAACATAAATAATTTTTTCATAGCTGTTATGAATTTAGCACCTTCAATTCCCCAAAAGGTAAGTTTGTAAAATACGAAAAGCGTGGGAATTTTAGTTTATCTGTTAAAGGTATCGCCAAACACCCGAATAGAAATAAACAGTCACCCACGCTTAGCCGGGTATATAAGGATTATATACGGCAAGCATGAACGTTTGTACTGTATCCTTCTATTCAAAATTTTGGCGATTTTTTAACAAGGATAAGCTAAACGCTTCAAATTTCAATATGTTGCTGTGGATTCCTCCAACAGCGAAACAAATGTAAGTAAATTTTAATTCTATACAAAGTTTGTGATATTTTCCGTAGTTACTGCGATAATATAAGGTATGAACTGTAGGGTAACCGGGAGTCTTTTCTGGGTTTTAACTGGGTTAAAGCTGGGTATATACTGCTTGTGACCAGTAAAAAGATAGGAAATAAGGAGAAAATAACTGCGAAATAGTATTCTTTATTTTTGATATATATACTATATGGTATAGCTATATATTACATTAAAACCCATTAAATTCTATAATTAAATAAGTTTTTATTTGGATTTTATATAAATTATTTTAAATTTGTAATAATAGATAGAAATAATTTCAATTTAGAGAAAATAGTTGTTGTTACACTCTTTTATCTATTTTGTTAATACATCCTTTTAAAGGACATGTGTGCTTCCGTCTTGGAAATATCTTTGACGTGTTACTTCTTAGAAAAAGTTCTAATTAGTTTCTTGGTGAGTTTTACCTTTTGGGAATAGGTTGTTTTAGGGTAATTTGTTAATTGAATTTATATGGCAATTATTGATGATGATGTTTTTACAGGAAAATTACGGGGAAAATTCGGAGGTTGTATTGTGTATAAACGGCTGGGGAAGACGTGCATACGAAGTTGTCCCGGTAGCAGGAAACTTACAGATGCAGGGCAAATTGCCCAGCAACGACGAATAAGCTCACTGAATATTTTTTATAAAGCACTGAAATTTGCCGGACTTGCCAAGTGTTGGAATGATGCAGAAAAACCTGCCGGTTGGAGTGGTTATAATTTATTTATTTCTAAAAATATTTCTGCTTTTGCTCCTAATGGTTTTATCGGGGATGCTGAAAAGGTCTGTCTGACTGTCGGAACTGGTATTTATCTGCCTGACGAGTTGATTATCCGTCAGACCGGAGAGGGTACATGGGTTTTGACATGGAAGAATGTGACTTGTTATCCCAGTGGTGATGCGGGAGATCGTATGGTATTGGCATTGATGCAAGGTAGGAACCGCTTTGCTATTAAGATTTTTGATGAAGCTGGTGTGGCTTGTCGTCATGATGAATGTGCTGAATTTAAGTTGCCTGCGGCATGGCAAGGGTATGTTCATTTGTATTGTTTTATGCGTTCTGAAAGCGGTATGGTCTCGGAATGCAAATATTTTTTGTTGAATGGTTAATTTAAATTTTTTGGGTATGAAGGTTTGATTTGTATTTTAAAATGTGGTATGTCGGCAAGGCTCCGAGGTAGTGCATGTGTGTGTTTGTAAACTATTGTTTAATTTTTAAAGTTAGTATTATGGCAATATTTAAGATGCCTTTTATGAGTAAGTTGAGAAAGTCCATGGCTGATAATACGTATTGTTACAGTCGAGGGCAGAATATTCTCAAGATGAAGGTTGATTCCAATTCATCCAATACGCAGTTGCAACAGTTGCAACGAGTGAAGATGAAGAAATTGATGGCGTTGGCTAAGGTTTTTAATAGTGCTATCAAAATCGGGTTTCCTACCCGTCCCGTTACTTTTACTCCATGGAATGCTTTTGTAAAAGCAAATAAGGAAATTGTAACTGTGGACGAAGATCTAGCAGTTTTGATAGATTTAGAGAAGATTCGGGTTGCCCAAGGTTCCCGCGAGATTGTCGAAAATTTGTCCGTCATGGTAGATGAGAGCGAGCAGTCGTTGTCGTTTACTCATGAGGCCGGTGATTTCGCTTATGGTGCAGAACCGACGGATGTTTTGTATGTGGTTGTTCTTGAAAAGGAACGGATGCGTACGAAGCTGTTTCGTCTAGGTACCCGTGATGATGATAGTTCCACGACGGTGACGTTGCCGCAAAAGTGGGATATGAAGCAGCTGGAGGGGTATGTCTTTGTGCTGTCTGCGGACGGCCGGGCCGCTTCTGATTCGGTACATGTGCCGATTACGGTTGATTAATCGGTCGTTTTTTATGAGATGCCCGGAAGTGTGAGCTTCCGGGCATTTTTTTATAGTTTGTATTGGAGGAGTTGGGCGAGGGTGTCGAAGTAGTCCCGCTCGATGTTGAGGTAGTTTTGCCGGCTTTCGTAGAAGACGGCGATTTCCAATAGGTAGTCGAGCATGGAGATTTGTCCGGCCTGGAGGGCTTTGGCGAGGAGTTCGGTGTTTTGCATGCCGGATAGGATTTGTCGGTATTCCTGGAGGGAGGTGTGGAGTGTCTCGGCTTGTGCGTAGAGTTGTTTGAGCTGTGATTTGAGGGAGTGGAGTTTGTCTTCTGCCGTGGCGTTGGCGTATTCGAGTTGCGCTTTGGCTTTTTTGACGGTGTTTTTGTTTTCCCACAGGGGGATGGACATGCCGATGCGGAATCCGTTCATTTTTTCTCCGCTTCCTCCGTTGCGCCGGTAGCCGAGGTCGAATTTGGGGAGGGAGAGTGCGCGGGTGAGGCGGATTTCTCTTTCAGCGATTTCGGTTTGTCCGGATAGTTCCCGGAGTGCGGGGTCGGCGGCGAGGTAGTCGGCTTCGAGCTGGGGGTAGTCCGGCAGTGCGGAGGTTTCGGGGTATTGGTCGCCGGTGAAGGTGATGGCGATGCCGCCGTTGAGGTTTTGCAGTTGTTCCTGTGCGGCGTTTTGGGCGATTTGGTTGAGGCGCAGTTCGTTGTCGGTGTTGAGCTGTTCGAGCCGGATTTTGTTTAGTTCAATCTGGTTGGCGTCACCCTGTTCGAGCCGTTTTTGGTAGAGTTCCAGGAGATTGCGGGCGTTTTGGGCTCTTTCTTCCAGGAGTGAGTGCTGTTTCCGCAGGTAGATGATTTGCTGGCATGTCTGCCGGGCGGTGAGGAGGATTTGTTGGCGGATGACGGCGTATTGGCGGTCGGCTGCCGATGTTTTCAGGTCGGCGAGTTTGTTTTTGTTGGTGTAGACGCCGGGGAAGTCGAATGACTGTACGACGGCGAGTTCGTTTATGTTGCCGCCGACGCTGCGGTCTGCCCACAGTTGGTTGAGTTCTACCGTGGGGTTGCTGAGGTAGTTGCCGGTGCGGGCGTCGAGTTTGCGGGTGGCGTTGAGTTTGTTTTCGGCCCGAAGGGTTTTGTTGTTGGCTTCGATGTTTTGCAGTATGCCGTTTATGTCTTGTTGCGCCTGTGTTGTATGGTAGAGTAACAGGGCGGGTATGAAGATGTATATGTATTTTTTCATGTGTGTTGTGTTTTTGTTTTTTTCTATTCTTTTTCTTTCCGGTTTAGGAGCAGGTATACGACGGGGATGACAAATCCGTTGAGGAGGGTGGAGCTGAGCAGTCCTCCGAGTATGACTTGCGCCATGGGGCTTTGTATTTCGTTGCCCGGCAGGTCTCCTCCGACGGCGAGCGGTATGAGCGCGAGGGCGGAGGTGAGGGCGGTCATGAGTATGGGGTTGAGCCGGTCGGAGGAGCCTTGCAGGATGCTTTCACGCAGGCTCATGCCTTCCGCCCGCAGGTGGTTGTAGTGGGATACGAGTAGTATTCCGTTGCGGGTGGCGATGCCGAAGAGGGAGATGAATCCGATGATGGCGGGTATGCTGATGACGCCGGATGTGAGCCGTATGCTGATGATTCCGCCGATGATGGCGAGCGGCAGGTTGAGCATGATGATGCCGGCGAGCGGCAGGCTCCTGAATTCGTGGTAGAGTATGAGGAAGATGATGAGTATGGATATGAGGGAGGTGAGGAATAGTATCCTGGATGCCGCCTGTTCGCTTTCAAATTGTCCGCCGTATTCGATGTGGTAGCCTTCGGGGAGGTCTATTTTTTCCCGGATTTGTTTTTGTATGTCATTGACGACGCCTTTCAGGTCTCTTCCTGCGACGTTGGCGGAGACGACGATTTTACGCTGTACGTTTTCGCGGCTGATGGTGTTCGGGCCTGTCAGCGGGAGTATTTCGGCTATGTAATGGAGGGGTATTTTGCGTCCGTTGGCGTCGATGATGAGTTCGCCGATGTCTTGCATGGTTTCCCGGTTTCGGTCGTTTACTTTGACGGTGAGGTCGAATATTTTGCCTCCTTCATTGACTTGGGATACGATTTTGCCCGCGAGTGTCACGTTGATGAATTCGGAGAATTCGGGTAGTGTGATTCCGTATTTGGCGAGCATGTCCCGTTTGGGTTTGATTTGCAGCTGGGGACGTTCTATTTGTTGTTCGACGTTGAGGTCGGCGATGCCCGGTATGTTTTGTACGGCGGTTTTGATTTGGTTGCCGAGCCGGAATAGTTTGTTGAGGTCGTTGCCGAATAGTTTGATGGCTATGTTGGCTTTGGTGCCGGACAGCATGGCGTCGATGCGGTGGGATATGGGTTGTCCTATTTCTACGTTTACGCCTTTGAGTTGTCCCAGTTGTTGCCGTACGTCGGCCAGGAATTGGTCTCTGGAGCGTTTGTGCAGCTGGAAGGGTGCTTCTATTTCGGATACGTTTACTCCCAGTGCGTGTTCGTCGAGTTCGGCGCGTCCCGTTTTGCGTGCGACGGTTTGTATTTCGGGGATGCCCAGCAGGATTTCTTCGGTTATGCGTCCCATGTTGTCGGATTCTTCGAGGGAGATTCCGGGCATGGTGCTGATGTTTATTGTCAGGGAGCCTTCGTTGAAGGGGGGCAGGAAGCTGCGTCCCAGCCCGGTCATGATGATGAGGGCTATGATTAGGAGGGCGCCGGTGGTGCCGATGACTGTTTTTTTGTAGTTGAGCGCCTGTTCCAGGGCTTGCCTGTATCTTTTTTTGAGGAAGCGGGAGACGAATGGCTCTTTTTCGCTTTTCCGCAGTGCGCCCGGGGTGGTGAGTATGTAGCTGCACAGTACGGGTGTGAGTGTGAGTGCGACGACGGTGGAGGCGAAGAGTGCGACGATGAAGGCGATTCCCAAGGGGATGAGCATGCGTCCTTCCATGCCGGACAGGAAGAAGAGGGGCAGGAAGCAGGCGATGATGATGAGGGTTGAGTTGAGTATGGGCATGCGTACTTCTTTGGAGGCTTCAAATACGACCTGGAGGCCGGATTGCCTTTGGTCTTCGGGTTTGAGCCGGTTGAGCCGCAGCCGTTTGTAGACGTTTTCGACATCGACGATGGCGTCATCGACGAGTGAGCCGATGGCGATGGCGAGTCCTCCGAGGCTCATGGTGTTGATTGTGAGCCCGAGTGCGTGCATGACGAGGATGGCTACCAGCAGTGAAAGCGGCAGGGCTATTAAGGATATGACTGTGGTGCGGAAGTTCATGAGGAAGAAGAAGAGGACGATGATGACGAACAAGGCTCCTTCGAGGAGGGCTTCCTGTATGTTGTTGATGGAGCTGTTGATGAAACGGGATTGCCGGAATATGTCTGTCGAGATGTGTATGTCTGCCGGCAGGGTTTTCTGTAGTTCCTGTATGGAGGCGTCGAGTTTGTCGGTTAGCTCAAGGGTATTGGTGGCGGGCTGTTTGGTTACTGTGACCAGTACGGCCGGTTTTCCTTTTTCGGATGCGAGCCCTAGTTTGGGTGCTTTGTTGCCGATGCGTATGTCGGCTATGTCGGAGAGTGTTACCGGTATGTCGTTGATGGTTTTGATTACGGCTTTTCCCAGTTCTTCTGTCCGGGTGGTGGCCATTATGCCCTGCACGATGTATTCGTTGCCGTATTGGTAGAGGATTCCTCCGGTGGAGTTGAGGTTCATGTTGTCCACTGCCGCCAGGGTTTCGTCTATTGTGATGCCGTAGTGTTTCATGCGGGCTGGGTCAAGGAGTATCTGGTATTCTTTTATTTCTCCGCCGATGACGGCTACTTGTGCTACTCCTCCGGTGGATAGCAGCCGGGGACGTATGGTCCAGTCGGCTATGGTGCGCAGGTCCTGGAGGGAGGTTGAGTCGGCGGTGAGGCCGATAATCATCATTTCGCCGAGGATGGAGGATTGTGGTCCCAGGGTGGGTTGTCCGACGGTGGCGGGGAGTGCGTCTCCCAGGGTGGCCAGTTTTTCGGATACGATTTGCCGGGCGGTGTATATGTTGGTGCCCCATTGGAATTCTACCCATACGACGGAGAAGCCGGTGGTGGAGGATGAACGTACGCGGCGTACGTCGGTGGCTCCATTGACGGCTGTTTCGACGGGGAAGGTGACGAGGCGTTCTACTTCTTCGGGTGCCATGCCCTGTGCTTCGGTCATGACGACGACGGTGGGGGCGTTGAGGTCGGGGAATATGTCTACTTCCATGGTGGTGGCGGTGTAGGAGCCCCAGATGAGGAGTGTTACCGCTGCTATCATGATGAGCAGGCGGTTACGTAGTGAGTATTGTATGATGTTGTTTAACATGGTGCGTTTTTTTTAGTGTTCGTGACTGTGTCCGTGGGGTATGCTGCCGGAGGCGGCTGCCATTTTTACCTGGTAGGCTCCGCGGGTGACGACGCGGTCGCCGGGTTGCAGGCCTTTGAGTATTTGTACTTCTTTGCCGTTGTCGGCTCCGATGGTGATTTCCTGTTTGCGGTATCCTTCTTCGTCGAGCTGTATGTAGACGTAGTGTTGTCCCATTTCGTTTGTGAGTGCTGTTACGGGCAGCGTGAGGACGTTGTCTATGGGTTGGGCGAGGAGGTATATTTCGACGAATGAGCCGGGTATGATGTCTCCTCTGTTGTCAAGTTCAAAGGATACGGGCACGTAGAAGGAGGTGCTGCCGGAGGCTTTTCCGAAGGAGAGGAGCCGGCCGTTTAGTTCGGACAGAAGGTGGATTTTGTTGTCGTAGGGTGTTTTGAAGTTGGCGCCGGTGATTGTGTTTAGCGCGGGATAGTGTTTTTCGGATACTTCGGCGCGCAGGATGAGGCGTTTGTTTTGGGATAGGGTTGCCAGCGGTTGTCCGGTGCTGACGTATTCACCTTCTTTGACGATGATGTTTTTGACGAATCCGTCTATGGGGGCGGTTATTCCGATGCCGTTGGCGGTGCGGTTCCCGGCGATGGCGTCAAAGGCTATTTTGGCGTTTTCGTATTGGAGTTTGATGTTTTCGTATTCTTTTTGTGAGATGATTTTGTCTTTTATGAGGTTTTCTGCCCGCTGTTTTTCGGCTTTTGCTTTTTCGTATGCGGCTTTTGTTTTGGAGTATTGGTCTCCTTCGGTGATGTTTTTGGATGTGAGGTTGAAGATGTTTTGTCCTTTTTTGACTGCGGCGCCTTCGGTGAGTTGTTTGTTGCCGAAGGATACGATGCCGTTGCTTGTTGCGACGATGATGGCTTCGTCTCCGGGTGCGGGCAGGATTTGTCCGGTGGTTTTTATGATTTGCCGGAATGTTTTGGGTTGGATTTCTTCTACCCGGAAATCTGTTTTGGCTGCCTGGGCTTGTGTGAAGATTATTTCGTCAGCGTGTTCGTCAGCGTGTTCGTCGGTGTGTTCGTCGGCGTCTGCCGTGTGTGTGTCATGTTCGTGGTTATGCTCATGTTCATGTTCATGGTTGTGTTCGTGTGTGCAGCTTGTGCAGTAAGCCCCGAGGAGGAGGCATGATATGATTAGTATGTTTTTCATTTGTTGTAATGATTTAATGGTACAATAATATAATCGTAACCGAGGTGTTTTTCGGTTATGATAAGGTTAAATGAGAATGTCGGTTTTATCCCACGCAGGGAGGTCCTCTGGTGAGTTTGTGTGAGATGACCGGTTGTCGGGGTGGTGTTTCATCGCCGTTGTCGGGGTATGGTGCCGTAAGGCTTGCCGACAGTGGGATGTATAATAGGTCTGTTATCAGGTAGGGCGAGATGAGGTTGTGAAGTGGTTCGTCCTGTATTTGATAACGGGATAGTGTTTTGATGTTGTCTGCCTGAAATAGGTATTGGATGTTGCATCCTTTTTCGGGTATTTCAGGGTGTGTGTGGTGGTGCGGGTCGGTTGTGGAGAAGTGGTGGACTGTGTTGAAACAGATGTATGAGTGGTGATGATGATGGGGAAATACGGAGAATGCCAGCAAGATGATGCTTGCCAAGTATAGTGGCAATATGGCTGTCAGTTTTTTCCCCATACGTTTGTGTCTGTTATTTTTTATGTGTTTCCAGAAATCCGCGTACCATCATTTCGGCTGATGCCGGGTTGGTTGCAATGGGTACGTTGTGTACGTCGCATACGCGCATTAACATCTGTACGTCCGGTTCGTGGGGGTGTTTGCCCAGCGGGTCGCGGAAGAAGATGACCATTTGGATCTGGTGTTCGGCGACTTGCGCTGCGATTTGCGCGTCTCCACCGAGGGGACCCGACAGTAGTCTTTCTACCTGAAGACCGGCGTCCTGTGCGTGTTTTCCCGTGGTTCCGGTTGCAACAATGTCTACACCGACAGTTTTGAAGAAGTCCATGTGCCGGTTCAGAAAGGCGACCATTTCCGCTTTTTTCCCGTCGTGTGCGATTACTGCTAGTTTCATTGTTTATTGTTTTGTTGATGTGCAAAGTTAGTTTTTTCTTTGCAATATACAAAAATCCCCGGATACGGTTTTGTATCCGGGGAGTGTTTTGGGTGATAGCCGGTTATAATGTTTTTTTGACTTCTACTTCTTCGTAACCTTCTATCATGTCTCCGATACGGATGTCGTTGTAGTTTTCGATGTTTAAGCCGCATTCAAATCCTTTGGATACTTCTTTTACGTCGTCTTTGAATCGTTTTAATGAGCCAAGTACGCCGGTGTAGATGACGATGCCGTCACGTATTACGCGTATTTTGGCGGAGCGGGTCATTTTGCCGTCCCGAACGATGCAGCCGGCGATTGTTCCGACTTTGGAGATTTTGAATGTTTCGAGTACTTCGACTGTGGCGATGATTTCTTCTTTGATTTCCGGAGATAACATGCCTTCCATGGCGGCTTTGAGTTCTTCAATGGCCGTGTAGATGATGGAGTAGAGCCGTATGTCGATTTGTTCTTTTTCCGCAAGTTTCCGGGCGCTCATGGAGGGGCGTACCTGGAATCCGACGATGATTGCGTTGGATGCGGCGGCTAGCATGACGTCTCCTTCGGAGATTTGCCCTACTGCTTTGTGGATGACGTTTACCTGTATTTCGTCGGTTGATAGTTTGATTAAGGAGTCTGCCAGTGCTTCGATGGAGCCGTCTACGTCTCCTTTGACGATGACGTTGATTTCCTGGAAGTTTCCGATGGCGATACGTCGTCCGATTTCATCGAGCGTGATGTGTTTTTGTGTACGGAGGCCTTGTTCCCGTTGGAGCTGTTCCCGTTTGTTTGCCAGAAGACGGGCTTCTTTTTCGTTCCCCAGTACGTTGAATTTGTCGCCTGCCTGCGGTGCTCCGTTTAGT
This sequence comes from Odoribacter lunatus, assembly GCF_943193135.1. Taxonomy (GTDB): domain Bacteria; phylum Bacteroidota; class Bacteroidia; order Bacteroidales; family Marinifilaceae; genus Culturomica; species Culturomica lunata. The sequence continues at coordinate 29,100 of NZ_CALPCZ010000018.1, forward strand.
CCCAGTATTAAGGCCGGTTCGGATGGTCCGGCTTGTTCGAGTTTGCTTCCCCGTTCGTTGAACATGGCTTTTACGTGTCCGAAGTATTGTCCTGCGAGGATGACGTCACCGATTTTCAGTGTTCCGGATTGAACGAGTACGGTTGCAACGTATCCGCGTCCTTTGTCCAGGGAGGATTCGATGATGGATCCGATGGCTTTTTTGTTGGGGTTGGCTTTTAAGTCGAGCATTTCGGCTTCCAGCAGTACTTTTTCAAGGAGTTCTTCGATGTTTAATCCTTGTTTTGCGGAGATTTCCTGACATTGGTATTTACCGCCCCATTCTTCTACGAGGTAGTTCATGTTTGCGAGTTCTTCGCGTATTTTGTCGGGGTTGGCTCCGGGTTTGTCTACTTTGTTGATGGCGAAGACGATGGGTACACCTGCTGCGCTGGCGTGGTTGATTGCCTCGATGGTCTGGGGCATGACGCTGTCGTCAGCTGCGACGATGATGATGGCGATGTCGGTGACCTGTGCTCCTCGGGCACGCATGGCTGTGAAGGCTTCGTGTCCGGGTGTGTCGAGGAAGGTTACGGCTCTGCCGTCGGCGAGTTTGACGTTGTAGGCGCCGATGTGCTGGGTGATTCCTCCTGCTTCTCCCGCGATGACGTTTGTTTTCCGGATGTAGTCCAATAAGGAGGTTTTACCGTGATCAACGTGTCCCATGACTGTGACGATGGGCGGCCGCGGAAGCATGTTTTCTTCGGTGTCTTCTTCTTCTTCGATGGCTTCCTGTATTTCTACGCTTACAAATTCAACGGAGTATCCGAATTCGTCGGCGACGAGGTTGATTGTTTCTGCGTCGAGCCGCTGGTTGATGGATACGAAAAGTCCGAGTGACATGCAGGCGGAGATGACTTCGGTGACGGATATGTTCATCATGGTGGCGAGTTCTGCCACGGTGACGAATTCGGTTAGTTTGAGTATCCGTTTTTCGAGTTCTTCCTGCTCCATTTCTTCTTGCAGTTTCTGATGGACTGCGTCGCGTTTGTCGCGCCGGTGTTTGGAGGTGGAGGATTTTCCTTTGCTGCCCAGGCGTGCAAAGGTGTCTTTGATTTGCCGGTCTACGTCTTCGTCTGTGATTTCCGTTTTTTCCAGTTTTTTCTTTTTCAGTTTTTTGAGTTTCCTCTTGTTTTCTTCGTTTTTGCCGGAGTATTTGTCAGAGTCTGAAAAGGAGACCGGTTCGTCCCGATGTATTCTTTTTCTTTTTTTCCGGGTTTCAAAGTCTTCGCCTGACGAGTAGTCGTTCCGTTCTTCGCTGGCGGAGGTGGTTTTCCCGGCTGGGAATGATTTTTTTGTTTCTTTGCGGTCCCGTTCTTTTTCCTGTTTGTTCTTTTTGGGTGGCCTTGTGCGCTGGTTGATGGCGTCAAGGTCGATGGAACCGATGACTTTTACGTCTTTGACAGCAGGTTGCTGGATTTTAAAGGTTTCATCGGTTGTTGCCTGTTCGGCTGTTACTGTATGAAGCTGTGTTTCTTCGGAGGAAGTGTCTTGTGCGCTTTCTTCGGTTGTTTCAGCCTGAGGCGTTTCGACGGTTTCTGTCTGAGGTTCTTGTTTGGCGGTTTTGGGCGCCGGATTTAAATCAATGTGGTCTACAACTTTGATTTTGTTTTCCAGTTTGATTTCGTCTTTGACGGAAATGAATTGTTCCTCCTCATTGATTTCCGTGATATTGCCTTTGTTGTCTATGGCAACGGTTTCTTTCTTTTTACGGGAATTTTTGAGGTCTACCATGGAGGAGGCTTTTTTTACCTCGCTGTCCGATGAAAATTCTTTTGCAACGAGTGCATAGTCTTCGTCGGAGAGTTTTGCATTGGGATCGGAAGATATTTGTATTCCTTTGGCATGCAAAAATTCTACGATGGTGGAGAGACCTACGTTAAATTCTCGGGCTACTTTGTTTAATCTTACTGCCATATTGAGATTTTAAAATTTTCAATGATTGGGTTTTAAGGTGGATTATTCAAATTCCGCTTTTAGTATGGAAAGGATTTCGCGGATGGTTTCTATTTCCAGATCCGTTCTTTTTTCCAGTTCTTCTTCGTCAAGTTCCAGTACGCTCTTGGCTGTGTCGCATCCGACGCGTTTGAGTTCTTCAATGATCCACGGTTCGATTTCGTCTTTGAATTCGTCGAGGTTTACGTCTTCTTCTTCCTGTGTTTCGTTGAATTCGCGGTATACGTCGATGTCGTAGCCTGTGAGCTGGCTGGCTAGTTTGATGTTGAGTCCTCCTTTACCGATGGCCAATGATACTTCTTCCGGATTCAGGTATACGTTGGCTTTTTTGTTGGTTTCATCGAGTTCGATGTTTTTGATTTTAGCCGGGTTAAGGGCACGCGTGATGTATAATTGTATGTTGTTTGTGTAGTTGATGACGTCGATGTTTTCGTTTCTCAGTTCTCTTACGATGCCGTGGATGCGTGAGCCTTTCATGCCGACGCATGCTCCGACGGGGTCGATGCGGTCGTCATAGGATTCAACGGCGACTTTGGCTCTTTCGCCGGGGGCTCTGACGATGTTTTTGATGGTGATGAGTCCGTCGAATATTTCAGGTACTTCGTTTTCAAATAGTCTTTCTAAGAAGACGGGAGAGGTACGGGAGAGGATGATGTACGGACTGGAGTTTTTCATTTCTACCCGGATGACGACGGCTTTGATGGTGTCTCCTTTTTTGAAGAAGTCTGTCGGTATCTGTTCTTGTTTGGGCAGTATCAGTTCGTTGCCTTCGTCATCGAGGATGAGCATTTCTTTTTTCCATATCTGGTATACTTCTCCCAATATGATTTGGCCTACCCGTTCTTTGTATTTGGTGTAGATGTTGTCTTTTTCGAGTTCCAATATTTTTGAGGACAGGTTTTGTCTCAATGCCAGTACTGCCCTGCGTCCGAAGTCTTTGAATTTGACTTCGTCTGCGACTTCTTCACCTATTTCGTAGTCGTCGTCGATTTTTTTTGCTTCGCTTAAGGTGATTTCGGTGTTGGGGTTTACCAGTTTGTTGTCTTCCACGACGGTGCGGTTTCTCCAGATTTCCAGGTCACCTTTGTCAATGTTGATGATGATGTCGAAGTTTTCGGAGGTGCCGTATTTTTTAACAAGCATGGTTCTGAAAATTTCTTCCAGTACATTCATGAGAGTTGCTCTGTCAATATTTTTGAATTCTTTGAATTCGGCGAATGATTCGATTAAGTTAATGTTTTCCATTTTAACTTTTCAGTTATTTGTTATTGATTATTTATTTCGTTTTAAAATGTAATGATGTCTTTTATTTCTTTGATGTCGGCGAGCTGGATTGTGTTTGTTTTTCCTTGCTCTGTTTCCACGATGATGTGGTCGCCGTTGAAGTTTTTTAATGTGCCTTTGAGGTTTGTTTTGTCTTTTAGTTTGATTTCGACGGTGTTTCCGATGTTTTTCTTGTATTGTCCTTCTACTTTGAATGGATAGCCTATTCCGGCACTGGCTACGGTTAGCTCGAAATCTTCTTCATCCCGGTTTAGTTTTTTATCGAGTTTTCTGCTTATGTCGATGCAGGTGGTGATGTTTACCCCTTGCGGTGAATCGATTAAGATTTCGATTTTGTTGTCTTTGGAGACGCTGATGTCTACTAAGAATAGCTCGCTGTTTTCTAGCAGGGATTCTACGATTGTTTTTAGTTCTTCTGTTGATTTCATGCTGTTATGTGCCTTTGTGCAGCTGTTTTGCTATAGTTGACGGGAGCGTAATAGAAAAGGGGACTTGCTGTCCCCTCTGTCGATTAGTTTCCTAAGTCGTTGCAAATGTAGGGTAAAATATGGAATAATCAAATATTTATGAAGAAAATGTGCGGGAGAGGGTTTGTTGTTTTGTTAAGGTGTTGATATTTAGTGTGTAAGTTTGGTTGGGGAGATGGTATGTAAGAAACATATTTTGTATTTGGATGATAGAATTTATGATAAAATTTCGTAAGTTTGCGAAAATTTTAAGTTTTATGGAGTTTAAAGCAAAGGATGTGGCGCATTTGTTACAGGGTGTTGTTGAGGGGGATGAGAATGTGATGGTTAACAATGTGTCTAAGATTGAGGAGGGGAAGCCTAATACGCTGGCTTTTCTGGCTAATCCTAAGTATGAACATTATATTTATACGACGAAGGCTTCGGTGGTTTTGGTGAATTCGGATTTTCAACCGGCGAAGCCTTTGTGTTGTACTTTGATACGGGTGCCTTCCGCTTATGAGGCGATTGCGGTGTTGCTGAAGATGTATGAGAGTATGCGTCCGCAGCCTGTGGGGGTGGAGCAGCCTTCTTTTGTGCATGAGACTGTTGAAAGGGGGGAGGGGCTTTATGTGGGGGCGTTTGCTTATGTGGGCAAGGGTGTGAAGTTGGGAAGTAATGTTAAGATTTATCCGCAGGCGTATATCGGTGATGGAGTGAAGATTGGGGATAATACGACGATTTATGCGGGTGTGAAGGTTTATTACGGTTGTGAAATCGGGAGTAATTGTACGATTCATGCGGGAACGGTTATCGGGGCGGACGGTTTCGGTTTTGCTCCGTCTGCCGGGGGGTATGATAAGGTTGCCCAGATTGGTAATGTGGTGATTGAAGATAATGTGGAGATAGGGGCGAATGCCTGTATTGACCGGGCGACGATGGGGTCTACCCGGATAAAGAAGGGTGTGAAGTTAGATAATTTGATTCAGATTGCCCATAATGTGGTGGTGGGGGAGAATACTGTGATGGCGGCGCAATGCGGGGTGGCAGGTACAGCAAAGGTAGGTGCTAATTGTATGTTTGGCGGCCAAGTGGGGATTGCAGGGCATATTTCTATTGGCGATGGGGTGCGTTTGGCGGCTCAAAGCGGTGTGATGGCGGATGTTGAGGAGGGGAAGGTGTATATGGGTTCACCTGCTTTTGAGGTGGGTGCTTATAGGAAGGCGTATGTTTTGTTCCGGAAGTTGCCTGAGTTGTATGGGCAGATTCGTGATTTGGAAAAGAAGTTCAAATAAATATTAAAGTAAAGATAATGTCAGTAAAACAGAATACGTTAAAGGGAGAATTTTCTCTTCGAGGTAAAGGTTTGCATAGTGGTAAAGAAGTGTGTGTAACTTTTAAGCCGGCGTCGGAGAATACGGGCTACCGTATTATGAGAACGGATTTGGAAGGAAACCCTGTTGTGCCTGCTCTGGCGGAGTATGTGCAGTTTGTTGATCGTGCCAGCTGTCTGGAGAAGGACGGGGTTAAGATTTTTACTATGGAGCATGCGATGGCGGCTTTGTATGGTTGTGGGGTGGATAATTGTTTGATTGAGATTGATGGAGAGGAGTTCCCGATTTTGGACGGAAGTGCTAAGTTTTATGTGGAAGCGATTGAGAAGACGGGATTGGTGGAGCAGGCGTGTGAACGTCGCTATTTTCACGTGAAGGAGAAGATGGAGTATGTGTGTGAAGAGACCCATACCAAATTGACATTGCTTCCGGATGAGGATTATAGTGTTAATCTAGTGGTGGCTTACGATTCGCCTTATTTGTCGATGCAGTATGCTACGTATTCTTTTGCCGATACGGATTTTGCCAAGGAGATTGCGCCTTGCCGTACGTTTGTTTTTTTGAGAGAGGTGGAGGCGTTGTTTGCCCATAATCTGATTAAGGGCGGGGATTTGCAGAATGCTATCGTGATTGCCGATAGAAAGACTTCTCCGGAGGAGGTGAGCAGGCTGGCTAAGTTGTTTAATTGCGAGCATGTGGAGGTTAAGGAGGGGATTTTAAATAATGTGGAACTTTGTTTTGATAATGAGCCGGCACGTCATAAGTTGCTGGATGTTATCGGGGATTTGGCTCTTTGCGGTCGCTTTATTAAGGGTAAGGTGATTGCGGAGCGTCCGGGACATAAGGCGAATGCCGCTATGGTACAGAAGATGTATAAGGCGGCTTTGGCAGCAGAAAAGGATGATGCTTATCCGGATGATGTGGATATTTTGGGTGAGCCGTTGATGGATATTAATAAGATTCGTTCTTTGTTGCCCCATCGTCCTCCGTTTTTGTTGGTGGATAAGATATTTAAGGTGACGGACAATATGGTGGTGGGTTGTAAGAATGTTACGATGAATGAGCCTCATTTTGTGGGGCATTTCCCGGAAGAGCCGGTGATGCCGGGTGTGTTGATTGTGGAGGCGATGGCGCAGTGTGGCGGGATATTGGTGTTGAGTGGCGTGCCTGATCCTGAAAATTATTCTACCTATTTTATGAAGATAGACGGTATTAAGTTCCGTAAGAAGGTTGTGCCCGGCGATACGTTGGTTTTTAAACTAATTACGTTGGCACCGATTAGACGCGGGTGTGTGACGATGAAAGGATATGCTTTTGTCGGCGGGAAGTTGGTATGTGAAGGAGAATTTATGGCACAAGTCGCAAAAACCAAGAATTAATGTTATATTTGCAGGCCGGAAAAAAGAAATTCCGGTGAAAACCAGCTTACTAAAATATTATACGAATGAAACAACCATTAGCCTATGTTCATCCAGATGCTCAAGTTGCCGATAATGTGGTGATAGAGCCTTTTGTAACGATAGACAAGAATGTGGTGATTGAAGAGGGAACCCGAATCGGTTCCAATGTTACGATTTTAGAAGGTGCGCATATTGGAAAGAATTGCAAAATATTTCCCGGTGCCGTAATTTCGGCGGTTCCTCAGGATTTGAAGTTTAAGGGAGAAAAGTCAATTGTACGAATCGGAGATAATACTACGATTCGGGAATGTGCTACCGTAAACCGTGGTACGGCTGCGAAGGGAATTACGCAAATCGGCAATAACTGTTTGATTATGGCGTATTCACATATTGCGCATGATTGTCTGATCGGTAATAATTGTATTATTACGAATGCCTGCCAGCTGGCCGGAGAGGTTGTGGTCGATGATTTTGCCATTTTGGGCGGTATGACGGCGGTACATCAGTTTGTGCATATCGGGAAGCATGTGATGATACAAGGCGGTTCCCTGATAGGTAAGGATGTTCCTCCTTATGTGAAGGCAGGTCGTTTGCCTTTGTCTTATGCGGGTGTGAATTCTATCGGATTACGCCGTCGTGAGTTTTCAAATGAGAAAATCAATGAGATTCAGGATATTTACCGTATTTTGTATCAATCAGGATTGAATAATTCGGATGCTGTGGAGCGGATTGAAGCGGAGATGCCGGCTTCAAAAGAGCGCGACGAGATTATTATGTTTGTGCGGAATAGTAAACGCGGAATCATGAAAGGGTATCTCGGATAAGTAAGTCCGGATAAGTATAAAAAACGCTGCTTTAAGCAGCGTTTTTTTTATGTGGTATTAATTGGTTTTCTTGATTTTTCCTCCGCTAATCCAGCTTTTTTTGTAGTAGGCTTCGTCCAGGGTACTCAAGCGTACACCGCTGTGAGTGGTGGCGTGTATGAAGATGTTGTTTTTTAAGAATATGCCGACGTGACTGGCGGATTTCCCTTTTTTGGCGGTGTTGAAGAATACCAGGTCGCCTGGTTGTAGGGAACTACGAGGTATTTTCCGGCAATTTTTATTATACATGCCGGCGACGGTCCGTTCGATTTTAAGTTGATATACTTTCCGGTAAATGTTGGATACTAATCCCGAACAGTCTACTCCGTTTACGGTGTTGCCTCCGTATTTATAAGGGACTCCGAGCCAATTGGCGGCTTCCGTATATAATGGCAGGTTTTTGTCTTTTGGGGAAACGGTAAAGTTTAGTTTTTCCGATAATTTGCTGGCGGAGGACGAAGTGCTCAGATGCCGGTGGCTGCTACATGAAGAACAAAAGAGTGCAGCGCCGATAATAAGTAATAAGATTCTGTTTTTCATGTTTGAGTGAAATGAAAGAACAAATATAAGAAAAGGGTTTAAGATTGAAAAGTTTGTTATATTTGTCGATAGTATTAAAAATAAAATGATGAAAAATATATCGAATACGGAGTTTGGGGGAGAACGTCCCTTGTTTGCGTCACATGATCTTTGCCTGGAGAATGTGACAATTCATGCCGGAGAGTCGGCTTTGAAGGAGTGCAGTAATATTGAGGCTGTGAATTGCCGTTTTGAGGGGAAGTATCCTTTTTGGCATGTGAATGGATTTGTGGTAAAGAATTGTCTGTTTACGGAGGGGGCCCGTGCGGCTCTTTGGTATTCGACGGATTTGCGGATGACGGATACGCTGGTGGAGGCTCCGAAAATGTTTCGGGAGATGGATGGTATTTATTTGGAGCATGTGAGGATACCTGATGCGGCGGAGACGCTTTGGCATTGTCGTCATGTGGAGTTGAAGGAGGTGGAGGTTGAAAAGGCGGATTATCTTTTTATGCATAGTGAGCATATTCGTATTGAAAATTACCGCCAGCAGGGCAATTATTCTTTCCAGTATTGTAAGGATGTGGAGATAAGGAATGCCGTTATCGATTCTAAAGATGCTTTTTGGAATACGGAGAATGTGACTGTTTATGATTCTGTTTTGACCGGGGAGTATCTGGGCTGGCATTCTCATCATCTGCGGTTGGTGAATTGTAAGATTTCCGGTACGCAACCTTTGTGTTATGCGCATGATTTGGTGATGGAGAATTGTGTTATGGCGGATGACTGTGACCTTGCTTTTGAGGGTAGTAGTGTGCAGGCTACCATAAACAGCCCCGTGCGTAGTGTGAAGAATCCCCGTACGGGTTGTATTGTTGCAGAGGGGTACGGTGAGATTATCCTGGATGAAAATATAAAGGCTCCTGCCGATTGTGAGTTGAAAACCCGGAGTTAGCGGAAACGTGCAGATGGGAAAGGAACGGAATAAAACCGACCTGTTGTTGGCGCTTATTCGGGAGGGGAAACCCATGACGCTCAAAAAGCAGTTGCAGCTTACCGCTTATTTGAGTGTTCCTGCTATTATGGCGCAATTCTCATCGATTGCTATGCAGTATGTTGATGCGGCGATGGTGGGTAGTCTGGGGGCGAATGCTTCTGCGTCGATAGGCTTGGTGTCTACTACGACGTGGTTGTTTGGAGGCGTGTGTGCGGCGGCGACGATGGGATTTTCCGTGCAGGTTGCCCATGCTATCGGGGCGGAGGATTTTGTGCGGGCGCGCAAGGTGCTTCGCCAGTCGATTACCGCCATGATGGTGTTCAGTTCGTTGCTTGCTTTAATCGGAATGTCAATCAGCGGCGCTCTGCCCGGTTGGCTGGGCGGGGAGGCTGCTATCCGGCATGACTCGTCTCTTTATTTTTTGATATTTTCACTTTTCATACCAGTATTGCAGTTGAATTTTTTGGCGGGGAGTATGTTGCGGTGCAGTGGCAATATGCGGGTGCCGAGTATGTTGAATGTGTTGATGTGTGTGCTGGATGTGATATTTAATTTCTTTCTGATATTTCCGACGCGCGAAGTGGAGCTTGGCGGGGTGAGTGTTGTTTTTCCGGGAGCGGGATTGGGTGTGCGGGGTGCGATATTGGGTACGGTGTTGGCGGAGTTGGTTACGGCAGGGGGGATGATGTGGTATCTTTGTACGCGTTCTTCCATGTTGAAGTTGAAAGGAGAGCGGGGGCGTTTCCGTCCGGAAACGAGAACGTTGCAAAAGGCTTTCCGTATAGCTCTGCCGATGGGATTTGAGCATGTTGCTATTTGCAGCGCCCAGATAATGACGACGGTTATTGTGGCTCCGTTGGGGGTATTTGCGATTGCGGCCAATTCTTTTGCTATTATAGCGGAAAGTCTTTGCTATATGCCCGGTTACGGTATTTCCGAAGCGGCTACTACTTTGGTGGGACAGAGTTTGGGTGCGGGTAGGGCAAAATTGATTCGCAGTTTCGGTAATATTACGGTTGTTTCGGGTATGGTTATTATGGGGCTTATGGGAATTGTTATGTATGTGGCGGCGCCTCAGATAATCGGTGTAATGACTCCTGTCGAGGAGATTCGCTCGTTGGGTGTGATGGCGTTGCGTATAGAGGCTTTTGCCGAACCGATGTTTGCGGCGGCGATTGTGGCTTACGGTGTGTTTGTCGGGGTAGGGAATACTTTGGTGCCCAGTTTGATGAATCTCGGCAGTATATGGGGTGTCCGGTTAGTGCTGGCGGCACTGCTTGCGCCGTCTTTGGGATTAAAGGGGGTATGGCTGGCTATGTGCATTGAACTCTGTTTTCGTGGCATGATTTTTCTTATCAGATTATGGTATGGAAAATGGATAAATATTTTACAAGAAAAAAAGGTTGATTATGAAATATGATTTTGATGAAATAATACCTCGTCGGGGTACCCGTTCTTACAAATGGGATATGCCTGAAGAGGAAGGGGTTTTGCCGATGTGGGTGGCCGATATGGATTTTAAAACGGCTCCGGCTATTATCGAGGCATTGGAAAAGCGCGTCGCACATGGGATTTTCGGCTATGTCAAGGTGCCGCAATCTTACTATGAGGCAATTGTGCAGTGGTTTTCGCGGCGGCATCAGTGGACGATAGAGTGTCCGTGGATTATTTATACAACCGGTGTGGTGCCGGCGCTCTCCGCTATTATTAAGGCGATGACGGAACCGGGAGATAAAGTTATTGTACAGACCCCTGTTTACAATTGTTTTTATTCGTCGATACGCAATAACGGGTGTGAACTGTCGGCGAATCATCTTGTATATAAAGAGGGACGTTATACGATTGATTTTGACGATTTGGAGGCGAAAGCTGCCGACCCGAGAGCGAAACTTTTAATATTGTGTAATCCGCACAATCCGGCAGGGCGGGTGTGGACGGAAGAGGAATTGAGGCGTATCGGTGACATCTGTCTGAAGAATGGAGTTTTGGTTGTATCGGATGAAATTCATTGTGAACTGACTTATGCGGGGCATGATTATATCCCGTTTGCTTCTTTGTCGAGAGAGTTTCAGATGAACTCCATTACCTGCATTTCTCCCAGTAAGGCGTTTAATATAGCAGGTTTGCAGATAGCCAATATCGTGGCGGCGGATGAGGAGGTTCGTAGTCGGATAGACCGGGCGATTAATATTAATGAAGTATGCGATGTCAATCCGTTTGGAATAGAGGCGACGATTGCCGCTTATAATGAAGGGGAAGCGTGGCTTGACCAGCTTCGGGAATATTTGTGGGGGAATTATCAGTATCTCTGTGAGCAGTTGAAAGCACATTTGCCGCATTGTCCTGTTTTGCCGCTGGAAGGTACTTATCTGGCCTGGATAGATTGTCAGGCGACAGGCCTGGATGCAGATGAGGTGACTTCGCGATTACGGAAAGAGCAGAAATTGCTGGTTAATTCCGGCACTATGTACGGTCCCGGCGGGGAAAGATTTATCCGTTTAAATCTGGCTTGTCCCCGTGCGCGTCTTATGGAAGGGGTGAAACGGATAATTGACGGACTTTCTTAAAATTACAACAATGAACTGGCAGGAAAGATTGGCGGATTATGCGGAAAATGAAGAGATTCTTCAGGTGTATGAGGATTGGGGGGAGACGGAGTATCTGAAGGAAGTTATTCATGTCTTGGATGCGTATAATCCCGATTGGAATAAAGAGAAAGAGTTGGGAAGCTGGGCAGCGGAATTTATTTTGGATGTTCTGGAGGAAACGGAGGAGGAGTTGGAGGAATGGAGCCGTGAAGAGCGTTGCCGGCGTTTTGAAGAGCTGACCGAGGAGAGGTATGAAGACTTTCGGAGCGGCCACCAGTTTGCCCGGATAAATAACCTAGCCATTCAGGCGGGGAATGCGGACGGGAGCGGAGAGCGTATCCGGCAAATGTCGGAGGAGGAGGCAGAGAAGGAGGGGTTCCCTATCTTGGTATAGGAATAGATATGAAAATCCCTCAGAACCGGCAGCTCTGAGGGATAATACTTTACAGGTCAAATAGAGAGTATTGTATTATACTTCGATTTCGACCAATTTGGCTCCGGCCTGAACCGAAACGCCTTCTTTTACAAAGATGCGTTTTACTTTTCCTGCATAATCCGAAGTAATGCTATTCTCCATTTTCATCGCTTCCAGAATGATAACGGATTGGCCTTTTGTCACCGTATCGCCCGGTTGCACCTGTATTTTAAATATATTTCCCGGCATAGGAGCCTCTACGATTTTACCCGTGATGGGTTCTTCCTTTACTTCCTCTTTGGCAGCCTGTTTGTTTTCTTCTTCCTTGTGCAGGGCCTGATAACGGGCTTCTTTTTGTTTGGTCAGGAAACTTTTGGCAACTTGCGGGAATAATTCCAGCAATAATACTTCTTTTTCATTCTCCGCCAATTTCACATCACCTGCTTCCGGTAATGTCGGGTTGGGTTGCATTTGATATTTTGAAGTATCGTAAGGTATTTCCTCGCGGGTGCCGGCAATCTTTAGACGGAATTCCGGATTAACGGGTACGGGTGTTTTACCGTATTCGCCTTTTACCAAATTGACAAATTGATTGGAAACATTGCTATACATGGGTTTGCCTGCTTTGAGATCCAATGCGCAGTTTACCGCTTGAGCCCCTACAATCTGGCTGGTGGGCGTTACCAAGGGAGGAAGCCCTGCCGCCAAACGTACTGTCGGTATCAATTCCATCGCTTTTTCCAAAATATCCATGGAGTTCAATTGCTTCAATTGAGCGACCATGTTACTGTACATACCTCCGGGGACTTCCGCTTTCTTAACCAGTTCATTGGGTTTCGGGAAGTTGAAGTAAGCCTCGATGGCATGGCAGGCATTCAATAAAGCGGTTTCGTCGTTGTTGCGTGCGGCTTCGATGGCTTTGTCGAATTCTTTATCAATATCGGCGGGCAATGTATCTGTCAGCGGGTTAAACGGATTCGGGAATTGTTTCGTGGCATCCACGGCTTCCAGTTCTTTGCGGATAGCGTGCAATTCTTTGTTGATTTTGGCAACCGCTTCCATGTTTACATCCAGCGTTACGCCCAATTTGTTACAGAAAATGTAAATCAGCTCGATAGCAGGAGCCCCCGTGCCGCCGGCAAAGTTCCAGATATTGGTATCCACCACATCCACCCCTTTGACAATAGCCATCAATACGGCGCCTAAACCGTACCCCGGCGTACAATGGGTATGGAAGTCGATAGGAATGGATAAATGCTGCTTGAATAACGGAATTAATTCTGCAATTCGGGACGGCTGAATCAGTCCGCTCATATCTTTAATGGTAATCATATCCGCTCCCAACGCTGCCATTTGTTTGGCTTTATCCAAAAAGTACTCATTGGTGAACACCGGAGCGGGATTTTTCTTTCCTTTCAGTTTATCAAAGAAACTGAGCTTCGGATATTTTGGGTCAATGGTATAACATACGGCACAATCTGCAATGCCTCCGTATTGTTTCACATATTTAATCGTCGATTTTACATTATTCACGTCATTCAACGCATCAAAGATACGCATGATGCCCAACCCCGATTGGATAGAATTACGGCAGAAACCGTCGATGATTTCATCTGTGTACGGAGCATAACCGAAAAGATTACGGCCTCTGGACAAGGCGGTCAATTTTGAAGCCTCTCCCACAGCGGCTTTGATTTTTTCCAGACGTTCCCACGGATTTTCATTTAGATAGCGCATCACCGAGTCGGGAACAGCCCCGCCCCAAACTTCCATCGCATAGAAATTTGCATCTTTATAATAGGGTAATACTCTGTCAATCTGTTGTTGGGTCATTCGGGTGGCGAACGAAGATTGCTGTCCGTCGCGGAGAGTAAGATCGCGGATTAAAAGTTTCTGTGCCATAATATTGCGGTATTTAGTGTTATTTGGTCAGACAAACTTATGAAATAAAGTGATATTCTCTATTAAAATGAAAGGAAATTATAGAAAAAAATCGTTATTTGCTTTTTGCGGGAAGGTTCTTGTTTTAAATTGGAAGAAATTGGCTATGTTTGTGCGCTATACAGTATATTTTTGGTTTATTCATTATGGAAAAAACAGCACTCTTTCCGGGATCATTCGATCCTTTTACCGTGGGACACGAAGAGATTGTGAACCGTGGTTTGAAATTATTTGATAAGATTATTATCGCTGTCGGAATAAATGCCTTGAAGAAAGAATTTTTGGATATAAACTGCCGGGTGGAGTTGATAAAAAAAGTATTTCGTCACACTGACCGGGTATCGGTTGTGCCTTATTCGGGACTGACCGTTGATTTTTGCCGGGAAATGAAGGCCGATGCCATCATACGGGGATTGCGGACAGCAGCGGATTTTGAATACGAACGGGCTGTGGGGCAGGCAAACCGGGCCATGGCTGCGGAGGTGGAAACCGTCTTTATACTGACCTCTACGGTACATACCTTTATTAGTTCGACTATCGTAAGAAATGTATACATGAACGGAGGGAATGTTGATCAGTTCCTTCCCGACAAACTAACGACAGAAGATTTACGTTTATGCGATAAAAATATTCAGAAATAGTCAGACCTATGAGTTTTCAAAACAAAATCCCCCGTTGGCAGAAGATTTCGTCCGGCATCCTGCTTGTGATTGCCATCATTTTTTTAATCGCTCCGGTTTATGTGCGTGAGGCACTGATTCATTGGTATCCGGATATTTCGGATACTTATCTGTTTGAATCGCATGTGGTGGCCAAAGCGGATACATGTTGGGAGTGGCCGGAGGCAAAGGATTATAATACTTATCGGTTGGATAAAACCGACAGCCTTTACCTGGATGAATACGGCACCGTCGCTTTTCTTGTTATTCAGGACGACAGTATCCGTTACGAAGAATATAGGGACAGTTGGACGCCTTTGACTCTTTCCAATCTGTTTTCGGCAACCAAGAGTATTGTGGGATTGCTGATAGGCATTGCCCACGATGAGGGATATATAAAAAGCCTGGATGATAAAGTCGGGGATTATCTGCCGGAATTCAAAGAGGGAAAACGGGCGGACGTGTCAATAAGAAATCTGCTGACGATGAGTTCCGGATTAAATTGGGACGAGTCTTATAGCAGCCTCTTTTCTAAAACAACGCAGGCTTATTATGGAGATAATATCCGGGAATTGGTTATGAATCTGGAGGTCGAGGAAGAGCCGGGGAAACGCTATTCTTACAAAAGCGGTGATACCCAATTGCTCTCTTTGTTGCTCGAAGCGGCTACTGGACAGACAATCAGCGATTACGCGCACGATAAACTCTGGCAACCGATGCAGGCTTGTACGGATGCCCTCTGGAATTTGGATAAAAAGGGGGGCGATGAAAAAGCGTATTGCTGTTTCAATACCACGGCGCGGGACGTTGCCCGCTTTGCGCGTCTGATACTCCGTAACGGAGATTGGAACGGGCGGCAGCTGGTATCGGAGGAGTATATGCAGGAAGCCATTACGCCCGCCGTTTATCTTGAAAATGAATTTGGAGACGGAGCTTTGGACTACTACGGCTTTCAGATATGGATTGTAAAATACGGGGATATGCGTTTCCCGGCATTCCGGGGATTAGGCGGGCAATATATCTTTGCCATACCGCAGAAAAATGCTATTGTCGTGCGTTTGGGGCATGACCGCAGTACCGTGTACGAGCGGGAGGTAACTACCGACATGAAACCTTACCTTGACATCGCTTTTAAGATATTGAAATAGAAACAAAAAAATCGGAAGCCGTTAAGACTTCCGATTTTTTATTTGTATTCAATTTTTACCAGGCAAACATCGGACGGGGATTCATCATCGCATTCACTTCTTTCTTCACTTGTGCGATAACATTTTCATCGTCAATATTTGACAGGATACGGTCAATCATATCCACGATTGTTTTCATATCCTCCTCTTTCAGGCCGCGGGTCGTAATGGCAGGCGTTCCGACGCGTATACCGGATGTCTGGAAAGGAGAACGGCTGTCGAAAGGCACCATGTTTTTGTTAATGGTAATATCGGCCTTTACCAGCGTATTTTCAGCCTTCTTACCGGTCAGTTCCGGGAACTTCGTGCGTAAGTCAATCAGCATGCAGTGATTGTCCGTACCGCCGGATACCACCTTATATCCTTTGTCAATAAAAGCCTGTGCCATGACTTTGGCATTCTTTTGTACCTGCTTGGCATACTCCAGATAAGAATCGGAAAGTGCCTCATTGAATGCCACGGCTTTGGCAGCAATGACATGTTCCAACGGACCGCCTTGCTGGCCGGGGAATACGGCGAAGTTGATAACTTGCGACATCATCTTGATTTCTCCCTTCGGTGTTGTCTGCCCCCATGGATTCGGGAAATCTTTGGGAAGCAAAATCATACCGCCGCGCGGACCGCGCAATGTCTTGTGGGTTGTCGTTGTCACAATATGGCAATATTCAAAGGGATTGTTCAGTAATCCTTTGGCAATCAAACCGGCGGGATGTGCCATGTCATACATCAGCAGGGCGCCTACTTTGTCGGCGATTTCGCGCATGCGTTTGTAATCCCAGTCGCGGGAATAAGCTGAAGCACCCGCAACAATCATCTTGGGGTGATGTTCCAGCGCCAGTTTTTCCATTTCGTCGTAGTCCACCAGTCCCGTATCCTCTTTCACGTGGTAAGCAACAGGATGGTAATTGATACCGGATAGATTTACGGGGGAGCCGTGGGACAGGTGGCCGCCGTGTGCCAAATCCAATCCCAGATACGTATCGCCGGGTTTCATGCAGGCAAAAAACACCGCTGCATTGGCCTGGGCGCCGGAGTGTGGCTGAACATTGGCATATTCTGCGCCGAACAATTTGCATGCCCGATCGATTGCCAACTGCTCGGATTGGTCTACAATCTGGCATCCGCCGTAATAACGGGCACCGGGGTATCCCTCTGCATACTTGTTTGTCATGCAGGAGCCCATGGCTTGCATCACTTCCTCACTGACAAAGTTTTCCGAAGCGATTAGTTCGAGGCCTTCTTTTTGACGTTGAGCTTCTTGTGCTATTAAGTCAAATATCTTAGTATCTCTTTCCATATAGAATTGTTTTATATAATTTTTCTCAAATTTAGCACATTCATTCCAAGTTAACAAACTTTTGCCGGTAATTACTTTCCCCTTTTTTCATTTTTATCTACTTTTATACCGAATTTTAAATTTATACAAATCATGGAATATTCAATGGAAAATGAAGTACGGGAAAATAAACGTCCAGCTCTTTTGACGGTATTGTGTATATTGACTTTTATTGCCGCCGGTTTATCGATAATTTTTAACTTGGTAATATGGTGTATGCCTGTGGATTCTTTGGATGGTCTGTCCGGACAATGGGCGGAATTATTGGGAGAAGAGAAAGCGGAGGAGATGGTGAACTCCTTTTATCTGGCGGGTAAATTGGCACCGTGGCAGATGTTGGCTAACATCATAAACCTGGTCGGAGCGATTATGATGTTTCAGTTAAAGCGGGTAGGTCTTTATCTTTATGTATTGGCACAGGTATTGATTGTTTTGCTGCCGGCTTGTATCAGCGGTTCCTGGGCTATCGTTTGGCCTGCATTCTGGGCAATACTCTTCATTGTGCTGTATGCCATAAATTGGAAGAGCTTGAAATAAGCTAATCCGAAAAATATAGTGAAGCCTGTCGGGTATATTTGCCGGACAGGCTTTTTTTGTTTCATATAAAAAGTTTCTGTACTTCGTTCCAATAGAAGAATGCCTCGACGTTGCTTTTCTTGAACTTGTTGAATTTCGTTGGCAGAGGGTCATAAATAACTGCGTTGGATAGTGCCGGCATATAAGCTTTATCAAAATGATGCACCTCAGTTTTGCCCAATTCAATCAGTTTGCTTAAATATGCAGCTTTGGCAGCATTGATAATGGCACTGTCCAGCGTATAGATTTCGCTATGAATAAAACTGCGGACTTTTGCTATACCTTGTTGAAGGAGTTGGAATTCATCGGGTGATACTGTGCCACGAAGAGATATACAACAGGCCGTATTGAAAATGTCGTGCAGCACATCCTGTATAGTTAGTCCTTTCTTCTTGCGGTATTGCAATTCTACCTCTGCAAACTTTTTGAATGTCTCCGTTGAAATGGACAAATCCGCCGTAAGGTCAAATAAAGATGCTATATCAAACAATTGCTTATTAATCTCCATCGAACAGTCTTTGACATCTTTAAAGAATGGAATACCGGTAGTATGAGGTGCAAAGGCTGTCAGTTTATCACCGAGCAAATCCATATGGCTTGGAACATTTACCAACACAGGCACCCTCGGTTTTCAGAAATGGGCTTTGGATAGGCAACGTAACTATGTCTGAGTAATGATTATCCTCGAATAATACATCCAACAATATTTTATCCTCACTATGTCCCGATGGATATGCTACTTGATAATGGTATTTTGCGTGTTGTTTAGGAATATCCGTGCGGCTATTTCGCTCAACAAGTTCAATCTCTCCAAATCCATACTCAGCGGAATATGTGTGCAGGAAATTCTCTATCTGCGTGCCGGGAGGACAAATAATGTCTATATCGATAGAAAGTCGCTTGGTGCTGTTTAAGTGAAGCATAAGCGAAGTACCTCCTTTGAATATCAGAGGGCAGCCGGAGCGTACCAAAGCTTCAAGTAATGAGAATGCTCTAATAGTCTTTTCCACAAGCGACTTATCTTTTATACCATTGGCGGTTGCAACTTGGTCTATCCACTCATAAGTTCGGCTGGCTGGGTGTATCATTATTCAAAAGTTTTGAGTATTTTTATTATCTTGTCTTTTCTGTTGCGTCGTGCCGCATATCTGAGCAAACGACTGACATTTACATTGTGTACTTGGAACGCATTTCCGTAAATGGTATACAACTCCACGCCCTGCGCAAACAACAATTCCTTGTCTCCGGCAGCATCAACAAGAATTTTCTCTATAGTCGGGACAAAGTAATTATTCATAGTTACGATAGGAGCCTCGTTAATCAAGGTGCGAATAATTATCATATCATCAGATGTTATATATCGTTCACACTCCTGTCGCGTCGGATTTAATAGGATGGTTTTATGTTCCTGAAGCCCTTGCAAGAAATAAAAAACTGACTCTGAGGCAACTTTCTCAACATCCACGAATATCATACTTAATGCGGGAATATGCTGCATATACGGAATCAGTACAGCAGGCTTCCAAATGCAGAAATCGGCAAAAGGGAATTTATCACGTACCTGTTGTGCGAGATTCAATTCATCATCTGATGGGGAATATTGAAATTCCATATTATGTTTTGCCGGAAGACGGTAAAGTCCACGGTCTACTTTTTCCAACTGACCGCTGTGAGCAAGACGGTATAACACGACTTTGGCAGAAGTTCGAGAAATATTCTGCGAATCCAAATACCGCATTAATCCGTCAAGCTGAAATGGTTCGTTTTGCGTTAAGGCATATTGTATGATATAGTCTGCTATCGTCATAAAATCCTTTTTGAATTGCGAATGTAAATATATAACAAATTTGGCAAATAATGGTGTTTTTTGCCAAATTTGTTTACTTTTATCTTTGAATCAGAAGTTACAAGATAGTCTTTGTATTTGTTTCCTGAAAAGTTTTGCCGGACAGGCTTTTTTATTTCATATAAAAACACCGTATGGTTTGAAAGATTAGCTAAGCAGAGAAAAGTTTCCACTTTTTCCTTATATTTGTCCTGTTGTGGCAGAGAGACCTGCCGTAATTGAAATATTATTTTGAAGCGTTTAGCTTATCCTTGGTGAAGAAATCTGGTAAATTTCATTGAATACAGGGATAAACAATAAAGCGCTCATACTTGCTGTATATGTAATTCGTATATAGGTTAAGTGTGGGATGTTGTTTATTTGTATTCAAGGTTTACCAGAGCCTCTTCACCAGATAAACTAAAGTTCCCACGCTTTCTTTTTGTTATAAACCCACCTTTCCGGGGACTTTCAAGGTGCTAAGTAATTTCTTGGTATG
>NZ_CALPCZ010000019.1 GCF_943193135.1 Odoribacter lunatus
ATGACCTCCGTAAATACCGCATTCCGGCACACTTGATTAATTTTTTCATATCAAGAAATTACTTAGCACCTTGAAAGTCCCCGGAAAGGTGGGTTTATAACAAAAAGAAAGCGTGGGAACTTCAGTTTATCTTACGAGAGGTACGACCAAGCACCCATATCGAAATAAACAGTTACCCACGCTTGACCGGGTATATAATATGTATATACGGCAAGCATGAACGTTTATACTGCTTATCCTTCGATATTAAAAATTGGTCGTTTTCTCGTAAAGGATAAAACTAAACGCTTCAAAATAATATTTCAATTACGGCAGGTCTCTCTGCCACAACAGGACAAATATAGAAAAAAGTTTAAAAGTGGGAAAGTTAAGACAACGTCGAATAGTACTTTCTTATAAAATTCTCCTGTGATTGGCTGGGTATCCGCTGAACCAACTCCGTACCACCTGTCTTCCCCCTGCATTGCAACCGTACTAAATACCCCTTTTGAGAAAACCTATCGTTTTCGTATAAAAAACCTATCATTTTCATGCCAAAAACCTATCGTTTTTGAGATAAAAATGATAGGTTTTTAAAAAGGGAGATTTATTAGCCGAAAAAATGCACGATTTTATGATGAAAAATCAAAGAGGTTAATCGCACCTGCCCGGATTGCCGTATTTCTGTTATTGGGTTAAAGAAAAACGGACGCTTACACCAAAATTAGTGTTCGTTGTCGGGAATGATAAGGAGACGTAAGGCGTGTTGATTACTCTGTCATAGAATAAACGCAAATTCAACCGGTTATTAAAGGTATAGTCCGCCGATACTTTTATACTCATGACTTCCTGCCCTGCCGTCAATTGGTCCACTTGTTCCGAGATACGCCGAATGATTGTGTTGTTTCTGCGAAGCGAAAAGTCACACTGTATATTGATGTCGTTATCCAATTGTTTGTTTTTGAAGAATATCGGCAAGTTCCCGAAACGGTAGCCCGCACCAATGACTAATTCGTTGCTGGAGTTTTCCGTTACCAAAGCACTGACTAATCCCAAGGTAACATCCCGACGCCGAATAACGCTGAAACGGGTTGTCAGGTTGTTTACCCACGTCATATCCATACTGACCAACGGATTCAATTCTTCATTAATGGAGACGCTGTTTACGTCATATTGGCTCAACCAGTTTTCCTGCGCATCGAACAGTTCCGTATATCCGTCCACTCCCGCATCGTATTTCATGTTGGTCGTGAAGGAGCCGATGTTGTATTTACAACGATAAGCATGATTCAAACTGAATGAACGGAATACTTTCTTCATGAACGGTATTTCCATCAATCCGTTGTAAGTAATTCTCCAATTGGGACGCATGGCCAGTATTTTAGGGATTAACCCTTCGTGGTCACCAACCCCGTAAGCTCTGTTAAAGGCTCCGATTAATACTTCCTGCGAGGTTTCCCCATAACCCTTGTAGTAGCCTGTCGGATTGCCGCTCTTATCACGGATGACAAATTCTTCCTGGCTGTAACGGTCTCCCCATCTTTTCTTGGCTAGGTCTCTTGAAACATCTTTCCTTTTTTCCAAGAATTTACGATATACAGCCGCCGATGATTCCAAGTCATTTCCCACTTTATAGAAGGCGGAATTAAGTCCTATCATGGTCATGCTGTAATTGCCGGAATATGTTTTGTTGTTCTCGGTAAATTGTCCTCCGTCATAGTATAAGTATTCCTCCATATTCCGGGCACGGGTACGACTAGAAGTCAAATCGACCCTGAAATTCTTAAAGGGCTCAAAGATGGCGGAAACATAAATATTTTGCGAAAAACTCATCTGATACGGGCTGTTCAGGGCGGAGTCTCTTGTCAGCCATCCTTTTTGCGCGGAACGGATACCGAATTTCTCACTCTGTCCTCCGAAAAGGAAACGGAATCCGGGCGCCGAGCGTCCATCGTAACTTTCCTGTCCCAACCAGCGGGCTTCGGGTAAGAATCCCGGCAAGGTGGTGCTACGATCTTCGGCATAAGATACCCTTACATTTTTTATTCCGGTCACAACTCCCATAAAGAGACGTCCCATTTTTCCCAAGACACTTTCGTACGACCTTTCGTTTCCCGTAATGGCGATTTTCGCTTCATCGATGTTTTCCGTCGAGTTTATCCTTACTTTGTTCCGTCCTACCGTTTCATAACCGACTTTTACCTGTTTTCCCTCCGCATTGGTTACTTTTACACGTATATCACTCGTTTTCAGTTTATGCTGAACGACAAAGGAACGTCCTTTTTTGACTTTGTTTACTTCCGTATCGTAATGGACGGATTTTCCTTTCGTAGGACGCGGAGGCCGAGTGATGCTCCGCAGGAATTTCGATTTGTTGTATAACGATGTCAAGGATACACCACCGTCCAATTGCAATGAGTTGGCGTTCCGGATTGTATTTCCCAATTCGGTGGAGTCTTTGGTTATCGCTCCCGCCTGCCAGTCATAACGGGTGGCATACATGGTACGCAGATTTGTCCAGTCCAATCCCGGCAATTTATTTATGGGCACGGTGTAGTCCACACTAAGGTCATGATTGTAATTCACGGGGCGTCCGCCGTCCAGAATATTGTTCCACACGGTATCCTTCCACCGGTCATATTCTTCCCTGAAGCGCTGACGGTCAACAATTCCTTCCGGCTCGTCGATACGGGACTGTACGGTTGCCCGAAAATCGACTCTCAAGTTACGGGTCAGATTGTATTTAAAGGAGTAATCCCTATTCCACATAAAGTCCTTGTCAATGGTAGGCAATATCAGTAAATCCGGATTGTCCAGATTTTTTGACACAATTTCCCGGTAGTTGCGGGTGATATCGGATGTTACCGACAACATCGAAGGCATGTAATAAAAATTGAAATCTTTTATCAACCGTAAGAAGGGGGAATTTAAAGATTTCCATTTTTTAAACGGCTCTACAATTTTCGGCATACCGTTGTAGATGTAGCTAACCAGTCCCCGGTAGTCCTTTTGTAAATCCAGTTCCGTATTAACATCATGCGATTCCGCTTTGTTGTAAGAGAATGTGAGTGTCAGGTTGGATAAATCAAACAGGTGCGATTTTCCGTCTTTGCTTTCAAAGCCTACATTGGTAAAATTGAGACTTTTACGCATGGAGTATTCTTCCGCATTCCGTTTTATCGAATCCCGTACCCGTTTGTTTTCCGCATTTTTCAATGCTATATCCAAAGGAATATCGGAATCGAGCGGGTCATACTCCGGCAGTCTTTTCTGCCGGGAATAGGCGTAATACATCGGTATTCTCAAACGCCAGTTCTGCGGGAAAAATTTTCCGAACTCGACATTGGCCGAGAAATCGATAGAGCGATAATCTTCCCGTGATATTTCACTGGCGTGTTGCTCTATGCTTCCGAAACCGGGCGTCATTCTGCTACCCGCCAATGTCATGGTAGCCACGTCCGCCAGTTTTGCCATCATCCGGACGTTTGCCGCCCACCCTCCTTTGTTATCAAAGTCCGATAAGCGTAATTCGTTCACCCATACTTCTACAGAACGTCTGCCGGTTCCCCGTTTATTCCGGATACCAATCATAATTGTCCGTATCTCTCCCAAACTGGGTTTTCCTTTCACTTTCAGCGTATGCGTCAATATGTCGGCATCTGCATCGGCATCCAGTTCCGCCACAGCCATTTCGTATATGGTCGAATAGTCCACCCCGCCGCTGTTGCTGCGCATGTCCGTGTTTCTCTTCAATTTCAGCTCCTGCAATAAACGCAGGGGAAGTTTCAGTTTATTGACAGCAGGCCAAACCGCCAGACGTCCCTGTTCGTCATCCAGATAAAAACCGGACGGAGTCAAGGTCAAAGGCAATTCGTATTCGTAATAGTTATTGACATTATCACTTCCCATTCGCAAGAACAGTGTCATGTCCTTATCATACAGGGTATAGCCCGGTATCGCTTCTGCATGTACATCCATCTGCAAGGTTTTGTACCTCAATATGTCCAACGATACATTTTTATATACCGCCCGCGCATCGTTTTCATTCAAATCGGTTACTTTCAACGCCATGGCCTGCTCATTCAATTCCCTGACCTGCGGATTGGTAGCATCCACTACTCTTTTTATTCCCGGAGGCATGACGTAGTTTACCGGTGTTTTGGTGGCGTTCTCCTCCAGGTTTACGACAGATATATCAAAGACGGTATTGGGGTCTTCCGTAACACCCATTTCATCCTTGTCTACTATGTCTTCATATTTTCTCCAATTATCACGCACCAAGTCCAAACTGGCCATACGCAGTATCACGCTGTCCTGAAATCCTTTGAATATCACACGCATGAAACGTATCGATTTAAAATCGCTGATTCCGTTCACCGCTATCTTTTCGGAGGTGTTGATGGGGATTTTTATCTGATACCATTTTACTTCTTCTGTGTTTCCGTTAGGCAAAACGACAGAAGCTGTGGTGATGTTGTTTATAAAGTTCTTGCCGACTTCCATTTCATTGGGATGCAGTCTCAATTTGTACCGGAAATAGGCCTCCGTTTCGTTCAGGGTGTTGTCCCCGTTTATATCTTCCACATCAGGAATGGAAGTAGCCGCCGTCGTGTAAGATTCGGGAGACATGTCCGCCGTCGGCGAGTTGCCTTCCGTATTGTTATATTTCTTGTACCTTTCCAATATGGGCACTTCGCGAGCGTCATAATCCGAACCCCGAAAAAAATGATAATCATCGCTTGACGGGTCTTGGAATGCATCCGCGTATGCTTTCGTCCCCTCTCCGTAAAGGTTCCTGATTCTATCCAGATAACCGGAGAAGAAAGAACGTTCGTCCTCACTGCCCACCCCGTCCAGTCCAACATCCTGAAAGCGGCGTGCCTGGTTGTTATTGTCAAAGCCATTGGTTACCGACTGAACACTGGGCACTCGTCCCCATTGGGTCGTATCTATATTGGTAGCCGTTGAGGACGTAGGCAAACCGTTCTCAAAGGCTTTCCGTCCATCTTTCAATATATCTTCGGATACGCTTCCCAAATCAAAATATACATACCCTCCTTTGTGGTCGGGATTGTATACAAAAGGATCCATTACCCACATTTCAATGTATTGAACATTAGCCGCTTCAAAATCATTCGTCTGGACAGCACGCATCATACCTCCCCAACGGGTTTCCGGATTATTCAATTTTCCTTCCCTGTTGATTCCCGCAGAAAATTTCGACGGTTCCACATCAAAGTTGTATTGTCCTTTTTCTTCCGGATAGTATGCCAGTGACAAGGCGGGCACAATGTTTACTTCTCCCACCGCAATGTCTTTGTCCGGGAAGATTTCGGTCTGACGTATTTCCCGGACAAAATGGTTGGAGCGCTGTTCTTTATCCGCCCGAATGTGTCCGGGCGTTGCCGTGGACATTCTGTAAAACATGGGATCCACCACATACCACGCCAGTTTTGCCCTGTTGTATCCACCCAAAAGGCCTTCTTCTTTCCATTCCGGAAATTCGTCCGTCGAAGAGTTGTCGGATTGCGGCACGGAAGCCAATTTCCAAGCCGTCACCGATTTCATATCTATAGCGATCTTACTACCTTCAAAATCATCGATATAGGCATTTCCTCCCGCCCCGCTGTTTGTTCCCGGCTGAAATTGAGCAAATTCGGCATCCACTGTAAAGTGAGATTTTACTTTGGTGTCGATAAAAGGCAATTTGTCTATCAGTGTCGTTAAAAATCCCGATTCCGTGTTGTAAGAAGCGTTTAATCCCCATATCGTATTGGAAATAGGCTCTTCCCCGATGTTTACTTTATGAGTCAAGGGCTTTTCGCTCATGTGCATGAGGGTCGCCCCTAAATTGAACTTGTCATTGAATTTATAGTCCAAATGCGTACCTATCAAGGTTTTTGTCTGCATACCGAACATGGAGCGATTCTCGCTTTTTATGGTTATCGGCGTTCCCGCTTCCAGCAATGCCTGGTTGAGAATCTTTACCGTTCCCATTGTATAGTCTACGAGATAATCGATATTCTCCACCAATTCCACCCCTCCCGCCAATACTTGTACGGAACCCTGCGGTATATCTCCCCCGCCCAAAGATATTTCAGCAGAAGAGGAGGATTTGTAACTTCCTTTGAGATAAAATTTATTCTTTTCCGATTTTTTTTCGGCATCACTTTGCGTCTGGTCATACAATTCCTGAAAAACGTATTGGGAGGCCACCCCGTCATTATTGATTTTCTTTTGCAGATAAGAGCCGAAAGGTTCCAATACCGGAAAAATGATACGTCCCCGGTTGGAATAAACCGTCACTCCTTCGAGGTAGTCAAAGCGGCCGTCCGGAATAGCATCCTGCTGTGAATTCAAGTTATCCAGGTTTAATACCGAAAGCAGTATTTTGTTATTGATTTCCCCCGCAGGCAGATAGTTTACTTTTGTACCCGCTTTATCATTCTGATAAAGTACGTCCAGGACAAAGTCATCGGAGCTCAGGTTGTAACTCCCGATGTTATACACGTTTTTCATCATCAAGTCCCAAGTGGGCAGATTCGGCCCCTGCATAGTGCTTCGCAGCATCTTCACAAACAGAGTGGAAGGCGCCGCCAATGCCCCGGAAGTCAATTCGCCGACGGTATATATTTCACCCCGAACCGTGTATTCATAAGCCACTGCCAATACCTCATCGGAGTTTAACGCCTGATTTAAGGAGATGTATCCTAATCTCTCATTCAGTATGTATTCCGACGGATCCAGCAAGCGTGCATTTTCTACTTTTTCGTAATCTTTTCCGGAAGAAAACGAGGAAGATAACGGAGCAAACGTACCGGTTACCTGATTTATATCCCGAATGGCAGCATAAGAGCCATTCATTCTATCGTAAAGCGTGTTGGCGGAATTATCCGGATAAGTGCCGGCCCCTCCCCTCCACATCGGATTCGAGATATTGGCAAAATTTTCTCCCAAATCGACAAAGGCAACGATATTTCGCGCCTGCTCAAACCGGGCAGATTTATTGGTTACCCAAACTTCAATTTTAGTAATGGTTACGCCGCTGTTTATAATCGGTAATCTGGAAAGTGCCGCATCGTAGTTGTCCCGAAAATATTTCGACAAGAAGAAGTGCTTATTTGCTTCATAGGAGGATGCCAAAACCTCAAACTCCTGCTTTTCGGCTCCTTTATCCAGTTGCACGACATTCGATTCGCTTTTTTGCTGCGTGAATATAGAGGAAACGGAAAGTTTTCCGAATTGCAAATCTGTCCGGAATCCCCATAGATTCTGCCCTCCGGTTATCAAAGTTCCCGGCAACGGCAAAGATACGTTACCTGCCTCCACCTTTTTGACTATGTCATCTTCTTTCCCCTCGTAATTCAACTTCAACATGTTCTCAAAATCGAAAGTGGCATCGGTATTATAGTTCCAATCCAAATTTATGAGGTCTCCTATATTTCCATTAACGTTAAACTGAATTTTTTCGTCGAAATCAACGGTGGTCGTTTTGCGCAAATCAATAGGCAACGTCGGGTTTTCCACTTTATTGGTCTTTAGCCCCAATGTCAATTCCACCGACCCCTGTACATTGATTTTTACTTTGTTCAGACCGAAGATGGGGGTCAATATTTTATCCAAAAACTGTACCTGAGATACTAAATCTTTGAAATTTGTTTTGTCTCCCTCTTCCCGCATTTTATGGTTATATTCATACAAAGAGGCTTTATCCATAGAATGCAAATAGTCTTCGGAGGACATGGAATAAGGACGGGCATAGTAGTATTTGTCCCCTATCAGCGTCATGACCACATAACGCTTGGTCAAGGGATTATATATAACCGTATCTCGTATATTAGCCGGATTTTTCAAGAACAACGGCGAGGGCGGAACGTCCTCCCGAACAGCATTATCCCGATTTTCTTTTATAGGTAAACGTAGGGTATCCCCCCCATCCAGGAAAGTCATGCACTTTCCTGAAACATTACATACACTTGTTATTATAAAAAATAACAATCCCAATTTCCACATACGCCACACTAATTTTCAATTAGGTTTTTAACCCAATGTCTATAATTGTTTCAACGCCAATTTTATCAATTCCTCTACAGTGGTTCCTTCCCCTCCCGCAATGATTTTATCCAGTACTTTGGATACCTGCACTTTTGCAAATCCCAACATGACCAAAGCCGCCAATGCCTCATCCCTTATCGTATTGGCTGTAAATAGTTGTTCTCCACTGACTCCCGCCGTTCCCACTTTGTCTTTCAACTCGATAATCACCCGCTGGGCGGTTTTCAATCCAATGCCTTTCACGCTTTTTATCGCATTTACATTTTCCGAAACAATAGCATTTATTATTTCAGATGTCGTCATGGAACTCAACATCACACCCGCCGTATTCGCCCCCACACCCGATACGGAAATCAACTGTCTGAACAACAGTCGTTCCTCTTTACTGTAAAATCCATATAACAAATGGGCATCCTCCCGTACGATAAAGTGAACATATAAACATACTTCCGATTGCGTGTTTATCTGGGAATATGTATTCACGGATATATTGATGTAATACCCCACACCCCCGCAATCTACCACCACATAGGTAGGTGTTGCCTCTACTACTCTTCCTTTGATATATTCGTACATATCGCTTTTATTCCTTCTTTTTTTATTTAAATCCGATGATTTTCCGCACTTCCTTCATTGTTGCCGCCGCACTCTCCCTTGCTTTTTCCGCACCCACAGCCACTACTTTATCCATGTAATCAGTATCCGCCGAGATTTCCAAGATACGCTCCCGAATCGGTGAGGTAAATTGAATAATATCCTCCGCCAATTGCTTTTTCAAATCCCCATAGCGAATTTCACAGTTGTTGTATTTCTCATTGAAATAATCGTACGTGTCCTGTGAAGAAACTATTTTCAGCATGGTAAACAGGTTCTCAATGGCTTCCGGTTTTACACTGTTCGGCTCTACCGGCCCACTGTCGGTTACCGCTTTCATTACTTTTTTGCGAATGGTTGCAGCATCATCAATGAGATAAATGGCATTCCCTTCGGACTTGCCCATTTTCCCCGAGCCGTCCAGTCCCGGTACTTTCACAGCTTCGGCCGTGAAATGATAAGACTCCGGTTCCGGAAACAAATCCACACCGTAAATCATATTAAACCGACGTGCGAATTTGCGCGCCATTTCCATATTTTGCTCCTGATCTTTTCCTACCGGTACTTTGTTGGCCTTATGAATAATTATATCAGCCGCCATCAAGGTAGGATAAGTCAGTAATCCCGCATTGACATTCTCCGGTTGTTTTCTCGCTTTTTCCTTGAATGAAGTCACACGCTGCAATTCTCCCAGATAAGCATTCATATTCAGGAACAGATAGAGTTCCAATATTTCTTTTACATCGCTCTGCACATATACCGCCGCTTTGTCGGGATTTATCCCGCAAGCCAGGTATTCTGCCAAAATCTTACGCACATTGGCCGTGACATCTCCCGGCTTCGGATGAGTTGTCAATGAGTGCCAATCGGCTATAAAGAAAAAGCATTTATATTCATCTTGTAAACGTAAAAAATTCTTAACCGCACCAAAATAGTTCCCTAAGTGTAAATTTCCCGTAGGTCTAATCCCACTGACGACAGTTTCCATCTTTTTATCTTTTATGATTTTAGTAGACAAATATAACGTTTTATTTAAAACCGATAATATAGATTCCCTATTTATATTGCATATTTAACAGTTATCGTCATAAAAAAGGATAAAAAATACCTTTCTTTGTGTCCAACAGTAAATTATTCTCAAAATTTGTTATTATTATTATCTTTTTTTCTACTTTTGAGCCGAAAAGTCTAATTATAATTTTTTAGCTAACAATGGAAGGATACGAAAAAAAAGATGGTATGGAAACGATTGACCGGGAAGAGATTTATTCTAAAGCAGTAAGAGCAGGGAAAAGAACTTATTTTTTCGATGTGAAAGCGACCCGTAACAATGATTATTACCTAACAATCACCGAAAGCAAGAAAAAATTCGATGATAACGGGACACAAAATTTTGAGAAGCACAAAATCTTTTTATACAAAGAAGACTTTGAAAAATTCAGCGAAGGCTTGGAAGACGCAGTAGCTTATATCAAAGCTGTCTTAGGCGGCGAAATACCCGCTCAAAGCCAAAGCGAACATAAGAGAAACGATTTTGATGTAGATTTTGACCAAATCTAAACCAAAGACTTTTAAAAGAAAGATGCCTGATTAATGTCAGGCATCTTTTTTATTTATCAAATCCCGGATTACAACAGAAGCTATAAAACACCCGAAAAGAGGAGGCATGTAAGAAATTGTGCCCACATTGGATTTTTTATTACGACTTTCCGCCAAGACAACCGAACTGGGTTCTGTAAATTCGGATGAAAAAACAACTTTCACTCCCCGGTATATTCCCAATTTGTGCAGTCTTTTACGCAACATCCTGGCTAAAGTACAATTGTAACTTTTGGATATATCGGCTATTTCTATTTTTGAGGGATCAAACTTTCCTCCCGACCCCATAGAACTTACAATAGGCAACTGTTTGTGCAAACTGTGGTAAATCAAGAATAATTTGGGCGCCAACGTGTCTATCGCATCTACAACATAATCGTATGGTGCCCGTTCCAGCACCTGTATCATCTCCTCATCCCGAATAAAATCGTTGATTACATGCAATTTCAATTCCGAATTGATGTCCCGGAAACGCGCCGCCATAATTTCCGCTTTAGGCAGTCCCATGGTGCTGTCCAAAGCGGGTAACTGGCGATTCTTATTCGTGGCCTCCACCACGTCCCCGTCTACAATTGTCATCTCCCCAATGCCAGCCCGACAAAGCTGTTCGGCTGCATAAGCCCCCACACCACCAAGCCCCGCCACTAAGATATGCGCTTTGCGCAATCTCTCCAACCCTTCCGCTCCAACCAATAATTCCGTCCTGTCTAACCAGTGTTCCATTGCAAAATGTTTTATTTATCCGAAAACCTTTTTAAAGTTCTCATAAATCCGCTCTTTCAGCATATCAAGAGATACCCCTCTTAACTTCGCGACTTCTTCATAAAGCGTATCTATCCGTAAATCGGAGTCATCCGTCTCTATAAAAAGCTGTTCAAGAGGTATTAAAGGCAATAACTGACGAATATTGGAATGAGGCAGTACTAATTTTTTTCCTACCGAAATATAGAAACCATGACGCAATAGCCGGGCAAGTATATCGCTATTATTGTCGTACCCATGAATAATCCAGGGCTGACGGGGACGTTTTTCCTTGTATACAGCGATTAATTCAGGAAATGCCCTGACACAATGAATAATAAGAGGCAACGTATACTTTTCAGAGATTTCGACTTGTTTTTCAAATAACCGCTGTTGCACCTCCATATCGGTGCCTGAATTTCTATCAAACCCGGACTCTCCCACTGCCTGAATTTCGCGTGCCGCCGCTTTTTCCTCCAGGCATTCTATTTCCACCCCTTGTTCCACAAACATGGGATGTATTCCCAAAGAACACAATTTCCCCGCAGCTGCATTTCCTCCCAGGCTAATATCCAACACATATATTCCCTCCCCCTGTTTATGCGTATGTATATTCACATAATCCATTCCTCGTCAGTTTTCCATCCCTTTTTTCGTCATGATGTCCAAAATAGTGCGATCCGTTTGTTCCATTCCCGCAGTTCCTATCAACCCGACATTACGAATTGTTTTTTCGATATCGTCTTCCACAATTCCGTCATTATTCGTTTTTATTCCCCGCATGGAAAGAAGCGCTGCCTGTACTGCCGCCGATACCCCGGAATAGACTTTCAAGGCACATCCCTGTTTTGCCCCATCACACACCATTCCTGTCAAATTTGAGCACATCGTTTTGATGGTATTAACGACTTGTTCATAACTTCCTCCCATCAAATAGGTTATCGCCGAAGCCGACCCCATTCCCGCTATCAATATCCCGCATAAAGCGGATAAATGTCCCAAATAATAATGAATATGAGCGGCAACCAGATTACTTAAAGCCAATGCCCGAATCAATTGCTCCCTCGTTGAACCGAAACGCTCCGCAGCCGCCACTACTGGCAATATTACCGTAATTCCTTGATTTCCACTCCCCGAATTAGTCATAACCGGTTTGGCACAACCGTCCATCCGTGCATCGGAAGCTGCCGTTGCCCGAATTAAGGCGTTATTCAACAAATCATCCTCCAATAAGCCTTTTGCTATACTTTCCTGCAATGTTTTACCTATTTGCAATCCATAAGCCCCCTTTAATCCTTCATTGGAAATCGCTTTATTCATTTCCGCCCCTTCCAGTACAAACTCAATTTCATTTACATCTATCTCCTGAATAAATTTCCAAATTCTCGCCACACTCAATTCCGGACGATACTGTTTTTTGCCTGTTGCAACCTGATATTCCCTATTTACTAAAACATTCCCATTCTTTTCAACTAATACGATGTTTGTGTGGGCATGAATAATAACGGTTCTCACCACATCCTCCCCTCTTTGGCAAATTGCCTCTGCATAGAGTTTGTCCTCTACATTTGTCTTCATTTTCACCGTTATGGCATGCCTCTCCAAAAGCTCTTTTGCCAAATCCAGATTGTTTCCCTCCGAGACGTCTTTTAAAACTTCCAAGCCATAGCAACTTTTTCCACATATAACCCCCAAGGCTGCAGCTATCGGCAATCCGGTCATTCCCGTTCCGGGAATTCCCACGCCCATACCATTTTTATAAATATTCCCGCTTACCAACACTTCTACTTTTTCCGGCACACCTTCCAATTCTTCCCTACAACGAGCACAAGCCAATGCACAAGCGACCGGCTCCGTACACCCCAATGCCGGAACTGACTCTTGTTTCAGTATATTAATAATTTGCTCATTCGTAACCTGATACATCATTCTTTACATTAATTTTTGATTTAACAAATTTATGCGTTTTCCCCATATATTTATTGTCATGCAGTCTTATTAACATTTTTTCACCATATAACTGTCAAAACTCCTTTCGGGCTCTGCATGCTCATTCCCATTTTTTATTTTATCTTTGCAAGCGATTCAAATATGCTAAGATTAAAGAGCTTATGAGACTGATATTAGTACTCATTCTAACGTTAAGTTGCCTCCATATAGTGAATGCCCAAGAAGCAGACACGACCGTGTATTTCCAACACCTTAATATTTTCGAGGAATTAAATCAAAATTGCCCACAAAACGGTTCTGTAAAAATCAAAGGAATTCCGGCAATAAACGAACTTATAAATCTGCGGACAACTATTAATAAAGAAACCGGATATGTGGTCGGTTACCGCATCCAAATCTTTTCAGGCAGTTCGTATGACCATTCCATCGAAAAACTACAGGTCTTAAAAGAGAATTTTGAAGATGCTTTCCCCGGTATTCCTGCTTATTTAAATTATTTTGACCCGGATTTTAAGATTCGGGTAGGCAATTTCCGTAATCGCTTGGACTGTATTCCGGTATTGAAAAGAATACGCCGTAAATACCCTTCCTGCTATCCGGTAAAAACAGAAATTCCACTCAACGATTTAGACAGATTAACACAAAAAAGCAGAAGCGAAGAGGAATAAATTTCAATCTATTATCGTGTGATTAACGGATACTTGCTTCTCAATTGTTCTAATTCATCCAACAAACGGTTTTGAAAAGCCACATAGTCTTGATTTGTTTCATCAAAAGGCCGATGGCCTAATCCTTTATTTATATACTCAATCCGCTTCATCACCAGAAGTGCCTCCGAAGAAAGAAAAGTTTCCTTAAACCTTGTCCAGAGATATTCAACCGTCGTCTCTGATATATGTAACATATCATCGGCATAAAAACGATAATCCCTTAACTCGTCCAATACGATCTCATAAGAAGGGAAATAATACACCCCCTGCCAACGTTGCAACAATTCATCTATTGCCAACAACAAGACGGATTTACTCAATTGATTGCCGTGTGCACCGTCTTTCCAATGCCGGATAGGACTTATCGTAAAAAGAACTTTCAATGCTGGATTAAATTGTTTCAACTGTTTTAACAGACAATCATATGTCTCCGTAATTTCGGAAACAGACAACCGATAGCGTTCAAATTCATCCGCAGGAAAACGATGACAATTGGAAACAATATTTCCGGTAGCTTTATAACGATATACCCAGGAAGTTCCCCACGTAAGCATCAACAAATCCGCATTTTTAAGTTGCTCCGCTCCTTGTCGTATCCGCTTATTTATCCGTTCCAGACACTCCTCCTTGTCTACAGCAGAGAAACTTCCGTGATGAAACAAACTCACCCACTTTCCTTTATTCCATATCAGTTCGTTTTCCGTCACCAGCCGATTTTCAATCAAACGTTTTACCGTCTGAGCTACCGATTCGGGATTATATGCTATTCCACAAGGATTGATATCTACGGCAAAACGATTTTCACGTAGTTTGTTCCCCATATTTTCTGCAAAACAAGAACCGACAAGCATCATGCGAGAGGCATAATCCAGTACAAAATCCGGTTTTTCTATAGTTACCAAAGTCTGCCACATCGTTTTAGGTATTTTTCATTTTTTCTTATGTTTCAAAGATAAAAAATCCCCTATTCTATTCTCCTTTTTCTCTCCGGATTTTCATAAATCAATTAAAACCTCTATTATTGCAACAAATTTCCAGCATGGGTTATTTTTCTATTTTTTTAATCGCCATTGGTCTGTCGATGGATAGTTTGGCTGTATCTATCAGCAGCGGCATCCTCATGAAAAAGTCTTGCACACTCACTTCTTTAAAAATAGCTTTTATCATGGGAGCCTTTCAAGGAGGCATGGCTCTTCTAGGATGGTGCTTAGGTTTCAGATTCAGCAATTATATACAAGATTTCGATCATTGGATTGCTTTTTTATTATTGACTTATTTAGGCGGAAAAATGATTTACGAATCTTTACATAAAAAAGATTCTTCTTTATCCTCCCTTTCCAACAAGACGTTGCTTGCCCTCGGGATAGCAACAAGTATTGATGCCCTTGCCGTCGGTATCGGCCTGGCTTTCCTGAAGAATGACATCTTTCTTCCCTCATTAATTATTGCCTTAACGACTTTTATTCTATCCCTTTCCGGTATATATTGCGGTATCCGTTTAGGAAAGAATCAAAAATTAAATGTAGAATTTCTCGGGGGTATCATTCTTATTGCCATTGGATTTAAAATCCTTTTGGAACATACTCTAACAAATATTTCTCTCTTTTAATTTTATCAGTTCCCAATCATTTCTTATCTTTGTAACACATATCTAAAAGGGGTAGACATGGCTTTGACAGCATGAAGAATAGGTATGTAAGCATGTCGGGAGCAGTGAAACGGCCCGTAAATCCCGGACACAAAATTTTAATTGGCGAAGAAAATTACGCTCTTGCTGCCTAATCGAAGCACAGTAGATGGGGCTTAATCTCTGCTCAAGGAGCGGAGACAAGACATCCCGCCGGTGGTTCCACCTTATCCCGGCCGGCATACGGGGTGCAGTCAATGTAAGGTTAGTCTGAGTCAGCTTCAGACGAAAGGCGAAAATTCAGAAGCTAAGCGACGGCTTGGGTGCTTTTTTCCGGACCTTCGTCGAAAATCAATAAAAAGCTAAGCATGTAGAAAGCATATTGATTCCATGTTTGGACCAGGGTTCGACTCCCTGCTGCTCCACAATCAATACTGATTTTCAGTATTTTATAAATATTACACCCAATTTCACACCCAGATTTATAGAATTGGGTGTATGTTTTAAATTATACACCCAGTTCATTGAGTTTACGGTTACTCCACTTCGACTCTTGTAGGAAGCAATTAAAAGGGGTGCTACAACTTTTGTAATAGCCTCGAAATATTTCTAAATAGAGTTCGCCCTTGCTATCTTTTCTTTTATATGCTCCATATTTGCAATTAACCCATTAGCCCTTATGCTTGATATAACACCGCCATATTTTTTGATAAGAATATTTGGACAAAGAGTTTGTTCTAGTGAACTTAAATACTCAATAAACGTTTCGACAAATTTTAGTCGTTCATTCATATTTCTTTTGGAATTTTTATCACACAATGGAAAGACTGATCTTATCAATTCAAACTTATCTTTATCAAAAATTGGAGTGTCTTGAGCTATTAAGTCTATATAAGAAAATGTATTAATTAGATGTGCTATATAGTATAATCCTTTTGATGTTATAGTAAGACTAAAATTATCTTTGGGTAATTGAGCCCATTTTATATCAGACAATACAGTATCCGCATCAATCATTCCATTAGATAATAAAAATTCTAACTCTTGATTTAGCGCATCCTTCTTATAGCCATATTCACAAAATTCATCGATAAACGAACTATACTCAATAAATTTACTTATATTACCCTCTAAGGAAAGTTGATCTCCAAATCTCTTTAATATCCAATATTTTATAAAATAATCTTTACTACCAGGTATCGGATAAAATATATTTTGAATATTGCTAGATTGGTGATTATAATAAAGTTTATTTTCTAAAGCTATGGTTTTGACAAATTCATGTATTGGAATTGATATATTCTGATTGTATTTTTGATTAAATAACACTCTCAAAACATATTCAGACACATCAGTATATCCAGACGTTAAAAATGTTCTAAACAACCTTAATCCCTCTCTTATATTAGGGAAAGTGTAGTAACGAATAAATTCAAGTACAGGACTATTTTGCACTCCAAATAAAGACCCTTTTATACCTTCAAAAAACTCTTCTATTTTAGTTGAGTCTATATTAATTTTCTTACCTCCATACTCACCACTAACCCCTGTGTATAAATTATCTTTATTGTTTTTTATTAAACTTATTGCATATTCTATTCGCTTAGCCAATACCATACCATAATCTGGAGCTGAAATATGATACACATTACTCTCAAACGCATTAAAAGGAGTTTGATTTCTCCATTTGTAATAATATCCTTCTCGTAAAGAAATAAAGGTTCCAAATTTTGCTTTAGTATTTAAAGAACAAGCGTAAAGGAACACCTTTTCTTGTATTTCATCTGATAATTGATCTGCATTATCGAAGATAATAATCAACCTTTTATGAATCTCTCTTGTAAAATATAAATTTATTGCTTCTAAATGTTCTTGAAAATCAAGCGTCTTAGATTCAATAAATTCGGCTAATTTTTCATGGTATTTTGCATCTTCATTTTCTTTAAAATAATTCCACGGACCTTTATCTTTTTCATTAATCTCTTTGATATAAATTCTTTTTAAAACCTTTAAGCTATTTATCCCAAAATCAGGATAATTTTCATTTAATTGATTAATTAAATCTTTAGCTATATTCCTAAAGTCAATTTCAGAAGTTCCATTGTAGTATTTCATTAAATTGACATAAATATATGGATGATCAGATAGCCCATTATTAGATAAATCATTCTTAAATAAATAGTTAATAAAGGTCGTTTTGCCAGCACCTTTTGATCCAATAATAATAACAGGTCTTGGTGTTGGTAGCCTTGGTGTTATTGTTGTTTCTGAATTTATTTCACCATCTATTTGATTGACAATACTTTTATAGTTTTTTGCTTTAATTACTGTACCAAAAGCAGGAGCATCATCACTAAATAGACCATTTAATTCAACCTTATTCTTAATTACTTCCTTGTTTTCAACAAAACATTCTTTAATAAATGCAATATCATCTTCCGAACTATCAACTTTATAAATTTCTCCAAAAACATTATTGATGATTGGAACTATTTTCGAACCAATATCATTTCTTGTAATCTCGTTATCTTTTTCAAGAATTGTTGATAATATTGTCTTTGAAAAATTAATCTGAGCTTTAATCAGTGATTTAATTCCTCCATTTTCAATAATACTTTCTTTAGATAGATTATTCCAAAATTCAATAAAATGCTCTTTAATATCATCAACACTGCGATAAATCACACTGTCATTATTCTTCCAAGACTCTCCATTATTATTGACAAATTTAGCAATAATAAATTGCTTACCATTTGTAATTATTCCTATATCGCATCCAATGTCAGTTAAATATGACCTAATTTGATCTATTACCTCCTTATTTTCAGCGTATAATGTATTAAGTTTAGTTCGTCTTCTTGCCGTTGTTGGCAAAATAAATTCATTAAATTGTTTTTTAGCCTCCACAATTACATTGAAGCCTGCCAGTGATACTTTATAATCAAAAAAACCAGAATCTACATGTCCTTCTCTAGTAATATTCTCCTCGGACCATCCAAGTATGTCAATAAACAAAGTATCTATTATTTTTGATCGAGTATCTGATTCAGACAAATCAAGTGCTTTATAAGAATCATATTTTTGAATAAACTCTTCAAGTTTTAATAAGGCATTATCACAATTCATAATTTATTCTCAATTAATTAAAAAATAATCAACACAAATACTAACAATTGATTCATTAATCTTAAATTGATTATCCGCATAATATTCTATATAAAAAAGGAAGCTTAAATCTTGCTTCCTTTAAAATCATCCTTAATATAAATTTGCTATTTACTTTTTATCCCTCAATGCCTCCTGTAATAAACGAACTTTTTCCTGTTCGTTTTTAAGCATACGTTCATAAAGTTCAATGACTTTGTCTATTGGATTAAAAGTAGGATAATAGCTTATAGAAGTGGACGTATCATGACTATTAAAAGTATTTGCAACAATATTTACCGCTGCTTCATCAGTCATATTCTTAAGTGCTTCTACTGGAATATGCAAAGCCTCCGCTACTTTAATCAATATCTTTTCATCAATCACCTCTTTTTGTTCCAATTTAGAAAATGCTTGTTGCGTCATATTCAATTCAGCAGCAAGCGTTTCCTGTTTTACCCCAAGAACATCTCTGAAACGTTTGACATTTCTTCCTTGATGTACTCTGGGCATAGCTACTGTATCAGTATTCATCATATTCAGTTTTTAAAATTTGACAAAGTAAAACATCTGTAAAGATACACTTTTGTTGTTATTTACAATCACCTACATTGTATTTTACAACCTTCCGTTGTAAGATACCTCCCTAAATCTCCCCTACTTTGCTGAAAAATCAATCTTATGCAAAGTAACATAAAAAATAAAAGCAAGACAAACATTCAAACAAGGACTTTTACTATTACAGAGGAAAACCGTCTGCTTACCAATGGCAGTTCAATTCTTGTTCCTTTTATCCGACTCCGTGGACTATGGTTAAAGAAAGCCGGTTTTTACATCGGCCAGAAAATAAAAGTCTGCATATCTGAAAATCGTTCGATTATCACACCTAAAAAACAAAACAAACCATGAGTATCTATACAGATAAAATAGCTTATCTCGTTTCGCTGATTGAACAGCTTAAACGTTATCCACTCGACGATTTGTTCGACCTACTGGAAGTTGCGCATGTGGAATCCGTATTGGATATGCCGGAAATCGCCGACCGCAACTGGGAAAATGACACTCCATCCAATCAGAGAACTTTCCTCCGTTTCCTCGACATCTGCACATCCACCTATGAAGAAACACTGAATGAACTGAAAGAAGGAAACAACTCATCAAACGCAATATCATGACAACAAAAGAAAAAAATTATAACATCCGGATTAGCAGGCATTTTATGAAAAATATTTCTGCCCAGCAATTGGAAAACATTTATCAGCTGATTCATAATTTCTGTGAAAAAGAAAAAGAGATTCCGGTAGCCTCCGCCATGACAAATCCGGCTCCCCCTTCCCCTAACACAATATTCATTGCAAAAGATACTTGTTTTGACAGCCTTACCCGTGATTTCCAAACGGAATACGCTATCCATGTCGGTGATGATTCCCTCACTAACATTTCGGATAAAGACTTTATAAACCTCTATTTCATGCTCCGTTCTTTTCTGATTCATTCGGAAGGTCTGCCGGAAAAAGATGCCGGAAGCGAACACCCTGCAACTGAAGAATCAAAAATTTCCCCCGTTGAAATTATTGACACTGCAATCGACGATTGTCTGATACACCCCTGCGAACATTCGCCTTATCTTTTTCGTAGGGTATGGGTTACGGACAAAATATCCCACCCCCAATGTGAGTACGGTTTATCTACTGAAAACGGCACAATATGGGATATGTCCCGACAAGAACTTTCCGAATTGCAGAAGAAAATAGAAGACCTTTTAAATTATCCGGATAGAAAAAAATAACGGGGATTTGTTGAGCCCCGTTATTTCAATTTATAGTTTCATCTCTTGTTTTTTATTCGGGTCTTTCAATGGGGTTTTAAATAGTTTTATACCCAAAGCCTGTAATCCTTCATTCCGTTTCTTTCTGAACCAATCCGAATCATTCAGACCGTCAATAGTGAGCCGGAGTTCTCCCTCCCTTTGGGGGTGTTTCTCCACTTGGGCAATGGATTGTTCGGTTTGAAAGTGTCTTTTAAATTCAGGTGAATATATTTTACCATCAAATTTCAGGGGCTTAAAAGCAAGCAGCTTTTTAGTCGCTGCTTCGCCAAATCCTATCAGCCTGCAAAGTTTTTCAACCCGGAGAAATTCCCGGATTACCGGAAACAAATCATATATCTTTTTAAGCTCGTCCTTTAACCTATCAAGAGCTTTGCGGTGCTCCGTTTCATTGGTCTGAATAGTCCGGTTTAATAGTTTTATTTCTTCTTTTAATCCTCTGTTTTCAGAGGCAAGGCGGTCTATTTCCTGTTGCTGACGTTTCATTTTCTGACTGCCCAACAATGAACCGAGTCCCTCGGCTGCCGAACTGGCTGCATTTACAAGTGTACTTTTCAGATTTTGGGATTTGATTTCTCCCTTGATTTTAGACAGCTCTTTTTCTGCCTGCTCTTTGTCTTGCAATAAAATACCTATATTTTCCTGAATGCTGTTGGATTGATTTAAAAGTTCCCGATAATATTGTGATGTTGCCATATGCCGGGCTTCTGAACCTTCTATTCCTCTTTCCAATCCGTAGTCCTGCATTTTTGCTGCATAGCTGTCCTGATATTGTTTCAATTTTATTCGGTTCATGACATCATCCGCACAGAGACGGGTGTTTCCAGGATTTTTCTTTTTGTATTTTTTCTTTCCGTTCTGCTGCTGCGCCACCTTAGCTTTCCGCCTTTCTCCTGTAACAATTGGCACAAGAGTTGCGTGAATGTGGGGTGTTGTTTCGTCCATGTGCAAAACGGCTGAAACGATGTTTTCTTTTCCGAAAGTCTCCCGCAACCATTCCAAATTATCATCACACCATTTATTTAGTCGTCCGTTCTGTTCAATCAATTTCATATCCTGCGGACTACCTGTAAGCAAAACGCGAATGGCTCGAACTTGGTTTTTCCCGATTTTACGGGTTAAACCTGCGGTATCCAAACGGTGTTGTATGGCTTCCGTCCGGTTTTTTACTCCTTTGGGGAAACAAATTAATTCACGGTTCAAAGGTGTACGCGATGAATCTGCATTTTTGGGGGAAGTGGTACGTTCTATGTGGGCGGACATCCCACTATCCGTCCCGGCTGTTTTTTCCATGTGTAGGACTGCATATCCCATAGGTCATTGATTTTGAGGGTTTGTGATTCCAATAGCACATTAAGTGCCACCGGGGTTTCCAAAGGGGATAATCCCCTTGGCTTATTGGGGCATTTTTAGCGGGAGTGAAACGGAGCGTCAGGAAAATGCCCTAATAAGCTATGACTTTTTTAAAAAGTCCGTTCACTCCCGATGTAATAATTACCGCTTTAATCCTCTGCTTTGGTACTTTTTCTGGTTGAAAAATTCACCGCACAAATAAGCGTTCAAATCTTTATATTTTGCATAAAGACCAGATTGGTCTGATAAAGATTTGCATACGATTTTCAGTTTTTCCGTGGCTTGCCGCCCTGCTTCATCATTATCAAGGAAAGTATAAA
Source organism: Odoribacter lunatus (assembly GCF_943193135.1). GTDB lineage: Bacteria > Bacteroidota > Bacteroidia > Bacteroidales > Marinifilaceae > Culturomica > Culturomica lunata. Next base: position 21,901 of record NZ_CALPCZ010000019.1, read on the forward strand.
CTTTCTTCTGCGACCGGAGATAGGTTTCTGCTTTCGGCAAATTGGCAACTGAATTAAGAACCACCACATTTTGCCGGAATTGGTTTATTCTCTTCATGGTCAGAAAAGAAAGGGCATCCATAAAACCCTCAAAAACCAAACAGGCATTACCACCAACCTTTATACCTGTAATATCTTTTGAAGTACAACCTTTAAAATAACGGTTTCTTAATTCATAACCACCCGAATTGTTCGGAAATCCTAACGCAAAATAAGGTTTCCCATTAACTGAATAACAGATTTCTTTGCATTGCTGCCTTGCCACTCCAAGATTGATTTTTCTTTCGTTCAAGTAAGTTATCAAAACAGGGTTTGTAATAGATTGTACTTTGTTTATTATCATGCCCGGTTTTTCTTCTTTGGGAAGAAGATTATTCCCGTGAAAAGAAAAAGACGCCATTCCAGCTGAGATTTGTTCCAATCGATAAATAGCTTCTGAAAAGGAGCATGCTTCCAACCTCATTACAAAATCTATCATTGTTCCGCCCTCTCCGGTTCCGTAATCAATCCAAAGGTTTTTATCATAATCCACTTTCATACTGGCGTTATGGTCAGCCCGAAACGGAGAATGGTACATGCCATAATGACCTTTATCCTTTACAGGGGTGATTTTGTTATTTGCAAGATATTGTTTGATAGATAATTGATTTAATCTTTTTGTGTCCATGTTATTTGTTTTAATCAAGTTCTTTTTTCTTTCACCGTCAGAAAAACTAACGGCATACAATAGCGGTTCGGGGTTAAGGTTAAACCAAATCGGATAAGAGAATAGAAAAATGGTTTAGTATGGTTTATAATATATATACCCGTTCTAAACTAAACCTTCTTTCCTCCATCAGTAATGATAACCGGGGTTATACCGATAAACCTTGCCCTCTTTCAAAATCATCCGCTTATTGGTGAGGAAGGTTTTCAGCAGCTTTGCCTTGTTCGTGCCGAAAGAATAACCTAAAACAGAATAAGCGTTTTTGAGTTTCGGAATAAGCAGCGTATAAGTAAACGTTTCCCCATTTGCAAAAAGGCTTTCCAATGCTTCGCGGTGCTTTTCTTCCGGGACTTCTTGGTAGTCAAAACTTTTCACCGCTCCGGATTGTTTAGGCTGGTAGTCCTCCACCAATTCGGGTAAACCGTCTGCATTGATACGGAAAGCAAACGACTCAAAATCTATATCCCGGATGCACATAGCGCTTACCGAGCTGATATTTTTATCAAACTCATCTTTCGTCACCTGTAGAATCGTTTCGGCTTTGTTGTTTAATTCTGTCCCCAAATGTCCGCGTGTGTTATCGTCCCCTTTATTCAGGTGCAAAACCGTATGAATATGAATCTGCCTTTCATCCGTCCACTGCATCAGTTTTGTAATCAGGTCAGTTGCTTCGCTTGGACTGTTGATGTCGTAAGCTAAATCCCGTACACCGTCAATAATAACCAACCCTAAACCGTCCGTCTGATAAATGGCTTTTTCAATGATAGCCAAACGGATTTTAGGGGCATACCTGCGGAGTGAAAGAAATTCAAGCGTTTCAGGCTGTACGGTTGGTGGTAAATCTGCCAATAGCAACATACGTTTCAGTACCCGTTTACAATGAAAAGGGCTTTGTTCGGTGTCGATATACAGGATTCTACGTTTTCCGTCAGGAAACGAAGCCCTGTAATTTAATACCGTACCATTGGTCAAAGCTGCTGCTACAATGGTACAGATATTAAATGTTTTCTTGCTTTTTGCCTTTCCGGTAGATGCACTGAAATTGCCTAACGTTCCGATAATGGATTCATCCACCCGCAAAACGATGGGCGGTATTTTCACCTTATCGGTTATTAACAGACGGGCTTGTTGCCATAATTCAGTTACATCTATTTCAGGCTCGGTCTTTTCTTTCTCTTTCATGGCTTATCTTCTGCCCCCTGTTTTGCGTCTAGCTAACTCAATGGCAAGTTCTGCATCAACAATGATTTTGCGTCCGATTTGTGTAATAGCTTTGTCGATTTTTCCGCTTTGTTTGATACGGTTGGCGGTCGGCATACTGCAACCGAATAGTTTTGCAATTCCACAAATACCGTAAACATATTTTTTAGATGTGTCCGGTTTCAATGGAGGCTGTACTGTCGGTTGCCCTGCGTTCTGCTGAAGGAAAAGAAATTCTTCCCCTGTCATTTGCCACAATGGTTTCTCTTTCAGGTCAGTAATATTCATAACTTATACATTTGTGTTATACTTTCGATTGCTGCGCAGTCAATCGGTAACGCAAATGTAGGCTCATGACTGGAGTAAGAAGTAGAATCGTAGTTTATTACAAAACTACATCCTGATAGTTAATGATATACAGAGATATGCTCTATTACGATTTCGTAATACGAACGTAGAAAAAATCAAAACGAATAATCATAGAACACCACCTTATATTCATTGGTAAGCGATTCACGTCTTTTTCTCTCAAAATTTTGTCCTATAGCTATATGGTAACGGGATTCAAAAAATGTCTTTATTTGAGGATCTTTGTTAGGCAAGAAATAATTATTATCTATTAGAGCAATTAAAAATATAACTAATTTTTTTATATCCGGTTTACCATTTCCATGTACGGATTTCCAATGAAGTTCTGCATCCAGATATTTATTATCAACAAGTTTAGATTCTAAAAGAAGAAACTTTTCATACATCTTTGTTCTGAAAATCATATTCGGTTCTATTGTCAAAGATACCTGAGGCAAACTTTTCGTTTCTTCCTCCCCATCCTTCATTACTTTTTGTTTTTTCTCATCAGACCTTATTCCTTTAGCGAGGTAGTTATTGACAATTTTATTAAATACAAGACTCAGGTTGTATATAGAGCCAAAGAGGTTTATAATATATTTTAATGATTCTCTTCGAAATTTTTCTTGTTCTTCATAAAGTGCAACCAATTTCTTCTGTTCTTCATCATGGGATGTCTTTACCTCTTCCCTTTGTTTCCACAATCGTTCTTCTTCTTGTTGAGTATGTTCCCTAAAGCCTATCGAATCCAATCCCCCTTCGATACTACATAGCTCTCTCCAATATTTTTGAACAACTTGTGATTGACATTTTATAGGGGAATCATACTCCCGCACAGCCTCCAAACAAACATCCATCACATTTATTCCATCTAAACTCTCTTTTGCAGATTCATATTGCCGGATATTATCCTTTACTTCTGACTCAATGTTTTCCAATAATAATATATAAGTAGATTTGTCCTTTTCAAGTATAAGGTCAAGCACCATTTTCTCAAACAATTTTACATCATGATATTTATTCCAGAATTCGGTAATTAAACATTGTTCGGCATAACTAACCGTACCATTATTAACAGCATTTGTAAATATGGTGTTCAGTTCTCTATATTGAGGGAGAAAATCGGTTATAGGCATAAGTTTTATCTGTTTTCTTCTTCACTACGTTCCAATAGCTGAGTTAATTCCTGTTCTACTTCTTCAATGGAAGGAAGAGTTGATTTTAAATCTTCGGGGACAGCCTTACTTAATTGATAATCACTAATTCCAATGGGTTGATTATAATTTGCTAAAGCATATTGAGCCACTACCTCATTTTTTCCTCTGCAAAGCAGTAATCCTATCGTTTTATTATCATTTTCACCCCTTAATTTATCATCTACCACATTGATATAGAAATTAAGCTGTCCCGCGTATTCCGGTTTAAATGGAGTAGCTTTCAGCTCTATCACCACGTATGCATGAAGTTTTATGTTATACAAAATCAAATCAGCATAAAAGTCAGACTCACCAATCTGAAAATGTTTCTGACGGGCAACAAATGCAAATCCTGTACCCATTTCCAGAAGGTACTTTGTTACATGAGTCACCAGTTGTTGTTCAATATCCCGCTCATCGGCACGCTCTTTCAGCCCTGCCAAATCAAAAATATAAGGATCTTTCAACAGATAATTGGCTAAATCACTCTGCGGCTCAGGAAGCGTGACTGTAAAATTGTTTACTTTTTTCTCTTTAATCTGACGTTGAAATAAATCACTCTTAACCTGAATGTCAAGGATATTACTACTCCAACCACATTCAAGTGTTTGCTTCATATACCAATACCTCAACCCTAATTTCAATTTACTATTCATCAAAACCACATGAGCAGCCCAATTTATGGATGCAATGGCAGAAGTTTTAAACAATTGCTCTAACTGCGCAAGAGGTTCTTGCGTAATTTCTAAAAGTGCATTCTCCAGATTGTTTACCTCTAAACCATCCACTAAAGAATCGCCTGAGTGAATTTGCGCAAGAGGTTCTTGCGTAAATTCAAATTCGTTTAAAAGCCTTACAACAGCAATAACTTTCTCCACGGTCGGACACTCCATTTCCATATCAGCAGCAGCTAACCGCTTCAGAACTTTAATGGGATATTGTTTAGCAAACTGACACATATAAGTCAAATTCCGGGGAGAATACCCTTTTTTATCAGGATATTTTGCTTTAATGGCATTTGCTGTTTTCGCTATAATTTTACTTCCCCACCCCAATCTGTTTTGATTATACATAATAAAATGCCCCACTTTCCAGTAATGTAAAAGTAATTGGACATTAGCAACAGAAACTAATTTTATCTGTGCTTGCTCTATCTCTGCTCCAAGAATATCTACAAATGAATCAAATTCCCGTTGATGTATTATGTTTCCTATTTTATCCATTACTTTTCTTTTAAACTGATTCCGTCACAAAGGTAAACAGAAATATCATAACTGGTTAAATTTACTCATGGCGTTAGCTTTAATATCATCTGCAATATCAATATAGGGTTTCATCGCTTTATAATCACTATGCCCCGTCCATTTCATTACTACCTGTGCAGGAATTCCCAAAGATAAGGCATTACAAATAAAAGTTCTGCGTCCGGCATGAGTTCCTAAAAGGGCATATTTAGGCGTAACTTCGTCAATGCGTTCATTTCCTTTGTAATAAGTTTCCCGTATCGGTTCGTCAATTCCTGCCAGTTCACCCAATTCCTTCAGATAATCGTTCATTTTCTGATTGCTGATAACAGGTAAAGCCTTATCACCTCTGAAATGGACATCTTTATATTTTTCCAGAATAGCCCTGCTATGGTCGTTTAATTCAATGGTAAGGCTATCGGCTGTTTTTACTGTTGTAATCTCAATATGATCGGATTTCACATCACTACGCCGGAGGTTATAAGCGTCAGAATATCTCAGACTGGTAAAACAACAAAATAAGAATACGTCACGGACACGTTCCAAATATTGTTTTGTTGGCGGTATCTGATATTCCCTCAATTTCGACAACTCTTCCCAAGTAAGGAATATTACTTTTTTCTGCGTATTCTTTAATTTAGGTTTAAAATTCTCAAAAGTATTATCCTTACAATATCCTTTCTTTATGCACCAACGCAAAAACCATTTAAGAAAACCGATTTGCTTTCCAATGGTCACATTCCTCATACCTTTTACCTCTCGAAGATAATTCACATAGTTCGCTAACTTAGCCTCATCAAAAGCTCCAGGAGAAAGCGCAGGATCAAAAGCCATCAAGTGATTTTTCACAACGGACATTTTTTTATAAGTCGATATTGTCCAGTTGTTTTGAATACCGCACTCTTTCACAAATTCATCATAAATTTCTACAAAAGAAACTATTCCTTTTTTATCACCTGCTAGTTCAAGATTCACAAGTTTTTTATTTTTCTCGTTAAAAAAATTCTTTACTTGCTGCGGTGTAGGGACACATCCCTGAACCTCAAACTCTTTAAAAATTTCTTGAATATCTGTATAATATTTCAACAAATCAGCGTTAATTTCAGATGCCGTTTGTTTCAACTTATTGGTACAATTATTCTTTACCCGTTGTAATTTTTCATTCCACTTGGCTAAATCTATCCGATATCCAGTTGTAAATTCAATCCGGTGACCGGAATAAACAACACGCATTCGAATAGGTACATTCTCAATAATAGGTTTCCCGTCTTTTTTTCGATTCTCTAAACAGAAAGTTATATTACGCTTGATATTCATAATCTGGATGTAAAAATTTACACCCAAATCTACACCCATTTTTTAATATTACCAACGATATTTCATTTTATTTTGATTAAATATAAAATTGTAATAAACTGGTTATTAATAGATAATTAGAGTATTTGTGATATTACATGAATACAAAGATGAGAGAGCCTGCTGCTCCACCCAAGTCTGATGAAAGACAAGGAAAGACGATGAAAAAATCCTGCAATTCATTAAGTTGCAGGATTTTCTTATATGCAATAAAATGAATAAAAATGAACGTTGAGAAAAGAAGTTTGTTGGACTTTTCGTTGGACATATAAAATCCAGTAGTCAAAGTCCAACAACTTTCATTCTTTGCACTATTGAAAATAACAATAAAAATCATAGTAAACAATCCCACTCATAAAGTTTCAAGATACAAATTTGGAGAATAAAAAAATCCATATTACTTTTGTCGGAGATAACAAAAGGGCGGTATCGTCTAGGGGTTAGGACGCAAGATTCTCATTCTTGAAACTCGGGTTCGATTCCCGGTACCGCTACTAAAAAAGGTCAGTTTTATACTGACCTTTTTTAATTTATAGAATTTTTCGATATCAAATTTTAATTTTTAATTTTTGCCCGGGCTTCAGGTCTTTCACCTGACTTTCGCTAATTCCATTCCATTTCATTATATCCCTATTGGATACCCCCGGATATTTCTTAGCAATTGTCCAAAGATTCTCTCCACGTTTCACCGTATAGTAAATAAATTCTCCATCTATCGTTTCTACTTGAGGCACATTGGTTTCATTGTTTGTTTTTCCCTCATACTTTGTTTCATTTGCATATTGGGCCGCATTTTGGGGAGAAACGTAAATAACCAGTTTTTGTCCCACACGTATAGTCATCCGCTTATTAAGATTATTCCAGTATTTTAGATCGTTTAAAGATACCTTAAATTTTGCTGCAATAGTCCCCGGAACATCCCCATTTCTCACAGTATATACCAAACGAGCTTTATCCCCCGAAATTGTCGCTGCATGCGCATATCTCCGAAAACGGTCATTAGGATTGGCTATTCTGTCACTATCATCAAAATATTTTTTACGGTTATAAGCAAATATCGTATCCTGATTATCGATAAAAACAGATACATGGTTATAAGGTAATTTCAAGGCATACGATTTTCCAAAGCCGGCAGGTATAATACCTTTATAGTATTGAGGATTTATGTTCCTCAACTCATCTGAAGAGATATCCATGTTTTGGGATATCTGCTCAAAATGCAATGCGTCATTTACCATTAAAGTATCACATAATAGGGGCAATTTAGACTCCAAAGGATAAATGTTGTGTTCCTTTGCATAGTTAAAAGCATACATTGCTGCAATAAAAGCAGGAACATATCCCCTGGTCTCCCGCGGCAAGTGATAATAAATATCCCAATAATTCTTTTTCCCTCCTGAACGCCGAATTGCTTTATTTACATTTCCCGGTCCACAGTTGTAAGCAGCAATCACTAAAATCCAATCATCATAAATAGTATACAAATCACTTAGATAACGAACAGCAGCTTCTGTCGATTTCACAGGATCATAGCGTTCGTCAATGTATGAATTAATTTCCAACTTATATTGCCTTCCCGTATAGTACATGAATTGCCATAAACCGCAAGCTCCGACTCTTGAGCGCGCTAAAGGATTTAAAGCACTTTCAATTACCGGAAGATATTTCAGTTCAAGCGGAAGACAATTAGCTGCCAACATTTCTTCAAAAATAGGAAAGTAATATTCACTCAATCCCAACATTGCCGCTACCTGCATTCTCTTTTTCACTACATACATTTCGATAAAATTACGTACGATATCATTGTATGAGAGCTTTATTGCAGAATGCAATGAATCTAAACGCATTAAATAGAGCGAATCACTTACCAGTCCAAACTGATTTCCCAAAATACGGGAAGAGTCACCATATTCTATTTCCTCCTTTAATCCTTTATGCCAATACATGTATCCATTATCTATTATTCGCATAAACTCCGCAGAAATACTATCCCGTTCTAAATTCCAGCTATTTTCCGTCTTTCCCTCATTTTGAGCCGTTACGTTTCCACACAAAAAGAGTACCCCAATAAAAATCAACAAACGCATAAACTATACTCCTTAAAAATTTAATGTTAAAGTTAATCCTACCATTCCTCCCGCTACCGGTGTATAAAATGAGTCAGGATGAAGATTCAATGACAAATCTTCATTTATTTCAAAGTCATAAAAATGAGCAAATACACAAGCATCTATAATTTGAATCGCATAAATTCCTCCCATCACAATATACAATAAATCCCTATTTCGCTTAAAGTTGTTCTTCCTGTTCTTCAATTGGGTCTGGAAATTGGATTGCTGTTGAGATGTAAAATCTTCGACTCCCCCTCCGACATATACCTTTTCCCAAGAAGGTGACTCTGGATAAGGCAGCTCCGGATTTTTTGCCTTCTCTTCCAAATAACGAGAATAATCTATATATGCAGATTTATATTTTTTCAAGTTGCGACTATTCCAACTAATACCATAGACTGTCGCACCAATCCCTCCATACAGAATCGGCAATTTCCACCACTGACGATTGTAAATTTGTCCCAATCCCGGCAAGACCATCGCGTAAATAGTAGCTTTATGAGGAGAATGAGATTTCAACTCTATATTCACCTCTTCTGTTTTTACCGTATCCGTAAGTTGCTTATCAATTATTAGCGTATCCTGAGGCATATCTACAGCAAAAACATCTGTACATTGCCACAATACGACTAAAAATAAAAACAACTTTCTCACGTTTTCTCTATATATTGCTTACCCTATTTTATCCAATAATCCGATAATTTTTTCCAGTTCAACATCGGATTTGAATGCAATTACGATTTTACCTTTCCCCTCCGCATTTCGTTTCAATTCGACTTTTGTTTCAAAACGCCTTGAAAGATGTTGTTGTAATTCTATATAATCTCCAATTTCATCACTTTTCTTAGATGTTAGGATTTTTTCTTCTTTAGGTTCCGGTTTGGGGTTTGCCAATTCCCGCACAATTTCTTCTACTTTCCGAACAGAAAAATCATATTTCAATATCTGTTCAAAAATCATAAACTGAGTTTCCTGATCCTCTATATTTATGATGGCACGGGCATGCCCCATTGATATTTTTTTATCCTTAATTGCCAATTGAATTTGTGCCGGCAATCTCAACAGACGCAAATAATTGGAAATAGTCGCTCTATTTTTCCCAACTCTTTCGCTCAATGCATCTTGAGTAAGTTTGCATTCATCCAACAAACGCTGATAGCTAATCGCAACCTCGATTGCATTTAAATCTTCCCGCTGGATATTCTCAATCAATGCCAATTCCAGCAAACTCTCATCTTCTGTATTACGAATATAGGCCGGTATCGTCTCCAAACCGGCCAATTTAGAAGCCCGAAATCTTCTTTCTCCGGCTATGATTTCATATTTTCCATCAGCCTTAGCCCTCACCGTAATCGGCTGAACAATGCCAATCGATTTTATCGAAGCCGCCAATTCATTCAATGCCGCCTCATCAAACTCTGTCCGCGGCTGAAATGGATTCGGCTGTATATCTTCAAGTTTCAAATCCAATATGGAAGCCACCGCTTCCGTTCTAGGCTTCGCATCCTCCGCAGCATCTGTTATCAAAGCTCCCAAGCCCCTTCCCAATGCACTTCTTTTCACCATAATCAAAATTAATTATTTTTATCTATTAATTCTTTAGCAAGATTCAAATAATTTACTGAACCACGACTTTCCGCATCATATAAAATAACCGGCTGCCCATAACTCGGAGCCTCCGCCAGTTTAATACTTCGCTGAATCATTGTATCAAATACCATATCTTCAAAATGCTTTTTGACTTCTGCCGCTACTTGATTTGACAGACGCAAACGTGCATCATACATCGTCAATACAAAACCTTCTATTTCCAGTTCCGTATTTAAGCGTTTCTGTATAATTTTGATGGTATTCAACAATTTACCTAATCCCTCCAAAGCCAAATATTCACATTGTACCGGTATAATGACTGAATTGGCTGCTGTAAGTGAGTTGACTGTTATCAGTCCCAAAGAAGGAGAACAGTCAATCAAAATATAATCATACTGATTTTCTACAGCTTTTAATATTTTCAATAGTACCTTTTCACGCTCTTCAAAATTCAGCATCTCTAACTCCGCACCTACCAAATCTATATTGGAAGGAAGTAAAAACAATCCTTCTATTTCTGTTTTTAATATCGCCTTTTCCGGATCCAATCCGTCGACAATACATTCATAAATTGTCGCATTATCCAATTCTTTCAACTCATATCCCAATCCCGAAGTTGCATTCCCCTGCGGATCCGCATCCACCAATAACACTTTCTTTTCCAAAACAGCCAAGCTTGCAGCTAAATTAACAGAAGTCGTCGTTTTTCCTACACCACCTTTTTGATTTGCAATAGCAATAATTTTAGCCATAAATTACCATTTTACGATTAGGTTGTAAAAATACACATAAAAAATAAACCATACCCGTTTTTAGCTGATTTTTTAATAACACTCCGAGCTTTTTTATTAACACATTCATTCTCTAACCGGAGATTTGAGTTCCAAAATTAATTACTATTTTTACGACATAAAACACGAGATAAATATGTTAGACTTTATTCATTTTCTACATCCGGAATTTTTATATGGATTGTTTTTACTAGCCATTCCCATAATACTACATTTTTTCAGTTTTAAGAAATACAAAAAAATATATTTCAGTAATTTCAATTTTCTTCAAGCCTTACAACAACAGAAGAAAAACAGTTCCCGCCTAAAAAATATACTCCTGTTAGTGTTACGGCTTTTGATACTAAGTTTTATCATCATCGCTTTTGCCTATCCTTATACAACTCCCCGCAATACCCAGACTACCGATAAGGAAAAAACACAAGTCGTTATCTACCTTGACAACTCATTTTCTATGTCCAATACCGGTTCGCACGGTACATTGCTGGAAGAAGCCAAAAAGCATTTATTTGATATTCTAAATACTTATCCCACAGGAACCAGTTTTTTTCTCCTCACCAATGACAACCAAAATTTACCTTCCTTATCGAAGGACGAAATCATTAACACATTAAGCGGATTAAAAATCAGTCCCCAAAGCAAGTATTTATCGGAAATCTTCCGCACAACCCAGGAATTGGCCAAAGATAAAAAAACAACATTATTCCTCCTGTCTGATTTCCAATCTACCAATTGTGACTTTCAACACATTGCCCAAGATTCTTTAATCACACCGATATTTCTAATACTTCATCCAGAAAATACAAACAACCTTTATATAAAAGATGTACAATTTGAACATCTCTTCCATCAAAAAAATCAAAACGAGAAACTTACCATTACCCTTGCCAATTCTTCTGCCCAAAACTTTAATAATATTCCGGTAACCTTAACTATCAACGGAAAGAAAAAAAACATTCATAAAGCCAATATCCCGGCACAAGGAGAAACTACCGTCGAAATCAATTACCTGAACAATGCAGAAGATTTCTGCCAGGGAGTCATCGAAATAACCGACTTACCTATTGTATTTGACAATAAATTTTTCTTCAGCTACAATCTAAAAGATAAAATAAATATCCTGTGTATCGAACAAAATGAACACTTACCTTATTTTGAAAAACTATTTGCCGATTCAAACGCTTTCCATATTCAGTATCTTAATGTAAATCAAGCCTCCAACTTAAGATTAAACAATTACAACCTGATTATTCTTGACCGTATCGAACAATTAACTTCCGGGCTAAGCAGTGCCCTTGAAACTTATCTCAACAAAGGCGGTAATCTCTTCATTATACCTGGAGAACAGCTATCCGTAAATATTTTGAATAACCTGCTACAAAAAATTCATGCTCCTCAATTTTTACATTCAGATACTAACACTGTCATTGAAAAAATTGAAGTTCAAGCGGATTTGTTTAAAGAGGTATTCGAAAAATTAGAACAGAATACAACGCTACCTTACATAAAGCAATTTTATCACATTAGTCCCACAGACAAAGCAGAACAACTCCTAAGCGATAAAAAGGGAAATATTCTGTTAGCCATACAGAATTCTGGCCACGGAAAACTTTACATATCAACATTCAGTTTTGCTCCGGACAATAGCGACATGGTGTATCACCCACTTTTTGTCCCTATCATGGTAAACATGTCATACAATTTAAATTCCAATCTGAATACCTCGTGGTTTCTAAACTCAAATAAACAACTCTACCTCCAACCTTATCAATCAGATAACGATAACCACATTTTCGTACGCAACGAAAACAATACCGTCGAATTCATACCTGAAATACGAAAAGATTTCAGTGGCAACCTAATCATGGTAAATACGAAAGAATTAAAGGAGGCCGGACTATACAACGTTATCCGCGACAATCATACCATTGATATAATAGCGTGCAATTACGACCGCAGCGAATCACAAATGCAATTCTGTCACAGTGAGGAAATACAAAAACATTTTCCGGAAGCCCGAACCGAAGAAATCAAAACCACACAATTCGACCACAACAGTGAATTAATAAAAGAAATCGTTTTGCAAGACAATAACCACTATTTTGCTAGTTGGTTCATATTATTAGCACTCCTAACCCTTTTAGCCGAACAATGGATATGGAAAAGAAAATTAATGTAGCGGAAGAAATAAAAGCCGAGCTGGAAGCTCTTGGCTCTCCGGAAAAAGCATTACATCTTTCCCGCTTCTTTAAAACAGGCAAAGGAGAATACGGAGAAGGGGATCAATTTCTCGGGGTCAAAGTCCCCGAACAAAGAAGTATCGCCAAGAAATATGCCTATGCGGGAATGGATGCTATCAAGGATTTAATAAGCTCCCCTTTCCACGAGCACCGTCTCACAGCTTTATTCATTCTTATACAGAAATACCAAAAAAGCAAAACTACGACGGAAAAAGAAAATTACATCCGATTTTATTTAAGCCATACACACTTTATTAATAACTGGGATTTAGTCGATTTATCCTGCTATATATTATTAGGACACTGGTTGCAAGACAAAGAACATACACTTCTTTATCAATTGGCTGACAGTTCCAATTTATGGGAACAGCGTATTGCCATCGTAAGTTGCATGTATTTTGTTAGACAGGGGAATTTCCAAACCTGTCTGGCTATCGCCGACAAACTTCTTCTTCATCCTCATGACCTAATACACAAAGCTACCGGTTGGTTACTCCGGGAAATCGGGAAAAAAGACAAAAATACACTTGTCGATTTTTTACACGCCCATTACCTCCAAATGCCTCGTACCACATTACGATATGCCATAGAGCGCTTCCCAGAAGAGGAACGTAAAAAATGGCTGAAACGCTAATTTCATAAACCAACAAAAATAATATCTTTGCGAATGACAAATAACATTCGTCTATGATTAGCTTTTTACAAGTTGAAAACCTTAGTAAACGATTCGGCGAACGGCTTTTATTCGAGAACATCTCTTTCGGCATAGGAAAAAGCCATAAAGTAGCATTAATTGCCCCGAACGGCATGGGTAAATCCACTTTATTACAAATTATAGCCGCCAAAGATACACCAGATACAGGTACTGTCACTTTCCGCAATGACATAACTATCGGCTATTTGGAGCAAAACCCATCTTTAATACCAGAAAACACGCTGTTTGAGGAAGTTTTCAGTTCTGAATCGCCCACTCTCAACACCATTAAAAAATACGAAGAAGCAATCCGGCGAAATGACAATTCCGCATTAGAAACTTTAATACCTGAAATGGATATGCTGTCCGCATGGGATTATGAAAACACGGTAAAACAGATTCTTTCGGAATTAAAACTCGATACCTACGACAAAAAAATTAAACACCTTTCCGGCGGACAAAAAAAGAGAGTCGGCTTAGCCAAGGTCTTAATTAGCAATCCGGATTTTTTAATACTAGATGAACCGACCAACCATTTGGATATGGAAATGATTGAATGGTTGGAAAAATACTTAACCGTATCGAATGCCACGTTATTAATGGTTACCCATGACCGCTATTTCTTAGATCGCGTCTGTAACCAAATCATTGAAATTGACAATTCCGGTCTGTATACCTACCAGGGTAACTACTCTTATTATTTAGAAAAAAGGGAAGAAAGAATAGCTAACCGCAACAGCGCTATCGACAAAGCCAAAAATCTGTTACGAACTGAACAAGAATGGATGCGCCGTATGCCCCAAGCACGTTCGCATAAAGCCCAATACCGAATTGACAATTACTATAAACTCAAAGAAGTCGCATCTCAAAAGAATGACACTAAAAAATTAGAATTGGACATCAAAGGACAACGTTTGGGGAAAAAGATACTAGAATTAAACCACATTCATAAAAGTTTCGACTCCATTTGTATGGTCAATGATTTTTCCTACAAATTCAGCCGAGGAGAAAAAATCGGTATCATTGGCAAAAACGGAATCGGGAAATCTACCTTTTTAAATATCATTACGCAAAATCTACAACCGGACGCAGGAACCATTGAAATCGGAGAAACTGTCGTATATGGATATTACAAACAATCAGGCATTCAATTTAATGAAGCCGATCGGGTCATAGACATTGTCAAAAACATCGCCGAGCGTATAGATCTCGGAAACGGACAAATCATGTCTGCTTCCCAATTCCTTGAATATTTCATGTTTACAGACCAGCAACAATATTCATTAGTCAAAAAACTTAGTGGAGGAGAACGAAGAAGACTATATCTGCTCACGGTACTGATGCGCAACCCGAACTTCTTAATCCTCGATGAACCGACAAACGATTTAGACATCATAACCCTAAACGTTCTCGAAGAATATCTGAAAAGTTTCAAAGGATGCCTTCTTATTGTATCACATGACCGCTTTTTTACGGATAAAATAGTAGACCATATTTTCGCCTTTGAAGGAAATGGTATCATAAAAGACTTTTCGGGTAATTATACTCAATACAAAAACTGGAAAGAAGAAAAGGAAGAAAAGAGAAAAAAAGAACAAGGAGTTCAAGTAAAAAAAACAGTCCCAATAAAAAAAACAAACACTCAAACACGCTTGAGCTATAAGGAAAAACTGGAATTCCAAACCCTCGAGGAAGAAATAAAAAAACTATCCACAGAAAAACAGCAATTAGAATCTGAATTAAGCCGAGGTACTCTATCACCGAATGAATTAATACAAACATCGGAACGTATCGGCCAACTCATCACCATTTTGGATGAGAAAGAAATGAGATGGCTTGAACTCAGCGAAATAGAATCAAAATAATCTATGATACAGCAAACCATCCTATCTTTTTTAAAAGAACACCACATCGCCCGCAATGCCAGATTCCTCATCGCAGTCAGTGGAGGAGCCGACTCTATTGCTCTATTATATGGATATAAAAACCTGAATCTAAATATAACGGCATTACACTGTAATTTTAATTTAAGAGGAGAAGAATCCGACACAGACGAACAATTTGTCCGACAATTTTGCCACATCCATCAAATTCCTCTATACACAAAACATTTCGATACCTCAAAGTATGCCAAAGAAAAAAGCATGAGCATCGAGATGGCTGCCAGAGCACTTCGTTACACTTGGTTTCATGAAATAAAACAACAGCAGCAAATGGATTATATAGTCATCGGCCATCAAGCAGACGATATAGCGGAAACACTCTTTATAAACTTATGCCGAAGTACAGGCATCAAAGGATTAAGCGGAATAAAACCCATAAACGGTGACATCTTACGCCCTCTCCTCTCCTGTTCCCGCCAAGAAATTCTGGATTATCTCAAGGCAAACCATATCGAATACCGAAACGATTCTTCCAATAATTCTCTTGATTTTACCCGCAACATCATACGCCATAAAATCATTCCGGTATTCAAAGAAATAAACCCGTCATTTCTGACTACCATTCTAAATAACTGCCAAGCACTATACGAAACGGAACTCATTTACCAATACGGTATTGATATTCTTAAGAAAAGTGTCATGCAAATACGAGAAAACGAAACATTAATTCATATAGAAAAAACAATAAACACCCCCGCACCCTATACACTGTTATTTGAATTACTGCGCCCTTACGGATTCAATAAACACCAAACAGCAGACATTCTCCGCAGCCATCTTGCCCTACCGGGGAAAAAATTCGCAAGCGAAGAATACATCCTTACACGAGACCGCAGCCATTGGATTATCTATAAACGCAAAGAACACTCCGAACTGCCATTCTATATAAATAATACGATAGGCAATTTTCATATCGGAGAGCATCACTTGTTTTTTGAAACCCTACCCTATACATCCTTACATCAAATTCCGGCAGACCCGCATACGGCCTACTTTGATTTTGATAAAATCAAATTCCCGTTACAAATCCGAAATTGGGAAAAAGGGGACTTCTTTTATCCCCTAGGCATGCATGGCTGCAAAAAAAAACTCAGCGATTTCTTTAGCAATCAAAAATTCTCTGCCAAGCAAAAAGAAGAATGCCTATTACTTCTATCCAAAAACAAAATCGTATGGATTATTGGACATCGAACTGACGAACGATTCAAAATCAGTTCAACAACCCGCACGCTACTTAAAATTACTATCCGATAAAATAAAAAGAGGCCGAAGCCTCTTTTTAAACACACGAACAATTAAATTTACTACTACTTATAAGCAACTATTTTTATTACTCGCTTCAAAGATAATACAATTAAAACGTTTGCGCAAATATTTTAATCACTTTTTTAACTATTTTACCCTGCCTTATTTTTCAAATTTCTCTTTCTATGTATACTTCTCATATAAAATCAAGGCATAGCTTATTAAATTTTAACATGAAACTTTCTCTTTAAAATTTTTATCTCTATATTTGTATCTATGAAAAATTAAAATGCCATGAAGAATAAAAAAATAGCAGTTTATATTTTATTGGGAATATTGGTCGCAAGTTTACTCGGCTCTTGCGCCATTGACAAAAAATGTCCGGCTTACACTCATGCCGCAACCGAAATAAACCACTCTATTTGAGTAAATTTAAAATCTCTTACATAGTTAGGATAAACTTTTACAACTAAGTATAACTAAAAAAAAACAAAATGTCAAAAATTAAAGTTGGAATCAATGGATTCGGCCGTATCGGACGTTTAGTTTTCCGTGCAGCAATGAGTAGAAACGATATTGAAATCGTAGGAATCAATGACTTGATTGATGTAGATTACATGGTTTATATGTTAAAATATGATACCATGCATGGTCGTTTCTCCGGAACAGTAGAAGCTAAAGATGGCAAATTAATTGTTAATGGTCAGGCAATTCGCGTAACTGCTGAAAAAGATCCGGCTAACTTAAAATGGAATGAAATCGGAGCTGAATATGTTGTTGAATCAACAGGTCTTTTCTTGACAAAAGAAAAAGCTGAAGCTCATATCAAAGCTGGAGCAAAACGTGTTGTTATGTCAGCTCCTTCCAAAGATGATACCCCCATGTTCGTAATGGGTGTAAACAACAAAAAATATGCCGGTGAAACCATTGTTTCCAACGCATCTTGTACCACAAACTGTTTGGCACCTCTGACCAAAGTAATCAACGATAAATTCGGAGTAATCGAAGGCTTGATGACAACAGTTCATGCTACAACAGCTACTCAAAAAACCGTTGACGGTCCTTCTATGAAAGATTGGAGAGGCGGACGTGCTGCTGCTGGTAACATCATCCCGTCTTCAACAGGTGCTGCTAAAGCCGTAGGTAAAGTTATTCCGGAATTAAACGGAAAATTAACAGGTATGTCCTTCCGGGTTCCGACCTTGGATGTATCAGTAGTTGACGTAACTTTCCGCTTGGCTAAAGAAGCTTCTTATGATGAAATCAAAGCTGCCATCAAAGCTGCTTCCGAAGGGGAAATGAAAGGTATTTTGGGATACACGGAAGAAGACGTAGTATCTTCTGACTTCTTGGGAGATGCACGTACCTCTATCTTTGACGCTAAAGCAGGTATCGCCTTAAATAAAAACTTTGTGAAATTAGTATCCTGGTATGACAATGAATGGGGATATTCTAACAAAGTGCTTGAATTAATCGCTCACATGAACACTGTAAAGTAATTCATTAAAGCAATAAAAAAGAAAAAGGATGCCTTAAAGGCATCCTTTTTTATTTTATCAAATCTACTGAAATCATTTACTTCACAAACAAGGTTTAATAAAAAACAATCCAATATTAAATCAAAACTCCTATATTTGTGTAAATATTTTACTATATAACTACACGAGCGTAAGTCTGTTTATTTTTCAAACCCATATTTTCTTATGGATATAATAATCCATAACGTCCATATAAAGAATGAAAATTGAAGAAATCGAACACATCAGTTTTGAATTTATAGAGCAAAACTTTAACGTCACATTCGCAGACCTACCGGAAGACTTATTTAAAATCTGGCATATTACCACACCCATTGACACCTACCTGCAAGAAGACTTTCAAAATCAATATGAATTTCGTATCTTTCAATATGCCCTCACAAAATACGAAAACGAAAAACACACTCATATTCCGAAAAAGAAAATCCCGGACATATTCAAAATATTTCAACTAATGCTTTCAATTCCTTCATTGAGGACAAAAAAATATCCTGATAAAACAGCCTTTCGGGTATTCGATTTCCAACTTTACCTAGATTTACTCTAATCTCACCACATCCTACTTCATAAACTATCGAGGGCACCGAACACGTTCGGTTAGCCCTCTTCTTTAGCCCAATAGCACTGGCCCTTGGCGTCACACAAATAAATTAAACGCTTTCAGAAAAATAAGGTTACAACCTTTACAACTCCACCTCCAAATAAATATCTAAATATTTTAGCTATATTTGAAAATCACTATTTTATTAATTTTATGAAACACATTTTCCTACTTCTTATCCTCATCGGGAATATTCTATTTATTTCCGCACAAAATCGCCAGGAGATTTTACTAGAAAAAAACTGGAAATTCACACGAGAAGATCCTTCACAAGCCTATTCCAAAAACTTCGATGACAGCCAGTGGCAAAACGTTACGGTTCCACATGATTGGGCTATATACGGACCATTCGACGGCAACAACGACTTACAGGAAGTAGCCATCACTCAAGATGGCGAACAACAAGCCTCTCTTAAATCAGGAAGAACAGGAGGCTTACCCTTTGTAGGTACTGGCTGGTATCGTACCCAATTTAATATTCCTTCATTCCATAAAGGTAAAAAAGTTTCCCTTCTTTTCGACGGAGCCATGAGCCACGCACGGGTATACATCAACGGGAAAGAAGCCGGTTACTGGCCTTACGGATATAACTCATTTCATTTCGACATCACAAATTTAGTAGAAGAAAACAAACCCAATACATTAGCCGTACGCCTGGAAAATCTACCTGAATCATCCAGATGGTATCCCGGCGCCGGCATATACCGCAACGTACATCTCATCGTAACAAATGACGTCCACATACCCGTCTGGGGTACACAACTAACCACTCCGATTGTCCGTACCGACTACGCCAAAATCAACCTGAAAACCCGTATCAACACACCTTCAGCAAGTACGGCTTCTAACTATAAATTAATCACAGTCATTAAAAACAGTAAAAAACAAACCGTTGCCAAACAAGAGACACACCTGACTCCCTACGATGAAAACATCTTTGAACAAAACTTCATTGTAAAAAATCCCGACCTCTGGAGCCCCGAAACACCCGAACTGTATTACGCCTCTTCCGAACTATATGAAAACAATACCCTAAAAGACGAATACACAACACGTTTCGGTATCCGCTCCATAAAAGTTATTCCGGACAAAGGATTTTATCTGAACGATAAACGAACAGTATTTCAAGGAGTTTGCCTGCATCACGACTTAGGACCTTTAGGTGCTGCAGTCAATAAAGCAGCCATCCGCAGACAATTAAACATACTGAAAGACATGGGATGCAACGCCATTCGTACCTCCCACAACATGCCCGCTCCGGAATTAGTTGATTTATGTGACGAAATGGGTTTCATGGTCATGGCGGAATCATTTGACGAATGGAAAATCCCAAAATGCAAAAACGGCTACAACCATCTTTTTGACGAATGGGTAGAAAAAGACCTAACCAACTTAGTCCAACACTACCGGAACAACCCAAGTATCGTCATGTGGTGCATAGGCAACGAAGTCCCCGAACAAAGCGCCAAAGGCCAGGCCCATGTAAGCCGTTTCTTACAAGACATTTGTCATCGTGAAGACCCGACACGCCCCGTCACACAAGGAATGGATCAGCCCCACTCCGTCATAAACAACAACTTTGCAGCCGTCATGGACATCGCCGGATTCAATTACCGTCCCTTCGCCTATCCGGAAGCTTACGAAAAACTACCTCAAAAACTGGTATTAGGAAGTGAAACGGCATCCACGGTCAGTGCCCGCGGCGTATACAAATTTCCAGTCGAACGGAAAGCCATGGCTACATATCCTGACCAACAAAGTTCATCCTACGACGTCGAACATTGCAGTTGGTCAAATCTTCCGGAAGACGACTTCATCCAGCATGAAGATTACCCTTGGTGCATCGGAGAATTCGTATGGACCGGCTTTGACTACCTAGGAGAACCCACTCCTTATTATGAAGACTGGCCTAGTCATAGTTCCCTATTCGGAATTGTCGATTTAGCCGGGCTCCCCAAAGACCGTTACTATCTCTATCGCAGTCACTGGAACAAAAATGCAGAAACCCTGCACATTCTTCCTCATTGGAACTGGAAAGGGCGGGAAGGAGAAATCACCCCCATCTTTGTTTACACAAACTACCCGTCAGCAGAACTCTTCATCAACGGAAAAAGTCAGGGGAAACGCAGCAAAAACCTTGCAGTAAAAGTAACCGACAGCGGAGACAAAAACTCTCTGGAAAATTTAAGCCGTCAAACAAGATACCGTTTAATGTGGATGGACACCCGTTACGAACCGGGCACCGTAAAAGTCATTGCCTATGATGAAAACGGCCAACCAGTCGCCCAACAAGAAATCCATACAGCAGGAACACCCCACCATCTTGAATTAACAGCAGACCGCACCATCCTACAGGCAAACGGCCAGGATTTAGCCTTCATTACCGTCAAAGTAGTAGACAAAAATGGAAATCTGTGTCCGGATGCCTCACAACTCATTCACTTCAAAGTAAAAGGCGCAGGGACATACAGAGCATCCGCCAACGGTGACGCAACCTGTATAAAACAATTCCATAAACCTGAAATGACGGCTTTTAAAGGCATGCTGACAGCCATCGTTCAAAGCTCCGAAACATCCGGAAGCATTCAATTTGAAGCAAATGCCAAAGGTCTGAAAAGCGGCACACTTATATTAAAAAGCAAATAAAATCATCTATCATTGAATACATTGGAATACCAATGTATTCAATGATACTTTTCATCACCGACAAAGCCAATCCACATAACGCACAATCGCGTCCGTACAAACAGGGCAAAAACAATCCGTCTTATGCAAATTATTCATCAAACAATTTTGCCACGGACGGTAAACACCTTTCGCTGCATACCCGCCCCCTTCATACACACCAACCTTATCTAACTTCTTTTCATTTAATGGTGTAGGAATCGGAGTAGCAGAATCCAAAAGTCCATTCCATATCACCTTACGTCCGAAATCCGTTAAAGTCGTCAAATTTTCCTCCCACGGTTCCACTCCCTCCGGATACATATCGCTATACGGCGCATTCTCACCATATTCATCCCCCAATCCCAACAAAACATGTCCGAACTCATGCACATAAATCTTCCCTGTACGTGTCGGATGATTAGCCGCACTAATCCCGTAAAAATTAAAAATACCGCCACCTCCATACTTTTGCGTATTAGACAAAATATAAATATACTCATAAGGCACATGAGCGGCAACATCCCGTACCCCCTGAAAATCCTCAATCATCTGATAGCGTTCCGCGCCAAACGTATAAAAACTCGCCTTCAACGCCGTTTGCCTCCACACCTGTTCTCCAGGCATAGTCACTCCCGATTCCGCGGACGGGACCCACACTGCCCGCACATTAAATTGCAACGCTTTCTCCTTAAAAGGTGAATAACTAAAAAACTCCCGGACAAATCCTTCACAAGCCTGCCGAAATTTTTCCTTCTCATTCGTAGCATAACCTTCCGGCAATAAAACAATATCCACTTTATTAGTCGGCGCACCATTATACATCACTTCAAACGTCTCATAACGAGGAGTAAACTTTTTGATAAAACAATCCTTCACATCAATCACATGCTCAAACTTCTTTTCAAAACATCCCTGACGATTCCGGGCATACAACTCCAAACGCACATCATTCTTCGGATAAGGGAATATCACCCCTTCCGGCATACACTTATGGGTTCTCCCCGCCTCATCCGTAGTCTGCCACTCATTAAACAAAGTACAATAAGAACGGGAATAAATAACCTCATCCGTAGCTATATCGACAATCTTAAACATCTGATTACCATAGCCCGTCGTATCCACCAATGCCACTTTAGACCCCGCCCAATAAGGCTCCTCAATCAACTCGTCAAAATAATAAGACTCCGTCCGGTTATCTCCGCAATGATAAAAATCAAAACGCAACGTTTTCTCCCAAAAATACTTTTCAAACTGGGCATAGCCCATTTGACCGACAAAACAAAAACATAAAATTCCAATAAAAAAACGACTCATCACGCTTAGCATTAATATTATATCGTACAAAAAAAAGTAACTAAAAACGGAACACAAAAATCAACAGTCATACCATGTACCATCGAAATCACGACAAACTCCTTTCCTGAATAACGAGTAATCACCGGCAACGTCGTATCCATAGAAGTAGCTCCTCCCACAGAAATCGGTGCCAACTTTCCGAAATAACGCACCAACCAGGGAGCTGTCAACAAAGCAAATAATTCCCTTAAAACATTAGCCACCAACGCAATTGTACCCAACTCGGCGCCCTTATATTGTGTTATAAAAACTGAAGACAGCGAATAATAACCGAAACCGACACCTACCGCCAAACAATCAATCAAAGAACGTCCCTGTATAACACAACTGATAACAGCCACCCCTGCCAACGTTCCTACAATCGTAGCCAAAGGCACCAAAACTATTTTTAAATGCTGCTGCCGCAAAGCCTGTAAAACCTCCCTGTCACGCCCGATACTTACCCCGACCAAAAACATCAGGACATACAAAACATACAACGCCCCCTCCCCTTCGATAAACACCCCGGGTATATCAACCAAACGCCCCAATAACACCCCTGCAAAAAAACATATTCCTATAATCAGACTCTCCCTCATCGCCTTCATTTAGAAAAACAGAACTTGTAAACCAACCACGCACATCCAACACTTCCTCCCACAGCTCCCAAAGTAATCAATACCGCATCCACCCCTATCGTACCCAAATTATCCATAATCTGCCGGTTATGTCCGACCTGAAGTCCCAATAAAAACAGCAATAGCAAAATGGCCGTAAATATACCCTTCCGGATAAACTTTATATTTCGCCCCTGAGTCAAACGTCCCGTCAAAACACCTCCTACCATTAAACAGATAATTATCAACATACTTTCTTACAATAATAACTTCCGACAAAGATATGAATTATACACGGACACACTAAACTATTTATAACTTTGTCATCCGTAAACGCAATGACTGTAAACACGATGAACAAACTAATAAAATTACTCCCCTCTTTATTCTTAATTTCCATCTATTTCATTGCCGATGAATTCTTTGGACCGCTTATCGGCACCCTTTGCACACTCCTGCTGGGAATAGGAGAATTTCTCTACACGCGCCTCCGTTATCAAACTACCGACCGGCTCATTTTAATCACCACACTTTTCTTTTGCCTCCCTGGAATCATCTCCATTTGGGCTACCGGAAACTTATGGGAAAAACTGCAATCCGGCATATTCGAAACAGTTGTCTGTATCCTATTAGGCATATTCGCTTTCACCCGAAGCGACTTAACCCAAACACTTCCCGCCTCCTATCGTCAATCCATCCGTCTGTCTCCTGCTCAACAACAGATGATGAGAAACACCATAAAAACCTTATTCGCCATACTATGTCTTCACACGGCAGCTGTTTACCTATCCACCTTTCTTTGTCCGCCACAAACAGCTTCCTTCATCAGCGGAACCTTGCTCTACATCCTGTTAGGAGCCTTCTTTCTTTGTCTCATCCTCCGCAACAAATGGTTAAATCATCGTTATACCAAAGAAGAATGGCTCCCCTTAGTCAATGAACAAGGAAAAATCACCGGTCAGGCCCCAAGAAAGCTGTGCCACTCCGGAAGCAAATTGCTGCATCCGGTTGTTCACCTACATATTATAAACGGACAAAACGACCTTTTCCTGCAAAAAAGAAGCATGAAAAAAGAACTCCTACCCGGCAAATGGGACACTGCTGTCGGAGGACATATCAGTGCCGGCGAAAAAATTGAAGAAGCCTTAAAACGGGAAACGAGGGAAGAATTAGGCATTACCACATTTGAAGCCCGCCTTTTAGGCAAATACATCTGGGAAAGCAACCGGGAAAAAGAACTCGTCTTCTCTTTCCTCTGTACAAAATACGACCGGATAAACATAGACAACGACGAAGTTGACGAAGGGCGTTTTTGGTCTCATCAGGAAATAGAAAAAAATAGTGGAAAAGATATTTTTACCCCCAATTTTGAATACGAGTACCAACTCCTTCTAAAAAATATCCCCAAGACATGCTAAAAAAGACTGTCTCGCCACACATGAAGTGCCCCCCAAAAGTTGGACATAAAACTTTTGGGAAACTTTATGAATAAACGCCACAATTTTGAGGAACGCTT
>NZ_CALPCZ010000020.1 GCF_943193135.1 Odoribacter lunatus
TAAAAATATAAAATCATATTAATACATCTGAAGAAAGAAATATAAAAAATAATCAGCTTATACCTGCTTGGTAGGCAGGTTTTAAAAATAATAACCAAGAAAGAGATTTTAAATAAACGAAAGAAAAATATATACTCAACTATGTATAAAACAAATTGCGGTGATGTGAAAACAAGCAAAAAAGTGTAGTAGCTAAGTGCAGGACAAAATTTCAAGCTATTTTTTTCTTAAAACAAAATGCAAGAAAGAAAAAATAGGTAAAAATAAGTTCCTGCAAATTGCAGGATTCAAAACAAGCCAATTGACAAATTGCTGCAAAATGTTTCAATTTTAGGAGGAAGCAATCTCCACATGACAGAATACAAACTTTAAATTATAAGATTATGATTACTTCAACCAATTTAACGATGCTACGCAATTTGGAACATTTCCAAGTAATGTCAAACGTGCTGATCTATTTGAAAAATGAAAATTTAGAAGAACTCAAATTGGCAGACTTTTCCAAAGTATTTGAAGAAAAACTGAAAACATATGATGAAGTATTAGTGCTTGAACGGGGAAATATATTATCTGCTAAATTGAGCGATGCCGATAAGAAACGAGACAATGCCTTACGTTCGTTGCTCAATATCATTAAATCCTATACCGTCTATCCTGAGACAGAGAAAGCCGATGCAGCATTGAAATTGCAGGCCGTAATCGAAAAATATGGAAAATCCATTGACCGTTTGCCCTATCTGGAAGAATCCGGTGTTCTGGTTAATCTATTGGGTGATTTGGAGGCATCTGACAATAAAGCTTTAATTACCCTATTGCATCTCGACGAATGGGTGGCTATCCTTAAAAGCGCTGCTACGGAATTCGACCAGCTATTTATCAATCGGGAAACCGACAATTCTACAAAACTCTCCGGTCAAGTAAAGCAAACCCGCCAAGCCATACAAGAACTATTTCAGAATTTGGCCACCCTTATCAATGCTTATGTCATTGTTTACGGTGCCGAAAAATACGCCACTCTCTGTTCCAAAATCAATGAAGCCGTCACTTATGCCCGCGACCAGGTTGCCCGCCGCGGTCCTCGCAAAAAAGAAGAAGGGAAAATAACGAATGAATAAATAGACAAATCTTTCTTACTAAAGAATTAGATACAAAATTATGGCACAAGGAGATATTATAGAAACAATGTTAGGCTGGATACTTCAATTATTCGGCTGGATTTTCAAAATGCTTTTTAATCTGTGTATCTGGCTGGTGGGCGGAATTTTCAAACTATTAGGCATGGGCATAAAAGCCTTGTTTAATAAAAACAACTGATATTTTCGTTGAATACTATGGGAATTTTAAGTGCATTATTCGGAGACGGTTCGAGACGTGACTCAAATGGAAATTCTTGGAATGGAGATATCCACAATGGCATGGCACACGGCAAAGGTCGCTATGTATTCTCATCTTATGGTCCCAATTCCGGCGATGTTTATGAAGGATATGTTTACTATGGGAAAAAAGAAGGTTATGGAGTATATACATGGGCCAATGGCGAACGCTATGAAGGCGAATGGGAGGACGATATGCCAAGTAGAGGAACAAAATATTACTCAAATGGTGTTGTCTATAAAGGCGAATGGAGTAATGGTGATTGGAATGGGCAAGGTACTTTATATTTACCTTCCGGACGCATACATTCCGGAGAATTTCGTGATGGAGAACATTACGGAAAAGGCAGAATAACTTTTCCCGACGGCAGTGAATATTTTGGCGAATGGCAAGAACCCGGAGAAGCTTGTGGAAAAGGTGTGTGGAAATATAAAAATGGACTTACCATAGAAAATTACTATGCTACCGGACAGCAATATGGGAAACAAATCATGTATTATCCCAATGGAGAAAAATGGGAAACCCAAACAAATGAAAACGGGAAATTATATGGTCCCACTAAAATAACCGAACCTAACGGTTGCGTCAAACTAGCAGTAATAGAAAACGGGAAAGCGATTTTTCAAAATCCAAATACGTATTTCAAGGTAGTTAAACAAACCGACGACTGTACCTATGAAGCAGAATACCAAAATAGCGGAGAACTGACAGGACGCGGTAGAATCACACGGTCGGAGTATATTTATGAGGGAGAATGGAAAGATTATCTCGAAAATGGATACGGAGTAATGAAATGGACTAATGGAGAAATTGACGAGGGACAATTCGGAAACGGGCTCCGCGTAGGGAAAGGGAAAATTACATGGCCGGATGGCGAGGTCTATGAAGGAGAATGGAATGCCAAAGGAAGAGATGGGTATGGAATCATGAAATATGCTGATGGAACAATAAAAGAAGGGCTATGGGAGAACGATAAATGGGTTGGGTAACTAAAATACGATTATTATTTATGGCTTATTCATAAAGAAAAACAGGCTCGAAGCCTGTCCTATTTAATTATTAACTAAATAAAGGAGGATTTATTATGAAAGTAGATGAATCTTTATTACAAGAAGCAATGAACTTGGTAACAGCAAGTGCTAAAATCACTAAGGAAGTAGAAAAAGACGTGATTTCCGCTGGTTGTAGTTTTTGTGGATTGGGCTGTGAAGGTATTGTAGGCTGAATCATCCCGTAATCAGAAGAGGCAGTTTCCCTGCCTCTTCATAAATTAATACATTATGGTTGCAAAATTAAAAAAGAAAAAAGGACGTATTATTGCCATGATTCTAACGCATGCCTGTAACTTGAATTGCGTTTATTGTTTTGAAAAACATAAGAGCAATAAAAAAATGTCTTTAGAAGTTGCTTGTTCTATAGTCCAGCAGGAAATGAAAGATTTACGCCTTCATCCAGAAACAGATTATCTCAAATTTGATCTTTTCGGAGGAGAGCCTCTTTTAGAATTTGAATTACTTCGAGAATTAGTAGAATGGACCATTGCACAAAATTATGAGGAGAGTTTCTATTTTTCTGTAACAACAAACGGAACTCTTCTTTCAGATGATAAAAAAGAATGGTTTGTACAGCATAAAGATTTGGTCGAGTTGATTTTATCCGTTGATGGTAAAGAGGATACTCAAGCTGGAAATCGTGGATGTCATACGGGAGAACTGCCCATTGATTTTGTTACGCGAAACTGGCCGGAACAATATCTGAAAATGACCGTTTCAGAGTATTCTTTACCCCATTTTGCGGAAAATATGATATATCTATTGGAAAAAGGATATCGTGTGTCGGGAGCTTTGGCTGTTGGGAATCCCTGGAAATTAGGTGATGAAATTATTTATAAACGGGAATTAGAAAAAATTGCCGCTTATTATTTGTCTCATCCGGATAAGACGCCTGCACCGATTTTCTATCGGTTATATGGAGAGTTATTGGATGATAACCTAGGAAAACTTCCTCTTAAAAATTGTGGTACAGGAACAACTATGTGTGCTTATGATATCGACGGAAAAAAATATCCTTGTCATATGTTTGTCCCTCTTGTACATGGAAAAGATATTACAGAAGATTTAAAAACAATGGACTTCTGCGATCATGTGAAATTAATTCCTCCAGAATGTATGGAGTGTAAAATTTTAAAAATATGCCGAACCTGTTACGGATTTAATTATAACTATCGTGGAGATATTTCCAAACGTGACAAGAGCGCTTGCCGAATGTTCCTGGCAGAAGCCCAAGTAGTCAGTGCTTTTCTTATAAAATACCTAATGCAACGCAAAGAAGAATTGGACTCAGAACAAATACTTATGCTGAAAGGTGCTTTAAAATGTTATGAAATGTTTCATGATATGTCGTATGAAGCCATATAAAACTACTCTCCTTTAAATTATACATACCTAACTCCTTATCAAAAACAAATAAAGTATCTGTATTCTTCCTAAAATAGCCTTAAAACACCAACCTTTTCTCTCCCGGTATCGTTGATATGGTACAATTTTAAACAACAAAATTATGAGAAACGAAAATTCAAATTTAGTACCGGGATTGCTATTCGGAGCTCTAATCGGAGCCTGTGCAACCTATCTGATTATTAAAAACAAAAGTGCAATCAAAAGAAACCTGGAAGCTGCCGGAGAAAAAGTAAAACACGGTGTCCACGAATTTGCCGAAAAAGCAAAAAACAAAGTAGAAGAATTCGGATATAAAGCAAAAGAAAAAGCCGAAGAGTATCAAAACAAAGCTGCCGGTGCTTTCAATACAAACAAAAACACCGAAGAAACCAAAAGCAAAGCCTATTAAGGTATGAGAAAAGAATCTGAAAAGATTTTAAACAATTTCAAAGAACGGATATTCTCCTATGTCGGGATAAAACTCGAACTATTGAAATTAAACACATGTGAAAGAGCCGCAAAAATATGTGCGGCTCTTACACATAGTCTCATTTTATTCCTGCTCGGCCTGTTCCTCATTCTTTTTATGTTCTTTGCCCTTGGATTCTTCCTCGGAGAAATAACAGGCAGACTATCTGTCGGATTCCTCATTGTAACCTTAATTTATTTGATAATCTTGTTCATTGTCTATTATCGGAAAAAATATATCAGGCTTGCCGTTGCTAACCTGATTATCGCCTCCATCCTGGACGAAGAAGAAGAATCAGCCAAAGAAGAAGCCTTAAACTTAATGAACCATGAAAACGAGAATCAAACGACCGACACCATTGATGAAACTTCACCAGAAACGGCAGGAACTCAGGCATAAATACAAAGAAACACGCACTCTTCTTTCCTCCGATTGGGAAGACATACAGGAACATTCGGGCAGTCTGTTACTTTCCGCCATAAACACCCTATTCTTTCCACGGCGCTATCGAAGAAAGCAAAATCCGGAAGAAAAGAATAACACGTGGCAAAACATACAGGACAATCTTCCTTTTTATTTGTCAATCGCACGGGAAAGCCTATCCATATTATGGTACATAGGCCGCCCTTTCTACCTCAGATGGTGTATGTCCGGCAGAAAAAGGAACCCAGCTACTCCGCCCAAATCTTAACAATATTCAGCAGAGTTCTCACCGCCTTCTTCATCGTCGTCAGAGAACAATACTCATATTTCCCGTGGAAATTCATTCCTCCGGTAAACAGATTCGGACAAGGCAACCCCATGTAAGACAAACGGGCACCATCCGTACCTCCGCGAATCGGACGTACCAAAGGTGTCACTCCCGCTTCCTCCATCGCTCTCATGGCAATATCTATCACCTCCGGATGAGGCTCTACCATCTCACGCATATTATAATACTGGTCTTTCAAATCAAGCGTTATCACCCCTTCCCCATACTTCTTCGTAATGAAAGCCACCACTTCTTGCAAATAACGTTTCTTTGCTTCAAACTTCTCACGCGAATGGTCTCGGATAATATATTCCGCCGTCGCTCTCTCCACTCCGCCGCTCACACCGATAAGATGATAAAAACCCTCATACCCTTCCGTATGCTCCGGACGTTCCCACGCGGGCAACTGCGCATGAATATCCGCAATAACCTGCAAAGCATTAATCATCTTATCCTTGGCATAGCCCGGATGAATATTGCGTCCCTGTATCAAAATCTTTGCTCCCGCCGCATTAAAATTCTCATACTCCAACTCCCCTTCAAAACCTCCATCCACCGTATAGGCAAATGCCGCCCCGAAGCGTTTTACATCAAAGAAATCCACTCCACGGCCGATTTCCTCATCCGGCGTGAAACCAATACGGATTTTTCCATGCTTAATCTCCGGATGTGTCAGCAAATATTCCGCCATCGTCATAATCTCCGCCACACCGGCTTTATCATCTGCACCCAGCAGTGATGTACCGTCCGTCGTAATCAACGTATGTCCCTTGAAAAAAGACAGCTCCGGAAACTCTTTCACCGTCATCGTCAATTCCTCGTTCAAACGAATATCCCCGCCGTCATATTTCTCAATCACCTGCGGATGCACATTCGCCCCATTCATATCGGGACTCGTATCCACATGCGAAATAAATCCGATGACCTTCTTATCTTCATACCCTTGAGAAGCGGGAATCGTCCCCATCACATACCCGTATCCGTCCATCTCCACCTCTGTCATTCCCAATTCCTTCATCTCCTCCGCAAGCGCTTTCAACAACACCAACTGCTTATCGGTAGAAGGGAATTTTTCACTCTCCGGATTACTTTGTGTATCGAATCCCACATATTTCAAAAAACGTTCTTTCAATTCCATAACTAACTGTTCCATTAAATTCCACAAATACTACTTTCCCTCCGGTTTCGCCCGCAAGGCATCATAAATCAAATAGCCGATAATAACAACATACATCACCACTGCCAACCACTCGGCTCCACTCCACTGAATGAACCAATCAATCTCGGCATACTTCAATACAGCACTCACTACACCCATCAATGCTCCTCCGGCAATAAAACCGGATGCAATCAGCGTACCCCTTTCACGACGAGCTTTATTTACCGCCTCATCCTTGCTGCGAGTAGATACATACCAACTCACCAACCCGCCGATTAACAACGGTGTATTCAAATCCAACGGAATAAACATACCCAAAGCAAAAGCCAATGCAGGCACGCCAATCATCGTCAAAATCAAAGCCAACGCCGCCCCGGCAAAATACAACATCCACGGAGTAGCCCCGCCCTCCATCAAAGGACGTATCACAGCCGCCATCGCATTCGCTTGCGGTGCCACCATCGCACCCTCTCCAACAAATCCGTAAGCCTTATTCAAAATAATCATCACACCCGCTACCGTTGCTGCCGACACGGCCGTCCCTAAAAACTTCCACGCCTCCTGTTTGGCCGGCGTCGTTCCAAGCCAGTAACCAATCTTCAAATCCGTAATAAAACCTCCTGCCATCGACAATGCCGTACAAACCACCCCTCCGATAACCATCGCCGCCATCATTCCGCTCGTACCGCTCAAACCGGCACTCACCAATACCAACGATGCCAATATCAACGTCATCAACGTCATACCAGACACCGGATTCGTACCCACAATCGCAATCGCATTTGCAGCAACTGTCGTAAAAAGAAAAGAAATAATAAACACAATCAAAAGTGCTATTGTCGTCTGAAACCAATTCCCCAACACACCGAAACGGAAAAACAAAAACGTCGTAATCAACGTCGCCAAAATTCCCGTCATAATAAATTTCATCGACAAATCCTTCTGGGTCCGTTCTGTCGCTTCCGTCGTCTCTTTCTTCCCCTTCAACTCACTCACAGCCAAACCCAACGCCCTCTTTATAATCCCCGAAGAACGGATAATACCGATAACTCCTGCCATTGCAATCCCCCCTATACCGATATGACGCGCATAATTGGAAAACAACGCCTCCGGCGACATATCCCGAATCAACGTCGTCACCCCTTCCCCTACGGCTATCGTCTGACCGTCTGCAAAATAACTGATAAACGGTATCAGCACAAACCATACAGCAAACGAACCCGCACAAATAATAGCTGCATACTTCAACCCCACAATATATCCCAATCCCAACAACGCCGCACCCGTATTCACTTTAAAAACCACCTTCGTTTTCTCTGCCAACATTTCACCCCAACCCACAATTCGGGTCGAAATATTCTCTGTCCACCACCCAAATGTACTCACAAAAAAATCATACAAACCTCCTATCAATCCACTCACGGCCAACAGCTTCGCCTGATTTCCTTTCTTCTCTCCGGAAACAAGCACCTCCGTTGTTGCCGTCGCCTCCGGGAAAGGATACTTACCATGCATATCTTTCACAAAATACTTCCGGAACGGTATCAACATCAATATTCCCAGCAAACCGCCAAACAAAGAAGAAAGGAATATCTGATAAAAAGCAGCATCCAATTCCAAAATATAAAGAGCCGGCAACGTAAAAATAGCACCTGCCACAATCACACCCGAACTGGCACCGATAGACTGAATAATCACATTCTGTCCCAGCATATTATTCTTCTTCGCCAGATTACCGACACCAACGGCAATAATAGCAATAGGAATAGCCGCTTCAAACACCTGCCCAACCCGTAATCCCAAATAAGCAGCGGCAGCCGAAAACACAACAGCCATAATAATACCAAACACCACCGAATAAACCGTCACCTCTTTCGGATTCGTATTGGCAGGCATCATCGGCTTATACACCTCCCCCGGCTTCAACTCCCGGTAAGCATTCTCCGGCAATGAATTCTGTTTCACTTCTTCTTGTTCCATATATGAAAATATTAATAGTTATTCACGTCCCCAAAGATAAATAAAAATCATGATTATAATTTCAACTTAAATACAGCTGAAACTTGGTAAAACCCTTGCTTTTCAAAAAACAAATGAGCTCCATGATTATTTACTCCTGATTCCAAGTAACAATCTTTCACCCTTTGTTCTCGAAAACTATCAAGGGCACATTGCAATAAACGCTTTCCCCGATGCTTTCCTCTTTCATTCGGCGCAATACACAAATCGAAAACCACACCAAAATCCTCTCCACCATCCATTGTCACACCAAAAAGAATAAAACCCTTTATATTCCCATCTTCTTCATCAATCAAAAGCGTATTGCAAAGTTCTGCTACCTGCCTATCCAAATACTCCAACCATTTCTGCCGTGCATCAGGAGCTAAACACCCACAATCCAAAGCAACACCCATCTGCATCTCACCATGAGAAATATACTCTTTATAATTCTCAATAATATTGAAAAAAAATTCACATAACCTTCCTCTATCTGCATCTATATAAGGACGTATCATAACATACTAATTAAAACTTTTTCTTCGTCCTATGCGATTTCCATTTTCTGACATAGCCCAAAATCATCTTCGTAAATACAAGTATACCGCAAAGAATACAAAAACAAGTAATTAATACCAAACTGACAGCAACATTCTCACCAATTTCCTTAGACCAACGGGAAAACACCGGCACCTCATTCCCCTGCAACAGTACTCCGAAAAGAGAAGCGACAGAAATAAAAAACAAAATATACTTTGTATCATTGGACTGCCTTATCTCCATTGCATTGTTTATATTATCCAATGACTTGTCAATCCGTTCAATTGTCTCATTTAACTGACGTTCCTCCTCTTCAATCTTCAAACAATGCGCAGTCTTATTATACATATGCTTATGTGACATATAGCGAAGATAACGCACTAAATTAAGCTGTAGCACCATATTGGACAACTTCACACTCAAACGGGCATTCTGGTCAATCATCTTATATGCATTGTCATCTGTCGCCTTTTGAGAATTATAAATATATTTATTCTGAACATAGTTCAACAAATGCTTCTTTGCCAACAGTATCTCCAACAATACCAAATATTCCGGCCAACTGACATGATAACGGTCCCGTCGTCCTAAATGCTGAACCCAATCCGTTGGCGCCTCACCACCACGTTTTCCATACGTTCCAAAAACAACGGCAACATTCTCATTCGCCAACACCAAATCATCCGTATCTATGGCAATATTCTTCCCACATACCTCTTCAAAAGCACTTTCCATACGGTAAGGCCACTCCTCCGGATAAAGTGTCATCAACCCGATAAGCTCCGACCGATGATACTTCTCAATATGCTCGATTATCTCCGCCTCCTCCATCGTATCAAAACTAAGCTTTCCGCCATGACCAACCGTCTCCCATACATCAATCAAAATATAATTATGGTCTCCATAACGAAAATCATCTGGCTTCACTTTATCGAAAATCCCGCGATAACGCCTTTGAACCTCTTCAAAATCAACATTTTCTACAAAAACATCCTGCTCACAATAAAAAGACTTTTTATCGAAACGCAATCCTTTTATCTCCATTGTTTTTAACGAACCGTCAATCTCCTGTCTTGCCTTCTTGACATCATAAATCCAATGCTCTACTCCCTGCACAACGCCTGCAATAGCAATCAAATCATCTGTCGTCAGCGGACAAGAAATCCGGCAAAACTTCGTTCCATCAATTTCCTCCTCACAAGGAACCACCAACCGATAGGAAATTTGCACTGTAGCATCAAAAAAAACAGCAGCCCACACATGCACATACCCTTCCAAGGTTATCGGACGTGAGGTTTCCGTTACAATCTTAATATTAAATCCCGGCAGTTGGTAACGCTCAACTATTTTCTCCTTATGTGTAAATAATTGCTCATCAATATTCCCCTCCACCACCGAACAAAGAAAAGACTCACCTTTCGGTACACTTATATCGGAAGATGTAAATGTCTGAATAAGAATAATAGAAAAATGGCTATAACACAAACCACCCTCACATTGTTGACAATTTTTCATATCGACTAACCACTCTTACGCAAACATCAAAATCAACACCTGAGCTGTCAATACCCGCAAAAACATCGTCAAAGGATACACCGTAGCATAACTCACCGAAGGCATGTCATTACCCGCCGTGGCATTTGAATAAGCCAACGCAGGCGGATCGGTTGTACTACCGGCAATCAACCCCATAATCGTAAAATAATTAATCTTATATACACACCGGGCTATCACCCCGATGATTATCAACGGCAAAAAAGTAATGATAAAACCATAGCTCACCCAAGCCAAACCACCGCCATGCACCACCGTATCCACAAATCCCTGTCCTGCATTCAATCCCACGCACGCTAAGAACAAAGAGATTCCGATTTCACGCAACATGAAATTGGCACTCATGGTAGTATAGGTGATAAGCTTATAATGAGGCCCGAAACGACTGATCAGTATGGCCACAATCAAAGGTCCCCCCGCCAAACCTAACTTCACCGGCTGCGGAATTCCCGGAAAAGCAAAAGGAATACTTCCCAGCAGAATACCCAACGCAATTCCCAAAAAGATTGGTACCAAATTCGGCTCCCGCAAACGACGGAGCGAATTACCCAACACCTTTTCCACACTCATAATATCCTTCTCCATCCCCACCACCGTCAGGCGGTCTCCTAACTGCAACTGCAATCCTGTATGGGCAACCAAATCCAACCCCGCACGATTCACTCGCGTAACATTGACACCAAAACCAGCTCTCAGATTCAACTGGCCCAACGTCTTTCCGTTAATCTCACTCTTCGTAATCGCAATACGGCGGGAAACCAACTTATCATCCAGCTTCTCCCACTCCGCCCGGTGCATCTCAATCCGCTCACCGATAAAAGCGATAATTGCATTCAAATCCTGCTTTGAAGCAATGACAAACAACCTGTCATCCTTCTCCAGATGCATCCGGGGCTGGGCAATCTCCAACTCCTCATCCACATGCAATATTCTCGAAATCACAAACTTCTTATCTATCAACGAAGCCACCTCCGAAATCTCCTTTCCGAACAAAGCAGGATTCTTCACCCGCAAAGACACATGCGTAGCCTTTGACATCTGTTCGGTAGCCAAACTCAAAGCTGCCTCCGTTTCCTTTTCAAACGATATACGGAAAATATAGCGAATTGACACAATAGCCAAAATAATACCGATTACCCCCAACGGATAAGCCACTGCATACCCCATGGCAATAGAAGGCAACTCCACACCCTTCATATCATAATAAGCCTGCTGTGCCGCTCCCAAGCCGGGCGTATTCGTCACAGCTCCCGACAAAATACCCACCATCGTCGTAATCGGTAACCCCGTCACCAAATAAATAATATAAGTCGTCAGCACACCGAGAAAAATAACCCCTGTCGCCAACACATTCAAGGTAACACCTCCCTTCTTAAACGACGAGAAAAATCCCGGTCCGACCTGCAAACCCACCGAATACACAAACAAAATCAATCCGAACTCCTGTAAAAAATGAAGAGCATTCGGCTCCATACGGAAACCGAAATGACTACAAATAATCCCGACAAAAAGAATCCATGTAATACCCAACGATATTCCTGCAATCTTAATTTTACCTAAAAGAATCCCGACAAAAACGACCACAGAAATTAACAAAATCGAATGTCCTATTCCGGTACCAAATAACAAAGTATGAATCCACTCCATAAAAAACGTTGACTTTAAATCTACTTATCAAAGGGCGTAAAACTACAACATTTTAAGCAAGTTTGCAAAAAGTAAAAGAGTTGAAAAGAATAATCCTTTTCAACTCTTTTACTTTTAAATTTTCACACCTTGCAATCTCTAACTGGTTGGTGTAATTTTGACTTGACCGTTACCACTTCTCGAACCATTGGACATGGAGGAATTACTGAAAATACTGGTATTGACGTACCCGGAGCCGCCTCCACCGCCAACATTTTTTGCACCACCGTAGCCTCCACGGTAGCCACCGCCACCACCACCGCCACCACAATTATTGTTTCCTCCATACGTTCCAGAACTTCCAGAACCAAGTGAGCCAGAAGTTTGCGTACCCGGAGATGTGGCTGTTTGAGAAGAATTAGAAGATCCATATCCGCCACTAGTTCCACCTCCTGTACCACCTTTACTATAATACGGTTTACTAGCGCTACTATAACCTGAAGAACCTCCGCCACCACCGGCAACCATAATTCGGTTAGATAAAGCTTGGCCTCCTCTTCGTATATCTGTTCCGCCTCCGCCACCACCACCACAGTCATCTCCTTCATCTCCCCCTCCGGTTCCACCACCGTTCCAGCCTCCACTACCTCCGCTTTTCGAGTAACTATAGCCTCCTTCCCCGCCGACATAGACATAATAAGTAGTAATGGTGCTTAAATTTATGGTTCCCTGGGCGTATCCTCCGTATCCACCGTATGTACAATTATACTTACTACCATTGCTATTATAATTTGCAAATCCTCTTCCTCCTTCTGCTCCCCAACACTCCATCTTATATTTGCCTGCTGCCAGTCTGACGCTATCCATGTGCCCTCGATAGGGAATAGTGCCGCTGATTTTGATTGTAGCGGAAAATACATCCGAGGGACATTGAGTAATATGGGCTTTTATCTTGAATTCTGCACTTACCAATCCTCCCGCTATTGTCAGAGAATTGGAAGACTTGCTGGATATATAGGCCCACGACGGCGCACCGTCAAATTGCCATACAGCAGAGCTGTTTGTACCCCAATATTGGGTAAGTGTAACGGAACTTCCACCATCGAAATTATAAATCGATTGGGCGAAAGGTTTTGGCAACAGGTTTATAGTCACAATGTTACTTGTAGCGACACCCACTGCACAAGTAGCAACCCGCTTGAACTGATACGTTACTGTAGACGTGCCAGTATTTGTAATAGGAGCATTTGTTAAAGATGCTCCGGAAACATTGTTAAGCAACTCAAAAGTTGAGCTTCCAGGCTTCTTCACGTACCATATGTATTGAAAACGCATGTCCGGAAAATCGGGACAAGAGGCACTTTGCGTATTGGTAATATCCGTCCCGCTCCAGCATCCCGTCGATGGAGCACTGATTTTTCCGCCATTGATTTCAATATCCGAAAGACTATACACTCCCCGAAAACCGTGGTTACTGTATCTATTGTTTATAGAGGAAAAATTATTTCCTAAACATGTACCTCGGTAGGAAGTACATGCCAGACTATCAGGATTGTAATAGCTACCGCCACGAAAACCGAATGCAGCGCCAGCGGTTGGCCAGTAGCTGGAGGAAATATCCGTCGAGCCGTCGGCATTCAGTTCTCCGTCACCGTGGGAGTAAGTAACATTGTTGGCGACAAATCCCTTACCGGAGCTCGTTGCAGCATAGCATAGTTCACCTAAGTTTCCGCCCATGTCCATGACGCCCCAATAAGTGGCTCCGGATTGGGTCTGATTGGTGGAGGAGGTTGCGAACAATCCGCTCCGAACAGGACCAATATTGTTGTTTCCGCTATTCACATTATGGTCTTTGTCAACGGATTGCTCCCGTTCATCGCCAAGATAAAGTAAATCAGATTCACTAGCCAAGGGATTAACGCCGCTATTGCTGTTCCAGGCATATTCTCCCTTTTCCGGTTTTTGTGGATAAGGACGACGGCATGCCTTTTCATATTCCAATTCACTCATAGGCCGCAGTCCGCTCCAATCGCAATATGCTAATATGTCATACGGAGAAAGATGATTACAGGCAAGGGTCTGTCCATCATCCTGGGAGAAAAGGTCATTGGCCGGATTAAGGTTATTACCGAATACGGCGGGTGCACTTTCTTCCTTTTGCTCGATAAAAACGATACCATTCCGTCGGGTCGGAGAACCGCCACTCCCGAATACATAATCCCCGCGATTCATTGTAGAGAAATTATTGTTTGCCACATGCGCTTTCTGTTGCGTTAGCGTCAGGGAATTCAAGAATTCCATATATTGCTCCTGGCTGGTCTCGTACTTCATGATATAGAAACCGGCATACCCTTTGGGAAAAGCAGCAGGCAATGTAACGGACGTAGACGTCGGATTAACGGTAGTCAAAGTTATCGCATCTTCCGAATCAATAAGACAGGGCGAAACACCTGACTTTGCAAAACTATACGCAGAATAGTTATCCCCAAGATAGTAACTTCCGTAAGGAATATATACCATCTCAATAGCATGGATAGCAACATATATTTTATTCAGTTCGCTACCGAAGTCTGCAGCAGAAAGTGTTTTCTTTGAGTTGGTCTTGAACAGCCATTTAAGCCGTAGGCGGGCTTTCACGTTACCTTCGGAGATGGCATTCCGTGCAAGGAACACGCCGGTGACTTTGGCACTCGTGCCGGAACCTGTTTGCCCGTACATGAAAGAATAGCCACTACCTTCATTACCACTCTGAGGTATAGCTTCTTGACCTCCGTGGGCAAGATAGCCGTGATGCCAGGATTCGGTGGCGCCCCGTTTCTTGTATTTAAGGAATACCCATGCAGCATCCCAGTTAAAATCATCCCGCCATGAATTGTCCCATGAAACATTCACTTCCACAATGGCCGTATCACCGACGATATTCACGACACGGGGTTTACTCGTTACACGGATATTATTTCCGTGAACGGGTGAAGAAAACAATCCGGTAAGAATCGTTACGGAAAGAAACCAAAACGACATCCGTAAACACCGCATTCCGGCACACCTGATTAATTTTTTCATACCAAGAAATTACTTCGCACCTTAAAAGTTCCCGAAAGGTGACTTTATAATAAACAAACAAAGCGTAGGAACTTTAGCTTACTCGTAATAGAAGTACGACCAAACGGCACATCAATACTGCTTCTACGTCAAATTTGTCGTCCTTTGAACAAGGATAAAGCTAAAC
This sequence comes from Odoribacter lunatus, assembly GCF_943193135.1. GTDB lineage: Bacteria > Bacteroidota > Bacteroidia > Bacteroidales > Marinifilaceae > Culturomica > Culturomica lunata. The sequence continues at coordinate 15,139 of NZ_CALPCZ010000020.1, forward strand.
GCTTTAAAATAATATGTCCGCGCTACGATTGAATCGACATATTCTCACATAACGACGCAAATATAAATAAAAAAGGTAAAAACATGAAAAGACTAAAGGATAATAAATGAATAACAATACAAAAATATCACTACTTTTGCCTTTGAAATTAAAGGACAATGAAATTGTTTGGAAGTTTACCGGAAAAAACGGACTTGGATGAAAAACTGCGCCATTACAGGCATTTGGGACATATTGTCCCCCCGAAAAAGCTGATTAAAACACCGGAGCAGATTGAAGGTATCAAAAAAAGTGCGCTTATCAACACCAGCGTACTCGATTATGTGTCCGAACATATCCACGAAGGAATGTCTACACAGGAAATTGACGATTTGGTATATGACTTTACCATCTCGCATGGAGCCATCCCCGCCCCTTTGAATTACGAAGGATTTCCCAAAAGCGTATGCACCTCCATCAATGAAGAAGTATGCCACGGCATCCCCGATAAAAACACAATCTTGCGGGACGGTGATATTGTGAATGTCGATGTCTCCACAATTTTAGACGGATACTACTCGGATGCCTCCCGCATGTTTATGATTGGCAACGTCCGTCCCGCCTGCAAACGCTTGGTGGAAGTAACAAAAGAATGCCTGGAAAGAGGTGTAGCGGCTGCCCGACCGTGGGGCTTTTTAGGTGATATCGGTGAAGCCATTCAAACCCATGCGGAAGCACATGGATATTCTGTTGTCCGGGACTTCTGCGGACACGGTGTCGGACTGAAATTTCACGAAAAGCCGGAAGTAGAACATGTAGGTAAAAAAGGAACAGGCATGCTTCTCGTACCCGGTATGATTTTTACCATTGAACCCATGATTAACATGGGCAATTATGAAATATATATCGACGCGGAAAATGACTGGACCGTACTGACGGAAGACGGCAAACCCTCCGCACAATGGGAAAACACGGTTCTCATTACAGAAACGGGAGTAGAAATTTTGACTTATTAACACCCAATTTTATTTGGTAAAAATGATGAAATACTTTATCGGAATAACACTGTTTATCCTCTTGCTATGCTCCTCATGCGTATCCAAGAAAAAATACCTTATCGCCGAAAACGGCCGTCTCGCTGCCCTTGAAAGAGAAGAAACACTGCGGGGACAATTGGGCAATGCGAACCAAAAAAACGAGGGATTAGACCGGCAAATAGAAAACTTAAAAAACGACACCGTCGAACTCGGAGGCAAAATACGCGCTTACCGCAGCCTTTTATTCTCCAATAAATCGGAACAAGAAAAACTCAATGCTTTACTCGAAGAAAAAACACTCGAACTAAAGGAACGGGAAGCCACCATCCGCGAATTACAGGAAATGATTAATCTACAAAATGAAAAAGTCAGCTCCCTGTTGGAGAACGTACAAGATGCCTTGCTGGGATTCGGAAACGACGAATTGAGCGTCACCCGCCACGACGGAAAAATCTATGTTGCCATGTCGGATAAACTCCTGTTCCAATCCGGAAGTGCCCAGGTAGACAAACGAGGCAAAGAAGCCCTGGCAAAACTAGCGGAAGTTCTAAACAAACAGAGCGACATCGATGTATTCATCGAAGGACACACGGACAACAAACCGATTAATACGGTACAATTCAAGGACAACTGGGATTTAAGCGTAATCCGGGCAACCTCCGTTGTACGTATCTTAACAGAAGAATATCATGTACAGCCACTGCAAATCCAGCCAACCGGAAGAGGAGAATATATGCCGGTATCAGATAACGCCACTGCCGAAGGACGTACTTCCAACCGACGCACGGAAATCATCATGGCTCCGAAACTGGATAAATTAATGAAATTACTGCAACAAAACCAATAAAACACCCTTTACAAAAGAATCGTATCATATTCATACGAATTATAATCCATTTCGCAAATATTCCTGGCCTTACCCTGGTCAATATAACCGAACATATCGAAATGCAAAGCATATAAAACTGAGTAAATCTTACTCATAATTTTCTTGGAAAAGGGACAAATTGTCCTATCATTAAAATAACTAACAATCAAATCTATTAACCAATCCGAATCATTTGACGGTATCAAATCCTTAATATTCTCATATACAATTTCGCACAGATAATCGGACACTATCATCGTCTGTTTATTGACACGCAAAGGCTTGCTCAAGTGTTCCGCCGTAATAGGATGTAAAATAATCTTATACATTTCCGAACTATAAGGAATAGTAAAACTATTATTCCAATCATCCTCCACCCGAACAAACTTGCAATGCAACTCCTTTATCATGAAAGATTCTTTATTATTATCGTCAGCTGCAACCCGAATCCCATAAGGAAAATAAGGCATTATTATTTCTTTATCCATAATCCTGATTTTAGCTATTTATTACTTAACACTTAAATAAAAACAATACGCACATTAATTTGATAAAACTAAAATACACCATTTATCACACTAAAAAAGCAACATAAAATAATGCTGCTCATGTTAGTTAATTATCCCGATATACATTGAAAAAATATTAAATTTTTTCACATTTATTTTACACATCTCTTTATTTCTGATTTATCCGGCTACCCTCCTTTCATTTTTTTTGCCTTTTAATTTCCGTTTTTTACTTTTTGTCCTATCTTTGCACCGCTACAAATGGAAAGATGCAGGAGTGGTTGAACTGGCACGCCTGGAAAGCGTGTATACCTCTAAAGGGTATCAGGGGTTCGAATCCCCTTCTTTCCGCCAAAACACAAACAAAAAAATCCTGTAAATATGATTTACAGGATTTTTTATTGCTTATACCGAAATCTCACCGAAAGCAGCTAACCGAATAATACCTGGGAATTCGAGATTACGGAAATGAAAAGCCGCCCTGTCCGATTAAACGGCAGGGCGGCTTCTACAATCCAAGCGGCTTCTATCAGTCAGTCGTCCACCGGCGGATGGCTTCGACATCCATTCCGTTCAGCAATTTCCCCTCCTTCCACTCTACTGCGGGATAAGCCTTCTTCAACTCCTTGACGCTGTTGTCTATCGTACTGCCTCCCGACGTGGCGAAAGGAATCACCGTCTTGCCTTTCAGGTCGTAAGCCTCAATAAAAGTATTGACCACGGTCGGAGCAATATTCCACCAAATGGGAAAACCGAGATAAACCGTATCATAGTCCGCCATATTCACCTCCTTCTTCTTTATAGCGGGACGATATTTCAAATCGTGCATTTCCACATAGCTGCGCGACTGCTTATCGCGCCAGTCCAGATCAGCACTCGTATAGCGCTTCTCAGGCTCGATTTCGTAAAGTTCTCCCCCGGTAGCTTTCGCCAGTTTTTCAGCCGCCTGCGCCGTAGTTCCGGTAGCCGAAAAATAAACGACCAGCACACGGTTCTGTTTTTCGCTCTGCCGGGCAAAGGCAGCCGAACCGACAAATACGACTGCCAACAAAGTCATCAAAATCTTTTTCATTTTTCCTGTTTTTATATCATTACTTATTTATCTCCACCCCATAAACATACGCGCCGTTTCGGCATCGTGGTGGTCAAAGAAAAGACTGCGCCCCGTGTCAAGTGTGGCAATAGCAGCCATATCCTCATCCGAAAGCGCAAAATCGAAAATATCGATATTCTGCCGCATCCGCTCGATGTGTGTCGATTTGGGGATAATGATAACGCCACGCTGAATGAGCCACCGCAAAGCGACCTGCGCCACGCTCTTTCCGTACTTGCTGCCAATTTCAGCCAACTGCGGATTCGTGAAAAAATCGTTGCGTCCCTCTGCAAACGGTCCCCACGACATGATGTGCGTGCCGAACTCCTCCATGATGCGCTGCGGCTCAATCTGCTGGTCGAACACGTGCGTCTCCACCTGATTGACAGCCGGAACCACCTCCACATTGCTGGCAAGGTCGATGAAATGATCGGGATAAAAATTCGATACGCCGATTGCACGTAGCTTTCCCTCCTTGTATGCCTCTTCCAATGCACGGTATGCCCCGTAACGGTCGCAGAAAGGCTGATGCAACAGCATCAGGTCGATGTAATCGGTCTGCAACTTTCGCAGACTCTCATCGATAGAGGCTTTCGCCTTCTCGTAGCCGTAGTTGGAAATCCACACTTTCGACACGAGAAAAATCTCTTTGCGGTCGATGCCGCTTTTGCGGACGGCATTGCCGACACCCTCCTCGTTGTGGTAAGCCTGCGCCGTATCAATCATACGGTAACCGATACTCAGGGCATCCGCCACGCACCGTTCACATTCGGCGGGCGACACTTGATAGACGCCGTAACCCATTTGCGGCATCTCTACTCCGTTATTCAGTTTCACTGTCTTCATAAACTCTCGTTTTTTATAATTTTCAGCCACAAAATTCGTGGCAATCCGACAACATCCTGTTATAAAAAACTCTGTAAAAAATGACTTTTTTACGGAATTTTCCCGTCAAGGGTTCCCGCAAAGTCATTCCCTGTACTCCGTCGGATTTACCCCCAGATGATTCTGCACGTAGCGACTGAAATAGGCAGGCGACGAGAAACCGAACATATCGGAAATCTGAACAAACGTCAGCGACTTGTTTCGAAGCAAGCGGGTAATGTCGAGAATCGTATAACGGTTAATCCAATAATTGGCGGCGTATCCGCTAACCTTTTTCGATACCTCCGACAGATACTTCGACGTGACACACAGACAATCCGCATAATAAGTCACCTCACGGTGTTCGCGGTAAGTTCCCGCTTCCAGCATCTTGAGAAAACGGTCCATAATAGAGGCATTCTGCGTGGAAATGTCACTCTCGCCATAAAGACCGGCATGAAAATCGAAAAAATCAAGAATTGCCGTCTGCATGGCATTCATAAGAATTTCACGGTAAAAGCGATGTCCGGTGTCCCGAATCCGCTGTTCAAGCTGCTCGAAATCGCGCCGACAAACTATTTGCTGTTCAGGCGTAAGGTGCATCACGGGATTGAGGAACAGCGCCAACGAGCCTTTCATGCCGTAGTTGCTCAACGGCGTGCACAACTCGACGAATTCGGGCGTGACATAGATGACTTTGGCATAAAAATCGTCCGACGGCCGCACATCCTCGACCAATTTGCGCTTGCGGACAATGGAAAGGTCACCGGGATGCAATTCGAATTCCTTGCCGTTGAACAAGAAACGGCAATACCCGTTCAGACAGAGCAGATGAGCCAGATACTCCTCCCCGACCTCCGGTTTTGTCCGCCCGATAATATCGGCAACGATGATGTCTTTCCGTTCCTTCATTCCTGCTTTTATTTACCGGACACTAACGGCTTCACATTACCATCTCTGATAATGCACGTTTTCCGGCTTCCATTTATCCTTGGGCTGAGACTCGCCTGCAGGATACCCCATCGTAATGATGTTCAACGGAATAACCCAGGAAGGCAACCCCAACACACGCGTAACCTGCGGCAGGACGTTCGGATTCGGATAAACACCGCACCAGACAGCACCAAGCCCCAGAGCATGAGCGGCGAGCAGGATATTCTCCGTCGCTGCCGAACAGTCCTGAATCCAATACTCACGGACAAAATCCTTTCCGGCTTTTTCGAGGTCTCCGCAAACCACGATGGCAGCCGTGGCTGTTTTAAGATTGGAATAAGGATGTACGGCACAAAGGCTGTCGAGCATCTCCTTCTCCGTAACCACCACGAAAGCCCACGGCTGTTTGTTCATGGCCGATGGAGCAGCCATCCCCGCCCTGACAATCATCTCAAGCGTATCTTTCGCAATGGGGCGCGATGTAAACTGCCGGACACTTGTACGTGTCATGATGTTTTCGATGACAGCCGAATCACCAGCATCCGCCTTCCGATTTGCTTGCGAACAGGATGCAGCCAAAACAAGCGCTGCCAGTCCCAATGTAATTAAAACGTAATCTATCTTTTTCATATCGTAAAAATATTATAGTGCAAAGTTAAGGATAATATCTCAAAAATAACAGGCTCAGAATTTGTCGAGAACAGAACCGCCCGATTAGCAGTCGTTCGTGGTTAATCGGATAATGGTACAGCACATTGTTCTGCTCGAAAAGCCGCGGATCGGATACGAAGTCATTGTAAATGGTGTAATAGCCGACTTCGATGGACGGGTGACTATCCCTGAAAATAGTTTACATATAGTTTTGTCATGATGATACAAAAAATAGTCCGGTTTTTATTCTCTGAATTTTGCCAAATTTAGTGGTTATACTCTCTGAATTTTGCCAAATTTAGCGGTTATATTTTTGTTTTTGTATATCTTTGCAAGAAAAATAGTATGATAAGGCGGATAATCAAAGGTTCTATCCTGGCAGATTACAAACGCAGAAAAGTAATCGTATTGTTGGGGGCAAGACAGGTAGGTAAGACTACATTACTTTCTGAATTACAGGAGGGAAAAGAAAAAATATTGTCCTTGAATTGTGATAATGCAGATGATGTTTTGTTATTGGAAGGCAAGACAACCACGGAACTGAAACATTTGTTATCACCCTATGAGTTTGTATTCATAGATGAAGCCCAAAGGGTCAGGAATATTGGACTGACATTAAAAATGATTGGGGATTTGAAACTGGAAACACAGGTAGTGGTAACAGGCTCTTCATCGCTCGATATGGCAGACGAGATAAACGAACCGGCAACAGGTCGGTTGATAGAATACAACCTTTTCCCTCTTTCTTTGCCGGAATTGGCTGAAAGTAATTCCGAAAGAGAGGAACACAGGTTATTGGAGAACCGTATGATTTATGGATTGTATCCGGAAGTGGTAACAGAACCGGGAGATGCAAAGCGAACGTTAATGACGTTGACTAACAATTATCTTTACAAAGACTTGTTTGCCTATAAGGGAATAAAGAAACCCGAACTTATTCAGAAGTTGGTAAGGGCATTAGCCCTGCAATTAGGTAGTGAGGTTTCCTATAATGAGTTGAGTAATCTTTTGGGGGTCGATAAGAGTACGGTCGAAAATTATATTAATTTGCTGGAGAAATGTTTTGTTGTGTTTCGCCTGGATTCTTTTAGCCGGAATTTACGGAATGAAATCAAGAAAGGGAAGAAAATCTATTTTTATGACAACGGGGTAAGAAATGCCGTTCTTTCCAATTTTGCTCCGTTGGAACTAAGAAATGATGCCGGGGCTTTATGGGAAAATCTTATGGTAAGCGAAAGGATAAAACGTAATTCATACTTCGGTAACTTTGCACAACTTTTCTTTTGGCGTACCCATGAGCAGCAGGAAATAGACTTAATCGAAGAACAGGACGGTGTCCTGCGTACTTTTGAATTCAAATGGAATGGAAAAGCAAGGAACAGTCAACCGAAAGCATTTGCCAATTCCTATCCGGGTTCGACTTATGAAGTTATTACGCCGGAAAATTATTGGTCGTTTGTAAAATAGTTTTTGGGGGGCACATGGAAGTTTTCCGAAAGAACAGCTCTGTATTATAGGTAAAATGATGTTGTGATTTACTCTCAAATTAGTATCTTTGACCCATTGGAAACAACATATTGATGCGGTGGGCTATGACAACACGGCGAATAGGAAAGTAAAAAATCATAATTAAAACAAAAGGTAAAAAAATGAAGTATATGAAAAAATTTTCTTATAAATTATCGCGCATGGGCATGATGGCAGCGATTGGGGCGGCCACGCTGGGGGCGTGCAGCAAAGATGACGGGGATGATAATTTTATTGAACAGAATGATGTTCGGGTTGAATTTAGTCAGTTAAGAAATGGATTTGACCGATTGAATCCCGATACTATACGAATGATTGCGTCCCGGCCAGATGTTAAAAATATTTATCTGGTGCCGGTGGATATTTGGAATAATTTGGTGACACGTAATATTCAATTGTTGCGTAAAAACTTATTAAGTCCAGCGATTGACGCCGCCCCGGGACGTGTTTTTGGCGAAGGAGATTTTCGTTTTAAGCCGGGTGCTGTGAACGTGGATGACAGTTTGTGGTTTGTCAGCAAGGGATGGACCGTTAATCAAAAGCAACACTAATGTAATTTTGAACTTATTGGAAACACCCTTATCTTTTTTGAAAACATTAAAGGCGGGACATTTGTCTCGCCTTTCTTTATATTTCCGGATAGTGCTTCCGCCTTACTCCGCGAGGCAGTAGACGCTTGGGGAGAAGCGGTCGTTTTTGGCGGAGCCGAAGAAGAGGTAGAGATGCAGAGGGGTGTCTGACGGCTGCCCCATGGAGGGAATGTCGATTGTCGCCTTGCCGTCCTGCCGGCAGGTGTTTTCCACGATTGCCAATTGTGGCACGCGAGGCTGGGTGTCGTAAAAGTAGCCCACGTAGACTCTGTCGTTTTTCCGGAGTTCCGCCTGCGCCCCGTCGTTTTCCCACTCCAGGGTCACCTGCCATCCTTTCCGCCGAACAGATTTCAGCACCGGCATATCCAGCGATCCGGCAGCGAAACGGAATGCGGAGAATGCCCAGACGCCTTCCTGCGGCCGCACGCATGCCCCGTTGAACGAGTGGAACAGGCTGTCGCTTTTGGCCGCTCCCGTTTCCCGTGCAGCCACCCGCCATACGGGCAATTCTCCTATTGCCCGGCGGTACATTTTCCAGAGTGTCCGCACTTCCGCAAAGCGGCTGTTCATGGCAATCTCTTTCTCCGTCCTTTCTTTCCGCTTGGCGCGTTTAGAGGCACACGCCTGAAATTTGCCGTTACGCACATAATATGTCATGCCTCCCATCCGGATAGGGCCTCCTCCTTTCACAATTTCCCTTAATAGATTCAACGGTGTATCTTTCATACAAATAAGGTTTAATTACGGTTGAATTACACTACAAATATTATAAATATTTTCTATAAATTCAAATAAAACTGTGTTAAAAGCCTATTATAAATAAGCTTTTGATAAGGTTATAATAATCTTTTAATAAGCTTTTAGATGGAGTTGATCCGTATCTTTTACGGATTTCATTTGGATTTCTCTTATTTTATCGCTATATTTGTTTACAGGATATTTTCATGACAATATGGCTATCGTAAAAAGTACACTGGGCAAGTTCAGCGGGAGACTGGGGCATCTCATCCTGTATAAGGGACGGGACGGACAAATGTTCTGCCGTTCCGAAGGGGTCATGCCGAACCGGAAGAGTGAGCAGCAAAAACGGCATTGCGAGGCTTTCGGGACAGTGGTGAAGACAGGACGGTATCTGCTGCCGGTCATTCAGGCGGGTTTTCCGGGGGAAAAGCGGTTTCCGGCAGGCATGCAGGGTTTTATCCGGGCGAATGTGAATACGGCGGTGACGGTGACTAAAATCAATCCGGAGAAGGCGGTAAGTGCACAGAAGCGGGCACCGCAGGAGTTTCAGGGGGAAATCGATTTTACCCGGTTGCAGGTGGCGGACGGCAGTCTGGAGGCGCCGGAGGGCGTGACTGCGACTGTGGATGCAGAAGAGCAGACGGTTCGGTTCTCCCGGCAGGAGATGGGACTGGAAAGCCCGAACAGGTTCCGGGATGACAAGTTGTACGGGGTGCTTGTGAGTACCCGAAGTGAACCGGAGTACCGGCTGTTTTCTTTGGGTGTGCGCGGGGAAGCGGACGAGAGGAGTTTCAAGATTGCAAGCAAGCATTTGCGAGTGGAAGAGGCTGCCGTGTATGTTTTTGCGACCAGTGCGGACGGCAGGAAGGCTTCGCCGTCGGTGTGCCTGTCGGTTTAATTGTAAGAAACGGTTATCTATATGAAGAATATGAATTTATCGATGGCGCCCATGAGCGGGGCGCAGCGGCATGTTTTTCTCGATGTGCTGCGGGGTTTCGCTTTGCTGGGGGTGTGTCTGGCGAATTATCCGGAGTTTTCGCTCTATACGTTTCAGTCCGCCGATACGGCGGCGGCGATGCCGAGTGCGGGGGTAGACCGGATAGTGCGGTTTTTGCAGTATCTGTTCGTCGACGGTAAGTTTTACACGCTGTTTTCGCTGCTGTTCGGGGTCGGGTTTTCAATTATCATCTCGCATGCTGCGGAGAGGGGCGCCGACGGTTTCCGTATTTTTTACCGCCGGATGGCGCTGCTGGCCGTTTTCGGTTTCCTTCACCTGATGTTCGTGTGGAGCGGGGATATTCTGCTGCTGTATGCCGTGCTGGGCATGCTGCTGCCGCTGTTCCGCAAGATGTCCGACCGCCGGATTCTGACGGTGGCCGGCGTGCTGCTTTTTCTGCCGGTGGTCGTGGATGCTTTTTCGGAGGTGACAGGGATCTCGCTGGCGCAGCCGGCGGTGGACAAGTGGTGGTATTACGCCGGACTGTACGGCATTACGGAGGAGAATTTCGGTTTCTGGCTCCGGGATGCGGAGAGTTACCGGCAGGTTTTCGAGTTTCTTATCCAGGGGGCGTGGGAGCGCATGTCCGAGTTTATCGACGGCAACCGCTATTTCAAGGTGATGGGGCTGTTTCTGACGGGGTTCGTTATCGGGCGGCACCGTGTTTATGCCGAACTGGAGGCTTACAGACCGCTGCTTAGAAAGCTGTGCGTATACGGCATGCTTGCCGGCATTCCGCTTTCGGTTGTTTACGCAACGAGTGCAGTGTGCGGGTATCCGTTGGGAAAGGCTGTCCATACGCTGCTTTATACGGTCAGTGTCTACCCTCTTGCTTTCGCTTATGCGGCGTTGCTGGGGCTGGTGTATCTCGCCCGCAGTCGTTGGGGTTTGTGGAAATGGCTCGCCGCTCCGGGACGGATGGCGCTGACGAATTATATCGGACAGTCCGTCATCGGCATGTTTCTGTTTTACGGCATCGGTTTCGGTCTGGGTGCTTCGCTGGGATTGGGCGCAACGGAGGCCGTCGCGCTGGCGGTGTTTGCGTTTCAGGTCGTTTTCTGCCGTCTGTGGCTCTTGCTGTTCCGTTTCGGTCCGCTGGAATGGATCTGGCGGATGCTGACTTACGGGAAGCCTCTGAAGCTGGTAAAGGATTTTTCAGAAGGAAGTCAGAAGGGGTAACCGATGGCAAGATTCAGCACCAGTCCGTCTTTGAATCCGTAGTTCCGGATATTGAAATAGCCTTTTTTTCCTGTGTCGTAGGGGGCGTGCAGAGCGACTCCCAGGTCGGCGCGGATGACGATGTAGGTGATGTCGTAGCGCAGTCCCGTGCCTGTTCCGAGGGCTATTTCTTTCCACAGTCCCTTTAACCGGAATTCTCCTCCCGGCCGTTCGGCTTCTTTGCGGAGAAGCCATACGTTGCCCGCGTCCGCAAAGAGCGCGCCGTAGATGCGTCCGGCTATTTTGAAGCGGTAGCCAATGTTCGCCTCCAGTTTTATGTCCCCCGTCTGGTCGAGGTAGGCGGTCACGCTTTCCGTGCGGGGATGGAAACTCCCCGGTCCGATGGAGCGGATACGGAATGCCCGGATGCTGTTGGCTCCCCCGATGTAGAATTGTTCGCTGTACGGCATGACCTTCGTGTTGCCGTACGCGTAGCCGATGCCTCCCATGAAGCGCAGAGCTATGAGGGAGTTGTCGGATGTCTTGCGGTAGCCGACGATTTCGCTGGTCAGTTTGAGGAATTGCGAGTAAACGTTGCCGAACAGTTTTTTGCCGCTCTCCCTTTTTCCTGCGAGGTACTGGATGCCGGAGAGAATGTTACCCGCCTGTGTGAGGGAGGTCTGCCAGTAGAAGCGGTCGGGATTCCGGTAGGTCGCCGCCCGGTCGAAAGTGTAGGTGTATGTCATGGAGGGTATGAGCTGGTCCCGGAAACTCAGGGCGATGGCGGGGTTGTTGTTCAGCGTGGAGTCGAATTCATGGGAGGTTTTCAGCAGGTGCGTGTACGTGAGTTTGAAGGGGATGAGGGTGTGGTTGTTCCGCCGGGAGGTGTGGAAGTCGTACGCCACGTTTCCCCAGAATGACACCATGCGGAAGTAGCTGTGCCGGTTGAGGAAGTCGGTGCCTATCTGAAAGGTGCTGCGCTCCTGCCTGTCCGGGTTGGTTTTCATGAAGCGGGGCGCGAGCCGGGGAACGGTGAGGTTGAGGTTCAGCCCCAGTTCGTAGGAATTGACGAGCCCTTTGTCCTGTATGTTATCCGCCCCTCCTATCTGCCATTCGTAGGCGCCCGTGAGTTTGAGGGCGAATGTTTCTGCCCGGCGGAACATGTTGCGGTTGCTCAGGCTTAAGGTCAATCCGGGTCCCAGGAGGCTGTTGGATTTGGAGGAGAGGTCCACTTCTATCTCGGTTTCCACGGGCGGGGCGTACACGGCGTCTATTTTGACGTCGAGGGCGCGGGAGGTGACGGTGTCGGCGGGCGCGACGGTGAGGTTGGCGTATTTGAATACGCCCAGCTGCACCAGGCTGGTCTGGGTACGGTTCTGCCGCCATGCGGAGTAGAGCTGCCCAGGGCGCATCTGTATGGCCCGGACGACGAATCTGTTTTTCAGTGTTTCGGGCGGGATGTAGTCGAGCCGTATTCCGTCGAGGCGTACGGTGTCGCGTTTGCCTTCGCCGGCGGAACCGGAGAAGGAGATGCCCACGTTCCGTATCCGGCAGGGATGGAAGGCGATTTCCGGAACGCCCTGTTTGAGGACAATGCGCAGGTCGATTTTTCCTCTTTGCCGGGTCGTGTCGGCCAGAAATTCGATGTAATCGGGCTGGAAGTAGTAGTAGCCCGTGTTGCGCAGCCACTGCGTGATGCGCTGGCGTTCCTGTTCCAGGAGGTTTACGTCGTACTGGCTGCCTTTCGTCAGAAGCGTGTTAGGCATGATGCGGTCTACATGGGTCGCAAGGGTGTCGGGCCATTCCCACAGGGCGACGGAGTCGAGACGCCAAGGCTCGGAGAGTTCGATGCGGTAGGAGATTTTCGCTTTCCGGGGATTGCGTTTCCGGGGATGTACGGCGTATTCTTTCCCTATGCCGAAGAATCCGTAGTCTTTCAGGTTGTTTTCCACCATTTTCAGCCGCAGTTCGGGCTGTACGTCGGCGATGAGCACCGGTTTTTTGGCCAGCCGGCGGTAGAGCCACCATTTCAACCCTTTCTCCTTTTTGATGTCCCAGTTGTACACCCACAGCCCGACGGGAAAGGGCGTCCGCCAGTAGGGCGATATAAGGGGGTTGTTGGGCGGATAGGACAAAGGGGCGGTCACGGCATTTTTCTGCCGGCTTTCAAGCCGGAGTCTCTTCGGGGCGGTTATTTCTATTTTTTTGACACCGGTGTACAGTGTTTCCCCGTCCGCCAGTTTTTTCGTGGTGGAACAGGATGCGAGGAGCATTCCCAGCAGGAGTATGAGGTAGCTGTTTTTCACCGTCTGTGCTTATTTTTCCTTCTGAATATTTCACCGAGTTTCCGGAAGCTCTTTCTCCATACGATTCCGATTCCGGTCTGCGTCACTTCTCCTTCCAGCACGCTTTCGTAGTTGGTGTGGCGGAAGGCTTTGAGGAAGAGGTTCCTGTTTTTGCTGAAGAGGTATTCGATGGAGATGTCGTCTATGAGGTTGTCTTCCATGCTGGTGCCGGGGTCGCTGTCGGAGGAGATGCGCCCTCCCACTTTTACGTTGATTTTGTCGTTGAAGAGCTGTTTGGAGAACTGGTAGGAGTAGTCCGTCCGTTTGGTTTCCTGTCCGTCGGCGCCTATCTGGTTGTAGGTGTCTATGCCGAAGGTGAGGTTCGTGTTTTTAAGGTATTTGCGGGTCCACTGGTTGAGTTCTTTTTCGACGAAGTTGTTGAGGGTGTTTGCGGCATTGGCACCGTTGTTTACGGTTCCGGGGGCGGTGTAGGTGCCGTATATGAGCAGGTTCATCGCCTGTTTCGTGCGTTCTTCCGCAGAGAATGCCGCCAGCTGGGTTTGTATGGCCTGGTCGCTGGGCGCCGTGAGGTCGAATGTTATCTGCGGCTGCCGCAGGCTTCCTTCGATACGTATCAGTACTTCAAAATTGACGATGCGGGTGCTTTTGTTGTCTTCGGTGACATTGACCCGCACGGCGGTGGCGGCGGTGATGTGCAAACCGGGTTCTTCGAGGTTTCCAGTCCATTCGAGGTTGCTTCCCTCCCGTATGGTGAAGGTCTTCTCTCCCACCACCGGTATGCCGTAACGCACGGTTCCCCCGTTCAGCACGTATTTCCCGACGAGGCCGTTGCCGCTTTCGGGGTTCATGGTGTATATGAGGTTTCCGCCGCCCTGTATGGCGACGCGGTTGTTTCCGTCTTCGGAGAGGTTGATGTTGATGCCGACGTTTTTTTCTATTTCGACGAGCAGTCTCATGGAGAAGCTGCCCGTTTCGATGCGGTTCGTCCACTGGTCTTTGTCGGTGAGGAGGGTGTCGCCGAAGGAGACGAAGCGCACGATGTCCCGGGTGTTTTCCCTGAGTTCCGGGGCGGAGTTGCGCAGCACGTAGTCGAGCGAAGTGCTGTTCAGGAGGCCGACGCTGCCCGTGAGCTGAAGCGCGCTGAAAAGTCCCCGGAGCGCGACATCGAGATTAACGTAGGCTTTTCCGTAAACGAGCGAGGTTTCGTTCTTTTTTACGTTCACCACCTGGAAGTCGTCTGCCCGCAGTTGCAGGTCGCAGGCGGGAGCGTTCAGCGGCAACAGCGAGATGTCGCCGGTAATTTCGAGTCTTTTTTTGTTGGGTGCGGTCAGCCCGAAGTTTTGCAGCCGGAGGGTGCCCTGCCGCAAGGATATGCGGGTAGAGTCTATGCCATAGCGTGTGCCCAGGAATTGCGTTTCGACGGCTGCCTGCCGGAATGCGAGCTGCCCGTCCAAGGCGAGGGAGTCCGGGGTACCGTCCGCTTTTATCTGTCCCTGCAGTTCTCCGTAGGCTGTAACGGTGTTTGCGGGGATGAAGATGTTCACCAGGTTCAGCGGGACGGACAGGAGGTCCATGTCGAGGGTGTGCCGGGTTTCCCGGCGGTTCAGGCCGTAGTATTTCAAGTCGAGCGCAAGGTCGCCTATTTCGTTTTGCTCCCACCGGAGACCGGTTATGTTCCATTTCCCCCGGGCCTCCAGTCGTTCGTCGTCGAGGTCGAGTGCGATACGGGTGTTCAGATAGCCTCCCAGATCGGGAATGAAGGGGATGGAACCGGAGAGTGCCGAGAGGTCTATGCCTTCCATGAGGATGTCCAGCGGTTCCTGCCGTCCCCCGTTTTTGCCGGATTGCAGGCTGAGCAGTTTCCCTGCGCTCCGGAGTTGCAGGTCGGCTTCAATGCGGCTGGCTGGAGAGAAACGTATTTCGTTGTCGGTATTGAGTGTCCAGGAGGTGTACCCCAGGACGGGCGCATCGGGTATGAGACGGAGGGTGAGGCTGCTGTCTCCCCGGATGATGTCGGCTCCGATGTTTACGCCTGTCTTTTTTTCGCGGTTCTGCTGGTGAAGGAGCACCCGCAGCCTGTCCCCTACTATTTCGCCGGACAGGCCTACCCGGTACAGGTTTTTCATGGCTCCGCCGTCGCTTACGATTTCCGCCTCGTATTCTATTCCCGTCTCCTGCCGCACATGCAGGGTCAGGGTGTCTATGTCCACCGTCCCGATGCGGGGGCGGATGACTTCTACTTGCGCGCGGATTCCCTCTTCCGGGGATGCGCCTATCTGCGCAGCCACGGAGTCGAATACCAGTTTTTTGGTCCGGAGATATTTTCCCGCGATGTTGTCGGTGCGTCCCGTTACGTCCAGGTGAAAACGGGGCAGTAGGCTCCGCAGGCTGTCCATGTTCAGGTCACGGTGTCCGAGCTGTTTCCGCAAGGCTGTCAGGAGTGCATCAAATCCGGCGGAAAGGCGGGTGACAAGGGTGTCGCCCCGAAAAGTGATGCGGAAATCGCCGGAGGTCGCCTCCAGCGTCGTGGCGTTTCTGTCGCTCTGTAAGGCGATTTCCGCATCCCCGAGGTTTCCGGAACCCTGCCGGTTGTCTATCACCAGCCGGTTGACGTTCGCCTGTAGTGCATAGTATTCGTCGGATATGACTGTCGCCCCGATGTCTGTCCGGAAGGATACGGTCAGTCTTTCCGGAGAGAGATTCAGTTCCCGGAGGTCGGCTTTTTCAATGTCTCCCGCGATGCGAAAGGTGTATCGGCGGTCTGTCGAGTCCGCCCGGAGTTTGAATCCGAAGAGGAGGGCGGGGTCCCGGCTTATGAGGTCGGCTTCGACGTGTGCATCCGCCAGTTTCCCCACCAGTTTTATGTCCGAGTAGAGGTGGCGCCTGTATTCCAGTGCCTGTATATCAACTACCCCGTGGGCGTCCGCCTGTGTCCACGACAGTCCCCTGCCCTCTATATCGGCAGTCGCCGTAAGTTTTCCCAGCGAGTCGGCAGGCAGGAAGTCCGCCAGCGGGAAGGTATCCGCCCGGAGGTGCAGCCTGTATTTTTCTTCGGGCAGACTGTAGCTGCCGGTTGCCCGGACGTATCCGTTTTTCTGACCGATACGCAGTACGGGCATTATTATTCCCTCATCGGCTTTTACGTCCAGGGCGATATGCATGCGGGGCGGCAGGGTCATTTTTTCCGGCAGCAGTCCTGCTATCCACGGAGAACGGTCTACCTTCCCCCGCAGGGAAAAGTTGCCTGTCAGGGCTTTCCAGTCCTGCAGGGAGGTCATTTCTCCCTGTCCTTCCAGCCGGAAGGTGCCGGGCATGCCGAGTGCCAGACGGTCGATTTTAACGTATCCGTCACGGTATTCCGCCGAGGTCGTCAGCTGCACGCTTCCGGTTTTCATCCGTTCCGGCATTTCCTGCCAGAAGAGGGCGATGTCTTTCATGCCGAGGGAGGCGTCCAGGTCTATTTTCAGGGCTTTTCCGGCAACTGCCTCCAGGCGCACGACGGTGTTCGGCGTCCGGATGTATCCGCCCGCCAGCTCGCTTTTCTTTTCCCCGATTTCTATGTTCCCCCGCATGGTTTCTATTTCTCCGCCTTCCCTCCTCTTCAGTTGCAGGTTCTGCAATGCCGCCTGCCATAGGCGTCCCCGGCCATATAGGTCATTCAGGCGGAAGCCTATGCGTGTGAGAAACCAGGAGGTGGATGCCGTCGTTATCCGGCATATCCCCCCTGCCACAGCGACGGAATCTGCCCGTACCTGCTGCCGGCCTATATCGACGGCGGCGTTCACGACCTCGCCGTCCCCGATTTCCGCCGCCAGTTGCGGCAGGGTTTCCGTGCTCATCCGGTAGCGTACGCTGTCCAGCCGGAGGCTTTGTATTTCGACCGACCAGTCGGGCGGGTCGCTGGCGACGGTGTCAGCCGGTGCTTCCTGTTTCCCCGCGATCCAGAGAACATCCCCTCTTTTCAGGTCGAAGGCGGTAATGCGCACCTGTTTTTTCCCCCAGTCTATTTCGGGGATTCCGATTTTTAAGGTTTCGATTTTCACCTGCAGACGGGCGTCTACAAGCGTATCTTTCCGGTGGAAGTAGGCTTCCCGCAGAGTGAGGTCGCGGACGGAGATTTTTTTTCTCCAGACGCCCGACAGACCGATGTCTGCGTCCAGTTGTCCGATGTAGAGCAGTGTGTCGGTGTCGCTCCGCCCTGCAAATACCTTTTCCAGACGGAGGCGCAGTGGGAATTTCAGCGAAAGGCCGCCGATGTCCGCCTTTACGCCCGTCGCCCGTTCCGCATATTCCACGATTTTCCCTTTTGCATACCGCTGTACGGCAGGCAGGTAGACGGAGAAGAGCGCGCCGAGAAGAAGCAGGGCTGCCGCCAGGAGTATCCGCAGGAGGTATTTGACGGGTTTTCTCATGTATGTTTTCCCCTCATAACAGGTTTGCCCAACCTACCTGAGGTATGTTGGGCAAGATTGACAAAACACGTAGAGCAAGGTTACGTTTTTTATTCAGGCAGGGTTTCCTCCCACCCGATGTTTTGTTCTACTCCGAAGCCGGCATTGATTTCGGAAGCCGGCACGGGATAAAGGAATGCCGCTATATCGAAGTTCTGATAGGCTCCGTTCGATACGCTTATCCGTTCTCCTGTACGCCGGGCGTCGTACCATCTGAATCCTTCCTCGAAGAGTTCGCGTCTTCTTTCCTGTGCGATGAAGGCCAGCAGGGCGTCTTTGTCGGAGGGCAGGTCGGCCTCGGTCAGGTCGGTGTTCCGCTTGGCGGTGAAGAAGAGGTGTTCTTGGGCCGCCGCGATGTCACCGGTCTGCGCGTAGGCTTCCGCCAGTATGAGGTGCATTTCAGACACCCGGAATACAGGGATGTTGTTCACTGCCTGCGATGTCGGTATTCCGTCGAATTTCTTGGGATGCGTGCCGGAGATGAGTTTCAGGCGGATGTCGTTGGCTCCGAAGAGGCGGACAAGGTCACTGGTGACTGCACAACGGTAGCTCCCGTAGAGGGTGTTCAGGGCGTTGGCGGAGAGGTTGTCGTCTTCGGATTTGGCGATGGTGAAGATGTCTTCATCACTGATAGCCGTGGATGACCACATGTTCAGGTAACCTTCGTTGGTGACCGGATTGGCGGCCCGCAATGTCAGTGCGGAGTCGGCCGCGAGGATTGCCTGTGCATAGTTGCCCATGTCCAAAGAGACGCGGGCTTCCACACCGTAGATGGCAGCTTTGTTCATGTAGTACTGGTCGAGGAGTATCAATCCGTCTTCGTTCGTGCCGGCGTTGTAGTTGTCTACATAGGCGTAGGTCGCTTTGGCTTCCGCGATGTCGGAGAGTATCTGCGCGTATGTTTCTTCTACGGTGGAACGTTTTACAACGTCGAAGGCTTCTATGGGTTCGTCTTTCAGGACGACGATTCCCAGCTGGCTGTTGGTCTGCGTATTCCGGTAGGGTAAGGCAAATATGTTCACCAGTTTATGGGCTGCCAGTGCTCTTATGGCGCAGCTCTGCGAGATGTAGGAGTGCAGGCTGGCGATGTCCGTTTCGGAGAGGTAGTGGTTTTCGGTATTTTCCAGCAGTCTGTAAGCTCCCTGAATGGTGCGGGTGGTTCTGTCCAGCACACGGTAGCCGCCTATCCAGATGTAGTTAAGGTCGCCGTCCGTATCGGAGAAGTTGTAGCGGTTCAGCGAGAGGAAGTGTCCCGTAGCCGCACTCGCCACGGCGTTGTCGGCGGCGATGTCACCCAGGGCGATTACATTCCTGCCGTAGAAGTAGTAGTGTCCCAGGGCGTAGTAGATACCGTTCAGTCCGTTCTGGACGTCCTGTACGGTGTTGTAGGCATCTTCGGTCGGTATGTTCTGCTCGGTGCTCAGGTCCATGAAGTCGTTGCATGAGCAAAGCAGCACTGCCGGCAAGGCGAATAAGTATTTCAGTTTCTTCATAGTGTTCTGTTAATTGATTTGTTTGATATGTTTGCGATGTTCTGTCGGGAGCGGCTCAGAATCCCACCGAGACGCCGAACATGATGTTCCGGGGTGTCGGGTAGTTCCACCACTGTACTCCGTTGGCACCAATACCCGCAGGGTCGAATCCCCTGAAGTTTTTCGCACAGAAGGTGTAGAGGTTGTCGGCGGTCATGAATATCCGGGCAGAAGAGAGCCAGGCTCTGGATACGAGGTCTTTGGGCAGGGTGTAGCCTAAGGACATGGAACGGATTTTCAGATACCGCCCGTTCATCAGGAAGCGTGTGGAGGCGTTGTTGGCAGCCGAGCCGTTCATGAATACGAAGCGCGGCACGTCGGTTTTGTCTCCGGGTTTCTGCCACCGGTTGTTGTATACGTAGTTGGTGGTGTTATCGAAGCCGGAACCGCCGACCTGTTCGTCGTAACTCAGGTTGTCTCCGTAGATTTTGCCCCCGAAGGAGTAGTTGAGCTGGAATGAGAAGTCGAAGCCTTTGAAGTTCATCCGGCTGATGAAGCTACCCAGAAATTTTGGACTGGCGGCCCCGACGTAGCGTTTGCCCGCGAGGTTGTAGTTTTTGGTGGTCTCGTTTCCGCTTTCTCCCAGGTACCAGAGCGCTTCTCCGGTTTCCGGGTCTACCCCAGCATATTTTTTCATTTTGAAGGTGTATATGTCCCGTCCTTTTTCCACGATGGTGATGGAGCCCTCGATGGGGTTGTCGGTGCTCAGCCTGACGATTTTGTTTTTGTTGTGGGAGCCTACCCAGGTGAGGTCCCAGTTGAAATCGGACAATTGCAATATTTTGGCGTTCAGGGTGAATTCTATACCCTGGTTTTCGAGTTTGCCGATGTTTTTCGGCACGGTGAGCAAACCTGTGGTACGGGAAACCGGTACCATGAATACCATGTCTTTGGTGCGGTGGTAGTAGTAGTCTACTTCAAGGGTCAGCCGGTCAAAGAATGAGATGTCCAGCCCGACGTTGAATTTGTTGGTCTGCTCCCATTTCAGTTTGTTGTTGCCCAGCTGTTCGTGAGCGCTTCCGGGGAGGCCGTTGTAGTTGTATCCGAACCCGAACAGGTCGCGAGAAGCGTACCATGAGTCGCCTACGTCCTGGTTGCCGGAAGTTCCGTAACTCGTTCGGATGGTAAGGTTGGTCATCCAGTTTTTGGTCGATTCCATGAATTCTTCTTCTGAAATCCGATAGCGTGCACCCAGCGACCAGAATCCCGCCCAGCGGTCGTCTTTTCCGAAACGGGAGGAGCCATCCGCCCGGGCGCTCAATGAGAAGTAGTATTTGTTTTTGTAGTCATACTGTCCGTTCATGAAGAAGGAGGCGAGCGCCACCGCATCTTTGCTGGTAGCCGCGGAGGAAGGCACCGCCGCATTCGCTACCTGGTTTTTGTTCATCAGGGGATAGTTGGAAGCCGCGAGGTAGGAGCTGTTGTCTTTTGTTTTCTGCGCCTCCTGCCCTATCATGATGTTGAGGTTGTGGTCCCCGAATGATTTGAGGTAGTTCAGGGTGTTCGTGACGCTCAGCAAGGTGCGTTCGGTGGTTCCCTGTTCTCCCATTCCCCGCATGTCGGCTCCCTGGGGCTGGAGGAAGGACCAGAATCCGAATTCTTTCAGATCATAGTAATCCACGCCGACACGGGAGGTGAACATCAGGTCGTCCCTGAAATGGATGGTCAGGTAGGGCGAGAACATGGCCCGGTATTGCCTGCCGGTGCTTTTATCACCGTGGGCACTGCGCTGCGCTACGGGGTTGTAGCCGTTCAGGGTGTTGAAGTTCCATTCGCCGTTTTCATCTTTTACCGGCAAGAGAGGGGATTGCTGGTAGGCCTGTGTAATCGGGTCGGAGAAGTAACCTCCACCCGCTCCCATGTTGGTTTTCGTATAGGAGAGGTTCAATGTCATGCCGTAGTCCACCCATCTGCTCGGTGACTGGGCGAAGTTGATCCGTCCGGAGTAGCGCTCGAGGTCTTTGCCGATTACGAATGCCTCGTTGTCGAAGTAGTTGAAGGAGATGTAGAATTTAGGCGCCGTTCCCGTGTTGCCGCCTCCCTGTAAGTCGAGGTTGTATTCCTGAACGAATCCCGTACGGGTCACTTCGTCCAGCCAGTTGGTTTTCGTTTTCCCGTCGTAGTCGAGATAAGCATAGAGCATGTCTGTCATTCCTTCCTGCGTGTAGGGGAAGTAGCCTCCGAAGAAGTATTCGTTGTAGAGCGCCGTGTTGCCATAGTCTCCGTACATGTCGTAATCGTTCAGCATGCCTTCCGTCAGCAATTCGGTATATTTTTTCGCGTTCAGGGGTTTGTAACGGCTGGGGATGGCCGGTTTCATTTCCATTCCCCATTTAGCTGTCAGGTTGGCCTGCAGTTTGCCGGCTTTTCCCTTTTTGGTCGTAATGACGATGACCCCGTTGGCGGCGCGGGCTCCATAGATGGATGTAGCCGTGGCGTCTTTCAATACGGTCATGGACTCGATGTCCGAGGGGCTCAGGGTGGACAAAGGCGACAGCGACTGGTCTTCCGAGGAGCGCATTCCCATGGAAGAGGCGGTGACCGGCACTCCGTCAATGACGTACAAGGGCTGTGTGCCCGAGTTCAAAGAGTTACGTCCGCGGATGAAAATCGTGGCGGGCGACCCCGGCTGTCCGGAAGCGACGTTCAACTGTACGCCGGGCACCGTTCCTTCCAGCGCTTTGATGGGGTTGGCATCGGTTTTCTGTGCGATGTTTTCCGTCCCGACGGTGGTTGCGGCACCGGTAAAGGCTTTCCGGCGGGTGACGCCGTATCCCGTGACGATTACCTCATCGAGGTTCTGCGCATCGTTTTCCAAAGCGACGTCCAGTGTTCTGCGGTCGCCCACATGTATTGTCTGCGGTCTCATCCCCACAAAGGAGAATACCAGCACGTCCGAATTCCTTACTTCCAGGCTGTATTTTCCCTGGGCATCCGTCGATGTACCCAATTGTGTGCCTCTGATCATTATGGACACTCCCGGCAGGGGCTGTCCGTCGTTTTTATCCGTCACGACACCCGTCAAGGTGCGTGTCTGGGCATTCACCTGTATGCCGATGACAAACAGGAGAGATAAAAAACCGATTAATCTTCTCATATTCGTGTATTTAGTTTGTAAAAATTTACTACTACAACATTTTTATGAGATGTTTAACGAATAATCAATTAATCGGTTTCACGAATTCTTAATTTTAACAAAAAAAAGAGAAGGATGGTTTTATACGTCTATCATTTTGTTTTTGATGGCGTACATGACCAGGGCGGCGGTGTTACGGCAGCCGGTTTTGCTGAGAAGGTTGGCGCGATGTTTGTCGACGGTGCGCTTGCTGATGAAGAGTTCGTCGGCGATTTCCTGGTTGGATTTTCCTTTACAGACGTGGCAGAGGATTTCCATTTCCCGTTCGGAGAGTTCGCTGTCACGGTTTTCCGGTTCGTTTTTGGCACCGCGCATGGTGTTGAGGATGTTGAACAGGAGTTCTTCGGAAAAGAAGTTTTCCCCGGAAGCCACTTTTTTTATGGCGGTGATGACGTTTTCTATGCCGGTGTTTTTCAGCATGAATCCTTTGGCTCCAGCGTCAATCATCTGGTAGTAGTATTGTTCGTCCCCATACATCGACAAAACGATGATTTTCAAACCGGGTTTTATTTTCAAGGCTTCGCGCGTGGCGTCGATGCCGTTGATTTCGGGCATTTCAATGTCCATCAGTACGACGTCGCAATCGACCAGGGAGAGGTTTTCCAGAAATTCCCTGCCGTTGGATGCCTCGTAGATATGATGCACGAAATCCTGGGTGGACAGGAGGAGTTTCAGGCCTTCTCGGAAGAGTTTATGGTCGTCTACCAAATAGATTTTCAGTTTTTGCATAAATCAGCTGTTTATGTGTTTACGTCAATTTTATAAATGCCTTTGCGGTCATTCCTTTTCCCCGTTCACTTTCTATTTTTATGTCGCCGTTTCCGGATTTTAGGCGGTATTGCATGTTGTTCAGCCCCATACCGTGACGGGCGGTTTCGCGACCTACGTCAAAGCCGATGCCGTTGTCGGAGTATTCCAGAGAGAGTATATCTTCTTCGAGGCGGAGCACGATCCGTATGGTATCGGCTTCCGCATGGCGGAGAGTGTTGTTTATCAATTCGCAAATGACGCGGTACATGATAACTTCCGTGTTGTAACCGAAGCGCCGGTCATCCAGGTTGGAGGAGAATTTTATGTCGATGCCGTCCGCCGGACGCAGTTTTTTTATGAAGGAGCCGACGGCTTCCCTAAGTCCGAAGTTGTTCAGGATGTGGGGACTGATGTTGGCGGATATGTCCCGGACGCTGGTAATCGCTTCGTCCACCGCCTGTTTGAGGTTTTGTTTGATTTTCTCGTTTACTTCCGCCGTGTTTTTTACTTCGAATCCCGATACCAGCATTTTCACCACGCTCAGCAGGGGGCCGAGTCCGTCGTGGAGTTCTTTGGCGAAACGCTGTCTTTCCTGTTCCTCGGTTTTTATGACGGCCGACAGCACTTTTTTTTCGGCTTCCCGCCGTATCGCTTCGACGCGTCTGAGGAACTGGAAGATTTTCCGGATGTAGAAGACACCTATCAGCAATACGAGGGAGATGACGAAGCCGAGCCAGTGCTGAACGATGGTGAGTTCTTCATAGAGTTCGGGAAATACGGCCGGGAAGAGTTCGAACATGCGGGCGATTACCATGAGCAGGAAGCCGATGGATATCAATATCCAGGAAGCGTTAAATTTCGTCCGTTTGACGAGGCTGATGGCAATGGCCGCAGCCAGTACCTGAAAAAAGAGGGAGAGATATGCAACAATCGTAGACAACATAATGCTTACAGTTTAAAAAGGGTATCCGATGGCTATATTGAAAACCGTATGTTTCATCCATTTTCCGTTATTCACCAAAACAAAACGCTGATGTTCCGGTTTGGAAGGGTCACGCATTTTGATGCCCCAATCGAAACGCAAAAGGAAAAAATTAGCGTCCAGCCTCAACCCGGCACCCGTTCCCATAGCAATTTGTTTGTAGAAATCACTTCCCAGCACTGTTCCCTTACGGTCTTCATATTTATTGATATTCCAAATGTTTCCCATATCCAAAAAGAAAGCCCCTTCCAATAACCAGAATAGTTTAAAACGATACTCCATATTCGCCTCCAGTTTGAAGTCCCCCACACTATTCGGATAATTATTCTCCGCCACATACGAACCCGGTCCAAGCGTACGCGCCTGCCAGGCTCGAATACCGTTGGCGCCCCCCCCGTAAAAGGCCTCTTCAAACGGCAATACTTTCATGTTGCCATAAGGATAACCGCATCCCAAAAACACACGGTATACCATCGTGTTGGCACGATTGATATAGTGATTAAAACGATATTCGCCGTCCGCTTTCACATATTGCGCATACCGCACACCCAGAGTCTCATAATACCGTTCCCCGTCGTTCTGTATCTTGCGTCCGCCAAATGCTTTATCCAATACCCACAAAAAATTACCGGAAGTTTCTATACTACTGCGAAAATAGTTATAACTCCCCGGCGAGTTCAGCACCTGGTCCGTATAGACACCCGTAAATCCGGCAGACAAAATCAAGTGGCTTTTGTAAGCACTTTTCACATATTCATTTCTAAGGCTGTCAATAAATCCGGCATCAACCCGCTCCATCAACACATAGTTGAAATCCGCCAAATCAAAGTTATAACGCCACCGTCCGTATGTTTCCCGCCACAGATAACCGAATTTTGCTCCTGCAATTTTCCGGTCGTAAAAAGGCGTATGTTCATAACTGAAAGAAAAGGAAAGGGAGGTTTTAGGCGCAAAATTACGGCGGAAATCTTCCAATCGCAGGAAGGGAAGCCAAAACTGGGGCGACACCAATCCAAGCTCCACGCCCACTTCTTTCGTACTGAATATCTTTCCCTCATTAAAGCGTTCTTTTTTCAAGGCACCCCAGAAACTAAGGCTTAAATTCTCACCGCTCCGGAAGAGATTGAGGTGATTGTACGTCAAATTTCCCCCCACCCCTATATTTCCGGAGTTATGCGTTCCTTCCAAGAAGATATTGTAGGATTGCCGTTTCATCGGGGTCAATTGTACGTCACACAATAAGGTCTTTCCGTCTTCGTCGTCCGGCCCTTCCCGAAAGACGATGTTAATAAATTTAAAGAGGTTCAATGCCTGCAAACGGGCATACGAATCCATGACTTTCCGCACATTGTATTCCTCTCCTGCCGTAAACTGTATGGTCTCTGCAATCAGACGGGGCTTTATCTTCAATCTTTCCTTATACGTAATCCCGTACGTCCCGATTGTCGTATCCAGATATGACGAATCACGCCCTTTCATAAATACCAGCGGGTCGTAATCCAAGTGAATGTTAATCCTCCCGATTTTATACTTTTTGTACGCATTCGTGTCTACAGGCGTGCCGACCAGGTTCATTGACACCCTTGCCTGTTCGGAGACACCAAAACTCGTATCCGCGTAAAACTGAATATAGTTCTTTGAAAAATTAAAATATCCCTTTTCCCGCAGCATCCGGGTAATCCGCTCCCGCTCCATTTCCAGCACATCGACATCCAACGGTTTCCCTTTCTCTATCAATGTCTTTTCCATTCCGGCAAGCACCTCTTTCATCACGGCTGCCGTGTCCCGCAATCCCTGTTCATTGTACTTATACTTGTCCTTATAATCAAATTCCGCTACTGTCATCGGCCTGCCGGGAGTGACAAAATAAGATACCGCTGCTTTTTTCTTTTTAAAGGTTACCGTATCCCGAACCTTTGCCTCGTAATAGCCTTTGTTGTGAAGATATTGCTCTATCTGCACCTTGCTTCTTTCCGTCAGAAAATCATTATAGATAACGGGGGCTTCCCCAATGTTACGCAACCATTTGTTAAACTTCTTCTCCCCGTTGCGCCCGCTTAAATTATACAGTCCCAAATGGAAACGGGCGACCCCGAGGATGCGGGTGTTGGGCCGCTGGCGAATATTTTTCTTTATATCCGCCTTGTTTAGCTCTTTCATGTCCGTTTCCACCGTCACCTTATCAAGCAGATAATCATTTTCAGGCACATACTTTACAGGGGAACAGGAATACAAGGCCACTACTCCCAAAACAAACAGCAACACCTTATATAGGCCGCGCTTCTCCAAGTTATCAGAAATTATTATAAATTTGTAGCTCCTCACACGATTCAAACTCACAATATGCTTAGCAAACATGTAACAAAAATAGTCCAAAACCTTGAAAAAAAGAAATTCAGAGAAAAATATAATCTATTCAAAATCGAAGGCGATAAATTAGTGCGGGAACTATTGCAATCCGATTTCAAAATCCACTCTTTGTTTGCTTACCGCCACTGGGCAGAGCAGCATTCCGACCTTCTTGGCAACCGGGAGGTAACGGAAGTAGACGAAAAGGAGATGGCCTCCATTTCCAATTTCCAATCCCTGCCGGAAGTTCTGGCGTTAGCCGAAATTCCGCAATACCGCCACAACGCCGATGAGATAAAACAGAGCCTTTCCCTGCTTTTGAACGGCATACAGGACCCCGGCAACCTGGGTACAATATTGCGTGTGTCCGACTGGTTCGGCATCCGCCATGTCTTTTGCGACGAAGATTGCGCCAGTTTCCACAATCCCAAATGCGTACAAGCCAGTATGGGCGCTGTGTTCAGAGTGAAAGTACACTACACGGATTTAAACGCATTGATTCAAACATACCGTTCCGACAGCTTCCACTGTTACGGAACCTTTCTTCACGGAGACAACATTTACCGGACGCCCCTTGCCTCCCGGGGCTTTATTGTCATGGGCAACGAAGGAAAAGGTATCCGGGCTGATATTGAAGCTCTTATCGACAAGAAACTGACCATTCCGAGCTTCGCCGACAGCACTTTTTCCACCGAATCTCTCAATGTAGGCGTAGCAACCGGAATTATTCTCTCCGAATTTAAAAGAAATACATAACTTTGCAGCTTCAAAAACGAATAACAAATAAATATATTTAAAATCATAAAA
Source organism: Odoribacter lunatus (assembly GCF_943193135.1). Taxonomy (GTDB): domain Bacteria; phylum Bacteroidota; class Bacteroidia; order Bacteroidales; family Marinifilaceae; genus Culturomica; species Culturomica lunata. Next base: position 42,399 of record NZ_CALPCZ010000020.1, read on the forward strand.
CATGAAAAGAATCCTTATCTCAATTTTACTCTGTATCGGAGGCTATGCCCTGATGGCACAATCCCCTGTTAATGTCGGTATCCACGGCGGTATCTCCAATACAAAAATCAAAGTAAAAGACATCGGACATGTGCTGAAAAGCGGCTCCAATACCGGCTGGATGGTCGGTGCCTTTGTGCGCGTGAACCTGGGGCCGATATACTTGGAACCGTCGTTAAACTACGCCCACAAAGAGGGAGAAGTTACCAACGCATCAGGCAATACCAATCTGAAATACAACTCTTTTGACATTCCCGTTATGGTGGGATTGCATGTATTGGACCTTCCGATTGTAAAACTTCGTGCTTATCTCGGACCGGTCGCCTCTTTCAGCGGAAAATTGAAATGGGACAACGGTAAATTCGGTACGAACATCGACAACGACAAAATGATGTGGAACGGAAAAATCGGTGTCGGCGTAGACGCATGGAAACTGACATTTGACATCGACTATGAAAAAGGCTTGAAGAAATTTCAGGACAATAAAGCCGGAACTATCAAAGCTCCCCGCTCATTTAACTTCACGCTCGGATTCAAATTTATTTAATTTGGTCGTCTGATATTTTATTGCGAAATTTGCGTTACGTAATTTACGTAACGCATAAATCGCAATAACAATGAAACCGAATAATCCCTTTTTAATATCGGGATATTATAGCCCTGACTATTTTTGTGACCGGGAACAAGAAACAAAAACAATCGTAGACGCCCTTCACAACGGACGCAATATCACGTTAATCGCTCCGAGGCGTATCGGAAAAACCGGGCTTATCAAACATGTTTTCCACCAGCTACATAAACTACAGGAAAACACTGTCACGCTTTACATGGACATTTACCCGACACAAACTTTAGGGGAATTTGTCCGTCTGCTTGCCAACACTGTTTTAGGGCAATTAGACTCCGTACCGCAAAAAGCACTCTCCCGTATCACACAATTTATTAAAAGCTGCCGTCCGGTATTCACATTCGACGAAGTAACCGGAATACCCAAAGTTATTCTTGAACACCTCTCGCCTTCAGCAGAAGAGGCCACATTGAAAGAAATCTTTGACTATTTAAAATCATCAGACAAGCATTGTTACATTGCTATCGATGAATTTCAACAAATCACGGAATACCCGGAAAAAGGCATTGAGGCTTTATTGCGTTCATATATACAGTTTATTCCCAATGTAAACTTCATATTCGCCGGCAGCCAACAACATGTCATGCAGGAAATGTTTCTTTTCGCCAAGAAACCTTTTTATCAAAGCACACAAATTCTTTCCATCAACCCAATCGACCAGGAAAAATATTATCAATTCGCCAACTCGTTTTTTGAAAAACAAGGGAGACCGCTATCTCCATCTATTTTTGACACTTTATATACACAATTTGGCGGGCACACCTGGTACATACAAGTTATTTTAAACCGAATTTACGGATACAGCGGTACGATTGACACATCCATGCTCCGATATGCCATCGAACAAATTATTGCAGAATCAGCCTATACCTATGAAAACCTGCTAAATGCATATCCCATCGGATACACCAAACTCCTCAAAGCCATTGCAACAGAAAAATGTGTCAAAGCAATTAATTCCGGAGACTTTATCGCGAAATACAATCTCAAAGCAGCGAGCAGTGTAAACAGCGCTTTGAAAAAACTGATAAAAAACGAATTGATATACAAATCTCCGGACGGGTATATTATTTACGACCGCTTTATGGCAGAGTGGTTAAACAAACAAGTATTCTAAATACCATCGAACAGACTTTTTTGATTTCTCATCATGAAATCGTGTGTTTTTTCGGTCAATAAATACGCCTTTTTTAAAAACCTATCATTTTCATGTTAAAAACCTATCGTTTTTGAGACAAAAACGATAGGTTTTCGGTAGCAAAACGATAGGTTTAAAAATAACGGATTTGGTCTTTAAGCCGGATGTATCTAAATGTGATTGCTAATATTTTTAATATCAGATACTTATTTGTTCTTTTGCAGGCGTTCATTGAAAATGGATACTCCGTTTGAAAAAAAGAGGCTCTTTTCAGTACAAAAAGAGTATGTTTTTGATGCAAAAAGAGCCTCTTTTTTAGTAGAAAACATATCCTTTATTTTTTGGAGTAAAAAAATGGGTTAAAATAGAACAGTGGAAAAATCATTTTTTCCACTGCTCCATTATCCCATTTCTTCACTCTTAATTCAACGGTGTAATCCGTACCTGACCGTGTCCGGTATTTCCCGTCATCGTGCCTGTTCCCGAGAAATTAGGCATCCCGACATAACTACCTTTTACTGTTGTCCACTGATAACCGGTACCATCAATCATCACTGTATTTGTGAAAGATAAACCGGAATAATGAACAGATTGACCGGTATGACTGCCCGCACTGTTTATCGCATCACACCCATTGTGTCCGGAAATAAACGACGAACCGCCTGCTCCAGAACCAGCAACATAATGGTTATAATGCCCGTATCCACCACCATAGTAACCACTTCCACCACCACTACCATATGAACCATTATTGGAATATTCTGTTCTACAGCCTCCCATGCCAAAACTCCCACTTTTTCCCTTACTAACACCAATGCCACCTTTTCCTCCACTTGTTTGACTTCCTCCTCTTGCAATCGTGTATGAGTTACTACCTTTATTTCTGTAATAATTACCATCATACCCATTTAAGCCACCAGCAGCTCCACCATTAGAACCATAGCTAGCAAAATAATCGCTTCCTCCCCCTCCTCCTGCTACCATAATCCTTGATTTTAGACTATTAAAATCATTCCATTCTCCTTTTATTAAACGAATATCCGTAGCTCCCCCGCCATTCCTTCCATTAGATTTATTGGAGCGTGTCCCTCCTCCATT
>NZ_CALPCZ010000021.1 GCF_943193135.1 Odoribacter lunatus
TGGTACTGCCGTCACTGGTGGGAGAGTAGGTAGACGCCGAATTTTGAAAAAGAGAGTCTTGGAAAAGACTCTCTTTTTTTATTGCATTATTTCCTATCAATTTTTTAACTATATTTATTGAAGTGTTGCTACTTCAATATAATTTTTTATTTTTGCCATTATAAAATTTAACAACATAATAAAATGTTGTTTGATTTCAAACATTCTTCATTTTAATAAGAAATACAAGTCATGGAAATTTATTTCAGTCTTAGAGAAGTGCTTAGTGCTTTTATCGTTTTGTTTGCCGTTATTGATATATTGGGCTCGATACCTATTATATTGGGATTAAAAGAGAAAAATAAAACAATTAATGCCGGACAGGCTGCTTTTTTTTCCTTTGCGATATTGGTTATTTTTTTATTTGTAGGGCAGGCACTGTTGGCTTTTTTCAGTGTGGATATTTCCTCTTTTGCAGTAGCGGGTGCTTTGGTTATATTGGTGCTTGGGTGTGAGATGATTTTCGGTGTAGAGATATTTAAGAATGACGGTCCGACTGATTCTGCAACATTGGTGCCTTTGGTATTTCCCTTGATAGCGGGAGCTGCTTCATTTACTACACTGCTTTCCCTGCGTGCGGAATATAATGTTTTGAATATAATACTGGCGGTCGCATTAAATATGTTGTGTGTGTATTTCGTATTGAAAAAAGTGGATTATGTACAGCGGATTTTTGGTAAAGGAGGAGTATATGTAATGCGTAAATTTTTCGGAATTATTCTGTTGGCGATAGCCGTCCGTCTTTTTACCTCCAATTTGAGCGCACTTTTGGAATCTTTGAAATAAATGGATACAAGAAACTAAGCTTACTCTTTTCCGTAAAATAGGAAAAGAAGTAAATGATGAAAAATGTCTTAATTTTAATCTGCTTGTTTATAAATTCGATAGCAATAGGACAAATGATGAAAAAAGAACTGACAGAGGAGGAAAAGAGGGTAATTGTATATAAAGGAACAGAGCGTCCGTTTACTGGGAAATATTACGATTTCAAAGAAAAAGGAACGTATCTGTGTAAACAGTGTGGAGCGCCTTTGTATTATTCGGAAGCCAAATTCGATTCCGGATGCGGATGGCCGAGTTTCGATGAAGAAATTTCCGGGGCGGTAAAACGAGTGCCGGATGTGGATGGAAGAAGGACTGAAATTATTTGTGCAAAATGTGGAGGACACTTGGGGCATGTTTTTATAGGTGAAGGATTTACGCCTAAAAATACGCGGCATTGTGTAAATTCAATATCAATGGATTTTCTTCCGGAGAATGGGAAAGATACTGAAACGGCTATTTTTGCCGGAGGGTGTTTTTGGGGAGTGGAGCATCTGATGCGTCAACAACCCGGTATATTATCGATAGAAGCGGGATATATCGGTGGTAATACCGAACATCCGACATATAAGGAGGTGTGTTCAAAAACAACCGGTCATGCGGAAGCTGTAAGAATTATGTTCGATCCGTCAAAGGTGAGTTATACTACATTGGCAAAATTATTTTTTGAGATTCATGATCCGACGCAGACAGACGGACAGGGACCGGATTTAGGAGACCAATACCGTTCGGAAATTTTTTATACGACAGACCGCCAAAAAGAAATAGCAGAAGAACTGATTCGGGAATTGAAAGGAAAAGGTTACAAGGTAGTAACCCGTGTTACGTCGGCGACAGATTTTTGGAAAGCGGAAGATTATCATCAAGATTATTACAACAAAACAGGTAAAGAACCTTATTGTCACCGATATACTCCGAGATTTTAATAAAAATACCGGGAAATGCTCCCGGTATTTTTTATGGGGCTTATTCGAACTCTAGTTTTAATTCGTCAAGCTGCAGGACACTGCCGTCTCCTCCCGTAAAATAGTCTCCGTATTTGCTGGCAGAGAAAACGATCACGATATACGTGGGTTTTCTGTTCGTGGCTCGATACTCCAGTTCAAGATTAAACTCTTGCCATGATGTAATATTTTCGGCTGTATAATATTCCGCATAAGCGATAACAGAGGGATCCTTGGGATTGAATAGATTACGGACGCTGGGTTTGGTGCGTATCTCGACGGGCTCTTTCGAATCGATCAGGGCGATATACATAGCGCACGTATCCGGTTGCCCTTTCAGGGCGGAAAGATCCGGATTACTGGAAGAAGTGTGACTGATGGGAGCGGATTTGTATTTATACATGCCCTTCAGGCGGAGTGGACGGGATGTGTAGGGGCGTCCGAAGTTGAGAATACCGTTCGTACCATCGGTCTTTACGTATTCTCCGGCAAACATATTACCGGCAGCCAACTTGCCCAATGAACCTATGCCTACGAACTTGGTCGATAGATAAGCTGATTGTCCCGAGGCTCCGGGCGCCACATCGGAACTGGGCGTCGTATTGCTCTCGCCCATGGTGGTGGCGCCTTTATTGCCAGTATCCCAAAAAGAAGAGGCTCCTTGTTCCCAGGGATACCAGAGTTTATTATTTTTCTCGTCAGTACACCAATTGTCAAAACTCGCGTTTTCCAGTGGGGTCGTAGGCTCTGTTGTAAATTGCAGTTCACTTCCGTAATTGTTGCCGGAATAGGCCCTGCATACATAGGATTTTTCGGGTTCCAGTCCGGTAACCTTGGCGGAAAAATTTCCGCCTTCGTGCGAGACGAGGGACGGATCCACTTTAATCCAGTTGGTCTCCGAGTTTTTTTTGTACTCGAATCCGTTATCGGCACCAGCTTGTCCCAATCCCTTGAAAAAGGCAATGGTGGCAAATGCGTCGGCAGATTCAGTCGTTACCACTTCCTGAGTCTGCATAACAATAACTTTCCAGGTCTCAGTGATATTTCGATATGTAACGGTAAATATCTGAGGTATCGTGAAATCTTTTACCGTAGATGGGGTGGGAGATATTTTGCTATTGGAGGGACCTAACTGAATTTCTTCGATAGTAATATTCCGTATAGATACGTTTTCCGGCACGAAGGCAAGTACACTTCGTCCGCTGGTATCGATTCTGCTTTGTCCGATTTGGTCTTTTACAACGAACTTCCGTTCGATAATCTGTTCCGCTTTCACCTGCCAGGTGTAATCCTGATAGGTAGATAACACGAATGTAAGCGGGGAAGTCAAATTCAGATACTCACCGGGGGCGGGAGTAATGCTTGTACTATCTGTCAGTTGATATGAGATAAGTTTTACGTGCGTAAGGTCGACGGTGTCCAGTAGATGTATGGTCAGTGTCAGATTTTCCGCATTGATTTCCGGATTCTCTTTCTGACCTTCGACAGTAAAAGACTTGAATCCTCCGAAAATAGTCGGATAGGGAATGTCGTTTTTAATGCAGGAAACCCCTAAAAAACAGACTGAAAAATAAACAAGTAAACGTTTCATCCGCTTTTAAATTATAATAATTTATATACAAACAGCCAAGCCCAGATTTAAACTGAGAATATTCAGCCGGAAATTAGCCAAACCTGTTGTACGGGAGCCTTTGCTCTCGTCATTGATAATTTGGGAAATCTTACGGTAGCGCAACCCTCCCACCTCAAACGAAAACTCAAACATGACCGAATTGGTGACAAATCCGCATATTCCGGGACGGATACCCAACTGTATTTCGTGCGTTGTTTGTGTGGTATAATTGGGAAATTCCGAATCGTCGGTCGACAGGTGCCCTTTGCCATATCCGTAAGTGAGATGGGTTTCATTGAAAAGACCGATACGGGGGTGCAAGCCCACGTAATGTCGGATAAATGCTGCACATTGATACATCTCGTCTTTGATCTCGGCATTATCTAACGTAAAACTCATATCATCTTCTATGGAAATGCTCAATTCCTTTATATCGAATCGGGTATTTCTGTAAGTAAAACGTCCGCCGACAGCCAGATTATCCTGAAAATACCAGCAGAAAAACGGGCTGACCCGAAATGAATAGGCTTGCCCTTCCCAGTCCTCGATAATCAGAAAATCATAAGCATCGTTACTTTCTTCGTAATAAGAGAAAGAGATGCCCGTTTGCCATGTTTTCCCGGGAATAAAAAGAGAATTGACTATACCGCGTTCCATGCGTTTTTTGGGCATGTCGATAGGCATCTTGATACCTAAAACTTTCAATCTCTTCTTTACTTCTTTCTTGGAAGGAATGTGATTGGTATCTTTTCTCCAGTAATCGGAATTGTGTATGGTATCGGAAACAGTGGGGGAAAAGACGTAAGAAGCTGCTTGTACGGAAAAGCAGCCTGCCGTGAAAAATAAAATCAATAATTGTCGTATCCCGTGTTTCACCCTGTTCCGATTATAGATAAAAAGAGAGTCCCAGACTCAAAGCCAAAAGATTGATTTTGAAATTGGCGGAACTGGTCTTTCTGGAGCCCACCACCACCTGATCTGTAGTTTGATTAATGGATTTAACATTAAAACCGAGCACGCCCACAGTCACTTCAACGGCGGTATAATCATTGACAAAAGCAATCATGCCGGGAGCCATCCCTAGCCCGAAATCAAAAGAAGACTCATAAGTTCCCGTAAGCGATTCTCCGCTTCCTGAAATAAGTTTGCTTTGCGTCCCACCGAACTTTAATTGAACCTCATTAAAAAGCCCGAAACGCTTGCTTTCTCCTAAATTCAGATAAGCCCGGAATAACCCGGTGGCGTAATAGCCGTGTTTCAGCGTATAAATATCGCTTAGGCTGAAACTCAGATCATCATCGATACTGATATCCAGATTATTGATTTTTAAAAGGGAGCGGGTATATTCGAACTTGCCGCCGCTGGCTAAATTATCCTTGAAACAATAAAGCAGAAACGGACTGACACTGAAATTATAACCTTCTCCGTTCCAGCCTTCGATTACAATGAATTTATAATTGTCGTTCGTATGTTGTGAATAAGAAATATTACATCCCGTAATCCATTGCCCTTTGGGAATAAAGGTAATTTGAGTAATTCCTCGGTCGAATCGCTGGGCAGACAGGCTAATCGGCAGGGAAAATATAAATAATAAAATAAGATAGTATAAACGATGCATATTTCTATTCAAAAACTAATTCAAATTCATCAATGTACAGCTCGCTGCCGATACCTCCGGTGTAATAATCGCCGTATTTACTGGAAGTAGCTGCCACAATGATGTAAGACGGTCTGACATTTTTCTTGTAATATTCCAAAGTAATCTCAAAAGCCTTGTAATCGTTCATCTTGACACTTGGAGTAACATCATTGCCTTGGTCGTCGAATTCCTCATTGCTCAACTCGGCGAAGGCAATGGTATGGGGATCCTCGCCGCGTTTGATTTTATCCATATCAAACAGCGTAGACTGATTCGTGGTGTTAAGATAATGTGCCTCGTCTGCCAGAATAATGTAAATATGGAAACGGTCCTCCTTGCCTGATAAACCGCCTTTTTTGTCCCAGTCGATGGTTTTGGAATTATACTTATAATATCCTTTCAGCTTTTGAGGACGGGATGTATAGGGTTGTCCGAACGTCATGGAAGCACCGCTGGTCCCTTCGATTTTACCGAATGTTCCGGAAAAAATATTCCCCGCGGCAAAAACATCGGCGACACCGAACGCTTTTGTATATTGAGATTTCAGCCAGGCGGATTTTCCGTTGGTAACGCCTGAAGGCAAAACGTCGGAAGACTGCGTAAGAACCAGTTTGGCGACTTCGGCAGCCTTGTTGCCCGTATCCCAGAACTTGTCTTTCTCCTCGCTTCCGGGAGCCCAGGGATACGTGCCGTCCCATTCGTCGAAACTGCTGTTGGGCAGGGGATCGGCCATGTCCGTCGTGAACATTTGAATATTGGCGGGAACGTCCGCTCCGTCTTTGGAAGACAACGTTTGATATTCATAAACGGTTTCAGGCTCCAGCTTATCGATGGACGCGTAAAATTGTTTCTTGTTGCTGATAATTTCAGACGCAGGAACGGTAATCCAATCCGCATCGGAACCGCCTTTTATACGGTAGCGGATTTGAAGGCCCTCGGGCTGGTCATTCGTCATCCATTGCCCGCCAATTCGGGCATGGCGTGCCCATACATCGCCCGATGTGTTGCCGGGGACACCCAAAGTCAGAACGTCCGCATCCACAATCGAAAGCTGGAATGTGGCTGCATTGTTTTTGCCTTTCGAGTCATATACCCGGAAGGTGAATTCGTAACTGCCGGTTTCCAGACGGTCCAGCATAGGCGTGAAATCCATACTTACCGTACTGTCGGTTTCTCTTTCCCAAACCAATCCGGCGCTTTGCATCGTCTCGAATGCGGATGATTGAATCTTGTATAGATTAAAATTATAGGGGACATTGTTCGTGTATAAATGCTCGCAATTGTGTTCAAACAAAATCGAATCGATGGAAGGGGTCCCTTTGATATTGATTTTGTAAGCGGCATTTTCATACTTTTTATATTGCAGCGCCACAGGGACGGTTATGTCGAAATTTTCTCCGGTGATTTCGGGCAGCGTGCGCAAAACAATCATGACGACCGTATCCGTGCGGACAACATCATCATTGGCGATAATATTCACTTTTACGCCCCCTTCTTCTGAATTCTGTTGATTATCAATATCGAAATTCAGGGAATAATGCTGCCGTTTTTTAGCTTGAAACTCTCCGTTTTTCTTGAAAGACTGTCCGGCAGTATTTATGGCCGTTAATTCCCACGAAAGTCGCATACTGTCATTGGCGATTTTAAAATAACCGCTTTCTTGATTGTCTTCTGTAAAAGTAATACATCCTTTGGGAACACTTACAGAAGTTTTGTAAGAAGAAAAATATTGCTTGATCCGTTCCGAATAATTGACAGAGACCTTCGCATTGGCCAACGTGCATTTAACCTCTGCCTGGGAGGCCTCGTTGGACTTTACGGAAAATTTCTCGCTTCCCGTGAAATAAGGACTGGAAAAAGCTGCATCAGGATTATTACCCGAAGTTACCTCCGCTGTATAGATTCCGGCTGCCAGTGCGATTTCTTCCGGCATATCCTCCTGCGTAGCATATCTTTTTATCGTCCGTCCGTCCTCGTTCTTAATGACCACGGCATAATCTCTTTCCGTACTTCTTACCGCTATGGCGGGAGTTGTCTGGGTATTGAAGCTTACCTTCAAATCCAGCAATCCGTCACCATCCTGTTCAATCTTGTCATCCTGGCAGGAGAAAAAAGAACAGGAAGATAAAAATAGCAGCAATCCAATATTAATTTTCGACATAAGGCAATTTTTAATCGTGATTAACGAGGGTCAGCGTCTTGGTTAAAGACGAATTCTCGTAATCATCCACTGTTATGATAAATTTATGGGTACCGGCTTGTAGCAGCAACGCGGTAAACTTGCTGATATCGAACACAAGAGAGGTCTTCCCTCTGACATCGCCGTCGATCAACCCCAGACCTTCCGCACCAAAAGCCGCTTTCAACGCAGGGGTAAGGTCACCTAAATTGAACTTCTTGGGAATGCCTAAAGCGCCCAGCTCCTCTTCCGTTAGGAATTCCGATTCTATTTCTACCCATAAATTGTAAATCTGGTGTGCTGCATTGATATCGACAACGACATCTTTGGTTTCTCCGACTGCAAACTCAATAGCCTTGTCTATATCGAAACCTCGTCCCACAATACTGATAGCTTCGGAAGGAGAACCGGGAGTCGGATCTACCGGAATTGTATCGGGATCTTCAACGGGGTCGTCATCGGGAGGAACGATGATATCTTTATTAATGACATCGACATCCGTATTTACATGAATGGTTAATTGCATGGAACTGTATGTGACATCAAATTCAAGATTCTGATGCTGACCGGGTTTAATGGAATCAAGATCCACCCGCGCGCGGATAATCTCTCCGTCATACCGTTCTCCGTTCAGCACTGCGATTAATTTTTCCGGTTTGAAATATCCAGCAAGAGCGGCGGTTTTATCGAAATCGAGGTGGGCATTTTCATTGCTGCTTAATGCTATGATGGCGTGATAAGAGGTCAGTTCTTTCTGCAGTTTCTCCGTATAGGAAACCGTCACTTTCACATTTTCTTGAGTGCAGTTGATGTCCGCCAGCTGGGTGACGGAGGCTTTCTTTATGGTAAAGATTTCCGAAGTTCCTTGGTAATAAGGCGTTTCCCAAGCCGCTGCCGGCATTTCTCTCAAAGAAGAGGCGACGATATAATATTCTCCCGTATACAGGGCGATGATTTCGGGCATATTGCCGTATTCATAGACGGCATCCGCCTTGTTCACATCTTGGGCGACGGTGCCGGTCTTGTTATCGTAAACCGTAACGATAAAATCTTTCGTATCGATGGCTGCTCTTGAAGCGGGCGTCGTATTTTGCGTAAGCAGTACATTGAGACCCATATTCAACCGCAGGGAACCGCTTTCCGTCCGTGGGTCCGACTCGATATGCTCTTTCTTGCAGGCAAGAACGGAAAAGAGAGCGATCAAAAAGATAAAAACACGTGCAAATCTTTTCATGGTATATTATTTTCAATGATTATACAACATAGTATTACTCGTAATCGAGGGAAACATCTGCAATAAAAAATTCACTACCGGTACAGACTGCATTAGCTGGAATATTTTGTGTGAAGCGTTTGATACCGTTATCTCCATCTTCTTTACTTTGGTCATGAGAACAACTGGAAGACGAAGCGAACATGATTTTTAACTTCGCGGCTTTTGTTTGGATATCCGTATAGTTTATTGCTACGGAAGTTTTTGCTAAAGTTTCTTGGTTTTCAAAGGTCGCTTCTCCTGTTCCGATGATATTGTCGGTAGCATCGAGTACCTCTATTTTTACAAGAGCCTGGTCTCCGTTGTGTCCGTTATATGTATATGAAAATCTTAAAACGGACGGACGGGACGTAAATTCAATACCTTCTTCGTAGGTTTCGTTGTGATTGTCGTGATTGTAAGTGTAATTTGCTCCCAAAAATAATTTTCCGGCGGAATGGTGTTTTATATTCGGTGGTGTTAAATCGGATAATTTTGTTTGTGAAGTTAGAGTACCATATTTGTTTTCAGGTGTTTCTCCTTGAAAGTCCCAACCGACATTTCGCAATAGAACGCCGGTTGAATTATTCTCAGGATATGGTAAAGTCGAGGCGATGATATACCATGTGTTGGGTGTTTTTGCCTTGTCTACAGGGGGCATAGTTTTAGCATTAACGGTAAGCCATGAATTTTTGCCTTCATAGTAATGTATTGTTTCTGTTTCTTGTTTTTTATTACCAGAGCCAAATGCGCCAGTCCACCCATATTCTCCGCCTTTATGGATTGAGCTTGTTGTAGCAGAAAATTCGATAGGTTTTAATTCCAAAGCTTCTTCTGTTTTAATCTCGATCGGTTCCGAGTAACAGATGTCCAGATCCGCTTTGGCGTCGAAAGCCACCCGGACATAGTAAGTGTGATCGCTTTCTAATTTATTCACCTGAAACAGGACCAGATCGTGGGTCTTGTCGAATGAAAAATCTTCTGTATTCACGTGGGTCCAGGTCGTTTTATTCGTTGAAATCTGGACGTCGTATTGTTCGATCAGCGTATTTTGCGCCAGTCCGTTCGTACCGTCCGTCTGTTCGATATTCAGATAGGCGCGTTTTGCCCATTCCGGTCCGTCTTTTTGGAGCCGGAACGTCGGATTAACGGCGCTCAGCGTGACTTCATTCGTCGTTTCGTCTCCGTATTTGGCACGGAACTGGAGCATCGGTTTGTTGATATTGACTCCGGCGTACACGTACACGGTATCCATCGTGGCGTTCCAAGTCCAGGAATTGATATTGCATTTCGTCCATTCCTTCACGCCGAATGCCAGGTTTTCATTCAGATACTCGATGATGATATTCTCAGGGGCGCCGCCGCTTATCCGGATTTTAAACGGATACTCCAAACTACGGGCAATAGCGGGACGCTCCGGGGCGACTAATTCAAAAAGCGGGGGAGTAATGTGGAATTTGAGATTCAGGGGAACGCAATGCTGCCCCGAAACATCCGCCACATCCACTGTAATCGTATGTTTTCCGGCAGGCAGATTGGTAACGATACCCGAAAAATCGATCTCCGCCATATTGGCATCCTCCATATCGTTCGACCACTTCAGACCGAAGCGAAGCAGGCGGTTCCTGTTGGCGCTGGTCAGTGAAAGCAAATCGACATTTGCCGGCCACCCGGCGGCGATTAAACCGACGGAGGCGGTTTTTATCCGGCACGAACCGATTTTCCCTAGGGCGGTGATCAGCGTATAAAACGTTTTTTCGTCACAGCTTTCCCCCACTAAATATTTATAAACGGGCACCGTATCGAAAGCCGGCGTAAGGTATGGTTTCTTGTGCGCCTGCCAGTCCTGCGGCAAAGCGACCTCGATAGGTTGCTCGACGGTGGTCGAATCGAAACTGATTAACAGCTTCTCATACCCCTGTTCACCACCGAGAGAAACGTTGAAATGATAATATTCGGCGGCTTTCGTTTCCGGAAGGGATACGGCAAGCAGCGAATTCGTCGTTAAATCGTTCTTGGTCATGTTCAGCAGCACATCCAGTTTACCCGCCGGTAAAAAAGCCGTGCGTTTCTCTCCCTTGCCGAATGTAATCGTATCGACGGAAGTAATGAGCTGCGTGGAATAATCTTTGAAATAACTGCTGAAATTCTCGCGATAGCGGACACTTGCCAGCACATTGCCGATACCGGCGGTAAGTGTAACATTGTTTTCTTCGTCCTCTTGAAGGAGCAGCGTCGTGTCACCGCAGAAACAGGGAGCGTCGAAATTACTTTTTTCTGATGTGCCACAGGACGCCTTGATTTGAAGATTGTTGGCTTGAATCTTCACGGGGTGCGGCATCTCTGAATAGGATTCCCATTCCTTTATGACGACGCCGGAAGCATTCAGCAACTGAATCTTAAACTCATCGGCCTCCGGTATTTTAAAAAGCGAATCCGGCACCTGAGCGCGGGTGACGATTCTGAAATCGGAACTCGGATTCAAATCGAGATTGAAGCTGATTTCTTTTTCACCTTTGTGCTCGATATGCTTTTTCTCGCATCCGTAGAAAAGCAGGAAAAACAAGCAACAGACAACGGAGAAAAAACGATATATTGATACTATATACTGATTCATAACATTCAAGTTTATCTCTTCATGAGAATATCATACAAAAATCGTGCAAAAAGATTTAAAAAGGAGAAAAAAATTGTATTTTAACACTTCCCCATGAAAATAGTATACGGATTATAAAATATAGGGACTGCAATTTTTATTGGAAAAAATGTAATATAGGCATGATTTTTGTTAAAACCTTTATGTGAAGAAAATAGTATAGAACAAATCAGAAGATTGTAAGTATAAAGAGATAGATAATTGATTATTAATAAAAAAGAAAAAACAATGAAAAAATTAATTAGACAAACAACTGCTGTTGTGTTGATTGCATCAATGGGCGCATTGATGTCAGGATGTTTCGGTTCTTTCGCGTTGACAAGCAAATTGCATCGTTGGAACGGAGAAGTTTCCAATTCAAAATTTGTGAACGAGTTGGTATTCCTCGGCTTGTGCATCCTTCCGGTTTATGAAATAGCTTGTTTGGGTGACGTGCTTATTTTCAACTCTATTGAATTTTGGGGAGGAAACAACCCGATTGCCATGAATGCTGGTGACGTGGAAGAAATGGACGTTTTGCACGAAGGACAGATGTATAAAATGATTAAAAAACAGAATAGTTTGACTTTGGCATCTGCTGAAGGAAACGATGCTGTCAATTTCCAATATTTCCCCAAAGAAAAAGCATGGTACCTGATGGAAGGCGAAAACAAAGTAAAAGTGGTTGAAATGAAAGACAAGAGCGTTTTCACCTATCTGCCCAATCACAAAACATTGGTATTCGACCAGACTACAGTAGATTTGATTCCGTCGGAAGTAATGGCGGCAAAATAAAGAGCGATTGGAAAAGTAGAATCTTTATAGATTACAATCCTATATTAAAGAGAGGCTGATAATTCGGCCTCTCTTTTTTGTATCCGGACAGGCACTTTCTTATAGTTTCCGATACATTCCCGTATGGAATGGACATATTCAATCATAGTCTAAAGCCTCTATATCGATTCTATAAAGTGCTTATAAAGCGCTTACAAAGTGCTTATAAAGTGCTTCGCAAAGCACTTTATAAGGGATTTGATGGCATTTTGTATATACTTTATACAAGAGATATAGCATAGTAGGAGAATAGACAGAGACGTGAAATATATACGGAATCCACAAGAAATCCCCTCAAATGAGTAGTGTTTGTCCGATAAATAGTGCAGGGATTAGCTGATAAACCGCCAGTTGATTTTGGTTTTAAACAAGCGTTTGATTTGAGCCGCAAAGACGGAATTTTCCTCTTTCTGCAAATCGGGGTCGTCTTGCAGAATGACATTGGCTGCCTGGGAGGCTTCGTTTAGTATAAGTCCGTCTTTGCCGAGGTGGGCAACTTTCAGATTACATGTGAGGCCGCTTTGCTGGGTGCCTTCGATATCGCCGGGGCCCCGTAGTTTCAGGTCGGCTTCCGCAATTTCAAAGCCGTCGTTGGTGGCGGTCATCGTTTCGATGCGTTGTCTGGACTCATTGGAAAGTTTGTAGGAGGTCATGAGGATGCAGTAGGATTGTTCCGCTCCCCGTCCTACGCGTCCGCGTAATTGGTGGAGTTGCGACAGGCCGAAGCGTTCGGAGCTTTCGATGACCATGACGGAAGCGTTGGGTACGTTTACCCCGACTTCGATAACAGTTGTCGCTACCAGGATTTGGGTCTCGCCGTTTACAAAGCGACGCATCTCCTCGTCTTTGTCCACGTTTTTCATTTTACCGTGTACCATGCTGGTTGAAAAGCCGAGAGGGAGGAAGTATTGATTGACTTTGTCGTATCCGTCCTCCAGGTTGCGGAAGTCCATTTTTTCCGATTCGGAAATAAGGGGATAAACGATGTATGCTTGTCGTCCTTTGCGTAATTCTTTTTCGATGAACTGAAAGACGTCGTTTCGTTTCTTGTCGTAACAATGAAGGGTAGTGATGGGTTTACGGCCGGGAGGAAGTTCGTCGATGACGGAGACATCCAGGTCGCCGTAAAGGGTCATGGCGAGAGTGCGGGGGATGGGGGTGGCTGTCATGACAAGTACGTGGGGAGGAATGTTGTTTTTGTGCCAAAGCTTGGCGCGTTGGGCAACTCCGAAGCGGTGTTGTTCGTCGATGATGACGAGTCCTACGTTGTTGAAGGTGACGACATCTTCTAAGAGTGCGTGGGTGCCTACGATGATTTGCAATGTGCCGTCCGTAAGTTGTTCGTGAATGCTTTCCCTTTCCTTTTTCTTGGTGGACCCCGTGAGAAGGGCTATGTTGATGTCTAGCCCTTTAAGCAGTTCCCTGATGGTATCGAAATGCTGGTTGGCCAGGATTTCAGTAGGTGCCATCAGGCAGGTTTGGTAATGGTTGTCGAGAGCCATGAGCATGCACATGACGGCGACTAATGTTTTCCCGCTCCCGACATCGCCTTGCAACAGTCTGTTCATCTGTTTCCCGCTTCCGCAGTCCTGCCGGATTTCTTTGATGACTCTTTTTTGGGCGGAGGTAAGCGGAAAAGGAAGGTTTTGGTTGTAAAAGGTGTTGAAATAGTCTCCGATAAGCGGAAATGTGCAGCCTTTAAAATAGGTCTTGCGCTTGTATTTTAGTTTCAGTATATTGAGCTGGATGTAAAAAAGCTCTTCAAATTTCAGGCGGAATATGGCTTTTTTCAGTATTTCGGGCGAAGCGGGAAAGTGTATGTTATAGAGGGCTTCGTGTAGGCAGATTAATCCGAATTTTTTCAGGAACCAGGCCGGAAGAGTTTCCGGTATCTTACCGTTCAGTTGTCTGAATATTTCCGCCTGCATCTTACTGATGGCTTTGGAGTTCAGAAAAGCTTTTTTCATCTTTTCTGTGGTCGGATAGACGGCCTGGAATCCTACGAGCAGTTTGGATGCTTTTCCGAAATCGTCCAGTTCGGGGTGGACGATGTTGATTTTTCGGTTGAATGACGACGGCTGGCCGAAAATCAGGTATTCTTTGCCGGCTTCTATTTGGCTAGGTAAATATTTAAGGCCTTTGAACCATACGAGTTCCAGTTCGCCGCTTTCATCGTAAGCGGTGGCAACCATGCGTTGGCTTTTTCCTGCACCGACGATTTTAAGGTCCCGGATACGGGCTTTGATTTGGATGTAAGGAAGTTGGGAGTTTAGTTCCGCAATGGGATAGATGCGTGAGCGGTCGATATAGCGGTAGGGGATGTGATATAATAAATCTTCGTAACTTTCTATATCAAGTTCCGTGTGTAGCAGGGATGCCCTCTTCTCGCCGACTCCCGGCAAGTATTTTATATTTAAACCGGCAATTTCCAATTTTCAGTGTAATTTGCTCTGATCGGGGAACGAAAATAAAAAAAATATATGAGTTGATTCGGGATGTCGGAATTATATTTTATTTTCGTTAGTAATAAAGTTGGGTGAATTTTAGTATCGTAAATGAAAGAAAGATGATAACCGTTTATTTGAAGGAGAGGATGAAACATGCCTTGTATTTTAGGCATAAGCGGGGGTTTGGGGTGCATTCTCCTTTCATGTTTGATTTTATTTTGAATGTTATTCGGGACAGAAGGCATCGGTTTGTTTATCCGGAGGAGGCGGAAAAATGCGTGGGAATGGGACGGCGGAGCCGAAAGTTTTATCGGTTGCTGTATCGGATTGCTGTTTGTTGGAAAGTGCATCGAGTGGTGAGTTATATGCAGGATGACAGGTGGATAAGGCTTTATTTGCAAGGCGTGACGGGCGAGGAGGGGATGAAGTGCAATGTTAGGGATTGTGGGGAGGGGGTTGATATGGTGTACGTAGCAAAGGATGCCTGGAAGTTTTTGGAGGGGAAAGAGTATGAGTTGCTGGAGGGGCTAGGAAAGGGAAGGCAGTGTGTGGTGATTTCCGATATATATAGGAATGCTTTTAATGCTTCTCTCTGGCAGCGGTTGGCACGGAAAGCACAGGTTCGGATGGATATGATGCGGTTTGGAATTTTGCTTTTTGATGAGAAGTTGCAGCAGGGAAGTTATCATTTGATGGTGTGAATATGGAAAATTAAAAATGTATATGTAAGATGATGAAGATTTATACGAAGACCGGAGACAAGGGACAGACGTCTTTGATCGGCGGTACGCGGGTGCCTAAAAATAGTGTGCGTCTGGAGGCTTACGGGGGAGTGGATGAACTGAATAGTTATCTGGGATGGGTGCGTTCTTTCCCTATTTTGCCGGAATTGAAGGAGGAGCTTGCCGTGATACAGAATATTCTGTTCTCGGTGGCGGGAAATTTGGCGACGGATACGTCTGTGAAGAATTTAAAGGTCAAGTTGGGGGTGACGGAGGAGGATGTCGCATTTTTGGAAAGAGCGATAGACCGGATGAATGAGCAGTTACCGCCTTTGACCAGTTTTATTTTGCCGGGAGGCAATCAGCCTTCGTCTGTTGCTCATGTCGCCCGAACGGTTTGCCGCCGGGTGGAGAGGCGGGTATTGGATGTTGCCGCCCAATATGAGGTGGATGAATTGATTATTCGCTATGTGAACCGGTTGTCTGATTACCTTTTTGTATTGGCGCGAAAGATTGCATCGGATATGGGGGCGGAAGAGTTAACCTGGAAAATGTCTGTTAAATAAATGAAGAAAAAATGGTGTGTAAATTTTATAAAGTGAACGGCAAAAATTTTAGTGAGTTGGTTGCAGGAGTTTTAAAATGTTGCGGAAAATGGAAAAATATCGTACGCTTGGTGTTTTTCGGAGATACGTATGATAATGAGGATTTTTTAGAACAACGCTGTGAGGTGGATAGGCAGGTGCGTGCTTTTTTCGGAGATCGTTGTCCCGCGTTTAGTTATGTCGCGCAAAAACCGCTGGATGCGGATTTGGCGGTGGAATTGCATACATTGGATCCGTGGTTTGAGGGGGAGGTTATATATAAAATCGGAACGGATTTGGAGGATGTGCCGGATTTGCCTTATGTTATTTTGCAGGGGAAAGGGTACAGAGAGTTGATTGTGTCGGGATTGTGCGGAAGTAATTTGGATGATTTGGTTCATATACAGGCGGAGGAGGCGATGAGTCAGATGATGGAGGTATTGTTGTATGAAGGATTTGAGGTAAAGGGTATTGCCCGCCAGTGGAATTATCTGGAGGATATTACGGCAATGGAGGAAAGGGTGCAGCGTTACCGGCATTTTAATAAGACGCGCAGTTGTTTTTATTCGACGGCTTCCTGGAAATACGGTTATCCTGCTGCGACGGGAATCGGGATGCAGTGGGGGGGATTGCTGTTGGATTTTACGGCTATTGATTTGCAGGGAGAAGGCTGGCGGAGCTGTGCGGTGGACAATAGTCTGCAGGTAGCCGCTCATGCTTATTCGCAACGGGTTTTGAAGGGAGGTATGACGCCTAAGTTTGAGAGGGCGAAGGCGTTTTATGGAGAGGAAGGAGGAATTGTTTTTATATCCGGTACCGCAGCAATTCGCGGGGAGCAAAGTTCTGTTTCGACGAGTGTGGAGGAGCAGTTGCAGATGACAATGGAGAATATTGATTTTTTGATTTCGGAGGAAAATTTGCAGAAAGCGGGGATTATGAAGAAGGGGATGTTGCAGACGCTACGGGTGTATTTGAAGAATGAAAAGGATTTCCCGGTAGTGAAAGAGTATATGGAACGGAATTTTAAAACTCTTCCCGTGCTTTACCTGTTAGCAGATATCTGCCGGGAAGAGTTGTTGGTTGAGGTGGAGGGGGTAGCTTTATTGCATTAATTCGTATAAGTTGATAGGCTCGGATGTATTGATTTCCAATCTGATTGTATTTACATTTTCAGGACAGGAGAATGTTCCGTAGGCGGTGCGTATGGTTCCCAAGTCAATTTCCTGATTCCGTTTGGTTTCCCCGATGATTCTGATGGAAGCCATACCTTCTTTTAAATCCGATAAAAGAATAAATTCGGTTTGTTTGCGGGAGATGGGAAGGTCGATACTTATTGTCTGGGAACGGTCTGCGTGGTAGGCTGTCCGGAAACTATTGTCTGTCAGTAAGCCTACGGAGTAGGGCGCATTAAATGAGCTTTCCGGCTGAATGCTGAATTTTTTCAGGTATATTTCTTGCGGTTGTTCCTGTAGGTTGATGAAACGTATGAATTGAACAGACAGGTTTTCCGGCAACCGGACGGTAATGTTTGTTTCGTTTTCTTTAGCCTCTAAATATTCCCATGTCTTACCGTCGGCGGACGCTTGCATTTTTCCCCATTGGAGGGCGTTGGTGATGCCCAGGTTGATAGCGATGGTCGCTTGTGTTAAGGTGAACGGAAGGGTTATTCCGATGTATTGTTTGGGGGCGATGCGTATTACTTCCAGGACGGGAGAAATGGCGATGCTGTTTTTCCCTGTTTGTATTGGAAGGTTTTGTATCTGTTTGATGTTGGTGTACAATTCCGGAACGGCTTGTTGATGACTGCCGGCAGTATGCCCTGTTACATGCTGTTCACTGATGAGGCGAATGCTGTCGATGAATGGCTGCATGATTAATGAACCGGTTTTGACTCCCGGTTGGTAAGGGTTTTGGTTGTAGGTTCTGTCAATCTGGCGGCGTTGTTGGTCAAGCGTTTGCAGTTCCAAGTATTTTTGCCAGTATTGTACCGTGATGCCTTGGGTGGATAAGCGTGCCAGATTCAAGGCTTCCTGTCCCATTTTTCCCAGTATTTCAAATTGTTCTAACCACGGAGAGATTTCATTGATTAGAGCCGGGTTGTCATTGGCAGCTTTTAGTTGGTCAGGAGCTTCGGCGATTTTTTGGTATTCCCGGAATAACTGCTCTAAGGTTGTTTGGGGAATATCCCTCTGTTTGTAGGCTGCGATGAATTTTTCAACGACAGGTTTTATTTCGACGGATTCGTCTCGTCTGTAACGGTGTCCGTTGGGTCCAAGGTCCGAGTTATGTGCGGCGAAGGTATGCAAGGCTTTGGCTGCGTTCGGCATAATAGTTTGTATAGCGGCTTCCCATACCTCATTTGAATTGTATTGTGTAGGGTTCCACGCGTAGTCCGCTATGCTGAATATGGCGATTTTAGAAGCTTCTGCCCGTTCCATGGGATTGGATACGAATCCGGACATGAGCTTGCCTGCCGTCAGGTCAAGTCCGTAGGAGGGACCCATGAGAAGATGGTCACGTACGTAGTCGCTGACGGGGAAGTTCCACCATACGTATGCGGGGCGCTTGATGCGTCTGTTCACCCATTCCAGGCCTTCTGTGGTGATATCGGAGATAACCCGGTCGCCGGTCCACATGACCATGACGGAGGGGTATAGTTTTTCACCGAGGATGTCCAGGTAGGTGCCTTCTTTGGGGTTAGACCAGCTTTTATTGTATTCCGTCGGGCACATGATGAGCGGAGTGACGTCTTTCTTTTGAGAGATGAAGCGGTCTTGAATGGTATTCAGCAGTTCGGCCTGGCGTACGGGGTCGGTTCCGTCTCCGGAGATGTCGTCAAAGAAGACGGCGAAAGAGCGGACGCCTAATTGGTACATGTTTTCAAATTTATCAAGAAGTGCCTGAAGGTCTTCTTCGTTCCAGCGTATGTCTTTTCCCGGATGAATGGCCCATACGAAATCAACGTGGTTGGCTTTTGACAGGGCGACGAGTTCGCTGATTTGGCCGGCTTCTTTTTCAGGGTAAGGTTTTCTCCAATGTGGAGAACTGTGGTAGGGGTCATCTTTGGGACCGTAGATGTATGTGTTGAGTTTGTATTCTCCGTAAAATTGAAGCTGCCGGATGCGGTCTTCATGGCTCCAGGGTTGTCCGTAGAATCCTTCGACAACACCCCGGTAAGCAACGGCGGGGAAATCTTTTATCGCTATTTCCGGAAGAAGGTTGTCATGCAGGAGTTGTTTCAGTGTCTGGACGGCATAGAATGTGCCTCGGGCATCATTTCCTGCAATAATCATCTGTTCGGGGGTAATCGACAGATAGTATCCTCCGTTGGCTTGTGGTATGAGTTCGGAATATTTTTTTATGCTTTTGTCTCCTCTTTTTCCGATGTAAATGGGATAGTTCTTTTTTTGTTTTTCTATTTGAAAAAGTTGACGAAGTTGTTGGAGTGCGGAAGCATCGGCTCCTTCGGCACCGTGAAGTTGTACTGCTTGGGGTATTTGGATGTTTTTCCCGGTTTGTTTGACAACCTGGGGAGTGGGATAGATTTTATCACTTGCAATGATAAAGTGCAAAGAAGCGATGATGTAACAAAGCGATAGAATAAGTTTGATTTTCATATTTTTCAATTGTTCAGTTTTTATACTTATGTGATGTATTTTTGTGTAAAGGTAGTAAAATTTTAACTCAGTCGGCTTTATTTGCTATCTTTGCACAGGATTTATTTTTCATGATTATGATTTCGGCGAATAATGTAAGTGTTGTTTTCGGAGGTTTTACTTTGTTGGATGCAGTTTCTTTTTTAGTTAATAAAAAGGATCGTATCGGATTGACGGGACGGAATGGTGCGGGAAAGTCTACCTTGTTGAAGATATTGGCTGGAGTCGAGGAACCGACGTCGGGAAGTGTGTCAAAGGCGGGGGATGTGCGGATTGGTTATTTACCTCAGACGATGGTTTATAAGGATGGGAATACGGTAAGGCAAGAGGCGGAGAAGGCGTTTGCCGATTTGTTTGCTTTGCGGAAAGAGGTGGACCGCCTGAACGGGGAGTTGGCGGAACGGACGGATTATGAGTCGGAAGGGTATATGAAATTGCTTCATTGTATCACGGAGAAGAGTGAGCAATTGGCGATGCGGGGGGAAGGGAATGTGAACGGGGAGGTGGAAGTGGTGTTGAAGGGTTTGGGCTTTACGGCGGCGGATATGGACAGGAGGTGTGAGGAGTTTAGTGGGGGCTGGCGTATGCGTATTGAGTTGGCAAAGATTTTGTTGGCGAAGCCGGATATTTTTTTGTTGGATGAGCCTACGAATCATTTGGATATAGAGTCTATTTCGTGGCTGGAGGCTTTTTTGCAGACGTATCCCGGTGCGGTGGTGCTGGTTTCGCATGACCGGGCTTTTTTGGATAATGTGACTAACCGTACGATTGAGATATCGTTGGGGAAAGTGTATGATTACAAGGTGTCGTATACCCGGTTTACCGAATTGAGAAAGGAGCGTATCTCCCAGCAGTTGAGGGCATACGAGAATCAGCAGAAGCAAATAAAGGATACGGAAGAGTTTATAGAGCGTTTTCGTTATAAGGCGACGAAGGCGGTGCAGGTGCAGTCCCGGATTAAACAGTTGGAAAAGATTGAACGTATTGAGGTGGAGCAGGAGGATACGGCGCGGATTAATATCCGTTTTCAACCGGCGGTACGTTCGGGGGAGATGGTTGTCTGCGGACGCAGTTTAAAAAAGTGCTATGGGGAAAAGTTGGTGTTGCAGGATTTGGATATTGATATTTTGAGGGGGGAGAAGGTGGCGTTTGTCGGTAAAAACGGAGAGGGGAAGTCTACGCTTGTGAAGATGATTATGGGGGAGATTCCTTATGAAGGAAATTTGAAGTTGGGACATAATGTAAATATCGGATACTTTGCACAGAATCAGGCGGATTTGATGGATACGGATTTGACGGTGCTTGATACGATAGACCGGGTGGCTGTGGGTGAGATCCGAAAGAAGATGCGGGATATATTGGGAGCTTTTTTGTTTTCGGGCGAGGAGGTGGATAAGAAGGTGGGGGTGTTGTCTGGAGGAGAGCGGACGCGGCTAGCGATGGCTCGGTTGTTGCTTGAGCCTTATAATGTGTTGATTTTGGATGAGCCGACGAATCATCTGGATTTACGGACGAAGGATATTTTGAAGGAGGCGCTTCGCAATTTTGAGGGAACGGTGATTGTTGTGTCTCATGATCGTGCTTTTTTGACGGGGTTGGCGGATAAAGTATTTGAGTTTGCCAATCATGGGGTGAAGGAGTATTTGGGAGGTGTGGATGACTTTTTGGAAGCGAAGAAGGTGGCTTGTTTCAGTGAGTATGAGAGATGGAAAAATCGTAATCAGGGGGGTGCCGTAAAGAAGCTGGAGGTGGAAAAAGAACCGGAAAGGAAGGTGGAGGAAAGGAAGATGTCTTTTGAGGAGCGTAAGCAGTGGAACCGGGAGATAAAGAAGGCGGAGCGGCGGATTGAGGATTTGGAGAAGGAGATTGCCGGTTGGGAAAAGAAGATTGCAGAGATGGAGGGGCGTATGGTGGAAGTGGGAAGTGACGAGCAACTTTATAAGGAGTATGATAAGGCTAAGAAAAGTTTGGATTGCTGTATGGCGGAATGGGAAGTGGCTCATGCGGATTTGGAACGTTTGAAAACAGGTATTTAATTTATAATAGTAGTATGGCCAAGTACAAACAGGAATGTATATTCGGGATTCGGGCTGTGATAGAGGCTATCCAGCAGGAGAAGGAGATTGATAAGGTGATGTTGAAACAAGGTGTGAAGGGTGTTTTGTTTCAGACGTTGTTTTCTTTGTTGAGGGAGAAGGATATCCCTTTCCAGTATGTTCCCGATGAGGTTTTTCGTCCTTTTGCCGATAGAAATCACCAAGGCGTTTTGGCGGAGGTTTCACCGGTCCCTTATCAGGATATGGAGGAGGTGATGGAGAAGGTGCAGGCGGAGGGGAAGATGCCGTTTATTTTGATTTTGGATAGGATTACGGATGTGCGTAATTTCGGGGCGATTGTCCGGAGTGCCGAATGTGCCGGGGTGCATGCTGTGGTTATTCCGAATAAAAATTCGGCGAAAATTTCCTCCGATGCCATTAAAACGTCTGCCGGTGCGTTGTATCATATTCCTGTCTGCCGGGTGTTGAATTTGAAGAAGTTGGTGCGTGAATTGAGGTATCAGTATGGAATGCGGGTATATGCGGCAACGGAGAAGGCGGAAACATATTATACGGAGGCGGATATGAAAGGGCCGTTGGCTATTGTGATGGGGGCGGAGGATAAAGGTATTGATGAGGGTATTTTGAAGATAGTGACGGAGCAGGTTAAAATACCGATGAATGGTAATATTGAATCTTTAAATGTTTCTGCCGCTGCCGCCGTGATGATTTATGAGGTGGTAAGGCAACGGGGATAGAAAGATGTTATCTGTAAAAGTTTCCTGTGTCGTACCAGGATTCACGTTTGGTCAGTTTGAGGTCTTTTAGCAGGCTGGAACGTACGTTGATTTGGAAGTTGTAGGATTGGTGGGTTCCGAAGGGGATGCAGGAGAATGTCATGTCCCAGCAATGCAGGTCGCGAGAGATGTTGAAACTTGTGGCGGTTACTTCGTGGTTGGAGAAGTCATATCCGGTACTGAATCCGAATTTCCATTTGGGAGTTAGTGAAAAGTCCCCGTTTAATCGAAGCATTTGGGTCAGATTGCCTTCCGATAAGGCTTTACGTGCTCCGGGGGCGGGGTTGCGTGAGTATCTTTTGGAGTAGCTCAGGTTGTAGTCTACACTGAGTGACCAGGGAACTTCAAAGTCCATATATCGGTCATAGAATCCTCCCACCAGGTCGTTTTTTTCTTCTTTTTTCTTTCCGTTGTCGGAGGAGAGCTGGAAACCGGATGTTAAACTGACGTTTGTCAGGCGTCCCAGACCTCCGGCGTATTTGTTTACTTTCACCATGTTTGCCGTCATTAAATAGGGGTCGATGGTGGCGGAAACGTCGATGTTTAGTTTGTCGTGGAATACTTTGGTACGTGCAGCTAACCGGATGTTTGACCAGTTCAGCGAGTCGGCGAACATGTCGTAGCTGGTGGATATGCGGAAACTTTCCAGTATTTTAATTTTTTTGAATTCGTTTTTCCCTGTTGTGTCATTGTCGTCACGTACTTTCATCTCGATGTTGTTGTCGATGCTCAAGGAGATGCTTCCGGTGGATTTTTCAGGGGTTTCGCGTATGCTGTACAAGGCTTGTTCAAATATGGAGTAGTTTTGTTCTCTGCCGTCACTGTCGTAATAAACCCTCCTGTATTTGCCTCTTTTTACGCCCCAGTTGGGAGAGTAGGATACGGAGATGCTGGGACGTATTACATGACGCAGTGCGTATACTTTGCATCCGGGTTTGAACATGTACATACCGTATATGGTAGGGTTGTAGCCGAGGGAAATGCTTGCGTTGTAGTTGTGGGCATAGTGCAGTCCGTTGATGGTGTCTATGCGTATTCTTCCTTTGGTGGCAAGGGAGGTGTCTGTCTCCCATGTTTTGCGTATGGAGCTAAGAAACAGGACTCCGTCGTAGTTGAAGGACGGGCTTAAGGAGACGTCTTTAATCAGATTGATGGAGGTGGATAAGGGTATGGAGTGTTTGAAACCGTTTTTCCATTGGTTTAAGGGTGTTTTGAATAGTTCGTCTTCTTTGGTCTGTATGCTGTTTCTTAGTTCGGCGGTGTAGGATAGTCCGATGTTGTCGTACCATTTCAGGTTTCCGCTTTTTCCTTTCTTTCTGAGAGGGTAGATTTGGGTCATCCGGAAGTTCATATTCGGAAAGGACACTGAAATGGAGGAGTCCCGGCTGTTTTGGTTGTGACTGAAAGCAGCTGTTAGGCTGAACGGTTTTTCCGGCCATTTTTTACTCCATGAGATACTGGACTGTTTGCGCTGGTTGGCAATATCGTTGATGTTTGTTGCGTTATAGTAGTTGTTGTTGGAGGAAGAAATGTCTACGGAAGCGGAGAAGGTGCTGTAAGGATTGGCTTTGGCATCCTGGGAGTGACTCCAGCGGAGCGACCAGTCTTGTGATTCATTGTAGTCCGGTAATCCTTTTTCGCTTGTGTGGTTACGGCTTATGGTGAAGTTGAAGTTCCCGCTGAATTTGTAGCGTTTGCGGTAGTTTGAAAGGATGTTGGCGCCCCATGATCCGTTGGTGTATATGTCGCCTGTCAGCGATAGGTCTATGTAGTCGCTGATTGCCCAGTAGTATCCTCCGTTGCGCAAGTTGAATCCGCGCATCCGTTCTTCTCCGTAAGTAGGCATGATGACGCCCGATGTTCCTTTTTTGGTGATGGGAAAGAAGGCGAAAGGAAGGGCAATAGGCAGGGGAACGTCTTCCAGTACTAAGTTGGAGAAGCCGGCTATTACTTTTTTGTCTTTTATCATTTTGGCTTTGTTCATCCTGATGTAGAAGTGAGGATGGTCGTGTTGGTCACAGGTGGTGTACCAGCCTTCTTTTACACAGTAAACCGAGTCCGATAGTTTTTTGGTCAATTTGCCTTGTACGTATCCTTCTCCTTCTTGAGTAATGATGTCTTTGACAAAGCCTTTGCGGGTTTCAAAATTGTAGCGGAGTTCTTTGCTCTCGAATTCCTGGCCTCCGTCTTTGAATTTTGGGGTCCCCATTACAATTCCGGAGGTGTCGGGCAGACCGGAAGCGAATGCCTGTTTTTTGTCCATGTCCAATTCGATAAATTGGGCGTTCAGTTCTGTTTTCAGGTATTTTACTTTTGCGTTTCCGTAAAGAAATACTTTTTTTTGATCCATTGAAATGCGTATGGAGTCATCAGCATTATAGGAGATGATGTCTTTGAATAACGGTTTTTCTTTTTTTACGGAATCCTGCGGGATGCTGTCCTGAGGAATGGTATCCTGTTGAAAGAAGAGTGTGTCTGGCTGTAGAGTGGGTTTCAAATCGAGAAGCAAGGAATCCGTTTTTTCTTGAGCAGAGAGCTTTGTTGCCGGGAGAGTCAAGAGGATAAAAACGGAACATGCGGTAATAAAATGATATATATATTCTCTAATTTGCAATTTATTGTATTATTTTTGTATTGAATATAATTGCCGCCAACTCTCGGATTGGGATGGCAAATGTAAGAAATATTGGTTGTTAATGCTCATTATTCTTTTTAAAAAGTTTAAAATATCATGATATTTCGATACGGGCTTGTGGGTGTTTTGTTGTTTTGGGGGATGTTCTGTTCTTTGTGTGCCGTATCCGCTCAGACTAATTATAAACGGATCAAATGTATCTGTATTGATGCGGGACACGGAGGAAAGGATCCCGGATGTGTGGGGAAGATAAGCTATGAAAAAAATATTGTACTGAAGGTGGCGTTGAAGCTCGGGAAGCTGATACGTGAAAAGTATCCGGATGTCAAAGTGGTTTATACGCGCGATAAGGATGTTTTTATAGAGTTGGGTGAGCGCGGAAAGATTGCTAATAATCACAAGGCTGATTTGTTTATTTCATTGCATGTTAATTCAATTCCCAATAATACTAAGGTAAGCGGAATTGAGACGTATGTATTGGGGTTGCATAAGACGGAAGCCAATTTGCAGGTGGCTATGAAGGAGAATGAGGTAATTAAGTATGAGGATGATTATAGTGTGAAGTATTCCGGATTTGACCCTTCCCGGGCGGAGTCGTATATTATTTTTTCGATGATGCAGAATCTTTATCTGGGAAATAGTCTTCGTATTGCCGGTTTGGTTCAAAATGCACTTATAGAAGCGACGCATAATACGGACCGCAGTGTGCGGCAGGCGGGCTATCTGGTGTTGAAGGATGTTGCCATGCCTGCTATATTGATAGAAATGGGGTTTATAAGCAATCCGAATGAGGAGCGTTTTCTTAATACGGTGGATGGACAAAATAAGATTGCTAAGGCGATAGCGCTTGCTTTTGGTTCGTATAAAGAGGAAGTGGAGCGTAATTCGATGGTGTTGGCGGAGCATGCTCCGGAACCACAACAAGAGGGGAATAAAACTGTTGCAGAGGCAAAACCTGCTCCGGCGGAGGAGAAAGGATTGTTTTATGCAGTTCAGATAGCATCGGCATCGACTCGGTTAAAAGATACGAAATGTTTGGGTTATTTCGGTGATGTTTATGAATTGAAGACGGGTGACCGCTATCGGTATTATGTGAAAAAGACCAATAATTATGAAGAAGCAAGCCGCAATTTGGGAAGTATTCGCAAGAAAGTGCGGGATTGTTTTGTTATTGCCGTATATAACGGGAAATTGATAAAGGTATCGGAAGCCAAAAATCTGGAGAAGAAATTGAAATAAAATGAAGATAAAAAGAGAAGTAAAGCTAGCATTAACGGCAATCGGCGCGATAATTATCCTGATATGGGGTATTAATTTTTTAAAAGCGAAGGCGTTGTTTGACCGGAATAATATTTTTTACGGTGTATATGATAATGTAGATGGGTTGAAGGTGTCGAGCAGCGTTGTGTATCGGGGATATCAGGTTGGACAGGTGAATTCGATACATTTTGTGGGGGCTCGTTTTGAACATGTGTTGGTGCAGTTTTCCATTAAAAAGGATTTGGAGATTCCGGCAAATTCGGAGGCAGTTATTCAGAATATTGATTTGATGGGTTCTAAAGCGATAAATATTGTGCCGGGGAATTCCATATATTATGCGCAGAACGGGGATACGCTTCGTGCACAGCTTGAATTGAATTTGCTTGAACAGGTTAATCGACAAATACAGCCTCTTAAAAATAAGGCAGAGAATATAATGGCATCTTTGGATACGGTGCTGACTGTGGTACAGGATATTTTTAATAACGATACCAAGGGAAATATCGAAGGTAGTTTGAATAGTATTCACCGTACATTGAAGAATGTGGAGAGTGCATCCGGGAGTCTGGATGGCTTGATTACCGGACAAGCAGACAGGATTTCGCATATATTGTCCAATATTAATAGTATAACTGATAATCTTCAACGGAGCAATTACAATATTTCAAAGGGGTTGAATAACATAGCCGAGCTTTCGGATACATTACAGGCTGCAAATCTGGGACAGGCTTTCAGGCGTTTGGATGATATTCTTCTTGAGGTGGATTCTGTTGTCCGAAAGATAAACCGGGGAAAAGGTTCCGTAGGCGAGGCGATAAATAATGATGATCTTTATTATAATTTGGTTGCGGTCAGCGAAAATTTGAATAAACTTTTGGTGGAGTTCAGAGCAAATCCTAAAAGGTTTGTTAATCTCTCGGTTTTTGATTTTTCTTCCAGGAAGTCGAAAGAAGATACGTATGGAATTGTGGTGTATTCGACCGATAAGCCATTGGCTCCCGATGCGCCTTTCTTGGTGGAAAATCCTCAAGCAGAAATGATTAAGCGGAATGGGAAAGTCCTTTATATGATTGATACATATCGAAATTTAAAAGATGCGGAGGGGCAGATTGAGAGGGTTAAAAAGTCTTTCAAAGATGCATATATTGTTAAAATAAATTAATTCAATAAAGTAGAATCATTCTATATAACTAATGTTCTGCCTGAATTTAGTTTTACATAATCATAAAATCAAAATGGTTATTATGATTGCTGGAGGAGGGGTGACTAAGCTTAAATTTTAAAGGTTTACGGGAATAAATTTAAGAGTTGGAAGGGGATTTTTTGATAAATTTGTTTCAGTGCAGGAATATAGGTAAGAGGGAAAAATTGCTCCATAAGTAATTGTTTGTCAGTCGGTTTGGATTAACATTCTGATATATAAACCCTAAACTTTTCCCAATAATAATCAATAAAAAACAGATTTTTTTATCTATTTTTTTTTTGAGACTTTAGCATTCGGAAAATGAAGAGTTACTTAAAAAATAAAAATACCTGCTTGACAGGATATTATGGAAAAAAATTGTAGAAATATCTGGGCAAAGTGTTTGAAACTGATCGAAGAGCAGTTGCCTCCTAGAACTTTTAAGACGTGGTTTGAACCCATTCGTCCTTTAAAGTTTAAGGATGGTGTGTTGACGATTCAGGTGGCCAGTAATTATGTCTACGAATGTTTGGAAGAACGTTTCATTGATATCCTGCGCACTTCATTAAAAGAGGTAATCGGGCCGAATGCAAAGTTGGAGTATTCGGTTGTAGTGGAGAATCAGCCTAAGGTGCCTTTGACGACGACGTTGGCTTCGGTGTCGGTAAAGAAGCCGGAGACGAATACAATATATTTGGACAACCGTACTCAATCCGGTTTGAAGAATCCGTTTGAAAGCGTTACAAATCGGTTGCAGATAGATTCACAGTTGAATCCGTCTTATACGATGGAGAGTTTTATCGAAGGAAGTTGTAACCGTTTGGCCAAATCGGCCGGGATGGCGATTGCTAAAAATCCGGGAGGTACGGCTTTTAACCCTTTGTTGATATACGGTGGTTCGGGATTGGGAAAAACCCATTTGGCACAGGCGATAGGGTTGGAAGTGAAACAAAACTTTCCGGAGAAGGTCGTTTTATATGTGTCTACGAATTTGTTTCAGACCCAGTTTACGGAAGCTGTAAGGAAGAATGAGATTAATGATTTCTTGCATTTTTACCAGTTGATAGATGTGCTGATATTGGATGATATTCATGAATTGGCAGGGAAGACCGCGACACAGAATACTTTTTTCCATATATTTAATCATCTTCAGCAATTGGGGAAACAATTGATTCTGACATGTGATAAAGCTCCGGCAGAGTTAAGCGGAATAGAGGAGCGTCTTTTGTCCCGTTTTAAATGGGGATTGTCTGCCGAGATAAAATCGCCGGATTATGAGACCCGGAAGGAAATTGTTTTGTATAAGACGAAAAAGGACGGTATCGAGTTTGCTCCGGATGTGATAGAATATATTTGCCAGTATGTGGATAATAATGTGCGGGAATTGGAGGGTACCATGATTTCTTTGCTGGCCCAGGCTACTTTCAATAAGAAGGACTTGACGATAAACTTAGTAAAGGATATTTTAGGAAAAACGGTTCGTCGGCAAGTGGAGGATTTGACGGTAGATAAGATTCAGCAGGTGGTATGTGAGCATTTTCATATTGAACCGGATTTGTTGCAGGCCAAGACAAGAAAACGGGAGGTCGTACAGGCGCGTTATTTGGCTATGTATTTTTGCAAGACATATACGAAAGCTTCATTGGCTTTTATTGGAAATCAGATAGGCAAGAAAGACCATGCGACGGTATTGTATGCTTGTAAGGTTGTGAATGATATGCTTGATACGGATCGTAAATTCAGGGCGGAAGTGGAAGAGTTACAGAGAAAATTGCACTGCAGCTGTTGATATTGCTAATAGATAAGTTGTATATTTAGGGTTTGAATGCGGAAATATTCTGTTTTCAAACCCTGTTTTTATGGAAGATATTTATAAAACGATAGAAGCGAGAGCCGAAGGGCTGTATAAGGAGAAAGGCAGTAGGTTTATTGCATTTGCTTTTCCTGTGTATACGGAAGGGGAGATTAAGACGATATTGGGAGAATTGCGGGGAAAATATTATGACGCGCGGCATCATTGCTATGCGTATCGGCTGGGGGCTGATAAATTGCGTTTTCGGGCTAATGATGACGGGGAACCTTCTTCAACGGGAGGAAAGCCGATTTTAGGACAGATTGTATCGCACGATTTGACAAATATTTTGATTGTTGTCGTGCGTTATTTCGGAGGAATCAAATTAGGAGTTTCAGGATTAATAAATGCGTATCGTACAGCCGCTGCTGATGCAATAGGGCAGGCAACGATTGTCGAGAAGGTGGAAGAGGAGATAATAAGAATTAAATTCAGTTATGCTGTTCTTAATGATGTGATGCGAGTTATCAAAGAAGCAGATATAAATGTATTGGAGCGTAATTTTGAATTGGAATGCCGGATGATACTGTCTTTGCGGCGGCAGGGAATTGATGCAGTAATTAGGAAATTACAACAGATAGAATCTTTTACATTGGAAGAATAGGTATCAGTTTTATTATTTCCCGTTTTGCTTCATTTTATTAAAACAGTGACGGCATAGAGGTTCGTAAGACTCCAGTTCTCCTAACATAACTAATTTGTCGTCTTTGTTTAAGCGGTGGGAATGGTTTGCCAGATTTCCGCAATGTACACAAATGGCGTGTACTTTCGTTACGTATTCGGCTATTGCCATTAACTGGGGCATGGGGCCGAAAGGTTTACCCGAGTAATCCATGTCCAGGCCTGCAACGATAACCCGGATGCCTTGATTGGCTAACATTTGGCATACATTGACAATATTTGCATCAAAAAATTGTGCTTCATCTATGCCGACAACGTCTACATTTCCCGTTAGTAAAAGGATGTTTCCGGAGTTTTCAACTGGCGTGGAACGTATCGCGTGGGCATCATGGGAGACAACTTCCGTTTCCGAGTATCTTACATCGATTTTGGGTTTAAATATTTCGACTTCTTGTCGGGCAAACAGAGCCCGTTTAAGGCGCCGGATTAACTCTTCCGTTTTGCCTGAGAACATAGAGCCGCAGATTACTTCCACCCATCCCGCACGATTTACGCTTTCTAAAAACATTACACAGGTTCTTTAATTTTCCCGGTTATAGCTTCCGAATGGAATAGAACAAAAGTATAAAAACCTGATTGCATCACCATAAAAAGCCCTGTTAAATTTATTCCTTTTTTATAGAAGATATATTTTTTCAAAAATAGCGATTCGGAATTTGTAAGTATTATACTTTTTCTCTATCTTTGCCCCGCATTTTAACAAGATGATGATTCAGTAGCTCAGTCGGTAGAGCACAACACTTTTAATGTTGGGGTCCTGGGTTCGAATCCCAGCTGGATCACCGGAATAAAACGCCAAACGGCGGTCAAGTTAAGCCAAACCTTTCTAAACGAACGTTTTAGAAAGGTTTTTTCTTTTCCGATGTACCCTTTCGGAGACAAGAAAAAGCCATTTTAGGACAAAAAATCGTTACCGAATCGTTACGGTAAAACGGATAATAAAAACCGTAACGATTTTAACAGTAATTCATTGATTTGGCGTTGTTTGTCTCTTGTTTGTCTGCTTTGGTTTCACAGAATTACCATAGTTTTGTCAACCAAAAGGAGATGCCATGAAAAGTACATTTAAGGTGTTGTTCTACCTCAAAAAGAACGAACCCAAGAAAAACGGTCGTGTCAGCATAATGGTACGGGTGACAGTAAACGGCTCCAACACCCAATTCAGCAGTAAGCTCGACATACTCCCCGATGACTGGGATACCTCCAAAAACCGGGCGAAAACGGGGAAGGGGTACAGCAGCGAAAACACGGCCTTGAACCGTCTTCTGGACAATATGAAATCGGAGCTTACGGTTCATTACAATCGCCAGCATGCCTTGAATGGCTACGTCTTTCCGGAGCAGATCCGAAACGCTTTTCTGGGTCTGGAGGAAAAGGGGAATACGCTAATGACCTGCTTTACTCAATTCAATGAACAATACGAGCGGAAAGTTGGAACCCTGACAACCCGCAAGACTTATACCCGATACGAGCTGACGAGACAACGCCTGCTTGATTTCATGAGGGAACATTATCATACATCCGATATGCCTCTCCGGAAGCTGAATACCGCTTTTGTAGAAAACTTTTACCTCTATTTGCGCCAAACCTGCGGTATCGCCCATAATACCGCCACGAAATTTTTACAGCGTTTTCATGGCATCCTGACTTATGCGAAAAATAGCGGTCTCGAGTTCATAGACCCCTTTGTCCACTATAAATTCACCTTTGAGCGGGTGGACCGGGGTTATCTGGAGCAGTTCGAGATAGACAGGATTTACGCCAAGGAGTTCGTCTCCGAGCGATTGCGCAGAGTTAGGGACGTATTTATCTTCAGTTGTTATACGGGTCTGTCTTATATAGACATCTGTAACCTGAGAGAAGAACATGTCAAGACCGGCTTTGACGGTAGGTTGTGGATTATGACCAAAAGGCAAAAGACCGGAACGGATTCCCGCATCCCCTTGCTTGAGATTCCCCGTCAGATACTTCAGCGGTATGCGGGAGAAGCAAAGAATGGCAAACTTCTTCCGGTAATCAGCAATCAGAAGATGAACGACTATCTGAATGAAATAGGCGTGCTCTGTGGGATAGAGAAGCACATAACCTTCCACCTTGCTCGCCATAGCTACGCAACGACGATCTGTCTTTCCAACGGCGTTCCAATAGAAAGCGTGTCGAAAATGCTGGGTCATACCAATATAAAAACGACGCAGATATATGCTCGCGTGATAGACCGCAAAGTCAGCCACGACATGACAGAATTGGAGCGTAAACTTGATGCCCGCAGGAGATGTCTGGAATCCTATCCGACAAGCAAATAATCGAAACGAATTATGAACCGAGGAATCATAACAATCAGTGAAACGGGGACGGTCACGATGTCAGACGTCCCCGTATGGATGACCCTGCCGGAAATCGCCGACATGCTCGGCGTGTTCGAGTACAATGTACGCAGGACTGTCAAGTCCATTTACAAAAACAAGGAACTAAGCGAGTATGATACGGCAAAGTATATTAGGCAACTCAATGGCATCAGTTTCGATGTTTATAGCCTTGAAGTGGTGATAGCCGTCTCATTCAGAATATGGAGCAAGGGAAGTCGTATCTTCCGGCAGTTTTTGATAGAGCGGTTATATTTCAGAAATAAAGAATGCCCTGCACCTCCGGTATATTTAATCGTACACGGGGAGGTCTTTAACCGAAAAGGTCGGGATAAAGGGAATATGTACAATTAAACAGACAAGTTCGTTCTTTCCGTCGTCTCTTCCCGCTATCCGGCAGCAAAGATAGGTGTGCAACTTTTGAGAAATGCAAGGTCGGGCGGCAAAGCCGTTTCGGACGCAATCTTCCTCCTTCGGAGCGTATTCCATCCGAAAACCTTGCACCTTTCAACGGCACACCCTCAAAAGCACCCGGCAACGGGAATAAGCGACGGAAAGAAAACAGAAAAGCAGCTTGCACGGGACACCGACAGGATGTTGTCCGGCAAGCTGTTTTCTTTTTTGTATGTGGACAATGCCTTTGGAGTAGTAGACGGAGAACTGCGCTCCCTCAAGAAAACTTGTAAAGGTTAAGCCTGTTTGGACAGTTGGTGAGAAGTAGGTCAGGTGAATCAGTTAATCAGTCAATATGATACTCTGTCGTCAGACTTGCCGATTGGTATGTCAGCTTGCCGTTTAACCGATTTATCAGCTGATCGGTCAACTGCTAATCGGACTTATCGACCAATCTCTGGCTGTAAAGACTGCACTATGGCAAATTAGGAGAGTATGCAGAGAACAGTAATTAAATTTTGAGTTAGCAAGTTTATGTCGGCGTATTACATTCTCCGACCACTTGCTTCTCAGAAAGTCTGAGGAGGACGCTCCCGGTGGTCGCAAAAGAGAACGTCCCATAGGTCTTGTAAGCATCCATACTAGTAAAACAGACACCCCATAATTGAGAGGTTTCCCGACTTTGGAGGGTATTCCGCCCCCTGCAAGGGCAAGGCGTTTTCGGGACCGCTCAAAATGTTTTGAGCGGCTGAAAACATACCTTGCTATTAGCTGACGCTAATAAAAATCCATCTCCGACGGATTGAACAGATACCTTTCAAATTTCGGACTATACTCGAATGTTCTACAGATATGAAAAATTAAAATATTTACAAACAAACTGATTAGGAATAAAAATATAGGAACAACAACATATGTGAAGGAGTTTCATTATATTTGCAAAACATTAACAATTTTGAGAGATATGCAAACTGATATAAACCGTCTAAAAGTGGTTTTAGTCGAGAAAAAAGAACCAACAGATGGTTTTGTGAGCAGTTGGAAGTTAATCCTTTGATTGTTTTTAAGTGGTGTGTGAATAGTTTTTTGCTGATTGTCAGGTTTTTGAGGGTTATCAAGACTGTTGGAAGTTTCTGTCAATGACTTGTTGAGAACTGAATAAAAGATTTATGGTTGCAATCAAACTATATAAGTACCTTGACTTTATAGGTGGATTGATGATGTTGCATAATAGCAATCTTCAATTCACCAATGCAACGCAGTTGAATGACCCATTTGACTGTCATCCTGCATTGATAGACTTTTCCAATGTTCCGGAAGAGGCTTGTAGAGTTTGGCCTCCGGAGGTAATAGAAGAGTTGCGGAGCGATTCATTCCGCAGAACAAGAGAACAATCTTGGATATGTAGTTTGTCCAAAATATATGACTCTATACTGATGTGGAGCTATTATAGCAGGCACAAAGGTATTTGTGTCGGTATAGATATGGAAAAGACTCGTAAATACCTATCCCATATGTGGGGAGATATTATGATTGGTTGCGCTGAAATAGAGGTCCAATATAGGAATATCGTCGAGAAACCTAACTATTTTCGAGATGCAAAAGATTTCTACCATTATCAGTTATCCACAAAAGCAAAGGAGTGGGCACACGAACAGGAGGTTCGTTTATTTATTTTAAACCCTTATCCTGGATATATGAGGTTGATGCCAGATCAGGATGATAGTAAAGGTCCTATCGATGGGAAAGAAGTTCGGGCGTTTCCTAAAATTGGAGGGGAGTGCTTTGAATCGGTTTATTTGGGCGTAAATATAAAAACAGAAGAGAGGTCTAAGATTATTAAAGTTGCCAAAAAACGGAATCCTGAGATTAAGATTTACCAAATGGAAATAGATTCTAAGGCATTTAAGTTAAATGCAGAATTGATACAGTAGGAATATGGTGAAGAAACAAAATAGACAGATAAAGCAAGAGAGTCTGGAAACAATCCTGATGAATTGTCGCAACAGCTTGCGAGGAAGAGCGCAAATGACCGATAAGCGTGATTTGCTGCTGACATTGGTATTCTTTAAATTTATCAGCTATCGTTTCAAGCGGCAGCGAGATAAAATCCGTCACGAGATTGTCGAGATACAAGGTATCAATGACGAAGCATTTATCGAGATGCAGTTGTCCCGCCCCAATCAGTATCAGCAGGACGGTGTATTTTTCCTGACGGAAGAGACCAACTGGGATGCTCTGATTCTGAAACCGGCTGCAACTATGGCAGTGGCTTTCGATACGGCAATCAAGACACTGGACGATAACGAGCCGAAGTTAAAAAACGCCTTGCCGCAGCAGATATTTACGAAGACAGCGTTGGAACCCGGTGTCCTGAAAAGCGTTGTGGACGAGGTTGAGAAAATCGACCCAGACCGCTTTACGGAACACGACCTTGTCGGTCGGGTTTACGAATACTTCCTGCAAGCGTTCTCTATCAATGCCGACAAAGAGGAGGGGGAGTTCTATACCCCTCACTCCATTGTTGAGTTGATTGCATCGCTCATCGAACCGTTTGACGGCACTGTATATGATCCGTGTTGCGGTTCTGGCGGTATGTTTGTGCAGGCAACAAAGTTCATCGAAGCGCACGGCGGAAACACCAAAGCCGTCAATGTATATGGGCAGGAGTCGGAACCGGCAACCTATCGTTTGGCAAAGATGAACTTGGCTATCAGAGGCATATCCTACCACTTGGGAGACCGTGCAGTTTCTACTTTTTCTGACGATCAACACAAGGATATAAAGGTGGATTACATTATGGCCAATCCGCCGTTCAATCTGAAAAAGTACGCCGAGTATGGTGACTTTGGGAACGACCCGCGCTGGAAGGGGTATGGCGTACCTCCGACAAGCAATGCCAACTATGCGTGGATTCTGCATATGTTGAACAAACTGAATGTTAATCGAGGCATTGCAGGCTTCCTGCTTGCCAACGGAGCATTGGACGATGACGATACGCTGGCTATACGTAAGCAGCTTATCGAGAATGACAAAGTGGAGGCAATTATTGTGTTGCCGCGCAATATGTTCTACTCTACCGATATATCGGTTACGCTCTGGATTCTGAACAACAATAAAAAAGGTGGACCGCGATATGGCAGGCAACTGCGCAATCGGGAGGGAGAAATCCTTTTTGTCGATTTGCGCACTTGGACCCAGAATATCTACGAAAAGAAGTTCGTGCGATTCTCTGAGGAGCAGATTGCCGATATTTGCAAAATAGTGTTTGATTGGCAGAATACGGCCGTAGAGAATTACGCCAAGCCCGAATTGTACTACGCTGCCCATATAGACGAGATACGCGAGAAAAACTACTCGCTTGTTCCGTCCCGATATATCGAGTTCATCGACCGTGATACTGAGATGGACTATCAGTCGGCATTGGCGGATATGAGTCGTCAGTTTGATGCGCTCAAAAAGCGTTGGGATAATAACGAAGCGACACTTATAAACGCATTCAAAGTTTTGGGGTATGGAAAAGAATAAGTTGCAACATTATGATATAACACCCGAAAGACTCTTTGATGACATTCGGAATATCATAGAGCAAGGTCGGAGACAGGCATATGCGGAGGCCAATAAAATTGCGGTACTTACCTATTGGCATATTGGGCGACGTATAGTGGAAGAAGAACAGCATGGCGAAGCCCGTGCGCAGTATGGCAGTCGGTTGATTAAAACATTGGCAGCGCAACTGGTGCCTAAATATGGAAGTACGTTCAGTAAACGTAATCTCGATTATTTTCGACAATTCTACTTGTGTTTCAGTGATTTGAAGATTGTGAACGCGTGCGTTCACAATCTGACATGGACACATTTCCGTACGATTATACAGGTTGCGGATCCTAAAGCCAGAGAGTGGTATGCGAAAGAAGCTTCGGAGCAGATGTGGAGTTCGAGAACACTTAGTCGCAACATTGGCACGCAATACTATGGTCGTCGTATGGCTTGCGTGAGGGAAGGGGTGGCATTGCCGGCTCCGGACATTGAATCCGATGATCCATTGGAATATATCAAGAGTCCGGTAATAGCGGAATTCTTGGGATTCCGCAAAGACACAAAATATGATGAAAGCCAGTTGGAACAAGCCCTGATAGACCATTTGCAGCAGTTCATTATGGAATTGGGACGAGGCTTCGCCTTTGTTGACAGGCAGAAACATATCGCAACAGGTTCTGGGGACTTTTACATAGACCTCGTGTTTTATAACATCAAACTCAAACGTTACGTACTGTTTGAGCTTAAAACGCATCCATTGACACATGCGGACGTGGGGCAACTGGATATGTATGTTCGGATGTATGACGACCTTGTAAAAGATGAGAATGATAACCCGACCATAGGTATATTGCTTTGCACGGAAACAGATAAAGTAATGGCAAAATATTCTGTCCTTAACGGTAGCGAGCAACTTTTTGCAGCCAAATATATGGCCTATATGCCAACAGAGGAAGAGTTGAGCAGGGAGATAGAACAGCAAAAACGTTTCTTCTTGGAACAACACGGAAAGGAGGAGTGATATGGGAGACGGAAACGTAAAATGGGTTCGACTTGAGGATTATATTGTCGAATGTGATAGCCGCCGGAATGCCGACAATGCTTTAGACTTATCAGCATTGCGAGGTGTGAGCATAAATAAAACTTTTATTGAATCAAAAGCTAATATGGATGGCGTTTCTCTATCGTCTTACAAACAGGTTCGACCAAATGAGTTTTGCTATGTAACTATTACATCAAGGAACGGTGATAAAATCTCTCTAGCACTGAATGATTCTGACGATACATATATAGTGTCATCGTCCTATGTTGTTTTTAGGATTTTAGACACAGCCATATTACTGCCGGATTATCTTTATCTAATTTTCAGCAGACCGGAGTTTGACAGATATGCTCGATACAATTCTTGGGGAAGTGCTCGCGAAGCGTTTAGTTTTGCGAGTATGGAATTAGTCGAGATTCCATTGCCGTCTCTTGACGAACAGCAAAAGGTGGTAAATGCGTGGAAAGCATTGAGCGAGATTAAAGAACAGAATGTGGCAAAAGTCGCTCCGCTTATGCAACTCTGCCAAAGTTATATCCAAAAGTTGAAGCATAATTGTTCATTACAAGAAATAGGACAATATATTGAGGAATGTGATGAGCGGAATATCGGTAATGCGCTTGGAGCAGATTCTGTTAGAGGACTGGCGACCTCAAAAGGTATGATTGATACGAAGGCAAATTTAGAGGGGGTTTCTCTTACTCCTTATAAGATTGTCAAACCAGACGAGATTGCATATGTTCCAGATACATCAAGAAGAGGCGACAAAATGAGTTTGGGATTAAATAACACTAATGAAAATGTTCTCGTTTCTTCAATCTCTTGCGTTTTTAAGGTCAAAGACAAAGAGCGACTGTTGCCTGATTTTTTGTATCTATGGTTTTGCCGTCCGGAATTTGACCGATTTGTCCGTTTCAATTCATGGGGCAGTGCTCGGGAAACATTCTCTTTTGAGGATATGAAGCGTGTTCGCATTCCGATACCGGATATTGATGTTCAGCGAGCTATTGTCAATATATACAAGTGCACCAACGAAGCCAAACAGATAGCCGAAGAAGCCGACCGGCTTTCTCGTGAAGTATGTCCGGCATTACTTCAACATATCATACACAGTACTTCCAATCACAATTGATAGAAATCTAACAGCAAATAAATATGTATATTTCAAAGGCAAAAATCGAGAATTTTAAGTCTATCAAAGAGATTGAAATCCCTTTTGATAAAGTTGGTGACAGCTATACCAAAATATTTGTAGGAATCAATGAATCTGGTAAAAGCAACATTTTAGAGGCGTTGTCCTATTTTAACGCTCCGGAAGACGAAGTGTCTTTCGATCAATTTTGCAATCAAAAAATTGAGGATTGTGAGTATTGCAATATTTACTTCTCTTTGAATTTAGAAGAGGACGAAGAAAAAGAATTAAAAGCTGCAATTAATGAAGCCACTAATTCTCAATTTGATATCGATTTTGCCATTTCAAATATCGTAAAGAATGTGTATATAAAAAGAGGCGATTCGGAATTTGAATATACATATGATTATGATATAAATCTGCTTGGTAAATATTTTGTTAAAATCGAAAAATCGTGGAAAGATACGATTTCTGTGGTGGAGATACCTGAAGAAGAAGGTGGATTTCTATTAAATGCCACTGAATTTAAAAAAAATTTTGATGGCATTATAACTGATTTTATTGAGGGAAGAGAACCGTCCGTATCTGTTTGGAAACCATCCAAGAAGTATTTACTTTGTGATGCGGATTTAAATGTTTTTAAAGATGCACCGACCTCAAATAGACCTCTTTACAATATCTTTAAATTGAGTGGTTATGCAGATAAAGCTGCAATAAAGGAAGTTATCAGTAAGGTTGCAAACTCACGAAGCCGGAGCCGATTAATGGGGCAACTTAAAATTTCTTTGAATAAATATATAAATAATGTATGGAGTAATAATATAGATCTGATTATAGAAATCACAGAGACCGGTAAATTTTCTCTGTTGATTAAAGATAAAGGGGAAGAAAATGAAAATGACAGATTTTCTATAAATG
This sequence comes from Odoribacter lunatus, assembly GCF_943193135.1. Taxonomy (GTDB): domain Bacteria; phylum Bacteroidota; class Bacteroidia; order Bacteroidales; family Marinifilaceae; genus Culturomica; species Culturomica lunata. The sequence continues at coordinate 39,198 of NZ_CALPCZ010000021.1, forward strand.
AGCGAAGCCAAGGAGCGAAACATTTTTTGTCTCTAATATTATCTTTATCACTCGAAACTAAAAATCAGGAACGAAAAAATGAGTTAATACTGATAGATGAGCCGGAAGTCCACTTGCATCCTTCCGGCATTCGAGATTTGGCTAAGGAACTTTTAAAGATAGGTGAAGATAATTTTGTCTTTTTGGCGACCCATTCTCCTTTTATGATTGATAAAAGTCATAGAGAGCGTCATTTTATTGTAAAAAAGGATAAAAAGGCGACAACTGAATTAAAACGTATAAAAGATAGCGATAATATCATTGATGACGAAGTTTTGAGGGAGGCGTTCGGTATAGATGTATATAGAGACTTACTGAATCCACATAGAATTTTGGTTGAGGGGGCGACAGACAAAGTGCTACTACAAAAAGCTTTAAATTGTTTGGGCCATAAAGATATCGGTATAACAAATGGGACTGGTAGCAATATAATAACGTTGGCATCAAGAATAAATTATGAGAACATCAGTATTTTTGTTTTGCTTGACGATGATGGAGATGGGAAAAAAGACAAAGAAAAAATACTCAAGATAGGTGGAGGTTATACGGAAGAAAACGTTTTTACGATTCGCGATCTTGTTGGTGATATTGTAGCCAACGGAACTATAGAAGATACATTAGGACAAAATTTTGTTAAAGCACAGTTTGTTAAGTTTTGTAAACAGGGATTGAAAGAGGACATAGACTTTGAGGTAGATTCTACGCAACCTATTATAAAGCAGATAGTAGAAGAATTGAAAAAGAAAAATTTATTCAGTCAAGAGAATATGGATGCTTTCAAGAAGCAGTTGTCTGATGAATTTAAACCTACTAAAACATCCTTGGGTGCAAATACGCCTCTTCTCCAAAAGTTGGCAGAAAAGATTGTCGAAAAAATAAAAAAGTGATAACTATGCCAAGCAAAGGAAAATATTATGAAAGTCAGTTTGAGGAGGCGACAATCGACCTGCTCAAAGAGGCTCATTGGCAATATACTTTCGGAGATGAACTGCATCGCAAGTGTACCGATCCGCTTATTGAGGAGGACTTGCGTGCTTTTCTGAATGGTCAGTATAAGAGTAAGAATCTATCGGAAGTTGAGATGGACGGCATTGTAGCCAACCTGCGCAATGTCGGCGAGCAAAATGATTATTTTGCTGCGCAGAATACATTTTTTCTTTATCGAGACGGATTCGACTTCACATACAGCGATGGCAGAGACAACCCGTTCCGATTGGAGTATATTGATTTTGAGCATCCCGACCACAATCTTTTCCGTTGCGTCAATCAGTTTGTTATGGAGCAGGGGCGCGAAAACCGCCGTCCGGATATTCTGCTGTTTGTCAATGGCATCCCTGTATGTATCATTGAACTGAAAAATCCCACCAAACAAAACGCCACCATACGCGATGCGCATACGCAAATATGTACCCGATATATGCGCGATATTCCTGCATTGCTGAAATACTGCACACTGGCGGTTATCAGTGACGGCGCAAAAAATGGGTTGGGAACGCCGTTTTCTCCGTTTGAGTTCTTCTATGAGTGGAAGAAGATTGAGAATGAGGACAAAGCCGGCAAGGGACTTGATACGTTACGAACCTTAATTCGTGGTGCATTGTCACCGGAACGCATATTGGAGGTGCTGCGCGATTATGTCTATTTCCCCGACCCGACAAAGGAAGATGACACGACAGCTATCGTATGTCGTTATCCACAATTCTTCGCCACGCGCAAATTGAGAGATTACATCCTTCAGCATCTGCGTTCTGTCGGCGGAGATGGAAAAGGGGGTACTTACTTCGGCGCAACCGGCTGCGGAAAGACCTATACGATGCTGTTTTTGGCTCGACAGTTGGCGTTGCGATGCAAAGAGCAGCTCGGCAGTCCCACCATTCTCATTATCGTGGATCGCGAGGACCTAGAAACCCAAAGCGGAAAACTCTTCTGCAACTCCAAACGATTTTTGGAGGATAATGCCGTAAAAGTGTTTGAGACTAGGCAGGAGTTGGCAGCGGAGATGAGTACCCGTAAAACGGGAGGTGTATATATTACTACCATTCAAAAATTCGCGGATTCGACCGGGCTGCTTACAGAGCGTTCCAACGTAATTTGTATGAGCGATGAGGCGCATCGAACTCAAAACAATCTTGGTTCAAAGCTTTCTATCCGTGCAGACGGAGAGCAGGATAAAATAGGTGCTAAAGTTACATACGGTTTTGCAAAATATTTGCGTGATGCACTGCCCAACGCGACGTATGTCGGCTTTACCGGTACTCCGATTGACGAGACCGTGCATGTATTCGGAAAAGTCGTTGACCAATACACGATGAAAGAGTCGGAATATGACGAGATAACAGTTCCTATTAAATATGACCCTCGATTGGCTCGTGTATTCCTCAATAAAGAGCAGGCGGATAAGGTAGAAGAATATTATCGTTTGTGTGCTGATGAAGGAGCGACGCCCGAAGATATTGCCAAGAGTAAAGCTGCGATGTCAAGTATGCAGGTTATTATCGGTGACGATGATGTTCTGTATCGTGTAGCCCGCGATATAATTGACGACTATAAACGTCGCACGGCATCGACCGACCGCCTGCAAAAGGCAATGATAACCTGTATTGACCGCACTACCGCTTTTCGCTTGTACAAAGTTATGAGGGAGTTGCAACCGGAGTGGTTCGAGAAGAAAAAAGCGTTGAATGAGCTAACGCTAACGGCAGATGAGAAGAGTAAGCTTGCGGATATCGCCTTTGTCAATATGGTAATGACAAGGGATAAAGATGATGAACGTGAACTCTACGACCTTCTTGGAGATAAAGAATATCGCAAGTTCCTTGATTCGGAATTTAAGTCAGAAAAGTCCAATTTTCATATCTCCATCAATGTGGATATGTGGATTACCGGATTTGATGTGCCGTGTCTGACAATGCTTTACAACGATAAACCGCTATCGAAGCACACGCTGATACAGACAATCTCGCGTGTCAATCGCAAATATGGCACGAAAGAATATGGCTTTATTATCGACTACATCGGCATCCGCGAGGAGATGAAAAAGGCGATGAAGAAGTATGGCGGAGAAATCAGCCCCAAAGAAGACCTTGAAATTGCTCACGAGATATTACAAAATGAGTTGCAGTTGCTTCGTGAACGATTATCCGGACTTAATTTTGCCAGATTCTTTGGGAATAACGATTTAGCCCGTCTGCAATTTATTCAGGAAGCAACAGAATACATATTAGCCAACAACATAGAGCGCAAAGGCGAATTGTCTTTTTGGAAACTTATAAAAGAACACGTGAAGCGTTTGCGTTCTGCGTACAACATCTGCAATCCTGCTGGAATTTTGTCTGATGAGGAGGTGATGTGGAGTCAGTGTTTTATGGGAATCTGCTCTTATGTCAATAAGATGACGGCAACCGAACACGACGCCGAGAGTATGAACCGACAAGTGGAACAGATGGTGAAGGAGGCTATTATTGCCAGTGGTGTTGAGCGTGTTCTTGATGAAGGCGTTGAAGAAAATATTTTCAGTGACACATTCTCGAAAGAACTGGACGATATGAAGATGCCGTTTACCAAATTCCAGATACTGTGTAAAATGGTGGCGAGGGCTATTCGGGCATATAGTCGGACCAACAAGATACAGGCGGAACATTTCCAAAAGATGCTCGAGGAAACGATTGATGCGTATAACACCCGTGACAGTCTGACCTTTACCAATGAAGTGACACAGAATGTAGTGAATGAAGTATGTGATATTGTTTCATACAAAATCAACGGATTGTCGAACAAGTTAATGAACATTCTGAAAGAACTAAAAGCTGACAGCGAGAAGTTCAAGGAATTGGGAATTACATTTGAGGAAAAGGCATTTTTCGATGTTCTTGTAGAAGTCAGAGACAAGCATCAGTTTGAATATGCCGATGAACGTTGCATTGAGTTGGCGAAGAAAATCAAGTTGCTGATTGACGATACCGCCATTTATGCCGATTGGTTGAATAACGATAACTTGAAAAGTAAACTTGCCAGCCAGCTCACATACCTTATTTACAAGGAAGGCTATCCTCCACAATGGGATGAGGAAGTCTTCCAGAAGGTTTTGGAGCAGGTTGAAAATTATAAAAGGAATAGTTGATGCGAGAACATATGCCACTCAAACGGAACAATATGGTAAATATGTCTATTTTAGATGGAAATACTATTGAACTACATTACTGGTTCAATGATGGCAGTCATACTATGAGTGCTACTATACTAGTTCAGTTTTCGTGAATAAATTGTGACCACCGGGAGCGAGCTCCTCTGCCTTTTGAAGAGCAAGTGGTTGGCGAATGTAATACG